>CAKKRC010000042.1 GCA_919902495.1 Nitrospiria bacterium
TTTATGCGAAGTTCTACTATTCCCACCCGCCCGTCGTGGAGAGGATCAGAAAGCTGAGAAGCAGTAGACAGTAGGCAGTAGACAGTAGGCAGTAGGCAGTAGGTAGGAGGAAGTAGGTAGGAGGGAGGAGACAGGAGACAGGAGACAGTAGACAGGAGACAGGGACTAACCCTCTATAATGCCGCCGCCTGCCACGGTGTCGCCGTCATAGAAGACCGCTGCCTGGCCGGGCGTGACGCCGGCGACCGGCCGCTCGAAGGCCACGGCGACGCGGTCGTTGTCCGCGGGACTGATCGTTGCGCGATGGGCGGCCGCGCGATAGCGGACCTTTACGTCGACGGAGAGCGGCGCGGAAAGGCGGTCAAAGGGGAGAAAGGTCGCGTCGGACACCTGCAAAGAAGCGGTCTCGAGGTCAGCGCGCTGGCCGAGGACGACGCGGTTGCGGCCCGGCTCGATCCGGACGACATAGAGGCGGCCGCCCGAAGCAATACCAACGCCCCGGCGCTGCCCGATGGTGTAGAAGGCAATGCCTTCGTGCCTGCCCACGACCGTTCCGTCGGTCATGACGATCTCGCCGCGCCTCAGGATATCGGGAGCGTGGGTCTTGAGAAAGGTCCGGTAGTCATTGTCCGGCACGAAGCAGATCTCCTGGCTTTCGGGCCGATCGGCCGCCGGGAGCTTCAACTCTCCGGCGAGGATGCGGACCTCGGTCTTGCGCATGTCTCCCAGGGGGAGCAGGACATGAGCGAGCTGGTCCTGCGTCAGTCGGTACAGGAAATAACTCTGGTCCTTGCTCGCATCACTTCCTTTCTTAAGGGTGAAGCGAGAGGCGGCCGTGTCCCGCTCGACGCGTGCATAGTGGCCGGTCGCGAGGAACGCGAAGGCGTTCTCCCGTGCATAGGTCAGCAGCGTGCGGAACTTGATGACGTCGTTGCACCGGATGCAGGGATTCGGCGTGCGACCGTTGCGATATTCATCGATGAAGTTCCCGATGATCGCGGTGGTGAACTCCTTCTGCAGGTCGAGCGTACGGTGCGGAATGCCGAGGTGGCCGCAGACGGCCTGCGCGGAGCCGATGTCGCAGCAGAGTCCGGCCGTCAGCTTCATGGTAACGCCTTCAACCTCGTACCCCTGCTGCTGAAGAAGGGCCGCTGCGACGGAACTGTCGACGCCGCCGCTCATGGCGATGAGAGCTCTTTTAATCATAAAGGCATTTTACCACGGAGGCACGGAGAACACGGAGGAAAAGAATATGTACACACGTCATTGTCCATCAACTAAAAGACATTAGTAGCTAAGGAATCAAATTCTTCTCAAAATGGATGGAATATTAAGACGAAAACTTAGAACCTTCTCTCTCGCAAAGCCGCAAAGGCCGCAAAGAACGGCAAAAACAAAATGGATTATTGTTTTAATTCAAGACTTGCAAGCTTTTCTTTGCGAGCTTTGCGGCTTTGCGCGAAAATGATTTGCTTGGTTCCGGCTTGTCCGGGTTAGGTTCGGTGTCGAGATATTTTTTGTTGCATGGCCGTGTCAGAGCTCTCAGTGTCTGCGAAGAATGCTAAACCTTCTTCCATTTAAGAAAAAGAATGATCACCGTGCCGATCATGAACAGGACCGCGCCGGCGAGCGCCCAGACCGCGCCGGGGTCCTTCGTCACCAGGATGAATGCCATCGGCGTCGGCTTGAGCTCGAAGCTCTTGAGATAGATGCCCGCACCTCCGGTGAAGAGCGGAGCATTGGGACCGAGAACACCCGCCGCTGTTTCGCGGTCGCTCTCATAGACCGCCACATCCGCCGACCAGTCGCGTATATAACCGGACGGATCGCCCTGGACGCGGATCGCTTTGAGCTGAAGCACCCGGCCATCGGGCAGCCGCCCATAGCCACCCTGCGGCAGCATACCGGAGATGCGGTATCCCCAACCCGCGCCCAGGAGATGGGCGAGCAGGATGATGAGGAACGCCATGTGGACCACCTGCGGGGCGATGCGCAGCAGAAAGTCCTCGCGTGACCATTTTCCCCTCACCGCCTGGATACTGCAGACGATGGTATTGATGGTGAGGAGAACGAGCGCCGCAAGGGCGAGGAAGAACCATCCGGTCACCCAGGGATGATCGACGGCGACCTGTTCCACCCACTCGAACAAGAGGCGGTCGTTCATGGCGCCGTGGATGTCCTTATACGCCGGCATCAGGTACGAACCGAGGAAGAACACGCAGATGAGGCCGGTAAGGAGCCAGACCGTCGTCTTGAGGGAGAGAAAGAAGTTTTTCATAAGGGTCGTTGTAACCACAGATAAACACAGATAACTTCTAAAAGGCTAGATTCGAGAATATACACGTCGGGTTTTGACTTCATGATTTATCTGTGTCCATCTGTGTTAATCTGTGGTTGCATACGCTTCATCAGAACTCATGGGAGCTTTTCATCAACAATCCCACGCCGACATAGGTGAACATGACGATCAGGAACCCGACGATCCCCATCCATGCCACGGGCCGTCCGGTCCATCCCCTGACGAGGCGCGCGTGCAGGTACAGGCTGTAAAAGAACCAGACGATGGTGGTCCAAAGCTCTTTCGGCGTCCAGAGCCAATAGGTCCCCCAGGCGAGGTGGGCCCAGATGCCGCCGAATATCATGGCGATCGAGAACAGGACGTATCCCAGCAGGAGGTTCCGGTACTGGTCCGTCTCATGCTCGCGCTCCCCGTCGCGGAGGAACAAGGCGCCGAAGACCGCGCCGACGGCGAAAAGCGCGTAGGATACGAAGGAGAGGATCACGTGGAGCTCGAACCAGATGGTCCTGAGCACGGGCGGCAGGGGGCCCTTCATGACCGGCGAGATGACCGAACCTGCGAGAAGCAGAAGGATCAGGGAAATGGTCAGATACGAATAGAGGTCGCGCCTTCGGCGCCAACCGAAGGCCAGATACACGACGCCGATGGACCAGGCAAGGAACCCCAGGGTATCATGGGTGCCGATGAGCGGGATGCGGCCGTACCGTACGGCAGATCCGACGATAAGCGCGCCGTGGAACGCCAGGGCGATGAGCACCAGTCGCAGGCGGACCAGGGCGAGGGGATAGAGAATGAAAAGGATGTATTCCATGAATCCAGGAGCGAGCGCATCCCCGGTACCCGGGGTTAGCGAGCGATTAGAATAATTAGTTTAACCCTGAGGATCGAAGCTCCATGCAGTTTGCCGTAGGGAGCTTAAATCAAGACGAAAAAGGCACCCCGGAATGACCCGGGATGCCTTTATGGTATTTGATCATTACAGCAGGAGGCTGATTACTTCTTGCCGAGGACGCCCTCTTTGCAGGCTTTCGCGACGCGGAACTTCACGACCCTCTTGGCCGGGATCTTGATGGCCTCGCCGGTCTGGGGGTTCCGGCCCATGCGTGCCTTGC
>CAKKRC010000043.1 GCA_919902495.1 Nitrospiria bacterium
TTGCCCGGCAGGCATGACAGCAGAAGGTATTGCGGCCCGCGGGATAGTCATCGTGCACCGCATCCTGCACGGTAACCGGCAGAAGGCAATGGTCACAGTTCACTGAATGAGCCGCCTGCGTCGCCATATCAGATATCAACTCCCTTGTCCGAACGTTCGGGATAGATGAACGGAGCCTCCTGGCCTATCCTGATCTCTTTCGATAGGGCATTGGTAAGGGTGAAGCGCAGCCGTGTCGTGCGCACGGAAAGATTCTGTCTCTTGGCGAACACATAGACCCGCAAAGAAACGGAGCTGTTCGGTGGAATGCGGAACGGGTTCTGGGTAATGACCAGATCCGCATCCTTGATGCCTGTTATGCTGAGCTGATAGATCCCCGGCGACAGGCTCCGGTTCTCGATCAACAGGCTGTATGCGTTCAATATATTCCCTTGCACGCCGATCTGGTGATAACTTTGCCTTTCGTCCCGGACAACCCAGAAGTCAACAGGCACCCGGATATATATCTGATACAGGAACAGGACCGCAATGGTGGAGAACAGGAGCGAAAGCAACAGTACGCGCGGCCGGGGCTTTGCCTGACCGGCATGATCCCCGTATCCTCTCTGGTAGTTCACCAGCGATCCCTTCGCGTACCGGTCCCTTTGGCGGGAGCACGCATCGACGCACTCGGCGCAATTGATGCACTCCACCTGGAGGCCCTTCCGGATATCGATCCCCGCGGGACAGGTCCTCACGCAGGCCTCACACCCCATGCATTCACCGGAACGCGATGTATCGAACGCTATGGTCAGTGAGCTTTGGTCAAAGAACGCGCTTTGAAAGCGCGCGTACGGACAGACCGAAGCACAGAACCGCTGCCGCACAAATGCCAGATTCAGGTAGATAAGGGTCGAGAACAAGGCCCACGACCAGAAGGTCCAGGGTCCTACCGACCGTGACCGGACATCGGCCAGGAGATCATAGGGTGAAACGAAATAGGCGATGAGATCAACGGCGACAATTGCTGAAAAGACCGCGAGCAGCGTGTGGGAGATCGCTACCCGGAAGATACGGTGGCCGCTGAACCATGCGGCTATCCTTTCGATGGACCGCGAAAAGTCCGAGAGGATGGTCTGGGGACACATCCAGCCGCACCAGATACGACCATAGAGCACGGTGAACAGCATGACCCCGATGGTGAACAGGAGGAGAACAAGAAGGAAGAAATAGGCCTCGCTGACCCAAATGACCGAACCGAAGAAGTACAGTTTGATCGTGGGGACATCGAATCGAAGGGCGCTTTCGCCCCCTACACGGACAAAAGGCAGTCCCACCATCAGGACTGCCTGCGTCCACGCTGCCGCCGTGCGCCAGGCGCGGAAAGTGAATCGTCCCATACCGGCCTACTTGGTATGTCGGAAGAAGACGTAATGAGCCACGGCGCGTACCTTCTCCGCGCCGAGCTGTTTCCCGAAGCCGGGCATGCCGTTCTGTGTCCCGTCCGTTACGACGCGAACATGGTCGGCAAGGGTACTGCCATAGATGAACTTGGGGCCCGTGAGCGCCGGACCGATGCCGCCTTCGAGATTCTCGCCGTGGCACATGGCGCAATCGGACTTGTAGATATCAGGACCCTTGTCCGCCTTGCCCCCTTCAGACGCACCTGATGCCACTTCCTTCACCTCATGGGTGATGACCGCCTTCTTGTGCAACTCCATTTTGCGTTCGTATTGTCCGGCCTGGGTCCACCCCGTTGTCTGCGGCATATACCGATACAGATAGATAAGGCCGAAAAGGATCAGCACCATGAAAAGGACCGCCATGCCAAGAGGCATTTTGTTTTTCCCCTCTTCCCGTTCCTTGATCCCGTCGAATTCTCCCATGACAGTTCTCCTGTTGAGGCGGTAGCAGACGTTCTTATTACCAGCTGGTTGTTAAAAGCATCTCTTTCAGCCTAACTCGTCATCCCCGTGAAAACGGGGATCCAGTAACAGTAATGAGATACCTGGATTCCCGCCTGCGCGGGAATGACGAAAAAGGAAACGGAGAATAATTTTTCAACTGCTTGTTACTTAATCGTCATCCAGCATGCGGTACTTCGGCGACTCAACGCGGTCCTTGCGTTTGCTGCGGAAGAAATAGACCATGACAGCGGCAAGTACCAGTGCCAGGATCGCGGTGAAGCCGAAATAGAGCCAGGCCTTGAATGTCATATTACGGTTTCAGCTCCCTGCCCAGGCGCATGAGGTAAGCAACCAGAGCGTCCATTTCCGTCTTGCCCTCAAGCACCTTGATATCGTCGGTCGTATAAGGATATCCCAGGACCTTCATCTTCTTCTCCGCGTAGCGCCTGTCCAACTTGGCGTCTGCAAGCCATGCGTACGCCGGCATGTTCGATTGCGGGTATATGCTCTGGGGGTTCTTCATGTGCTGGTAGTGCCAGGCAGCGGGATACTTCCTGCCGACCCGTGCCAGGTCCGGCCCCGTTCTCTTTGACCCCCAGAGATGCGGCCGGTCAATGGCCGACTCTGCCAGCGTCGAAGGCGGGCCATACCGGGCCGTTTCGAAGGGAAGCGGACGGACGATCTGGGAATGACAGTTATTGCACCCTTCCCGGATATAGATGTCCCTTCCCTCAACCTCAAGCGGCTTGTACGGAATGACCTTGTCCGTGTCAGGAACAACGGTCCCGACAAAGAGCGGAATGAAGGTTGTCAGCAGCGTACCCACCATGATCGCCAGGACTGCCAGAAGCATGAAGGTTACCGGTTTTTTATCGATGCTCATCGTCGTCTCCTACGTATTGATCAGCCCTTGTCAGGCACGCTGTGCGGCAGGGGCGTTGCGAATGGTCTGCAGGATGTTGTACACGAACACCAGGAAGCCGGCAAAGAAAATGACGCCTCCCAGCGTCCGCATGTTCCAAAAGGGATAATTGGGCGTCAGGGTCTGGATGAAGTTCGCATAGACCAGGCCTCCATCTGTATCCACGGCCTGCCACATGGCGCCCTGCCGGATGCCCGTGATCCACATGGTCACGGAGTAGATCAACTGGCCTACCAGGACGAGCCAGAAATGCAGGTTTGCGAGCTTGATGCTGTAGATCTCGGTGTTATAGATCCGCGGCAGCATGTAGTAGAATCCCGCGGACACGGTCATGGTCACCCATCCCATGGTGCCCATGTGCACATGACCCGGGACCCAATCCGTATAATGGATGAGCGCGCTGAACGCGCGGATCGCCTGACTGGGCCCCTGAATGGTCTGGAGGCCGTAGAACGTTATCCCCAGAACAATGAACTTCACGAGATAGTTGCTCCGCATCTGCTCCCACTGCCCGTTCAGGGTCCCATACCCGTTGATCACCGAAGCCCAGGACGGCGCAATAAGGAAAATGCTGAAGGCGATGGCGACGGTCTGGATCCAGTCGGGCAGCGGGGTGTATACGAGGTGGTGCGCGCCGGTCCAGAGGTAAGCGAATACCAGCGACCAGAAGCCGACGATGGAAAGCCGGTGGCTGTAGAGCGGCGCTCCGGACGATTTTGGAAGAATGTAATAGAAAACGGCGAGGGGGATGGTGGTGAACACGAACGCAACGGCATTGTGACCGAACCACCACTGCACATTGGCATCATTGGCGCCTGCGTATGCAGAATAGGATTTGAACAGGGACACCGGGACCGCAATGTTGTTGCCGATATAGACGATCGCCACGCCGACCACGGTAGCCAGGATATACCAGAGCGACACATACATCTGCTCTTCCTTCCGTTTCATGATCGTAGCTATGATGTTGATCGAGAACAGGACCCAGAGGATAACAACGCCTATGTCCAGCGGCCACTCAAGCTCGGAATATTCCTTGCTCTGGCTCATGCCGGCGAACAGGGACAATGCCGCGAGAACGATGGCGATGTTGAAGATGTAGAGCGTGAACCTCGCCAGTCCGGGATAGGCCAGCGGGACCCGCCCCAGGCGCTGAACGAGATAGAAAAAAAGGCTGAAGGCCGCAGGGACCGTGAATCCGTAGATCAACGCGTTCGTATGGATCGGACGCAGTCTGCCGTAGGTCAACCATGAGGTGAGATTGAACTGGGGATAAACGAGCTGGATAGATATGAGGATACCGACGAGCAATCCTACGATCGCCCAGAAGAGAGATGAAAGAGCAAATCCTTTTACAGCATCGTATTCATACCCGATCTCGTTCGCCATATGCTGGTTCCTCGTTACGGTGAGATGAATGGAGCGTCAAATGGGTTCAAGTTTTCTGACGGGAAAGTTCCTCGAAGTTGGACTTTTTCAGGACCTCGATGACCTTTGACTGCACGCTGGCCCAAACCGAATGGACCGGGCAATTCCGGGAAAAATCGCATTTCTTTTTATCGGACAGGCACAGGTTCATGGCCATCCTGCCTTCAATGGCCTCCAGGACATCAAGAACGGAGATGTCCTTCGCCTGGCGGGCAAGTGAAAATCCGCCCTTTACTCCCCGATAGGACCGGACGATCTTCGCTTTGACCAGTTTTTGGAGTATCTTTGCGAGAAAACTGCGGGGGATCTTGTATTGCTCTGAGATCTCGGTGACAAAACTGATCTTTTTGTAGGGCTGCCGCGCGAGGTACAGAACGCTGCGGATGCCGTAATCGCCTTCCCGGGTGAGTTGCATGGTTAAACTATAGCAAACCCCGCGGTATTGTCAAGTGAATATACGGGACTACATTTATCCGATAAGAGATACCTCGCAGGATGACCGCGGCGGTTATTTTATGCTATACTGATGCCTATTCTGAACCGGGAGGTAACCATGCGTCCTATCATCGTCGTCTGCTGTTCGATCGCACTGCTTGTTTCGCTGACCGCCTGTCCCACAAAAAAAGAAGGAGCGATAGAAGGTGTGGTCGTCCCGCCATCCGCAGGGGTCCGCATTGCGGTGATGCAGCAAGGCAAGGCCATTACATCGGTGGAGGTGAACGCGCAGGACGGGAAGTTCAGGACATCACTGCCGGCAGGGACCTATGATATCAAGGTGACCGCGCCCTCCTCCCCTTTTCCCCTGGCTCTTCCCGGCATCGTCGTGAAGCCCTCGGAAACGACAGTACTATCGCCGATCACACTGGCCCCCTCGAAGGGATCTGCGGTGATAACCGGCAAGATCAAGGCAACTGCCGCGGGAACACGCGTAGCACTCCTCGCCGAAGGTGTTGAACGGGCCTCTGTCAACGCCTCCAGCGAGGGCAGGTATGAGTTCGAGGGGATCCCGGCAGGACGCTATACCCTGCAGGTCAGCTCTCCGGGATACGCCAATGATTCCGCTGCGATCGGCATCTCGGATGACCAGCGGGTGACCAAGGATATGCGCCTTCTGTATATCACCGCGATCGAAGGCATTGACTGGAGCGCCGGAAAGATCCGGTCGCGAGGGATCGGTCTTCCTCCCAAACAAGCGCCCACGCCGACCGTGAAGCGGGAAATGGCAAAACGGGCCGCTGTCGCCGACGCCGAACGCAATCTGCTCAGGATCATCGAGTTGATCAATGTCGGACCGGACCAGAAGTTCATCGAAGCGCTCGGAGAAAAGACCTATACGCAGAAGCTCCAGGGTTATCTGCAGGGGTACCGGATCGCCACCGAGCGGGACATGGATGGCGGTAAGATCGAGGTCGAACTGGAGCTGCCGCTTACCGGACCGGACGGTTTGTCATCTTATCTTCAACCGTACTAGATCCGCTATGGGCAAACTCCGTCCTCCGAAACCCGTCAAGCTTTTCCTCGGCATGATCGCCCGTGAGCCGGAGTTGTTCACGGAGTGTACCCGGTTGTTCGCTCAGGAATTCGGGCCTGTTGACCTCGTGAGCAGTATTCTGTCTTGGGACCACTCGGAATATTATCGGGAAGAGATGGGGACGGGACTGCTCAGGATGTTCATCTTCTTCGAGCCTCTTGTCGATCCCGAGCTGCTTGCCGCAGCAAAACACCATTCCATCAGGATCGAAGCCTCATTTTCTGAACCAGCAGCTGCGGCAGTTCGGCGGAGGATCAACCTGGACCCGGTGTATCTGACCGAAGCGAAGGTTGTCCTTGCTACGACAAAGGACTTTCCCCACCGGATATACATCGGGAAAAACATCTACGCAGAATCGACCCTCCATTATCACAAGGTCGGCAGAAGTTTCCAGGCAGTCGAGCATACCTATCCAGATTTCCGAACAGAAACATGCCTGAAATTATTCAATGAGGCGAGAAATATATTGCGGGCCAAGTTGTTCCAATGAACGAGGGATAAGAACGATATCAGGCTTTTCCTTCAACCAACCGCTTGCGTTTTAACCGGATGGCCGACAACATTCGCCAGGCCCGCAACAAAGACCAGGGTGGAATTGATGATATCGGCGGGAATGAACTCATAGACCGGCAGATGGATCGTGTCAAAAGGCTTTACATCCTTTGCTACAAAATTGAAGTCGAGCGGGTTCCAGCCGCTGAAATCCTTGATCGCCCTCCGGATCTGCTCCTGAACCATTGTTTCGATTATCGGGAACGTGACCTTTCCGGTCTTGAGAAGAAGCGTACCAACCGGAGTGTGGGGGCCGGTCATCTGCTGTTTCAGCACATCCAGCAGTTCAGCATCGGTCAGCACTGCCTGTTCTACCAGTAGATCGCCGATGGCACGCGTATAAGGGGAAAAGGCCAGAAGGATCCTGCCCTCATGAAAGAACAGGGATCCGATATTATTCCCTGATTCAACGACCAGTTCTCCCGTTCGCCCTTCCAGTCCTATCAGGAGAAGAGCATCGTACAGGTTAAAGCCCGATGAATTTGCTTTCATAGTGCACCAATTACCATCATAGATTTTTTATCAGCGGGAAGAAGTAAATTTGCGATATGCCAAGGACCTGTCCAGCGGCCGCAGGGAGCTCTATTCACCTTGTCTAACTATTCGCAGATATATCTACCGGTGGATTGCTCCGTTCTGACGAGTCGATCGCTGCCTGTACGACCCTTCCCAGTTCTTTTGCCTTGATCGGCTTGTTGATATATTCATACACGCCGAGGCTGAGTGATTTCAGGTAAGATTCGACCGCGCCATAGGCCGTCAGAACGATGACCGGCACTGTCGCGTCCATCTGTCTCAACGCGTTCAGGAATTCGAGCCCATCCATGCCCGGCATCCGATAATCGGTGATCACAAGGTCGATCTTTGCACCATCACGGACAACGGAAAGAGCGGCCTGGGCCTCCGTTCTGGCAATAACGGTATATCCAAACCTGTTCAGTATCTCTCCCAGGCTTTTTAATATCTCCAGTTCATCATCTACGAGAAGTATCGTTCTCATGGGACTGTGCCTTCATCCTGAATATGGCCTGATCTTCGTGAGGAATGACATATCTCGAAACAATAGGTATGATCCTGGTGCTGGGCAACGAGTTAAGTATACCCGAGCCGCACGTATTGTCAAGATTTGTCGATGATTGTATCAAGGTTTAATTGATCGCTGTTCAAACTGAGCGCGTAGCAGGTAATCGAGGCAACTTATTCGCATGACAGAGAAAGAAGCATTTACTTCGATGGCCTGTAATAAACCCTGGCTTTATTACTTTGAAACCATACCGCCGGGCAGCCGCACCGAGATCGCTGCCTCGATTCTCATCCTGTCGTGTTCGCTCAGAACTTCCACTGCCTGCTGAAAAAGCCCGAAGTCACCCCGGAACCCGAGCATTCCATCAAGATAAGCCAGTGCCGCCTGTTCCCTGCTCATTCCGATACCTCTTTTCTTTTGGACCGAGTCAACCGCGCCGGTGTTGCCTTGGCGCCGATGATATCAATCTAAACCTTCTTCACGAATATTTCCTTCGTAATGTCCTTGTCAACAGCGATCATGGTCTCACCAAGTTGGATGACATACGACGGTTTCTTCTGATGCAACTTTACCACGCTACCCGGGACCACACCCATTGCGGAAAGCCGGTCGAGGCGTGAGTGTGATCCGGGAGTGATGAATACGATCTTCGCCTGGTCTCCCGGTGTCAGATCGGCAAGCGGTGCTACGAGGGGCCTCATCTCCTGACGGAACATGGCACAGCACTCTCCGCGAGGGATGGGTTTGCCGTCGGGTGAGTTCGGCGGATGGCCCAGCAGGGTGCATACACTGTCAGTAACTTCGGGAGATAGAATGTGCTCGAACTTGCACGCCTCAGCTTCTGCGCCATCCAGGGCGAACAGATCGTAGAACATCCGGAGCGACAGCCGATGTCGCCGTACAAGTTCCTTCGCCCTTTTCTCGCCTTTCGGCAGCAATTCTACGGCCTGGTCCTTTATATCGATCCATCCATTCTTCGAAAGATCCTTCAGGATCTTCTCGCACTCCGCCAACGTGCAACTCTGGATGATCTGTTCCAGGGTAAGTCTGCCGTCTTCCCTCAGGGTCCAGATGACCTCAAAAAGCTCGTCTTCCTTCTCGATCTCCGGCAGCACACATAGTGCGGGATGGCCTGCCTGTCCCTCAACACCGATCATCTTTTTGATATCAGCCATATTGCAACCTCCCCCATCCTCAATGTCCGGCCATACAATCCCTTTAGAGCGATACGTTGAATGTCCTGAGCAGCCAGTTCAAAGCCCCCCCTACTAAAAAGGCAAAAGGGAATATGAATGCCGCCATGTACAATGCGGTCTTCATTCCCTGTTCCTTCACCATCATAAAAAAGTTCGCGATGCAGGGAATGAAAAGCGTCATCACCGTCAGGCTCACGACGATCTGGACCGGATCGAGGAGCCCTTCCTTGGCAAGCATAAAGAGCCCGGCAGCGCCGTAATCCCGCCTCAGGAACCCGATGACGAAAGCTTCGGATGCCCTGCTGGGCAAACCGAGGAATCCGACAACGATCGGGTCCGTCAGCTTTTGAATGGCTTCAAGCGCTCCCACCTTGTGTCCGATAAAAAGGATGAAGGTGCCGAGAATAAAAAGCGGCACTGCTTCTTTCAAATACCACTGAACACGCGCAGCGGTCTTCACCAGGATGTTCGATAATTGCGGTACGCGGATCGGTGGGAGTTCGAGAACAAAGTCCGATGGCTCGCCAGGGATGATCTTAGATGCGAGATACCCAACGAGAAGCATCATGGCTAACAGTGTGCCGAGCCAGATGAATGTGGCCAGACCCGAGAGGCCCGCGACCAGGCCGAGGATCACTCCCAGCTGGGCGGAACAGGGTACGCCGAGGGCGAGAAGAAGCGTCACGAGGATGCGCTCTTTCTTGGTTTCAAGAATGCGCGTAGTCAGCGTAGCCATGGTGTCGCATCCCAATCCGAGGATCATGGGCAACACGGCCTTCCCGTTCAGTCCCATGATCTTGAAAACCTTGTTCACCATGACCGCAAGACGGGGCAGGTAACCCGAGTCTTCCAAAAGACTGAAAGCGATAAAGAAGAATCCCACGATCGGCAGAACAATTGCGATGGCATACGTGAGCGCCATAGTAACCAGTCCGTAATCCCCAATGATCAGTTCCTGCAAGAACGGAGCGGGTACGACAGCGTTGACGATCTTGGTTACCCAGGGATTCAGATATTCTCCGAAGACCGTATTTTCGAAAAAGTTGACGGCAACACCCGCACCAAAGACACCGACGAACTGGTACACGATATAAAGCACCGCTAATAGTATGGGAATGCCGTAGACCGGGTGCATCGACCATTTCCCGATATTGAACGCCAGCGCAGATCCCTTCCCGGCCTCATTCAAGCTGAGCACCTGACCCAGGATCTCGTCGGCCTTTTTCATCCTGCGCTGGTTAATGAGGTACCCCAGGGAATTATTGAACTTGGACTGCGTTACCTCACGGATCTTCTCTATATCCGCGATGATATGGTCCTGCACGTTCGCGTGGAGCCATCCCTTGAGGCTCTCATCGCCCGAAAGGACCATGAGCGCGAGTGCCCGTCGGGAGATGAACGCCTTGGGAAGAAGCGCGGTAACGTCCCTGACACCGCCCTCGATTGCGTCATCGTAGCGGACCTGAACCGGGGATGGTCGGGGCTGTTGAATGCCCTTGAGCAGTTTATCGATCCCGCTCTTGCGAATAGCAACGGTTTTGACGACCTCGATCCCCAGGAGTTGAGAAAGCGCATCCTGATCGATCAGTATGCCGCGGCTCTTCGCTTCGTCATCCATGTTCAGGTCGAGTACGAAAGGAACCCTCATCTCGGCAAGCTGGAGGGTGATCAGCAGTCCGCGTCGAAGGTTCTTTGTGTCGGCGACCTGCACCACGACCCCGGCCCTGTCCGACAGGAGTATATCCCGGGTCACTTTCTCGTCTTCGGACATGGGCACAAGACTGTTCACGCCCGGGGTGTCGATCACGATCGTACGCACCTTGTTCAGTACGGCATTTCCGTACGTCACTTCCACGGTTGTCCCTGGATAGTTCGATACAGTCACATATTTTCCCGTGAGCAGACCGAAGAGCGCGCTCTTACCGACATTCGGATTTCCGATGAGGAGCACCTTGTTCAGGCTGGAATCAGGATAAATCGCTCGGTCTTTGGAACCATGGTCATGCATCAAACATCCTCTCCCTAATAAAGCATTTGTTTTCTGCTATCTGACATCGGGGGTCGATTTTCGTTTACCCCGGCAGTTGCTGCACAGGCCGTAAAGCTCCAGTTTGTGACTTTGTACGAGAAATCGGTTTTTTTTCGCCACGCTCTGCTGAAGCGCCTCTATCTGTTCGTTCTCGAACTCGATGATCCGGCCGCAGCGGGTGCAGATGAGATGGTCGTGGTGTCCCTCGGAGGCATTGTATTCGAAACGGGTTACGCCGTCCTCAAAACGCCGCTCATGGGCCAACCCGGCCTCGGAAAGAAGTTTCATCGTCCGGTAGACCGTGGCATACCCGATGCCCGCATCGGTCTTCTTGACAAGAAGCGTCAGTTCTTCGGCGCTGAGGTGCCGCCCTGCCGATACAAATACGGACAGTATCCTGTTCCTCTGTCTTGTGGATTTCAGGCCCTGACCTGCCAGGAATTCAGACAGCTGTTCGTTCGCTTTGTTCTTCATGGCTGCATGATTTTGATATCCATTTTCAATTGCAATGTTTTATACCATGCGGGTCGAACGGTTGTCAAGACCATTCTGAACAAAAAAAGCCGTTCCGGCTGGTGCCGGAACGGCTTTAGAACAGCGTGAACCAGCTTTCAGCGTTACAGGCTCAGTTGTTTATCCCGTTCCTGGTTCCACTGCACCCAATCATCCATGTCCTGCTGAGGGGTAAAATCCTGCGGTTTGGATGCCACGCCCTGGGGCGATACGGTGATCTGCTGCATCGATTTGACGATCACCGTCCACTCCTCCATCGAAACCTCATGGTAGGGCGGCGGGACCGGTGTCGGACCAGCGACCGGCACCGGGGCCGTGAACTGTCCCGCAGGTTTGGCCGCTTCTTTCGGAACGCCCGCCACTGCTACCGTTCCGTCATAGACCTTCACCATGGCGCTGTTGTCCGCCTCGACGTTAACACGATATACCGTACCTCTGACACCTGCTACGGCATTCACGGTCTTCACCTCGACCTTGGAATCAGAAGTGACCAGTTTCTTCACATTCGCCCAGAGCTTCCCCCCTCCCAGGTCGACCTTCACTTTTTTGCTCTGTGTCTTGCTATCGTAGGTAATGTCGTCGATCTTGATGGTAGACCGCTCTGCGAACCGCATGACCGTCCCGTCAGGGTACTTCAGCTCGATTCGCGATTTTTCCCCCACTTTCACTTCCTGCCCTTTAATGAGCTTGTCATTCTTCCTGATTGGTGTCCCTGTCTTTCCCCCCTTGGTGAAAACGGAGGCGTTGCCGTCGAGCCTGGTCACGACGGCAGCGGAATCGTCCGCAAGAACGGACGCTGCAGGAATTCCTATGAGCAACATTGCCGCGACGGCGATGTACCCGATTTTTCTCATGCTCGATCTCATCAAATACCTCCTGTACGACCTTGATAAGTATTTCCGTAAATGACGTCACCGATCGACATCATTCACGAATAACGCTCAATAAACAATAATGACCCTGCAATACTGGAGAAAATCTCCCTTCTTGCCCAGATCTCGCAGCATCTGGGAATCGGGTTGACTGAGCATGATGTCGGTTCGCGCAGCACCTGAGGCGCGGACCCCCTTGATGACCGCCGGATTATCGGTGACCCGGAAGTTATTGGCGGCAGCGTTAACATCCTTGGCATATCCTGCCACGCCCTGCTCGACCGCGTTGGTCCTCGCCACCACCTGTCCCACGTAGATCTCCTGGCCTTGGGGGTCAATGATCTTCGGCAGCAGCGCAGGCTTCAAGCCGAGACCTCTCCCGTCGATCACCACGCCGGTTGCCTTCCCGCCCTTGAACTGTGTCGTGGACTGGTCGGGCACCATGACGGGGGTCTGTTGGGCCGGTTCCGGCTTCTTCTCGGGCTGTGGTTGTTGGGGCTGCACGACCTTCGGCGGCTCCGGCTTTTTTTCCGGCTGCTGCGGAGCCGGCCTGGCCGGTTCCACCCGCGTCGGTTCAGGCCGCTTCTCCGGTGCTTGGGGGACGGGAGCAGGCCGCTGGGGCGCCGGGACCGATGGCGCGGGACGCAACGGCGGAGGCGGGAGCGCTGCGCTGCCAAAGCTTTCAGGCACGACAGCGTCAAGCAAGGCGCCTCTCATGGGCATGGAGACCAAGACCTCCACGGAACCATCGGACAGATATTGGGTCTTTACGATCATGGCGCCTTTCACGATACCATCAACACGGGTCTTGATAATATCGCTCCTGGTCATGAAGTTCTCGACCACCGTCTCTGAGTCTACGCGCACACCCTTGACGATCTCCAGCAGGTTCCGGTAGGCGACCACCTGGGCCGCACGCACGGCCATGGCTCGGGCCTGCGCCGGGTTCACCGCGCTTGGCGGTGGAGCGCCGATGCCTGTTGCGTACACAACACCCGACGTCCAATTGATCGTTCCCTGCCCCACATTCTCGAGGGCATCGGACGGATTAGCGGTCTGCGCGTGAATCATGGCCACGGGCAGCAGCAGACTCATCAGCGTTAAGGAGAACAACAGGCGGTTACGCATTATTCACTCCATTCCCTTCCAGATAACGACAGGAATATGATTACGGACAGAGATCTGGCCGCTTATTTAACGACAAAATCCTGCACGCTCTCTTTAGCGGCCTCTACCGCTACTTGATGAGACACGTTCTTTTCTCCGACCATGACCGAAACCTTGTATTGGCCCGGCGTCAGGCCTTCGATCCGGTAGGTGCCATCCCGATCGACAGGTACGCCAAAACTGGTATTTCCGTCACGGTAGAACACATCCCCCTCCGGGATGACCTTTCCCATGCCATCGACGACCTTGCCCTTGATCACTCCGCCGGAAGCAAGTGTAAAGTCCTTTCGATAGACCTTGCCCTGTTCGATCTGGACCTCGTACGATGCCTTGGCAAACCCGGAACCCTTTACCTCGATACGGTATTTCCCGGCATTGGACACCGCAATAGTATACCGCCCGTCATTGAACGGGTGTTGCGCCCCCCGCCCGTCCTTCCAGAGGACCGCGATACCCTTCGCGACCGGTTTGCCCGATGCATCGTTCACGGTGCCGGAAACAAGCGCTGAGGACTGCCGCTCGTTCATCCTTCGGCCAAGTCGTTTCTGCTTGGGAAGCGTGAGTTCGTCCACCATGACCGTCCGGTCCTCTTCCTGGAAGATCGTGAAAAAGGTGGCCTTATCGACGTCGAGGTATCCTCCCTTGTACACACCGGGCATCTCTATCCCGTCGAGGCGGAGTATGATGTGGAAGGGATCCACAAAATGGTGGGAATGTTCCGCGTCAGTAAAGACCCAGCCCGTATCAGGATAATAGATCTCCAGATATGCGTGAAAACCGCCGTCATTGACCTTGACACCCCAGTAATCCTTGGAGAAACCCCATTCATATCCCGGAGGCAGATATCCATGCGCCACCCGCGCCGGGATGCCCGCGGCCCTGAGCATGGCCACGGCAAGGTTGGAATACCCGACGCAGTATGCCTTTCGGTATTTGAGCGCGGAGTACGCATCGGAGGGAACGGTAATGCTGGAGTCAAAGGTCAGGTTATCGGCGATCCAGGTCAGAATAGCGTTTGCCGCCTCGTGGGTATATCTGCTGCCTTGGACCAGCTCACGAGCAAGTTTGACGATAGATGGGTCGCCGGACTGCCGGTCCCGTTCGGGCAGAAGATACTGCTGGAGCGTCCCGGCTACCTTGCCGGTAGGAACCGGATACGGGACACGTGTCTTCATGGGGGCCATTTTGGATGTTACCTGGACCCGTTTGCTGAACTCGTCCTGGCTGATGACCTTCTGGACAAATGACTCGTTCGCGTAATCCGGAATGAATGCGACCCCGCGGGGATTTACGATATCATACGTGACCGTGTGTTCGCCCTCAAGCACCGTAAGACCGGCCTGGGAGCTTGGCGCAATGATAAGAATGAAAAGAATGATGAAAAGGGAATAATATAGTTTAGGCATAGGAAGAAAAAGTCCCGCCCCATTACAGGGGCGGGACTGGTCGAATGGGATCAGAATTTCAGCTGGTTCTTGAACTCACGGATGGACAGCAGTGCATCGGCGCCCGACACCGGATCGCCTGGCTTGAACTCGCCCGTCGCCTTGTCCGCCTCAAGGAAATTTCTCGTGGTCACGGTCATGGCCGCACTGAAGAAATACTGGTCGTTCCGGATATCGGGGAACGGCGAGGTAGCGCCGAGGAACTTGGTGGCAAGTTTCTCATCGCCCGACACCTTGATCAGTATATCCTCGAGCATGACGGCAAATTCGCCCTTGGTGATGTCCTTGTCGGGATCGAACTTGTGGCTCGGGCCTGCCTCAAGTCCGCGCACCTGAAGTTTCAGGATCGTTTCGATGCTCGGCTTGAGCCAGTGGTCCTTGATATCTGTTGCAGGATCCATCTTCACGGTCGTCTCCGGTGAGAAGCGGGTCGACGACTCTGTCGGCGCCTTGAAGCCCGTATCGTAGGTCTTGGTGCCTCGCTTGGTGAAGAGCTTTTCCAGGTTCATTTCCTGGTCGAAGAGCGCGCACACATCCGCCCGGTCGATCTTGTCGATAAGGGCGATCTTCTTGCCGATCTCGGTGCCCGGCGCAGCGCGCTGGATCTTCTGGATCACGGCCCATTCTGCGTTGGCCTCACCCGTAAAGTCCTTGTTCAGATCAAGGACCACGCGGAACATGCTCGCAGCCTTGTCGAAATCCAGTGCCGATTTATACGCCATACCCATGAAATAGTGAAGCCGGGCGCTGCTCGGCTCTTTTTCATTGGCGGTCTTGAACTCGCTCTCGCATTCCTTTATGAAGTTCTTGCCGCGCTGCAGGCTATGGAGCCGGATCATCCCGATCCGTGCCTCGATCCCCTTGTTTTCCAGGTCCTTGCCCTTTTCCATGTTGTCGAACGCCGGCTTGAACTCGCCCTTCTTGCCGAACGCAAGTCCTCTGCCGATAAAGCCGAGCGGCGATTTAGGATCGAGCGCAACGGCCCGGTCAAAAGACTTCATCGCATCATCGATCTGGTTCTTGTCGAGGTATTTCAACCCCTGCTGATAATGGTACTCTGGGGTGTCCAGCACCGACGTCGAAGGCGCAGCCTTGGGTCCGCATCCCATAGCGACCAGCGCAACGATCACGAGCATCAGCACCGTGAGACGCTTCATGTTGGTAACCATTCCTAACCTCCGATCCATTCATAATGTATACCGGCAACCGTGTTGCCGGTCTTCCCGCCTGCAGGCCGGGAGACGATCCGAATCTGATGCGCTAATCCACGAGAATAATGACCTTGCACTTTTCCAGGAAGCTCAGGTTCTGCGTGGCGCCGTGGATCATTGAAGCGTCGGCGTTGGAGATCACTACGTCCACACGTGCGTCGCCCGAGGCCTTGATGGCCTTCACCAGGAGCGGCTTATCGGTCACACGGGGGTTCTGCTGCGCCTGCAACGGGTCCTTCAGATAGCCCGCCATGCCCTCGCGGACAGCCCACTCCCTGTTGATCCAGGCCGAACCGTAGACTTCCTTGCCATCTTCGTTCAGGACCTTCGGGGCCATTGCCGGTCTGATGCCAAGACCGCGTGCGTCAACGATGAGACCGGTGAATGTCTGTCCGGCAACGCCCGGCGTCGTAACGATACCCGTGGGCTGCGCCGGCGGGGTCTTGGGAAGGAGCGAATCAGCAAGCGCACCGGTCAGTTTCATGCCGACGGTGACCTCCACGGACCCGTCGGACATGTATTTCTTGTCCATGACCATGGCGCCCTGTACGAATCCGCTGACCTGCGTGCGGATGACATCGCTCGTGACCATGAAATTCTCGACGGTCGTCGTTGAATCAAGACGAACGCCTTTCACCGCTTCGAGCAGGTTCCGATAGGCCACGACCTGCGCTGCACGCTCTGCCATGGCCCGTGCCTGCGCCGCGTTCGCCGGCTGCGCAGGCGGAGCACCGATGCCGACCGCGGTGATCACTCCCGTGGTCCAGTCGACCTTGCCTGACGATCCGACGGATGTTTCCACGTCCTTTATCGTGCCCACGAGCTGGGCGAACGCACTGCCGCCCATAAATGCCAGGAGGGCTACTACTGATAGAACCACTAGAACTCTTCTTCCACTGCGCATGTTATACCTCCTTTGAGAATAACGGATATTTAGATTAGATATCAGTACTTTCATATTTCATTGTGTACGATCTCGATAGTAGAGGTTTCACCTCCCTCATCAATGATTGAAGATGTTCACCTGTTCAGAATTCCATAGGAGCCTGGATAAGTCAAGGTACTTTTCACTTTGATGCCGTTCCGACCAAGTAGATCATCACCTGATGACAACGACGTGCTGAGGTAGAGAATCGAATATACCCGAGACAATCGATATTGTCAAGGTAATCAACGGGATACCGCTGCCTGGAAAACATGAGCCTCCTGACAGGATTTCGTGAGGTCAATGCGATCAGAAATCTATGCCTTTCTGGGCGGGAATGCCGTCTTCATCATAAGGGTGTTTAACCAGCCGCATCTCCGTGACTAGATCGGCCATCGCGATCAGTTCATCATGCGCATCGCGGCCGGTCAGGACCACATGCAGGTTCTTCGGTTTTTTTCTGAGCAGATCAAGGACCCTGGTGATATCAAGGAGCCCCAGCTTGACGGCGACGTTGATTTCGTCAAGAATGACCACATCCCAGTATCCGGAGAGGACCCGTTGCTGCGCCAGGATAAAAGCGTTCTCTGCCGCCTGTTTATGTTCCGGGAGCGGGACCGTATGCCCCGGGATGTTCACAAATCCCTTTCCCGTCGTTATCAGTTCGAACTCAGGTTTCAGGCGCTCAGCGGCGCGCTCCTCACCGCTGTCCGTGGGGCTTTTTACGAACTGCACCATGGACACGTACAAAGCATGTCCGCTGGCACGCAGGGCGAGCCCCAGAGCAGCGCTCGTTTTCCCTTTCCCGTCCCCGGTATAGACTATGATCAGGCCTTTCCGCATCACGTAAGTCTGGATGCCGCGACCTGCCAGTTGATATTTGCGAAGAAAGCCTCGATATAATCGGCCCGTTTCAACTGATAATCGGTGAAATAGGCATGTTCGAAAACATCCATGATAAGGATCGGCGAACACCCTGCAAGGTGTGCCACGTCATGTTCATTGATCCACGAATTGAAAAGGCGGTCCCCCACGGCATCATGATACAGCACCACCCATCCGATGCCCCGCATCGTGCCGCAGGCCTTGAAATCCTTTTCCCAGAGTTCCACCCCTCCAAAGTCCTTCTCCATCTTTCCCGCCAGCTTTCCCGCCTTGTCGATGCCGCCGGAACCCTTGAGGTTCTCAAAATAAAGTTCGTGAAGCCTCATCCCGTTGAACTCCCAACCAAAGCGACGTTTCAGCTCCGCGAACTCAGGGGTTCCCGTTTTCACATCTTTCAGCATTTGCGCCAGCGTATCCGCCACCTTGTTCGTGTTCGTTACGTACCCCTGATACAAGGTGAAATGGTTCTTGAGGAGCGTATCGCTGAATCCTTTCAGACCGATCAATGAACTGTAGTCCTTGGCATTGTACGGCATATGACCCTCCTGTTTCTCGCTTTATGAAATTGTTTGTGTTCGCGCGTGAGTTAATAATAGCATCTACTCCGACAAATCTCAAGGCATCTCTTGTGCGATCCTGCATCTTGAGCACTACCGCATGTTCACCATTTTGCTTTTCATGCATCAACATTGTATAATGGACCGCATGACAGGCAGGACGATCATAATATATGCGGCACTCCTCCTCGCGACGGTCCTGATCGGCAGCTCTGTAGGGTTCATTCTTTATTCGGCCTGGGACCTTCCCGAGGTTCAGGCGCTCGAAAGCTATAAACCGAGCATCACCAGCCGCGTCTACTCGGACACAAATCAGCTTCTTGCTGAATTCTTTGTTGAGAACCGCACGCCCGTGGTCCTCACCGACGTCCCCGAAGCGCTGATCAAGGCGCTGGTCGCGACCGAAGACACCCGGTTCTATTCCCATCGCGGCCTTGACTACCGCGGTATTGCACGTGCCCTGTACAGGAACGTCCGCGCTCGCAGGATTTTGGAGGGCGGCAGTACGCTGACCCAGCAGCTCGCGAAAGTCCTTTTCCTCACTCCCGAACGAAGTTATCTGCGGAAGATCAAGGAAATGGCACTTGCGCTCAAGATCGAGCAGCGGTACACCAAACAGGAGATCATGACCCTCTACCTGAACCAGATCTATTTCGGCAGCGGGGCATACGGCGTGGAGGCCGCTGCGCAAACCTACTTCGGCAAGCAGGCAAAGGAGCTGTCCCTGGCCGAATGCGCGCTCCTCGCGGGCATACCTCGCGCTCCCAAGTATTATTCGCCCTTCAAATCGCGCGAAAGCGCTTTCAGCAGGCGGGCGCATGTTCTCAATCGTCTGGTCGCAACGGGGACCATCACGGGAGATCAGGCCAGGGAAGCGTCCCGCGTTCCCCTTCCCGTCCAGCAGACCGTCCAGCACAAGGGGCCCTCGCCCGCACCTTACTTCGTCGAGTATATCCGCCAGAAGGTCGAGGAGCGTTTCGGTTCCAGCATCCTCTATTCCGGAGGACTGAACATCTACACCAGCATCAATACTACTCTCCAAGGTCACGCTGAACTGGCCCTGATCACCGGTTTGGCCAAGCTAGAACCAAAGCTGGACCGGAGGCACAGACACCTGCAGCCGCTCCAGGCGGCCATAATTGTCCTGGACCCCGCCACGAGCCATATCCTCGCCATGGTGGGAGGACGCGATTTCAGCAAGAGCCAGTTCAACCGGGCATGGCAGGCACTGCGCCAGCCGGGATCTGCTTTTAAGCCCATTGTGTATGCCACGGCGGTCGAGCGTGGATTCAGCGCGACAGACATCCTGAGCGACACCCCACTGAGCATCAAGATCGATCCGAAGAAGACCTGGACCCCGGAAAACTTCACGCGAACGTATCAGGGCGACGTGACACTTCGCAAGGCACTGGCGCAATCCCTCAATATTCCCACGGTCCGTCTGATCTCCAAGATCGGGATCGAAGAGACCATCCGTTATGCCCGCGCGCTGGGCATAAAAAGCCCGCTGAAGGCCGTCTTTCCGCTTGCGCTGGGAAGTTCTGACGTTACGCTCCTGGAGCTCACCTCGGCGTATTCCGTGTTCGCGAACGGCGGCGTCAGGCTCGACCCGGTCGCCATCCTCTCGATCACCGACAGCAGCGGACGGGTGCTCTCAAGCAGTTATCCACTGCCCGTACAGGCGATGAAGCCGGAAACCGCCTATATCGTCACCAATATGCTCAAAGGAGTCATTGAGCGTGGTACCGGCTGGAAAGCGCGGGAGCTCGGCAGGCCGGTTGCCGGCAAGACCGGGACGACGAACGACTATCGGGACGCCTGGTTCATCGGTTATACACCATCCCTCGTCGCGGGTGTATGGGTAGGTTTTGATGACCAGCGAAGTCTGGGCCCCAAAGCAACGGGCTCCCGTGCCGCACTGCCTGTCTGGCTCGATTTTATGAAGCAAGCCCATCAGAACCAGGAACCCACGGACTTTAGCATACCGAACGGCATCCTTTTTAAGAACGTCGATCCCCGTACAGGCCTCTTGAGCACCGAGCACTGCAAACTATCGCTCCGCGAGGCATTCCTCCCCGGGACCGAACCGCGCAGATTCTGCGAAGAAACGTTGCCCGCCGAGGAGGAAATAACGATCCAGGATGAAGCCCCTGAATAATAAGATTTATTTGACAAGAACTCGAATATTTGTTACTCTTTACCCGTGAACTTTAGAATCTCCAGGCTTACCGATTTCATCCCGTCAGCACTCCTCGAAAAACTTATCCCGAAGGAGCTTTTTGCCAGGCTGGACATTGCGAGCAAAATGCTGCTCGGCTATATGATCCTGGTGCTGCTGACAATGGTGGTGATCATCTACGCGCTGGTAAGTCTCCAGCGCCTCAACAGCCTCAATAGCAGGATCGTGACGGTCGATGTCCCCGTCCAGGCTACGGCGGAGAAGATGCGCGAAGCGATCATAGGCCAGGACAACTACGAAAAACGGTACATCATCCTGAACAGTCCGGATATGCGCACCCTCTTCTATAAGCGCGGCGAAGAGTTCCAGCAAGGGATGGATGTTTTGCAGAAACTGCCGGATAACCGCCATCTCGCGCTTGCGCAGATCATCGTTCTGTATCAAGAGTATAATGATCTCTTTGCAAAGGAAGTAAAAATGATGAGGTCCGGCAATCGAGAGGGAGCGTCCCGCATATCGAACGGGCTAATCAAGAAAAAGTCCGAAAAGATCACGGAAATACTCCTCCAGATGTCGGCCTCGGCAAATAAGGCGCGCGACGATAAAATGCAGCGGATCAGCTTCATTGGAAAATCAGCGTTTTGGATGACCTCCCTGTTGTCCATCCTGAGCGTGATACTTGGCGTCATCGGCAGCCTGGTAGTGACCTACCATATTTCATCGTCCATCAAGAAACTGAGCGTCGCCACGGGGCAGATCGCCGTGGGGAACTTTGATTACGATCCGCAGATCAAGAGCAATGACGAGATCGGGGCGCTGGCGACGGCATTCGTTGAGATGGGCAAGCGTCTGAGGAAACTTGAGGAAATGTATCTCGATGCAAGTCCCCTTACCCGCCTCCCAGGAGGGATCGCCATCGAGAATGTCATGAAAAAACGCCTGGAAACGAGACAACCGTTAGCTTTTTGCATGCTCGATCTGGACAATTTCAAGTCCTACAATGACCGGTATGGATACGCACAGGGAAGCGAACTGCTCAAAGAGACGGCGCAGATCATCGAAAGCGCTCTGAAGGTAAAAGGGAGTCCCGACGACTTTATCGGCCATATCGGCGGTGATGACTTTGTGGTGATCACGGTGCCTGACCGTATGAGGGTCCTCGGTGAGGAGATCATCGCCCGATTCGATCGCCGCATCCCCGATTTCTACGATGAAACGGACAAAAAAAATGGATATATCATGGGAAAGTCGCGCCAGGGCGTCGAGATGAAGTTTCCCCTGATAACGATATCCATCGCGATCGTGACGAATGAACTCCGCGCCATATCCAGCCCACTGGAGGCATCGGAGATCGCTGCCGAGCTCAAGGACTACGCCAAGACAATTCCCAAGAGCGTCTTTGTCATCGACAAGCGGAGAAACGTATGATGCGTTATTTGTCCATGCTCATGTTCATTGCATTTCTTGCCGGTGGTTGTGCCGGTTTGTTTCCCAGTGGCCAGGATGATCTGACGGCCCCGGGGGTAATGAGTGCTGAAGCGAAAAAAATGCTGAATGAATACAAATACCCGGAAGCCGTAGCGGCATACCAGAAGATCATCCAGGCATATCCAAACTCGGAGTGGGCGGCGAACGCGATCTTCAACATTGCAACGGCCTTCGTTTCCGTGCAAAACCCCCAAAAGGACTATGCTCAGGCCCTGACACACTTCGAAGATTTCCTCTATCAGTATCCTCAACACGAGCGTGCAGCAGACGCCAAGAACTGGCGCCAGGCCATCAAGGTGGTCCTCGATGCGAAGAAGGAGAACGAACGTCTCCTCAAGAACATCGAACAGTTGAAACAGCTGGATATGAGGCAGGAACAGAAGCGGCTGGGTAAATAGCGGTTACTTCTTCCGGTGAGGCATCAACTCGCGTTCGGTAGTGCTTTTTACGGAGCCCGATGGATCGAGGTAGAATGTTCCTCCGTACGGGTCTTCTGGTACTTTCTGAATAATCCCCTTTGCAACTAATGCTTCAAAGCTATGCGGCTTGACGTGATAACGCTTTTGGTAGTGCGCCACCGCCTGTTCCAACAGCAGGATCCCGCGAAGTGCCTCGATCCTTTTCCTGAAACGCTGCTTTGACAGGTCATCATCCGTTCTTTGCAGCATTTCCTCAAGGAACTGGATCGACGTCTCGGTCTTTTTTTCCTTGAACGCAAGCTTCGATGCTATGCTGGCAAGCATGGGGTCGGCATCCGGTCTTCGTGATGCCTCCATGAGGAACTCAGCCGCTTTTTCGTTCTCCTGCAGAAAAAAGAAATAGTTAAAACCCGTAAAGAACGGCAGCATCCAGTCCCACGTGCGATGCCTGCTTCCCTTTGCCAGGAGGTCGTTCGCCTCCCGGATCATGCCGGCCTCCCAGGTGAAGACCGCGTTCCCGAACAGATAGGGGTCAAGAAAGTACGGGTCGAGGTCCGCAGAGGCGGACAGTGTTTTATCGAGCCATTGCCACTCCCACTCTTTCAACCTCGGCCGTTCCTCCCGGTTCAAGGTCCCGCCATAAAAAGCGATCGAATCAAGGAACAAGACATCGGAAACAAGGCCCTTGAATTCAAGGGCTGCTATCTTCAAAAGAGCCGACGGGAGGACGATTGCGCTTCCTTCCCCCCGGGGAAGCTGTTTCCGTGCCTCCGTCGATCTGCCAAGGGCGATCACATGAAGGGACGCGAGGATGAGCAGGAATGCTGCGATGGCGATGGTCCTTCGTATCACGGAAACTCCTTCTTCCGGAAGATGATCGCGGCCAGCGTGATCGATATGACTATGTAGACAAGACCATACAGGACGGTCCACAGAATGAAGGACGGAGATACGGCAAGGGCGTGGGCTGCCTGCAGTTTGATATCGAAGAGGGACAGATTGGGAAAGAGATAATAGGCCGCCGTCACCACTTTGACGGTCACCGGCGACACGCTGAAACCGATCTCATAGGACGGCGCTTCCAGCAGTGACTTGACGCCGCTCAGCGACTGGCCGATGATATAGGTGATGATGGTCAGGACCAGCGTAATGAACGACGAGGAAGTAAACGAGGCAAAAAGAAAACTGATCGCCGAGAGCACGATGAGCATGAGCACGGTCAAACCATCCGCAAGGATGATGGTCTGCCAGGAAAACCGCGTGAAATAGCCTGCGTGTATGTTCTTGAGCATAACGATCGCGGTGATCGCCAGCAAGCTTAATATCGACATCGTCACCGTGATGAGCAGGATCATTCCAAGGAATTTTCCAATGATATACTGGGACCGGGATATGGGTCGCGACAGAACGGTGTAGATCGTTCGCTTGTCCAGGTCCTTTGCCATGAGGTTGATCCCCACGAAAAGGACGATGAGCAGGCCGGCGAATGAGATCGTGGAAAGCGCCATATCAACGGCAACTTTCCCCACCTCGCGGGGGACCATGGTTGCGACCAGGGCTGTTGCTCCGAACAGCATCAATGCAACGAGCGTGATCCCGTAAATGGCCCTGTTCCTGATGCCTTCTTTGAAGGTGATGAGCGCGATCGGCCAGAATGTTGTCATCCTGCGGTCCCTCCTTCCGCCAATGCAACTTCGCTCATGAACACATCCTCGAGGTTCTTCCCTCCGGAAAGCAGGTTCTGCAGCGTATCGACGCGCTTCAGCTTGCCGCCGATAATGATCCCTGCCCGGTCGCTGAACCGCTCTATGTCGTTCAAGATATGAGAAGAGAAGAACACCGTCTTCCCCTGCCCCTTCAGTTCGATAAGCAGATCGCCGACCATCTTGCGGCCGATCGGATCAAGCCCGCTCATGGGTTCGTCCAGAATGACAACGTCCGGGTCATGGATCAGCGCCATGGCCAATCCTGCCCGTTGGACCATTCCTTTTGAATAGGTCCTGAGCGGTCGTTTCCTGGCGTTCTGCAAATTGACCTGTTGTACGAGAAGATCTGATCGCTCACGGATGCTGTTCGAGTCCATTCCCGCTGTCCGTCCTCCGAACCACAGCAGTTCGTCGGTCGTCAGATAGTCGTAAAAATAAGGATTCTCAGGAAGATAGCCGACGATCCTTCGTGCCTCCGGGTCCCGAACGTCTTTGCCACCTATTTCCGCTTTCCCGCTGTTGGGAAAGATGAGGTTCATGAGGATCTTGATGGCCGTTGACTTCCCGGCGCCGTTCGGCCCGAGAAATCCGAACACTTCACCCTGCTTGATCTCAAGTTCAAGGTTCTCAAGGGCCTTGACGCACTTGCCGGTAATTCCTTCTTTGAATTCTTTTGATATGCCGTTGATAGTGATCATACGTTAATGGGGGATCGTGGTTTCAGAATTATCGAATGTATAAGGTCCTGCAGAATTATGAAACGCGTTAAGTATATCTGTTGCAAATGAGAGTGTCAAGAAAAAGGCCGGGGATTACCCGGCCTGTAGTATTACTATAGATAACGTTGCTGAAGGTTAGAGAGCGGCCCAAACGGTAGTCGCTGGTGCAGGACCGTTACAGGGGGCAGCGCCAGTAGCACCTGCTACTTCCGATACCGTCGCACTGGCTAAGGCGAGCGGTATACCACCAGTAAGCATTGGAGAACCAACAGGACCATTAACCCAATAGATAGGAGTAAAATCTGAATCCATTCCAAAACATCTGTCACCAGCAGCGTTCTTGGCTCCACCGGTGAAACTGCCGCCGTTGGCGGAGGTAGTCAGCACAAGGCCCACGTTCTGAGAAACACCCGTGTTGAATGTGGTTGCAGCGCTCGGTGAAGTTAATGCAACAATGGCAAACTGTCCGACAGTAACCTGCGGGACTGGTGTGGTATTCGTAAGCACAGCGCCTGCACCTGGTCCACCTGTAGCAAGAATGCTCGACGCATATACCTGCCAGTCGGAGAAGAAGGCCTCTTCCGCCGTACGGGCGTTCCGAAGGTCAGCGGTCGCGGCCGAGTTATAACCACGTATACGATAGGAGCTGAACTGCGGGATGGCGATGGCGGCCAGAATGGCGATGATTGCCACCACGATGAGGAGTTCGATAAGCGTAAAACCTTTTTTATTCATTTTCATTTGTAGTACCTCCCATAACGATTTAGAGATTGAGTTTCATGATGCTTCGCTGTCTTTAAGTTGCTTAAGGCCTTTATGGGATACTTCACCTCCTCTCGGACCTTAAGCTCTATGTATGTTCTATGCTATTCTTTACTGCATCTTGTATGCCAGTAGATATGGTATTAATATCATATAGTTAGCATGCTACTATCTGCCCTTCCGCACATATCCTGTCATCCAAAGTGACATTATTTGTCACTCACGGCCATGGTTGACAGCCATCGGATGTCATGGTACTGTGTGCAAACGATGATCATCCACGCTGATAGGCTCATTACAAGGCTGGACCATGCTCCCCTTGTTGCCGGTGCCGTCGTCATAAACCATGGACGGATCCATGCTGTCGGCACGGCATGCGCAATGATGAGGAAATATCCAGGCCATCGTATCATCCGCCTGGCACAGGCGGTCATCATGCCGGGCCTTGTCAATGTCCATACCCATCTCGAATTACCCCTCCTGCTTGACGATATACGTGCACAAAACTACACTGATTGGGTATTCAACCTCCTCGCATCGAAAAAACACCTTACCCGGCGTGACTATGCTGCCGCGTCGCAGAGGAACATCGAAGCGCTCATCCGATCAGGCACGACCACCGTCGCGGAGATAAGCACTCATGGGGTCAGTCCTCTTGTGCTCAGGAAGAGCGGTTTGCGATCGGTCGTGTATCACGAGATCATCTTCATGGGGGAGGACGTCAGCCGCCTGATCTTTCCGGGCCGTGGTCCAGTTTACCGGCTCGTGAACTACGGGATCTCTCCCCACTCACCTCACACGGTCTCGGGACCCGCCCTGCGAACGATCCATCATATCTCATCCAGAAGACATCTCCGCCTCTGTATGCACGTTGCGGAAACACGCGAAGAGACGCTTCTGCTTCAGAGAAAGAAGAACACTTTGGAGCTTCTGTACGCCGCTGCAGGATGGGACCTGAGTGGTGCACCGGTAGCCCGTTCTTCATTCGCGTACCTTCATCGCCTCGGAGTACTTGGGCCCTCTTTTCTGGCAGTACATGCTGTGCATGTCGACAACGCGGATATCGGCATCATGAAAAGATCGGGATCAGGGGTCGCGCATTGCCCGCGGAGCAACCATGAGATCGGCGTCGGTACCATGCAGCTAAGGAAACTCCTGGATGCGCGCATTTCCGTGGGGCTCGGCACCGACAGCCTGGCCAGTGTTCCCTCACTCAATCTCTGGGATGAGATGCGGTATGCGTATCAGGTCCACCGGCGTTCCGGCGTAACCCCGCAGGACATCTTCCATATAGCCACGCTGGGCGGCGCCGGGGCCCTCGGTATGGGCCGGGAGATCGGCAGTCTTGAGCCCGGGAAAAAGGCTGACCTCATCGCCATATCCCTGCCGAGGAAAAACACGGGGGACCTGTATTCCGACTTGCTCAGGGAAACGAAAACTTGTACTATGAGCATGGTTAACGGTCATGTTGTGTTCGGTGGAGAGACAGACATGAACAGACTGTTGAATAACTAATTACGCAGGTTAAAGCCTGCGGCTACCAAACCGTAACGCATTGATTTTATAATTGGTAGCCGTACCCTTCAGTGTGCGCTTTGACGTTACAACAAGCCTTTTTCAACAACCTGTGAAGACTTTAAATCCATCTTTTTTCCCCGCCATACCTTTATGGAGACCCCATGAAACTGATCCATGCAGAATTTACCATGCTGGTGGTTTCCTTGCTAGTGATTTCATCCTGTTCCGACGACAAAAACCCTGTCCAGCAGTACGGCAACACGATGACGCAATCATACAAGAGCGCCCAGAAGCTTGACAGTAAGGTGAACATCCTGGAGGTCCGGAAATCCATCCAGGAATTCCACTCTGCCAACGGCAGGTATCCTGCGGACCTGAACGAGCTCTCGGGATTCAACGGGATCATCCTGAAGAGCGACAAGTTCGAATACGATCCTGCGACCGGAATCCTGATGGAGAAACAATAGCACTGCATTTCGTCCGACGTAAGCACAATCGCATTGAAAAATAATGATCTCACTCGATACTATCAAAGAAAAAGTGTTTTCCAGCCAGAGGCTATTCCGCGAAGACGGCATTTCCCTTTTCCGTTCCTTCGATCTTCTTACACTCGGGCGCATGGCCTCCCACGCTGCGCAGCGGAAGAGCGGCGACCGCGTGTATTTCGTCCAGAACATGCACATCAATCCCACGAACATCTGTGTCAACCGCTGCAAGTTCTGCGCGTTCAGCAGGAGCAAGGGCGAATCCGGCGCTTACGAGATGTCCATCGCGGACATTTTGAGCAGGGCCCGGAGCGCCGAAAAGGGCGTCAGGGAACTCCATATCGTGTCAGGATTGCATCCCGACCTTCCCTTCACGTGGTACCTCGACATGCTCAGGACGCTGAAGCGCGAGACACCTCATCTGCATATCAAGGCGTTCACCGCCGTTGAGATCGATTATCTCGCGAAGCTCGCCGGCCTCGGCGTGAAGGAAACGCTGATCTCGCTCCGCGAGGCCGGTCTAGGCTCATTGCCCGGCGGCGGCGCCGAGATCTTCAATCCCGGCGTCCGCAACACGCTGTGCGCCGAGAAGATCAGCGGCGACCGGTGGCTCGAGGTGATGGAGACGGCCCACGGCATCGGCCTTAAGTCCAACGCAACCATGCTCTATGGCCATATCGAGACGGTCGAGGACCGGGTGGACCATCTCCTGAGGCTCCGCGAACTCCAGGACAGGACCGGCGGCTTCCAGGCTTTCATCCCGCTGAGCTTCCACGCCCAGAACACGGAGATCACGAAGTCCGCCTACACGACCGGATTTGACGATCTCAAGACCCTGGCGGTCTCCCGTCTCCTGCTCGACAATTTCGACCACATCAAGGCCTACTGGGTCATGCTGGGTGAGAAGATCACGCAGGTATCGCTCAGTTTCGGCGTCGATGACATCGACGGTACGGTCGTCGAGGAACGGATCACGAAGATGGCGGGCGGGACAACGGACGGGAGCATGACCCGCGATGATCTCGTGGACCTGATCAAGCAGGCGGGAAGAACGCCGGTCGAACGCGACACGGTCTATAACACGGTGCGGGTATGGAAATAGGAACGATCGAGCGAACGATCGAGGGCGGCGGCAGGATCAGCCCGGAGGAAGGCCTCACCCTCCTTCGTGAAGCTGACCTGTTGACCATGGGTGAGCTTGCCGGATCGGTCAGGAAGCGGCTGCATCCAGAACGGATCGTGACCTTCATCGTGGACCGGAACATCAACTACACGAATATCTGCGTGAACAAATGCAAGTTCTGCGCGTTCTACCGGGAGGCGGACAGCCCCGAAGCCTATGTCCTCTCGAATGAGGAAATATATCGGAAGATCGAGGAGACCATCGCCCTGGGCGGCACCCAGATCCTCATGCAGGGCGGCGTCCACCCTGACCTCGGCATCGATTACTTCGAGGAACTCTTCTCCTCCATCAAGTCACGTTTCTCGATCCAGGTCCATTCCCTTTCACCGTCCGAGATAACCTATGTTGCCCGTAAGGCAAAGATCAGCATCGCCGACGCGTTAAAGCGCCTCAAGGCCTCAGGCCTGGACTCCATTCCCGGAGGGGGTGCGGAGATCCTCGTTGACCGTGTCCGCGAACAGGTCAGCCCCAATAAGATCCGCTGGCGCGACTGGATGGAGGTCATGAAGGAGGCTCACCGTCTGGCGATGCCCACAACGGCCACCATGATGTTCGGCAGCCTCGAGACCAGGGAGGATATCGTCCAGCACCTGGTGAGGCTTCGGGACCTTCAGGATGAGACAAGAGGGTTTACGGCATTCATCCCCTGGACCTATCAGCCGGGAAACACCGAACTGGGAGGACGCTCAGCGACGGCAGTGGAATATTTGAAGGTTTTGGCCCTCTCCCGGATCATGCTCGACAATTTCGCGAACATCCAGGCCTCCTGGGTGACGCAGGGCGCCAAGATAGCCCAGGTTGCCCTTGAGTTCGGAGCAAATGACTTCGGAAGTACCATGATCGAGGAAAATGTTGTTGCTGCGGCAGGGATAAGCTTCAGGATGACCCGGCAGGAGATCGTGAATATCATTCAGGATGCCGGCTACATTGCCGCGCAGAGGGATACTCGATACAACATTCTGACGAAAGAAAAATAATTGTAACTTTACATCATCTGGCAGGGATTTCTGATAACGGCTCCCTGACCTTCGCCTCTATGAATCATTGACAACACACGTGCACACAGCAAAAGAAGAATTAGATATGACAAAGCCGGAGGTTATGGACCCTTTACACAGTAAGTGTGAACAAGTTGTTGGTAATCCTGTGGAAACCATTTTTATCGATGCTTTAAGAGCACATGAAGTGCAATTTGCATATTAATTAGGCACTATTAACACTAATATATCAATTGCTTACCACTGCACTGCCTAATACCTCGCTCTCTCGAACTTCATTGATCACAACGTGGACTTCCCTCCTGAAATCGCCTCTTTTCACCCCTGAAACGGTCACGCGAATATAGTTATCGGTCAAACCTGAACCTTCCCCTTCGATAGCCCGTGATGACTCTTCAAGCACAACATTAAGGACGCTTCCTTTGAACCTTTTCCTGAATTCAAGGTTTTTCTTGAGCCCAAGGTCCCTCAGCTCCTCGTTTCTCGTCTTTTTTATCGAATTGGGTACCTGCCCCTTCATCATTGCTGCAGCTGTCCCAGGCCGGGGAGAATAACTGAAGACATGTAGATGCGTAAGAGGCAGTTCCTGGATCATCTTGAACGTATTGAGGAAGGAATTCTCGTCCTCCCCGGGAAAACCAACCATCACATCAGCACCGATCGCCACACCGGGGACCTTGTGGGCAATGGTCTCAACCAGTTTCCGATAGAATGCTGCCGTATATTGGCGATTCATGGAACGTAAGACCGCATCATCACCGCTTTGGAGGGGAACATGGAAATGCCGACATAACCCCCGGCCGGTCAGATCGATCATTTCATTCGTGATCTCATGGGGCTCAATGGAACTTAGACGGATACGCGCATGTTTCCTTCTGGCAAGCAGGTCCGTTACGAGACCTGTTAATGAAATCCGTGGCTCAAGGTCGCTGCCATATCGCCCAATATGGATCCCGCTCAGCACGACCTCGGGACAACCCGCATCAACCGCCTGGACGAACTGTTCTACGACCTCATCCCGCGGCACGCTCCGCGATCCGCCGCGCGCCAGTGGAACAATGCAGTAGGAGCACCTGCTGTCACATCCGTCCTGTATCTTGAGAACTCCCCGGGTCCGCGCTCTCGGAGAATCGTGATCGCCTGAGGTACGGGCCATTTCGACATGCCCCGGATCGGATACATAGCGGGCGATGTTCGCTTTTTCGCCGTTCCCCAGGACCAGCGAAACGCCCGGTATGCTCCTGACCTCCTGGGGCCGCGTTTCCGCATAACAGCCGGTCACGATGATCTTCGCCCCTTCCCTGCGGTGGACCGCCGCCCGGATCGTCTGCCGGCACTGGTAGTCGCTCTTTGCGGTGACGGAGCACGTGTTGATTATATACACGTCCGCTTCGCTCTCAAAAGGAACAATGTCATTCCCCTCCAAAGCCGCGGCCTTCCGCATGGTGTCGGTCTCATACTGGTTGATCTTGCAGCCCAACGTAGTGAACGCTATTCGCATAGCTCTCCGGAAAGTGAGTTGGGGCCTGCCGCGGTGATCCGGACCTTCACGAGCGAGCCCTTCAGATGACGGGTCCCCGCGAAATTCACTGCCATGTTTCCCCGTGTTCGGCCGGTAAGGGTGCCGCCTTTCCTGCTTTCCCCTTCTACCAGCACTTCCTGAAGAGTGCCGACATGCCGGCGGTTCTTCAGGAGGGTAATGTCCTTCTGGAGAGAAAAGACCTGCTCGAGACGTTCTTCCTTGACCTTTTCCGGGACATGTTTCGGGAGGTCCAGCGCTCTTGTATTGGGCCGTTTTGAGTACTTGAAAGCGAAGATCGTATCGAACTGCACGTCCTGAAGGATCTGGAGGGTCATAGCAAAGTCCTCATCTCCCTCGCCCGGGAAGCCGACGATGATATCCGTCGTAAGGGACACGGAAGGAACAACGTTCCTCAGCCTCTGCACCTTATCACGATACTCGTCCGACGTGTACCGCCGGTTCATGGAGGCAAGAACACGGTCGGATCCGCTCTGGACGGGGAGATGGATCGATTCACAGACCTTGGGAAGATCGCGGATGGCGCTGATAAGCCCTTCCGAGAGGTCGCGGGGATGGGAGGTCACGAAACGGATCCGTTCGATGCCGTCGACCTCCTGCGCCAGACGAAGAAGTGCCGGGAATGAACAGGCGCTTTCGAGACCCTTTCCATATGAATTAACGTTCTGACCGAGGAACGTGATCTCCCGGTATCCGCGGTCTGCCAGGCCCTGTATCTCGGCTACGATGTCCCTGGGCAGCCGGGAGCGTTCCCTGCCCCGGAGATAGGGCACAACGCAGTATGTGCAGAAGTTGTCGCATCCGTACATGATGGACACCCAGGCCTTCAGGCCGTCGGTCCGCGCAACGGGGACCGGTTTGTGATGGTACTCCGGGTCTCCGCCGGTCTCGACGACCGGCCTGCCGCCGTCCTTTTGCTGTGCGACCATATCGGACAGGCGAGCGATGTCAGAGGGCCCGATCACCAGGTCGACGGATGGCGTGCGGGAAAGAAGCTTTTTCCCTTCTTGCTGCGCAATGCACCCGGCAACCGCGATCGTGATGCGCTTTCCGTCCCGTCCCTTGAGATGTGCGAGCCTGCCCAGTTCGCTGTAGAACTTCTGCTCCGCCTTTTCACGTATGCTGCAGGTGTTCAAGATCACCATCTCTGCGTCATCTACCGTGGCAGCAGGAACGAGACCCTGCGACTGAAGGATGCCCGACATGCGCTCTGAATCGTGCTCGTTCATTTGGCAGCCGAAGGTTATGATATGGAATGACTTCATGGGGGGCATTATAATACCCGGAGGGGTCGGAGACAACACAGAACTTGCCTGATTGCGGGAATATCAGGCAGCAGGATGGAGCGTCAGCCGCACGACCTCGCCGCGCTTGATGGCAAGGGTCGTGCGGGCGTTCTGGCGGAACAGGAATATCTCAAGGTTGCCCGAGCTGTTGATGATCGCTGCCGGTTCACCCGGCGCCGCCTCGGCGTAGAACTTTCGCAGGCCCTTGATCTCTTTTCCCATCACAGTGACCGCGACCTGCCCCATCTGGGCTCCCTCGGGGATGAGGGACTGGAGGTCCTTGTAGTTGATGTTCGTGATCACATTCCCAAACCGGTCGGCATGTACCACATGTCCGTCAATGCTGTTCTCGCTCCGTTTGGGGACCGGAACGTTCAGCTTTACGAAATCCGTTATCTCGTCCCCAAAATTCCCTGAAGGAACGCCTTTGGTAAGCGAGGCCGCAACGGGAGCGAAGATGTCCCGTCCATGGAACGTGGGACCCGGGTTGGCGATGAAATAGTGACCCGCGGTGATATGATGGACCCTGACCCGTTCCGAATCTCGATAGATCAGGCTGAATATCCCGTTGTCCGGACCGACGAAGTAGTAGCCCTCCGTGACAACGATGATCGGCCTGCGTCCGCTCCCGACGCCGGGGTCGACGACCGCGAGATGTATCGTTCCCTTGGGGAACTGGGCGTAGGCGCTTTTCAAGGTATACGCCGCCTCCCAGATATCCTGGGGTGCTATCTCATGGGTAATGTCGAATATCTGCGCCTGGGGATTTGTCTTGAGGATGATCCCCTTCATGCTCGCCACGAAGGCATCCCGGGTCCCGTAATCAGTTGTAAGGGTTATGATGTTGGACATCGCACTCCTCGTGCGGAAAGGCTGATCGAAACGCGTATTCAGATAATATCAGCACGGGCATTCTTTGTCAATAACGTACGGGCGGACAACATTGTTTTCTCACCGCTCATCGGCGTATGGGTGAGCGCGTAGCGAAGACACGGTCAGCGGATATATCACCCGGATGAGCACAACACGAACATGGCCCTGCCCGGGGGCGGATGTACGATCAGGCATATCCTCCGATCCGCGCCGTCATTAACAGGATGCGCCCATCCTCAGGGATTGCTTTTTTGTCCGATCTTCGGTTCGGTCCCTGCAAGCAACCGCTTGATATTGTCACGATGCCGGTAGTACATCAGACCAAAAATAAAAAGGGACAGCATGCTCAGGGACCGGGAATCCCCGTGGAAGGCAAAGGTGATCAAGGGATAGATCGCAAATGCTATAAGGGCAGATAGCGATGAATACCGCCAGACCGCCGCGGCAGCGGCCCAGGTGAGCAGGCAGACGAGACCGGTCCATGGCGCCACGGCAAGCACCACACCAAAGCTGGTGGCCACCCCCTTGCCCCCCTTGAACCGGAGATACACGGGGAAATTGTGTCCGGCGATGGCGGCGATCCCGCACAACGCAGTGACCGTATCATCGGAAAATATCCGGGCTGCGAGCAGAACGGGAATGAGTCCCTTGAGAGCGTCGGCCAGGAGCGTCAAGAGCGCTGCCGTCTTTCCGGCACCGCGCAGGACATTCGTAGCGCCGATATTCCCGCTCCCCACGGTGCGAACATCCACACCGCCCATGCTCTTCCCGAAAAAGAGGCCGAACGGAATGGATCCAACCAAATAGGAGACGATAAGGAATGCCGCGGCAGGGAAGTTGTCCATAGCTACCCCGCTTTTTTCCAATAGTTTACGATGTACTGTATACCCGAATAGACGGCAAGGACCATGGCGATCCAGAGCGCAAGTCTGCCGACATCGCTTATCCAATCCGTCCCCAGATGATAGTCGAGGACCAAACAGAGTACCGCCGTGATCTGGGCGCCGACCTTATACTTCCCCATGTTCTCTGCCGGAATGACGATCCCCTCCGCAGCGGCCATCGAGCGGAGGCCGGTAATGGCGAACTCCCGGCCGACGATGACGATGGCGATCCATGAAGGTATCCTCGCTATGTCCACCAGCATGATCAGCGCAGAGGCCATCAGGATCTTGTCCGCGACCGGATCGAGCAATTTGCCGATCTTCGTCACCTGCCCCCATTTCCGGGCCAGATAGCCGTCGAGCCAATCCGTGGCCGAAGCGATGGAAAATACGATGCCGGCAAGCAGGGCGCGCAACGGCGTCGGCTCCAGCATGAGCACGACGAAGACCGGTACGGCGAGGATCCTGCTGATGGAGAGCAAATTCGGTACGTTCATGGCTGTCTTCTCCATCGACGGTGCATCCAGACCCATTGTTCCGGATTCTGGAGAATAGCGGTCTCTATCAATTTCGTGAACATGGCGGTATTGGTCCTGATATCCTCTGCATCATTGCCGGTCCTGATCAATTCCAGGGGGCCTTCGATGGTTATCGTATGCCGGTTATCGCTGCCGCGCTGCACATACCCGAACAGGACAGGTGCTCCGAACTTGATGGCCATCTGAGCGGCCGCCGTCGGCGTCCAGGCGGGTCTTCCCATGAAGTCCACGAAGGCGCCTTCCACATCGGTATCCTGGTCGATCAGGATTCCCAGGATACGGTTCTCCCGGAACACGCGGATAAGCTCTTTTGCGGCGCCTGCCCTGCTCCGGAGGATCGTACGCACGCCCATGCGTGCCCGCAATCCAACGATCATGTCGTTGACCGGTTCCGGCTCTATGGGTGCAGCGACAACGCTCAGGGAATGCCTCGCTGCTACCGCATGCCCCATGAGCTCCCAGTTCCCGATATGGCCTGTCACGAACACCACGCCCTTGCCCTGCACCACTGCCGCATCAAGGTGTTCGGATCCCCTGAACGTAACGTCTGATCGGAGCCTCCGGGGATCCACGGTCATCGTTTCCAGGAGTGATTTGCCGAGATGGATGAAGGTACGGTGGGCAATCTGTCTCACCCATACCGCTCGCCGCTCCGGAAAGACCGAAGAAAGATGCGCAATAGCCCGGTGCCGCTCCCGGGAAAGCAGGTAGTACGCAGCGTAACCAAGCATACCGCCTGATGCGACGGCGACCCGGTAGGACAGCAGGCGGGCACAGGAACTAATGCACCGCGTGAACAGCACGAGAAATCGGCGGCTCAGTCCTTTTCGCGTTCTGGTGGTCCAGGAACTCATGGAACGGGCGGCTTGCCCTGGGTCTTCAGCAGGAAGTTGATGACCTCGCGCACCGCTCCCCGACCGCCATCGGTCTTGGTGACCATGTCCACGTACGGACGCACGGAAGGATCGCTGTCGGCAACACAGACCGCGAGGCCCACCCGCTTGAGGATGGCAGCGTCGACAATGTCGTCGCCGATGAAGGCGACCTCCTCGTCACGGAGCCGATACTTTCCAAGGATTGACTCGTACACCCTGATCTTCTCCAGCGCCCCCTGGTGAACTTCCTCGATACCCAGTTCCCGCGCTCGCACGGCCACGACCTCGGCCCTTCTGCCGGTGATGATCCCGATCGTGATCCCCGCGCGCTGGGCCATCTTGATGCCGTGCCCGTCACGGACATGAAAGGCCTTGAGCTCATTGCCCTGGTTGTCCAGGATGATCCTGCCGTCGGACAGCACACCGTCCACATCGAGCAGCAGCATCTTGATCTTCTTTGCTTTCGCCTTCAAGCTTTGCAGGGTCTTTTTCATGTTTATCGTTGAACCTTGAACATTGAACGTTGAATGTTCTTCATACCACTCCCGCCTTCAAGAGGTCGTGCAAGTGTATCACCCCTTCCGGCCGTCTGTTGGCGTCGAGGATCATGAGGCAGGTGATAGAACTGTTCTCCATGATCGCCATGGCCTCCGCGGCCAGGGCGTCCTTGGAGATCACTTTGGGATCAGGGGTCATGATGTCTCCGGCCTTTTTGGCCAGGAGGTTCTCACCTGTCCTTTCCGTCTTTTCCATCCAGCGCCGCAGATCGCCGTCGGAGATCACCCCGAGGAGCTTCCCGGCCGGATCGAGGACCGACGTGACCCCCATTTTCTTCGACGAGATCTCGTAGATCGCGTCCTTGATCAGCGTATCGACGGAGACCTTCGGAACGGCATCGCCGGTGTGCATGATGTCCCGGACGCGCAGCAGCAGTCGTTTGCCCAGGCTGCCTCCGGGATGGAAACATGCGAAATCCTCCTCCCGGAATCCCCTGCTGTTCAGAAGCACGACTGCCAGGGCGTCTCCCATGGCCAGGGTCGCAGTGGTACTTGCGGTCGGCGCGAGGCCCAGCGGGCAGGCCTCTTCCTTCACGCCTACATAGATGACCACATCGCTGTTCCTCGCGAGGGTTGATTCAAGATTGCCGGTGAGCGCGATGATCTTGATGCCGATCCGCTTCAGGGACGGCAGCATGCGGCTCAGCTCTTCGGTCTCACCGCTGTTCGAAAGGGCGATGACGAGGTCCCCCTTCGTGACCATACCGAGGTCCCCGTGGATCCCTTCGGCGGGATGGAGGAACAACGCAGGCGTTCCTGTTGATGCCAGCGTAGCTGCGATCTTGTTGCCGATATGACCGGACTTTCCCATGCCGGTCACGACCACGCGTCCCTTGCAGCTCATGATCAGGTCCACGGCCCGGACAAAATTCTCATCGAGGTGGTCGATAAGACGCGCGATCGCATCCGCCTCGATCCTGAGCACCCTCTTTGCCTGTTCAATGCTCATCGTTTCACGATCCGGTCAATCTCCTGCGCCTGCCGGAGGAGATCAGGAAGTTCGTCAAGGCTCAGCATGTTCGGACCATCGCAGAGCGCTTTGTCAGGACAGGCATGGACCTCCATGAACAGGGCATCCACGCCTACGGCGACCGCCGCGCGCGTCAAGTGGGCAACATACTGACGGTCCCCCGACGACGCGGTCCCGGCCCCGCCCGGGAGCTGGACCGAATGGGTCGCATCGAACACGACGGGATACCCCAGTCCCCGCATCATCGGCAGGGACCGGAAATCCACGACCAGATTATTATACCCGAATGAAACACCGCGCTCGGTGATGAGGATGTTCCTGTTCCCCGTCGATTCCGCCTTCTCGATGGCGTTCTTGATGTCCCAGGGGGCAAGGAACTGGCCCTTCTTGATGTTCACGACCCTGCCGCTCTTCGCCACCGCTACCAGCAGGTCTGTCTGGCGGGAAAGGAATGCCGGGATCTGGATCACGTCGAGCACCTCGGCTGCCGGCGCGATCTCCTCGAACCGGTGAATGTCTGACAGGATCGGAAGACCAAGCTCGCGCTTCACCCGGGCAAGGACCTTCAACCCTTCGCGGAGGCCCGGACCCCGATAGGACCGTACCGAGCTGCGGTTGGCCTTGTCGTAGGACGACTTGAAGATGAACGGAACGCCGAGATCTGCAGTGATCTTTTTGAGCCGCTCCGCCGTTTCCAGCGTGGCTGATTCTGATTCGATGACACAGGGACCCGCGATCAGGGCAAGGGGGTTCGTACCGCCGATCTTGACGTTGCCGATGGTGATCTCACGCGTCACTGTTTCATCCTCTGTTCACGGTTCCTGAACGATGCCGCGATGAACGCCGTGAAAAGCGGGTGCGGATTGCGCGGGGTGGACTTGAACTCGGGATGGAACTGGCAGCCCAGGAACCAGGGATGGTCCTTGAGTTCGACGATCTCAACCAGTTCGCCATCCGGTGACAGACCGCTGATCACCAGCCCCGCTTTCTTCAGTTGGTCGAGATACTTATTGTTGAACTCATACCGGTGACGGTGCCGCTCGGCGATCTCTTCTTTCCCGTACGCTTCGAGGGCCAGCGATCCTTTCGTCAGCTTGCAGGGATACGCGCCGAGCCGCATGCTCCCGCCCTTGTCGGAGGCAAGGTCACGCTTCTGGACCGTCCCGGTGCGGTGGTCATACCACTGTTCGATGAGGTAAATGACCGGATGGGGCGTCTTCGCTTCGAACTCCGAACTATTGGCGCCGGCGAGACCTGCCAGATTCCGCGCCGTTTCGATAACGGCACACTGCATTCCCAGGCAGATCCCGAAGTACGGGATCTTGCTCTCCCGTGCGTATTTCACAGCCGCGATCTTTCCCTCCACGCCCCGTATCCCGAATCCCCCGGGAACAAGGATGCCGTCCATCCCCTTCAGCATGACTTCCGCGCCCTTGGCCTCGATCTCCTCGGAATCGACCCAGCAGAGCGACACCTTTGCATCATTGGCGATGCCGCCGTGGGTCAGGGCCTCGCAGAGGCTTTTGTACGACTCCTTCAGGTCCACATATTTCCCGACGAGGGCGATGGTCACGTTCTTGAGCGGCTGTTTGACCCGCTTGACGATCGTCTCCCAGACCGAAAGGTCGCCCCGCTGGGCCTTGAGGTCCAGCATTTCGACGATCCGGTCGTCCAGCCCTTCTTCGTGCAGATGGAGCGGAACTTCATAGATAGTATCGACGTCCTGGGCCGTTATGACCGCGTTCTCCTCGACGTTGCAGAACAGCGCGATCTTGCGCTTCATCTCCCTGGGGAGCGGACGGTCGCTTCGGCACAGCAGGATGTTCGGCTGAATACCGATGGACTGCAGTTCCTTTACGCTGTGCTGCGTCGGTTTGGTCTTCAGCTCATCAGCGGCCTTGATATAGGGGACCAGGGTCAGATGGATGTACAGGTAGTTCCCCTTTCCCAGGGTGTAGCGCATCTGACGGATGGCCTCGAGGAACGGCAGGCTCTCGATGTCGCCGATGGTTCCGCCGATCTCCACGATGACCACATCCTCATCCGTGGCGAGGTCGGTGATCGCCCGTTTTATCTCGTCGGTGATATGCGGCACGACCTGGACCGTCCCGCCGAGATAATCGCCGCGGCGTTCCTTGGAGATCACGTTGTAGTAGATCTTCCCCGACGTATAGTTGCTCTTCCGGCTGGTGGTCACGTTGCAGTAGCGCTCATAATGGCCGAGATCGAGGTCGGTCTCCGCTCCGTCATCGGTCACAAACACTTCACCGTGCTGGAACGGGCTCATCGTACCGGGATCCACGTTGATATAGGGATCGAGCTTCAGGAACGTCACCTTGATTCCCCGTGCCTCGAGGAGCGCGCCCATCGAGGATGCGGCGAGCCCCTTTCCCAGTGACGATACGACGCCGCCGGTCACGAAGATATACTTGGTCTTAGCTTTTTTCTCAGCCATGTCAGTGCCCACCTTCATCGAGACGCTGCAGTATTTTACTCAAATCACCCGGGATGTCAACTCCAAAGGACTCATGGTCCGTGATCACCACTTTGATCTTGTGGCCATTCTCCAGGGCGCGCAGCTGCTCGAGCTTCTCGGTCGCCTCAAGGGACGTCTGCGGCATCGAGGAGTAGGCCAGCAGGAAATCCCTGCGGTACACATAGAGCCCGATGTGCTTATAGCGTGGCCCATCGAGCGTCAGAGCGGCCAGGTCGGTCCTGCCTGCCCAGTGATCGCGGTCCCAGGGAATGGGTGCCCGGGAGAAATACAGGGCATACCCGTTCCGGTCCATGACCACTTTCACCACGTTCGGGTCGACCGCTTCCGTTGGATCGGTGATCTGTTTCGCGAGCGTTCCCATGGGGATCGAGGGGTCCCCGGCGAGCGGCCGTACCGCCTCGTCGATCATCCGCGGGTCGATGAGCGGCTCATCGCCCTGCACGTTCACGACGATGGCGCAGTCGATCTTTTCCGCCACTTCGGCGATACGGTCCGTGCCCGTAGCGTGCGCCTCCGAGGTCATCACCGCTTCCCCGCCAAATGCCGTGACGGCATCGAGGATCCGGCGGTCGTCGGTAGCCACAATGACCCGGTCCAGCAGCGTTGACCGCCTTGTCCTCTCATAGACCCACTGGACCATCGGCTTGTCCCTGATGAGGGCAAGGGACTTCCCCGGGAACCGGGTCGAGCCGTATCGGGCGGGGATGACCGCAATGATGACAGGCTTGACGTTCTTCATGGAAACTGAGGTGCTTGTCACTTACCGCGCAAGTTCCTTCCGGAAATAGTCGATCGTCGTTCTGAAACCTTCATCAACAGAGACCTTCGGCTGCCAGCCCAGCTTCAGCTTCGCCAGACCGATAGCGGGCTGCCGCCGGGTCGGATCGTCCGACGGGAGCGTCTTGAACACGATCTTGGACCGTGACCCGGTCATGGCAATGATCTTCTGTGCCAGCGTAAGGATCGTGAACTCTTCGGGATTCCCCAGGTTGACCGGTCCCGTAAAGTCCTCCGATCCCATCATGCGGACCAGTCCGTCAATAAGATCGTCGACATAGCAGAACGAGCGGGTCTGCGACCCGTCGCCGTAGACCGTGATGTCCTCGCCCTTGAGCGCCTGGACGATGAAGTTGCTGACCACTCGCCCGTCGTCAGGGAGCATGCGCGGTCCATACGTATTGAAGATGCGGACGATCTTGATGTCCACCCGGTTCTGCCGGTGATAGTCCATGGCGAAGGTCTCCGCCACACGCTTCCCCTCGTCGTAACAGCTCCGTATCCCGATGGGGTTCACATTGCCCCAGTAGTCCTCGGTCTGGGGATGGACCTTCGGATCGCCATAGACCTCGGACGTCGACGCCAGCAGGAACCGCGCCCTGGTGCGTTTTGCGAGGCCGAGCATATTATGCGTGCCCAGCACATTCGTCTTGATGGTCTTGACCGGATTGTACTGATAATGCACCGGCGAAGCCGGGCAGGCCAGGTGATAGATCCGGTCCACCTCCAGCAGGAGGGGCTCGACGACATCATGACGGAGCAGTTCAAAGTTCGGCTCTGCAAGATAGGCATGGATATTCTTTCTCCTGCCGGTGAAAAAGTTGTCCAGGCAGACGACCTCGTTACCTTCCCGGAGCAGCCGTTCGCACAGGTGCGACCCCAGGAATCCCGCGCCGCCGGTAACCAGTATTCTCATGTGCATTCTCCCGCCTCTTGCCTTTCCTTCGATCTCATCGCTTCCCAGCATGTTATTTCTTTATCATACCGTGACATGGCCGCGCGAGTGATAGCGTTCCTCGTCGTTCGGTTACGGTAATGAGGCCCGTTTCGTCCATACTGGCTACGTCGTTCGGCCGAATCCTTTGCGTTACCGTTCGACGATTTACGATACGGGCATCGTAACCGTTTGACCAAACCCTTGATTGCGTCGGAGGCCGCGCTATGTTCTTCCCATGCCGTAATAGGTGAAACCCATCTTTCGGAGCTCTTCCCGGCTGAAGATGTTCCTGCCGTCGAAGATGACCGGCGATCGCATCAGCTTCTTCATGCGCTGGAAATCCGGCGTACGAAACTCGTTCCACTCCGTGACGACCGCCAGGGCATCGGCCCCCCTGAGAGCATCGTAGCTGTCCTCTGCCAGTATGACGCGGTCCTTGAAGATCTTGTATGCTTCGTTCATAGCCACCGGATCGTGTGCGGTGACCTTCGCGCCTGCCCGGAGCAGACTATGGATGATCACCACCGACGGCGCCTCGCGCATGTCATCGGTCCGCGGCTTGAAGGAGAGGCCCCAGATCGCGATCTTCCTGCCGGCAAGCGGCTTCGCTCCTCGTGAACCCGCTCCCGACCTTGTCTTGAAATGGGACACGATCTTCTGGAAGATGACCTTCTTCTGTGATTCGTTCACTTCCTCGACCGCCTTGAGCACCCGTGCATCTACCTGGTGTTCCCGTGCGGTCTGGACCAGGGCCTTCACGTCCTTGGGAAAGCAGGAACCGCCGTAGCCGACACCGGGGAACAGGAATTCGAAGCCGATCCGTTTATCATAGCCCATCCCCTTCCGGACGCTGTCGATGTCCGCGCCGAGACTGCCGCAGATGTTCGCCATCTCGTTGATGAACGATATCTTGGTGGCAAGCATGGCGTTCGAGGCGTACTTGGTCATCTCCGCGCTCTTGATGTCCATGATGAGGATCGGTTTTCCCGTCCGGACGAAAGGCGCGTACAGCTCGTTCATCAGTTCCATGGCCTTCGGCTTCTCCGCGCCGATCACGACCCGGTCGGGCTTCATGAAATCCTCGATGGCCGCCCCCTCCTTCAGGAACTCCGGGTTCGAGACCACGTCGAACTTGTGTTTCGTCCTTGATGCCACCGCCGCCCGGACCTTGTCGCCGGTCCCGACGGGTACCGTGCTCTTGTTCACCACGACCTTGTAGCCGTTCATGTATTTCCCGATATCCCGCGCAACGCCCAGAACGTATTTCAGGTCGGCCGAGCCGTCCTCTCCCGGCGGCGTACCGACGGCGATGAAAATGATCTCGCCATGACGGACCGCCGCTTTCATGTCGGTGGTAAAGGAAAGCCTGCCGTGGGAGGTATTGTGACCGATGAGCTCCTCAAGCCCCGGTTCGTAGATCGGCGTCTTGCCGGCGTTCAGCATCCCGATCTTCACGTCATCGATGTCCATGCAGACCACCTGGTTGCCGCTCTCGGCGAGACAGGTGCCGGTCACAAGCCCGACATATCCGGTTCCAATGACTGCTATTTTCATTCGTATCCCCTGTTCCTGTTAGTTACTAAAGAACCAGATTCTTCTCAATATGGCAAGAACATTTCTGCCACGAAGGCGCTAAGACACAAAGTACAGCCTAAATCTAATCTCAATGAAGCTCCCCGCAGCAAGCTGACGGGGTATCTTGTTATTTATTCTTCCCCTCCCTACGATGGGAGGGGATCAAGGGGAGGGTGATGCGTCCGACATTCCCCTACTTTACCCTCACCTAACCTCTCCCATCAAGGGAGAGGAACCTAATAAGGTGACCCTGTAGCAAGCTACAGGGAATTGCAAGTTCAATACTCTTCGTTGTTCTTCGTGACCTCGCTTAGAAGCGCCTACTTTTGGTCGAGCCTTCGTGGCAACTTTTGGTTCTGGTTTGTCCGGGTCATGAGGTTCGTCCTGCATAATTGCGGTCGATCCATTTCTGATAATCGCCGCTCCTGACACTTCCCACCCAGGCCGCGTTCCGGAGATACCAGGAGATCGTGGCCCGAAGACCCGCGGAAAAATCGAAACGCTGCTTCCATCCCAGTTCCCGTTTGATCTTGTCGCAGTTGATGGCATAGCGCCGGTCATGTCCCGGACGGTCGACGACGTAAGTGATCAGGTCCTGGTACCGGCTGATGCCGGCCCTGTCCTTCACGCGGGGATTCTCCGCGACCGGTGCAAACTCGTCCAGAACGGCGCAGATATCCCTGACGACCTCGATGTTCCGCTTCTCGCACTCCCCGCCGACATTGTAGGTCTCTCCGGTCGTCCCTTTATGCAATATTTGCCAGACCGCGTCACCATGATCGTCCACATAGAGCCAGTCCCGTACGTTCATCCCGTCTCCGTACACGGGAAGGGCCTTGCCCTCCAGCGCGTTCAGGACCACCAGCGGGATGAGCTTCTCCGGGAACTGATAGGGCCCATAATTGTTCGAACAGTTCGACAGCGTTACCGGCAGTCCGTAGGTGTGAAAATATGCGCGCACCAGGTGGTCTGAAGCGGCCTTCGACGCTGAATACGGGCTTCGGGGGTCATAAGGTGTCGTTTCGAAAAACGTTCCGGTCTCTCCGAGCGATCCGTACACCTCGTCGGTGCTCACGTGGTGGAACCGGACATCCCGACGCGCCTGCCATGCGCCGCGCGCCGCTTCCAGCAGACGGAAGGTTCCGTTGATGTTGGTCTCGATAAAGTCCGCCGGCCCGTGAATGGAGCGGTCCACATGGCTTTCCGCGGCGAAATGGACGATGATCGGTATCGAATACTTCCGGATGACGTCCTCGACCCGGCGGGGATCGCAGATATCGCCGCGCTCGAAGAAATACCGTTTCCCCCCGAACGTCCGGTCAATGTCCTCGAGGCTTGCCAGGTTCCCGGCGTACGTAAGCTTATCGAAGTTCACGATCGATCCGCGAAACCCTGTAGCCGTCAGCAGGTAGCGGATGAAATTCGACCCGATGAACCCGGCGCCGCCGGTCACCAGGATCGTGGTCTTGTCGTTCTCAAGGGCCTGTCGTATATCGCCGCTGGCCGGTTCGCTGTTCATGAACGGTTCTCCTGACCCAGGAATCGATCGACCGCCTCTTCCCAGGCCGGTATCGTGATACTCAGCCTATCCGTGATCGTTCTGTTGCTCATCGCCGAGAACTTCGGCCTCTTCGCGGGTAAATTAAAGGAGTCCATGGGAACAGGCCGAATGAACTTGTCGATCCCTTTCCTCCGCAAAATTGCCTTCGCCCATTCGTAGCGTGAGCAGTAGCCGCCGTTCGTGAGATGGTAGAGACCGCCCACGCCCTGTTCGAGGCTGTTCAGCGTGACATCAACGACGGTCTCCGTCCACGTCGGTACCGAGAACTCATCGCAGGCGATCCGGAGATATTCCTGCGCGGCGGACCATTCCAGGAGCTTTGCGATGAAGTTCTGCTTCCCTCCGCCAAAGACCCAGCTCAGGCGGAACACCAGCGACCGGTCACCCAGGACCTCCCTGACGGCCTGCTCCCCGGCCAGTTTGCTCCCGCCGTACTGATTCAGGGGATTGGCGGCATCGCCCTCACCATACAGGGCGGTTTCCTTGCGCCCGTCGAACACATAGTCCGAACTGTAATGGACGAGCACCGCATGGTGTTTATGCGCTGCGACAGCCAGGTTGCGGGGGCCTGTTTCATTCACGCTGAAAGCGCGATGAGGCTCCTGCTCGGCCTTGTCCACAAGGTTGTAGGCCGCGCAATTCAGGATGATATCGGGCCGTGCGGAGGCCACGCATGCGTCGGTCTTGTGGGCGTCGGTGATGTCCAGCAGCGATTCGTCGGGAGCGAAGAACTCAATGGACCGCGACTCGAACCGCCTGATAAAGGCGGCAGCCAGTTGGCCGTTCCTGCCGGTGATGAGATAGTTCATGGGACGTACCGGAAATTGTTCTCGGCCTTGAGCAGGACCGGAAGCAGTCCGTCCTTGGCCGAAAGAAGCGGGGCCGTCACGCCCCAGGCGATGTTGATGTCCGGGTCGTTCCAGATGATGCCCCGGTCGTCGACCGGAGAGTATTCAGCCGTGCACTTGTAAAGCACCTCGGCGGTCTCGCTGAGGGTCAGGAATCCATGGGCGAATCCGGCAGGGACGTACAGCATCAGGTTGTTCTCGCTTGACAGTTCCATCCCCATCCATCGCGCGTAGGTAGGAGAACCCCTCCGGATATCCACGGCCACATCGAAGATGCTTCCCCGAAGACAGGACACGAGCTTGCCCTGCGACCTGGGCTGCAGCTGGTAATGGAGCCCCCGCAATACGCCCCGGACGGAGCGGGAGTAGTTGTCCTGCACGAAGTGCTCCGGGATCCCCCCCCGGACGAAATCCGAGTGTTTGTAGGTCTCGCGGAACTGTCCCCGTTCGTCGCCGAAGGACCTCGGTGCGACCAGAATGAGGTCCGCGATCTCCAGCCGGGTGAACTCAAAGGGCACCGGGGACCCCCTGTTCGGCGACAAGCCGGAGATACTCTCCGTAGGCGTTCTTGCTGTGGTCGGCGGCAGCGCGCAGCAGCTGTTCCCGGGAGATATAACCGAGCTTGAAGGCGATCTCCTCGATACAGGACAACTTGAGCCCTTGCCGCCGCTCGATGGTCGCGATGAACTCGCCCGCCTCAAGCAGGCTCTCGTGGGTGCCGGTATCGAGCCATGCATATCCCCTGCCCATCAGCTCGACCCGCAATTTGTTCCGGTCAAGATATTCCCTGTTCACATCGGTGATCTCGAGCTCGCCCCGTCCCGACGGTTTGATGCCCTTCGCGATGCGGACCACCTCATTGTCATAGAAGTACAGGCCCGTGACCGCATAACGGGACCTCGGTTTCGCGGGCTTTTCCTCGATGGACAGGACGGAGCCGTTCGTATCGAACTCAACGATGCCGTACCGCTCAGGGTCCTTGACATAGTAGCCGAAGACCGTTGCGCCGCCGCCCGTTGAAACATCGCTCACCGCCTTGGTAAGAAGCCCGGTCAGGCCATGGCCGTAAAAGATATTATCGCCCAGGACGAGGCATACCGGGTCCTTTCCGATGAACTTCTCCCCGATCAGGAACGCCTCTGCCAGGCCGTTCGGCCTGGGCTGCTCGGCGTAGGAGAACCGGAGACCCAGATCGCTTCCGTCACGGAACACTTCGCGGAAGCGGGGAAGATCAAGGGGGGTCGAGATGATCAGGATGTCCCGGATGCCCGCCAGCATCAGCACGGACAGCGGGTAATAGATCATGGGCTTGTCATAGATCGGAAGGAGCTGTTTGCAGACACCCCGCGTGATGGGGTAGAGCCGCGTACCGCTGCCGCCTGCGAGAATGATGCCTTTCATCATGCCTGCCCCTTCTGTTCCGTAAGGTGCTGTTTCAGCTGTTCTGTCGACACGGTTGCCGTTCCCACCACGCCGACGACGATCCCTGCCGCGTGGTTCGAGATCAGTGCGGCATCGCTTACCTTCGCCCCCGCAGCCATCGACAGGGTCAGTGCGCTTATGACCGTATCGCCGGCGCCGGTCACATCGAAAACCTCCCGCGCCACCGTCGGAATATGCGTAATGCGCCCGCTCTTCTCGAACAGGCTCATGCCCTGCTCGCTGCGCGTAATGAGCACCGCGTCGCAGGAAAGGCGCTTGAGCAGACCCCTCCCGGCGCGGAGCAGGCTCTCGTCATTGGTGATATCGATGCGCGCGCCGAGGGACGCCTCCTTGGTATTGGGGGTCAGGATCGTGACCCCGCGGTAAATGCCGAAATGGCTCACCTTCGGGTCCACGGCAACGATGATCCCGCGTTTTCTCGCGAGACGGACGATGTCCCGGACAAGGTCCCGCGTCACGACGCCCTTGCAATAGTCCGAGATGACGATGGCGTCTATGCCTTCGTCAGCCTTCTCCCTGACGCGCTCGAAGATCTTCTGATGCGTTTCCCGCGAGATGCCTTCCCGCGTCTCCCGGTCAAAGCGCACGACCTGCTGGTGGTGCGCGATAACGCGGGTCTTGATTGTCGTGGACCTTCCCGGCTCCATGATCAGGCCGTCCGTGGGCACGCCCCGGGTGTGCAGCAGGTGCTGAAGCTGCCTGCCGGCATCATCATGTCCGATGACCCCGCAGATCCCCGCCTGACCGCCGAGGGAACGGATATTGTTCACCACGTTCGCCGCTCCTCCCGGAAGCATCGTCTCCCGCGTCACGTTCACCACCGGGACCGGCGCCTCGGGCGAGATGCGCGAAACGCTGCCCCAGACAAAGTGATCCATCATCACGTCTCCAACGACGAGGACGCGTGTCGCGGGAAAACGGTCGATGATCTTCACCAGCCTCCTGGTCGCTGCTGTTGCGGTCATGGCGTCTCGTCCCCCAGTTTCATTTCCGTGAGCGAGGAAACAATGGACCCGATGGTGATGGTGCTCTTCATGAGCACCGGTACCTTCCGGTCGTCATCGGTGAACCAGATGAAGATCTCGCCCTTGTGCATGAAGACCCCTTCATATTTCGGATAGGTCTTGACCTTGATCGTATCGAACTCCCCGACGGGCGTCTTGAGCCTTTCCCTGCCGAGGACATGGACCTCAACGGACCAGTTCTTGCCGCCGTCGTGGATGTCGAAGACGATCGGCGTTCCCACGATAAAATCCCTTTTGGTCCGAAGGTAGTAGAGCGATGAAAGCGCGTCCTGTGTATGTCGCGTAATGGCTATGGTCTCTTTCTTGTTGTTCTCGGTGAACGAAACGGTCCCCGCAGGATGATCGAAGACCATTTCGCGCTGTTTCTTCCGCTTGCCATGGCTCTGGTCCAGAGTGTAGGACAGGCTTTCCATGGTCCGTGCGTCGAAGAGGCTCTGCACCGTATCGCGCACCGGATAGACTCTGTCCGCCATGCCGATCGTCCGTGCCGTTGAGATGAACCGGAAGAGCTCCCTGCCGCCCTCGACGGTTTCTTTTCTTACTTCCATGACCGCGGTCCCCGCCGAGATCAGTTTCGACCAGCTGATGGTATAGGTTAGCCTTTCTCCGGGATTGAACGGGTGATGCGGCCTTGCCGGCGATTGGGCAAGGGACTCAGAAGCGAAGACGGTACCGGACGGGAGCATCAGGATGATGCCCAGTAAGCACCTGCAAGCAAAGAGACGCATCTCCGCAGAAAACAAGAACAAATTCCAATATTTCATTGGTCTCCATAATAGGGGAAAGAGGCCTTTTTGTAAAGTGAATTTTCAGCAGCACATCATGGGGGAATGCGTTCGCTCCGGGAAACTAAATACCCTGGGCGGCGGCGTTTCCGGTTGCAGTCCTATCCAATTTATACTATCATCCTGATCACAACCTTTGACACGGATCAGATCTGATGAGAACCGGATAGGAGCGGATTTTTCATAGGAGGGAACTTCACTTTGCTGGTGAGTGTTTCATGCTCGATCTTATCCGCCCTTATCAGCCGTTAATCCGATCTTTCCGTGTCTAAATACTTTTCTTTGGATAATCTTCTCATACCCAATGCAGAAATCTCTCACACCCTATAAAAACATCCTTATCATCAAGCCCGGCGCCGTCGGCGATCTTCTCCAGATGACCCCGGTCATCCGGGCGCTGAAAGCATATTCTCCGGACACAAAGATCAGCATGCTGGTGGGATCGGAGATCACCGCCGCCCTGTTCCGGAACGATCCCCGGATCTCCGAGACCGTCATCTTCGAACGTGACGGCAGGCATCGCTCCCTGTCATCCCGGCTCGCCCTCTGGAAACACCTCCACAAGCAAGGCTATGACCTCGTCCTGAACTGCCAGAGAAGCAACCTCAAGACCTGGTTTCTGGCGTCGGCGGCGTTTCCCTGCCGGGTTCTTGTCTACCATAAGGCGAAGAACAGGACCGTCCATGCCGTCGTGAACTACCTCGAGACGCTGATGCCTCTCGGCATCACTCCCGCAGACCTTGACCTTGAGCTCGTTCTCGATGACGGAGCCCGCGCCTATGCACGGGAGCTCTTCTCGTCACTGGGTCTTGAAGGCAAGACCGTCATCGCCCTGAATCCCGGCGCTACCCATGCGGTGAACCGCTGGCCCATAAGCCGTTTCGCCGGGCTTGCGGACCGCATAACCGAACAGATGCATGCCTGTCCCCTGATCATCGGCGGACCCGATGACATACCGCTCGCCGATGAGATCGTGGCGCGCTCCCGCACAAAACCGGTCTCTATCGCCGGCAGGACATCCCTGCTGCAGCTCGGCGCGGTCCTGGAACGGTGCGTTTTGCTGGTGAGCGGAGACACCGGACCCCTCCATCTGGCAACCGCCGTTGGCACGAAGGCCATCGGACTCTTCGGCGCAGCTGACCCGGCACGCACCGGCCCCGTCGGGAAAGGCCACCGTGTCATACAGGCCGCTGGTGTTGCCTGCGTGCCCTGCAAAAGCCGCCGCTGCAGCAATCAAAGATATTTGGAGTGTATGGAGAGCATCACCGTACGCGATGTCGCCGACGTAGCTGCCGGAATGCTCGGGTAAACTTGATCCATTCTTTTTCCACTGATGTGATATGATTTACATCATGGAACAACGCATGCCATTGCGATAGATTGGCCTTGCAACTTACGCCCCGATTGGGTACTATGCTTTTCGACAACCCACAGAAAGGACGGTCAAATATGGCAACGCCGGTTGTGGATATGGAACTCTGTATCGGATGCGGACTGTGCTCGGAAATGTGTCCCAAGGTCTACGAGCTGAAGGACGACAAAGCATGGGTGATTAACGGCAACGCGTGCGACTCCTGTGACTGCCAGGCGACCGTGGACAGCTGCCCGGTGCAGGCCATCAAGATGGAATAGGAACGTGCTGAGGAACGATCAAGGGAGGATCGGAATGATACCGGTCCTCCCCTTTTTTATGAGGTCGCGTGAAATGAAGGTCGGAGCACTTGCGCTTGGCGCTTTCCTGTCAGGCATCCTGTTCATTGTGCTCGCCGGTTGCGAATCCAAGGGCGATAGGCTTTTCTGGAACAACCGTTGCAAGGAATGCCATACCATCAATGGGAAAGGCGGCTCCTCCGGACCCAACCTAACGTACGTCGGCGGCAAACGGTCCCGTGACTACATCGTCCAGCAGATCAAGGACCCCAAGTCCCATAATCCCAATACCGATATGCCCTCCTTCCGTGACAAGCTTTCAGATCAGGAGATCAACGACTTGGCCGATTATCTCTCCGGTCTCAAGTGATCGCCGTCCGCTCGCCCCACCGACATTTTTCTTGACAAAGTCCGCGCTTTCCATGATTATTTGTGCCAGCACACAGGGCCGCTGTGGCGAAATTGGCAGACGCAAGGGACTTAAAATCCCTCGACGGGAAACCGTCATCCCGGTTCGATCCCGGGCAGCGGCACCAACATACCAAAAGGACCGGATTTTCTCCGGTCCTTCTTCATTTCATGATCCAGTTATAAGTCCAATCCGACACGAAACCACGGAGATCACAAAGAAAATCTTTAATAGGTTCAATGTGCTTTTCTTCGTGCCTTTGTGGCTTCGTGTGAAAATATTAGTTCTTACGACTGTATCATATTTCTATTTTTCGTATTCCACCTGCAACGGTCCATCATCAATCCATGGGCGCGTCCGGCGCTATCCCCTCCATCAGTTCCTGTTTGATGAAGTCCTTAAGGAACTCCCGCTCCTGATCGTTCATCTTCAGGAACTTCACCGCCATACCCGGCAGTTTCCGCTTGTACGCGCCGGCGTGAGCATACAGGACCTGCCCTTCGATGCGAAAGAACCAGCCGGGCGCGTTCGGCAGATGGAAGGTGAAGGGAAGGATGGTCCCCTGCTCCAGCGGCGAGTTCGTGCTGACGAACATCCCCTGCTCGGAGATGGCGACGATGAGGTCCTGACGTGCGGTGCTCATCGCCCGGGCGTCCCCCACAACGACGTCCAGTGCCGTGGAGAGCCGCACGAATTTCCGGGGTTTTACTTGTGTAGTCTTCTGGATAGCAGAGTACAATCCTTCCAGGTTGGAGGGATGGTACAGGAACGCCGAGCACCCGGCCGCCTCACAGGTACTGCGGACCGTAAGGTCCCGGTTGGCCGTATAGACAATGTACGGAACGTTCCGGGTGCGGTGGTCCTGCCGCATACTCTTCAGGAGTTCAAGCCCGCTAACGTCGGGAAGGTCATGGTCGGCGACGACGGCCCGCGGCACGGTCAGGCCCAGGAAAAGCCGGGCGTCCTCGGCCGTCTTCGCCATGATGACCTGGTACTTAAGCCTCTGTAGAAAGATGCTTGTGTAGAACTGCCGCAGAGGCCGTGCGTCAACGACCATGATGATCTGCTGGTTCGCGGCATCGTCCTGCCCGGTGTCTGGTAATGGTGTTTCGTTCATAAGCAGGCTGGTATCTCAGGGTATGAGGTTGCACCCATGTCGTCTCTATCGCATTGCCGGTATGTAGTTCGAAGAACTCCATCCAGTCATCGACCTTCGGCTTCTTTATCATCTGATTTCAGTCGACTTTACTACAGATAATTGCAGAGGGCAAGCGGTTCGATGGGGTATTTTCAGGGTATGGTGATAAACGTACGGCATTCTACCGGGGATGCCTGAAGCAGTAATAGCCACCCCTTTCAGAAATGATAGCCATTAAAACAATAAAGAACGAATATCTTCCTGGTGGGAGAGGATATCAGGAAACATCCCCTTTCTGACAGGGCTTTCCCAAAACTTCCTTGACTTTAGTGAACCGATATCCGATAATAAAGCTACTTAATCGATACCGGAGCCGGGAAACCGCTCCGGTATTTTGCCTCATACACACCACAGGACCGTCTCATCAGGAGCAGGATTTGGCACAGGAATATCTGGAATTCGAAAAACCCATTGCCGAGCTGGAAAAGAAGATCGAAGAGCTTACCCTCTTCACGTCCAACGGCGACATCAACCTGGAAGAGGAGATCCTCAAGCTCCACAAAAAATCCGACCAGCTCAGGGCCGAGATCTATTCCCGGATCACCCCCTGGCAGAAGGCCCAGATATCCCGCCATCCTAATCGCCCCTACACCCTTGATTACATCGAGGCCATGATGACCGACTTTGTCGAAATGCACGGCGACCGGGCATTTGCCGACGACCCGGCCATCGTTTCGGGCATGGCGAAGCTGGACGGCATGCCACTTACGATCATCGGTCACCAAAAGGGCCGGACGACCAAGGAAAAGATATTCCGCAACTTCGGCATGCCGAATCCCGAGGGCTATCGGAAGGCGCTGCGCGTAATGCGCTTCGCCGAAAGGTTCCGCAAGCCTCTGCTCACCTTCATCGACACCCCGGGTGCGTATCCCGGTATCGGCGCTGAAGAACGGGGCCAGGGAGAGTCGATCGCGCGGAACCTCTCGGTCATGTCCCAGTTAAAGACCCCCATCCTCACGGTGGTCATCGGCGAGGGCGGGAGCGGCGGCGCGCTGGCCCTGGGCGTTGCGGACCGCATCCTGATGCTTGAGCACTCGACCTACTCCGTCATCTCGCCTGAAGGGTGCGCGGCGATCCTGTGGAACAACGGGGCCAAGGCAAGCGAGGCCGCCGAACTGCTCAAGATCACCGCCCAGGACCTGTTCCAGATGAAGGTCGTCGACGAGGTCGTGGAAGAACCCATCGGCGGGGCCCATCGCGACCCCCGGCGTGCGGCGGAACTCCTCAAAGAAGCGGTGACCAGGAACCTTGCGGAGATCAGGAATGTTCCCTTCGATGACCTGTTAAAACAGCGATACGAGAAGTTTCGCCGGATCGGCATGTTCGACGAGATATAACCCCTCCAGCACATTTCCCAGCACTTCCGAAAAGTAGCAGCATCATCAATAAAGCCTCTTTCAACGTATCAGGTCATCCCCGTGAAAACGGGGATCTTAAAATATCCTGAAAATCCTGGACTCCCGCCTGCGCGGGAATGACGGTTCAGGGTGCTAAAGTATTATTTGCACCTGTTCATGGATCTCCATTAGGAAGAGGACGTACCTTCCCTGCCTGTCCGAACTGCAGAACTGCGGGCGATATTCGTGTAGTTCGTGATAAAGGATTTTATCTGTTTCAGGAAGGACTAATCAATGTCTTTTTTGAGGAGTTCGATGGACTTCATCATTTCCGCCATTGCCTGCCGTATGTCCGAATAGGATGACATGAACAGGATCAAACAGTAATCCTTCCCCACCGGCGCGATCAACTCGTTGCCTTCATCCAAAGAGAACAGCACGGCCTGCACCGAGCCCAAACCCAGCTGGGCGGTGATCTCTTTTATCCGGTCGAGGTGTATCTCTTTCCAGGCACCGAGAAGCCTGATGTCCCTCTGGGCGTCCCCGGCCTGGACAATGGCCTCTCCATCGCCGTCTACGAATATTGCCGCAGAGGCACCCTTCACGGTGCTGATGAGATCGCTTAATATATTGTCCAGCACATCCGCTCCTTACGAATGACCATGCGCTCGCAGCGCTCGCTCCCGGCATGCACCGTGCGTCGGCCGCGTCCCCTTCTATCTCTGTCCGAACAGCAGAAACAGCAGCAAGGTCAGACCTGAGCCCAGGAACGCGCCGGCGAATACTTCCCTTGGCCGGTGCACACCTGACGACCATCGGCTCCAGCTCACCAAGGCGGCAAGCATAAAGGTCAGCGCTGTCAGGGGCAGCGATCCGGTCAGGTATATGGTCGCGATCCAGAGGGAGAACGAAACTGCCGCATGACCGCTCGGCATCCCCCCTCGAAGAGGCTCCCCGGTCCCCAGCACAGCCTTGACGATGACCACGACGATAACGACAACCGCGAACGCAACAAACGCAATAACGTCATTGGGTACCTTCCGGATCCGCCAGGATCCCGTGGCCACGGCCTCACGGATCGCCGGATACAGGATAAGGTACGCAAGGATCAGCGCCCCGATCGAGGCCATCAGCACCACACCTGCGGCGATGTCCTTGGCGATCTTAGCCTTGGGATGATACTCTTCGGAGATCATATCCACGGCCACCTCGATGGCCGTGTTCAGCATTTCCGTGACCAGGACGAGGATGATGGCCAGGGACAACAGGATGAATTCCGTCCGGGTGATGCTCACCATGAGGCTCAACAGGAGCACACCGAGAGCGGCAACGAGGTGATACCGCATATGCCGCTGCGTCCTGACGGAGTAGATGATGCCTTCGATGGCGACGTTCGCCTTGTCAAGCAAGCGTGTTGGTTTCACCGGTGGAGCGCTTCCCGCAGGCGTCGTTCACGGCCATCCATGCGTCTGGCCTCGGCCCGGCTTCTCTCATGGTCATAGCCCAGAAGGTGCAGATACCCGTGCACCAGCAGACGTTCGATCTCTCGCTGGCAGGGTTCGCCTGCCGCCTTTGCCTGCCGTCTCGCTGCCGGCAGGGAGAGCACGATATCTCCCAGGACCTGAGGCTGGATCCGGCCGAAGCGCCCTTCCCGCAGGGGGAACGAGAGGACATCCGTGGTCCGGTCCTTGCCCCGGTAGTGACGGTTCAGGGAGCGCATGGCCGTGTCGCCGACAAGCAGAACGCTCACCTCGGCGTTCCGCTGTCCGGTAAGCGACAGCAGTTTCCGCAGGCTAGCCCTTATGCCCGCCACCGGCGGCTTTTGCTTCCTCAACGTGCTTTTTATCAGAATGGTCACTGCGCTTTTTCGTTCCGCCGAAATCTGTCCCGGGATAGTCGATGCGATGGTGATAGATGCCGGCAAGTATCATGTTGAAGCTCTTGGCGATCTCCCGCAGGTCCTTGAGCGTGAGGTCGCACATGCTGAGCTGATCGTCCAGGAAAATGCGGGTTATGACACTGTTGGTGAGACCCTGAATACGCTGGGGTGACGGGTCCCCCAGGGTCCGCGAGGCCGCTTCGACGGCATCCGCCAGCATGACGATGGCGGCGATCTTGGTCCGCGGCCGGGGACCGGGATAGCGAAAATCCTGCTCCGCAAGCGGAGTAACGGGCTGGAGTTCCTTGGCCTTCTGATAAAAAAAGCTGATGAGCGATGTACCATGATGCTGCCGGATGATGTCCACGATGACCGAAGGGAGTTTCTGTTGACGAGCCATTTCCGCCCCTTCTTTGACATGGGACGTGATGATGAGACTGCTCATGGAGGGGCTCAGGTGATCATGCTTGTTCTCATTCACCCGCTGGTTCTCGATGAAATATTCCGGCTTCTGGGACTTCCCGATGTCGTGATAGTACGCGCCGACGCGTGCCAGGAGGGCGTTCTCATTGATCGCCTCGGCGGCGGCCTCCGCCAGGTTCCCGATGACGATGCTGTGGTGATAAGTGCCGGGGCTCTTATAGACCATTTCCTTGAGCAGCGGCTGGTTCGGGTCCATGAGCTCAAGGAGCTTGATGTCCGTGGCGATATCAAACACGGCCTCGAAGAACGGCAGGGTCACGGAGACAAGCGTCGCGGTGATCGCCGCACCGATAAGACCGGCACCCAGGTCGAACAGTCCCCTGGTAAATAGCTCGCCGTGGTACAAGTCGATGCCTATGATGGCGACAAAGCTCACGAGCGCCGTCATGCCCCCTGCGCGAATGACGGCCGTGCGTTTCTTGCAGCGGATCACATGCAAGGCCGCCATGATGCTGGTCGTGAAGTAGAAGATCGGCATGAAGGGATCGCCGGGGAACAGCATGCCCAGGAGCAGGCTCACGATGAAGGAGAACGCAAGTGCCAGGTGAAAATCCAGGAGCAGGCTCACCAGCATGGCGCCAGACGCGACGGGCAGCGCGAATCCGACGGTGGCGGCATCGAGCGCAAAGGCGTCTGCGATAAGAAGCATGATCGTTCGGGAGAACTGGGCGACGATGACGGTCACCAGGAGCAGGAACGCCAGCAGGATGATCTTCCGGCCGTCAGAGGTAAGGGCCGGCCGGTACCGTTTTACATCTCGATAGAACAGATAAAAGACCAGAAGGATAATGAGCGTGAGGCCGCCATACGCATACAGCCGGTCACCGACCCCTTCGCGTTTTGCCATCTCGGCGATGATGGCCTCCGCTTTTTCAGATACCCGTCGTCCCGCTTCAACGACGACCTCGCCGCGGTTGACGCGCGTGAACAGCGTCGTCTGGTCCGGCCCCTGATATTCCACATAGAGCGACGCGGGTGCAATGATATCCTTGGCCGCGATGTCGCCCTTCTTCAGATGCGGGAGCCGCGGCAGCAGCACAAAGGCCAGGATCAATGCCGTCGCCAGTGCAAGCGAATAGATCAGCAACCGCGGTTTCCGATGGCCGCCGGCAGTCCCCTCGTCGCGCTCCTGGTCAGGACGCGACAACTTGGGCAAAAGCCTTGCTATGGTCTCATTCCTGCTGGCCATTCTGTCCCTCGTATTGCTCGTACGCCTTGATGATCTGCTGCACCAGCTTGTGGCGCACTACATCCCGGTTCGTGAAATACATGAACCGGATGCCCTCGATGCCTTCGAGGATTTTTTGAACTTCGATGACTGCAATCGGGTCCACGCCGCTGAAAGGTTCA
>CAKKRC010000044.1 GCA_919902495.1 Nitrospiria bacterium
CCCGCGGGCGGCGTTACCGTTTCCTTATAGTAGGACAGCGTGTAGAGCTTCAGGGGGTCGCCCTCGGCAAAATTGACGCGGGGCTTGTAGCCCAGCAGGATGTTCCCGGTATATTCCGGCGGCCGGACCTTCCTGTCGGTCTTCTGGGCCTTGATCCACTCCACCGTGAGCTGCGCCTCACGGCGGATGTCCGGCGAATTCTTCGGCAGGAGCCGCAGGTGAATAAGCTGTGCGGCCAGCAGGTGCGGGCTCTTGTCATGTGCCTTGAGCAACTGGAGCCAGGAGGCGGGCTCGGCCGTTCCCGACTTCGAGAGCGCGAGCGACCGAACGTACAGGTAGTAGAGGAACGAATCCATGTACTTGCTCTGAGCGAGGGCCGGCAGCGCCGCGATCCGCTTTGCCTCGTCGTAGATCTCGGCATCCTTCCGGGTCTTTTCGGTCAGATCGAGCACATCGATGAACTTCTTGTCCACTTCCTTGTCGTCCTTGTAGTCCGGCGACACCCGCTCCAGGCGCTTCACGTTAGCGGCGAGGTTCCAGTCGCCGGCGAAGACCGTTCCGGCCGCCGTCACCAACACGATGACCGTCATTGCGATCAATGCCTTTTTCATCTCACTCCTCCTTATGTGCGTTTTCGTAATGTCAAAACTTTCACCGCAGAGGACGCGGAGGAAGCAGAGAACTTCTTGAATTACAACACATTAAACTCTTTCTCTGCTCCCTTCCCCTTTGCGACCTCTCAAAATCCTTGTCTTTGAATCTAAATTCTTTGCCTAATGTCCGTTGGAATTCGTTTAATCTGAATATGTCCCGAATTTAACCAGCTTTCTTTTACTTACTCTACTTTTATTTCAAGATCTGCATTTCTCTGCGACCTCTGCGAACTCTGCGGTAAAATATCTTGCGTTTTTTCATAGAACTATTGACACTACCCGTGTTTTCGCGCTCTATTTGTTCCCCTTGATGACCACCTTCCCCTGCGGTGTGTAGGCCACGACCTCGGGGTCATACATGAGCTGGATCTTGGACGACGGCATCACGAACTCGCCCTCGCAGACGGCGCGGGCGTAGTACGCGTACTCGTAGATGCCGCTCCACGTCTGGTTGCGGAACGCGATTACCCGGTCGTTCCTGATCTCGAAGAAGTTGGGCGTGAACCGGTAGTAGCCCATCGGGTCCCAGTACCAGTCGTTCCACCCGAAGCCCTCGCCGAATTCGCCTTCGAGGTCATCGCCGTCGCCTTCCCCCTCGTCCTCCTGCTGGTGCATGGCCCGCTTCATCTTCTTTGCCACGACGCCCTGCTCCTCGGTCTTGATGGCGCTGTTGATGGCGACGAGCCCGGCGGGCAGCGGATCGTCCACCACCACGTAGTTCCCGCCGGGATTCTTGATGTTGATGCGAAGCTTCACCTCCACGATGTCCCCCACCTTGATCGTGTTCGTTCCGTCGGTGTTCTTGATGGTCTTGTGGATCTCGAACCCGTTGGAGTAGCCCGTCCTTGCGTAGTCCGTCCGCGGGAAGGTGAGCGCCAGCTTGTACAAAAGCGTCTGATCGTTGTTCGCCGCGATGGAGAACGCGGGGTTCTTCACGAACTCGCGCGCATCAAGCGCGATCGTGCGGTAGCTCTTGGGGTCGAGCGTGAAGGAATCCACGGCCTTGCCCGCCTGGGTGACGGTCACCGTGGCCGGCTGGGCGCCCGACTTGCTCCCTCCGAAATGCTCCGACAGCGCGGCGAGGGACCAGCCGGAGTCGCTCGTCGACGTCCAGATCCCCTCCTGGTTCATGCCGGACAGGAGCTTCGCGGCCAGCCGTTCGGCGATCTCCTCTCCGGGAAAGACCATGGTGGCCGCAAGGAGCGAGATGGCCGGTTCTCGGTACCGGGCATAGAATTCGTCGGAGATCCTGCCCAGGAGCCAGGGACGTTCGAGCACGGTGCGGAGCCGCGACCGGATCTGGTCGTCCAGCATCATCCTGCCGGTCTTCGCAGCCATAAGCGCCAGCATGACCGCCTCGCGGGGCTGGTTGTCGATGTTCTCCATGACCTTGATGAAGCTCTCACGGTCCAGGACCTTGTTCAGGGCCAGGATGTACGCGCTGAACCCGCGGAAGGTGAACTCCTCCCTGCCGCTCCCCTTGATCTGGTCCTTCAGATAGGCGAGCGCCCTGTCCATCCGCTCTTTGGGCAGCTCATAGCCCGCGAGCCCCGCCCGGGTGAGGGCGTTCATGGCGTAGATCGTGCCCCACTTGTTCGTCACCCGGTCGCCTGGCCAGTAACCGAACCCGCCGTCCTCGGTCTGCATCGAGAACAGCCGCTCGATGCCGGGCTTGATGAACTTGTCCGTTTCCGCCGTGGAAATGTCGGGCATGAGCCCCTTCTGGAGAATGTCGCGCATAGCGGCGATCGGCAGCACGCCGGAGCTCGTCTGTTCCACGCATCCGTAGGGATAGCGGAGGAAATACCGCAGGCCCGGGGCCATGCGAAGGAAGGGAGAACCCGAGACCGTCAGGATCGCCTTTACGTCATCCGGCCCCACGTCCTCCCAGCGCAGCTCCCGGACGGCCTTGGGAAGGTCATAGGAGATCTTCACGTCCTTCCGGAAGGAACCGAACTGAAGACCGTTGCCGAGCACGAAGCCCGAGTTCACCGGAAGCGTGGTCTCGACCGTATCGGACAGTTCCTTGAACGTCCCGGAGAACCGCACCGTGCTCACGCCTGCCTGCTGGGCGGTCCCGTCCACGGGAATGAGCGTACGGTCGAAGCCCGGCAGGCTGAAGCTCTTGCCGGTGGTCGTGAGCGACAGGAACCGGTCTGATGCGACCGTGAAATCGACCGATCCGGCCCGGTCGGTCTTGTTGAACGCGGAGATGGAAAAACGGAACCGGTCTCCGCGGGTCATGAATGCGGGCAGTCCCGGCTCCATATAGAAGTCCTTCACCACCAGGGCCGGCCGCTGGTAGGAACCGAAGCGGGACCCCTTGTCGCAGGCGACGGCATAGATGCGGTACGTGGTCATCGTATCGGGGAACTTGACCGTCACCGTTGCGCGTCCGCTCGCGTCGGTCCTGATCGAGGGATTGAAGTACGCCACGGGGTTGAAGTCCTTGCGCACCTTGGAGGTGACCGCGTCGGGTCCGGCGCTCTCGTCGCCGTCGCCTCCCGTCAGCGGCGCGTTCCGGAAGAACCCGTAGGGCGTCTGCTTCAGCAGGTCGAGCCGCAGGTCGCCGGTGAACACGCCCAGGGGTACGAGGAACTTGGCCAGCGCATCGAGGGTCGGCGTCTCGTACCCCGTCATGGAAAGGATGCTCTCGTCGATCACGGCGAGGGCCACCTCCGTAGCAAGTCCTCTGCCGTCCTGGTCCGTCGTGGCGATCGAGAGCGCCATCTCCGCGCCGGGCAGGGACTTGATCTTCTTCTGCTCCTCGTTCACGGCGATCTTGATCTTCTGTTGGCCGCCTTTTACCTCGACATTGACCGTGCCGAACAGGAAGCTGGGCGCCTCGGTGTCGAACTGGGCCGTGTAGACCGGGAACGCGGACCGAGGCACGGTCGCGACGACCGAAACGTAGACATTGGGATTGTAGCTGTCCTTCACCGGCAGCTCGATGAACCGCTGGCCGGGCTTCAGTTCCAGGATGCTGTGCTCCAGCAGCCCCGCCTGTTCCACGGTCACGAGGCAGGTGGATATCTCGCGCGACGGGTTCAGGTAGATCTTCATGGACTCGCCGGACGCGTAGAGCGGTTTCTCCGGGTAGAGGCTCAGCTTGCCGTAGTTCTGGGGCTGGCCGCGCTGGCCGCTCTCAAACTCATAGCCGTAGTAATACCCCGGCATGGAGTACTTCGTCGCCGAGGTGTACTGACGGCCCGCAGGTGTCTTATAGGTGAAGGAGATGAGATACTCACCGCCCCGGGTGAAGTCGAAATCGAAGACCGCGCGGTCGTCCTTGATCGGAAGCTCCGCGGAGAGCTGGGACCGCCAGACCTGCTGCTGTTCGTGATAAAGGTATCCCTCGGCGTTCCGCTTCTGGATGTGCGTATAGCCGCGTTCCATCACCTGGACCAGCACATCGCCCCGCGTCACTTTGCTCCCCTTTCTGTCGATCACGATGGCCGAGAGGGACTGCGCCTCGCCCGGCTTCACGAGCGCAGGGTGATTGCTGATGCCGACCAGATACTCGGGGTCGGCCTGGTACACGGAGCTGTCCGAGGACACGCGGCCGTCAAAATCAACGACCGCGGCGGTCACCTCGATGCCGTATTTTCCGGCAAGCGTGTCCTTGCTGACCGGCACCGGAACGGTGATGGTCCCCTTCTCGTTCAGCATCGATTCTCCGCTCTCGATCAGCTCAGTCCTGGCGTCAAGCGGATAACCGAACGTGTAGCCCTGATGGTCCTGGCGCGGGTAATCGGTCTTCGTATGATAGATGCTCCACCGCACCTTCCCGTGCTTGACCGGTCCGCCGGCATAGTACTTGCCTGTGATCTCGCAGTTGAGCATCTCCTTCTGCCGTTCAAGGTTCACATAGGAATCGTCCTTCTTCGTCTCCGGCTTGTACAGGATCTCGACGTAGTGCCGCGGCTGCCGGAACTCCTGCACCTCGAAGGTCCTGCTGACCGTATTCGGCTGCTCCGGCTCCGGCTCGGGCTGCACCTGGCCATGCCTCCGCTTCTTCGCAGCTTTCCTGGTCTGATCGGACCCCGGGTCCGGCCCATATCGCATCGAAAGCGTGTAGGTGCCCAGAGGGAAGAAGGTCTTGATCAGGCTCTTGTCGATCGCGGTCCCGAATTCGGACAGCGCGATGGTCCTGCTGTAGATCTCCTCGCCCTTGGAGTTCACGATGCGGAAGAAGGCTGTGGTCGCCGAGGGCGCGGAAATGACCCCGTCCCGGTATTGCCGGACCGTGCCCTTGAACTGCACGGTATCGCCGGGCCGGTAGATCCCCCGTTCGGTGAACACATGTCCCTTGAGCAGCGGCATGGACTTCTGCCCCTGACGCTGCTGCTGGATGCCTTCTGGCCGTACGTTCCCCTGCGGCACGATCTCCACGTAGGTCCGGTCGTCCCGCGAGACCGCTGCGATCATCACGATCTCTCCGAGCTGGACCGGCCTGGTGACGACCTGGCCTTCGCTGCCGCTCCGGAGCGAAGCGCGCTTTCGTTCCCTGCCGTTCCGCACCGTCATCATGCCGCTTCCTTCGGTGCGGCCGAGCGACACCACCTCCTGGGCGTTCGTGAATCCGAACAGGGAAACATCACTTACGGGCTTGCCGGAATAGAGCGATGTGGCCCAGACCAGCAGGCCGTCGTCGGCTAGCTTGTAGGTCAGCCCGAGGTCGGTGATGCGGAAAAGACGGAACGGCGTCTGGACGTCCTGTTCGGCGCCCTTCCTCCTGACACGGACGATCTCCAGGGACCCGCGCTCCTTGTCCCGCCGGAAGCTCAGGGGGATCGAGAACTGATGAAAGACGTTCTTCTCTCCGCTGCTGAAGAACAGCTGTTGCTCCGCAAAAGCATCGCCGACGATGGGGCGAAAATCAGCGTCCTGCTGCAGCGCCTCTTTCAGGCGCAGCGTCGCACGCATGATCTCGGCCTGCGAAGCATCCCAGTTCGCGTTCGGGGATCCCGCGGCCAGGCGCAAGGCCGCAGGGACCATGACGGGCGGGATCTGCAACCCGGAGATCAGCACCTCGTTGACGTTCATGAGCTGGACGTGCAGCATCTGCATGCTGTTCCGTTCGATCACGCTGCCCTGCTCGTAGAACGCGATCTCCGGGTCACGGTCGGCCATGGTGAACGCCGCGATGCCCTTGGCATAGGTCTTGCCGTTCGCGCTCTTGAACGCGGGCGGCAGGACGACGACGTACCGCTGGCCCGGTTTGAACTGTCCCATGAGCAGCAGCACGTTCTGGTCCGTGACCGTACTGGTGTTCCATTGCAGGGGAACGGGCGGGATGAACTTCAGGTTCCGCCGAAGGTCTTCGATGCGGCATCGCTCCGAGAAATGGATGGCGACGGACTGTCTCTCACCTCTCGCTTCGGGGGCCTGGCCCCGCTTTGCCGCCGACCGGGCATCGATCTTGGTTATCGTGAAGGTCGCGCCGGTCGCGCTGTTGACGATGGACGAGACGGCATTGCCGATCGAGCCGGCAATGCCGCCCTGTGCTCCGGCGGGCGGCGCAGCCCCGAACAGGAGACCCGCCGCAACAAGGACCATGACCGGTATCCATGCGCGTCCATTCCGTATCCGTCCGTTCATCCATGACCTCCTCGTATCGACATGATGGGGATTGCATGAAGCAAAATAGAAGTTTAAGAATATCAGAATCAAGCCTTGAAAACAATTATACTAGCGGGGTATTTTCAGGGTATTCAGGGGATGCACCAAAGTGCAACCACTCCAAACACAGAAAGTATTGTTACGGTGTCTTTACAAGCTGCCAAAGGGAGAGCGGCAATAAGGTAGAATAACTCCACATCATGGGACCGGACAGCTGTTTTACCGTCTTAATTGGGCAGTCGGTCCTGTTAAGATACAGAACAAATAATCAGAACGCAGGCATTGACCTGCGCCCTTTTTTTTCTATCAGTATCTCCGTTCTCTGCTGATCCGGCATAATCCGTCCTCATCACGAGATGGATGTCCGGACCGCGGCATCATTATTGACGATAATGACGATAAGGAGCACGATCAACAGGATGATCAGCACGGTTTCGGTGTCTATGTGACCGTGACGACCGCCAGCCTGGAGAGCGTTGATGTTCGCTGCGAGCCCGTGGATCTGCTCGTCTGTGAGGCCGTTCATCTTCTCAAGGGTCTCCTCCCGGGTAAGCCCGTAATCCATCAGGCGCTGTTGGATGATCCCGGATTCAAGCGTCTTCTGGATCTTCTCCATATCCGATGCGCGGTCAAAGAGCGGAGCGGCCTGGGTCTGGGGGGCGGGCAGGAACATCGCCCCGGCAGGGGTGGCGAAAGCGGACACGGCTATCAGTGCAACAATGAGATAGATCGAAAGCGGCCTCGCGTACCACATAGCAAGAATGCGTCTCATTCGCAAATCCTCCTTTTTCACGGATGCGATCGGAGATCGATCCAATTATAGCGAATTTGATACGACAGCGATGGTTTTTCTTGTCTTGCGGCGCAACAATGCTTTCCCGGCTTTGACTGTATCTGCTACTCAACGAGCTGCGTTCTCAATTCCCGGAACGAGGTCCGGCCGAGGTCGTCAACTGCCCGGACCACGTATTTCCCGGGTTTTGGCTGCCAGAAATACGGCTTCCCGCTGATCGACGTTCCCAGATATTCTTCGTTCACGAACCAGCTCACAATTCTTGAATCGGCATCGGTGACGGCGGTGAACGGTATGCGCTCTTCATTCAGATCGGTCATTCGAAGACTGTAAGTTACATCTTCCCGGGGTGAGGTTATTCGCGGCCCGACTCCTCGTGAAGCCGTCTCATCCATTCTGCAGCCAGACTCATAAGGGGGTGGTACGCGACGCGGGATCCCCGCTTGCCGGAATATTGATAGAAGGTCGGACGGCCAGAACTCATACACTTCCGATCTGGTTCCGCTTACACCTTCAGAACAAGCGCGCAAGCCAGTGCGAGAATTAACAAATATCCTTCGATGAACGTCGCATTTGGCTATGGGTGACTTGCCGGGGACGAACCAGGTTGACACTCGCTGATTACAGTCAGGGCCCGTCAGCCCACCGGACAAAGCGCAGACCTCGACTTTGGTCAAGTTCAGGTCCGCAAGTCCCTTTCCGGAATATTCATTGATTTCCGCATCCTGTGACTTGAGAGAGTCGATGATCTCGAAGAAGAGAGGCGCAGCCGCTTCCCGCCCAATGAACGCAGGATTACCTTCTCCGTCGAAGTTCCCGATCCAGACCGCGAGCACGAACGGCCCCACGATCCCCACTGACCACGCGTCACGGAACCCGAATGAGGTGCCGGTCTTCCAGGAAACGGTGAGATGGTCCCGTATCCAGTCGGTGCGAAATCCCTGCAGCGGATTTGGATTGGCGGAAAGAATATCGAGCAGAAGGTAACTCGCCTCTTTGCTCAGAAGACGTATACCATCCTGTTCGTCATTCCCGCGAAGGCGGGAATCCAGCGTCGTTTGAGAAACACCACTGGACACTCCCGGCTTAGTATCTGTCGGGACAGGCTTATCATGGCCGGAATGACGGCGCGAGGTGTTTGAAACAAAATACCTGAGCGGTTTCAGAACTCCCCCGTTCGCCAGCATGGCGTAGAGCTGTGTCAGCTCTTCCATCGAGACCTCGGCGCTGCCTAGGGCCAGGGACATGCCGTAGAATGATTCATCGTGCATACGCGTGATGCCGGTTTTTAAAAGAAACCCGTGCAGTCCCGGCGGAGCGAGACGCGATGCAATATCAACGGCCGGAATATTCCTGCTTTTGACCAGCGCATCCTTCGCTTTTATCGGCCCCGTAAATTCACCATCGAAGTTCTCGGGGTTGTAGGCGCCGAAACTCATAGGGGCGTCTTTCAGCATGGTCATAGGGTGGATAAGCCCCTGGTCGATTCCAAGGCCATAGATGAAGGGTTTGAGGGCTGAGCCCGGGGAACGCTTCGCCCTTGCCCCGTTCACCTGGCCGTCGATCTTCCGGTCAAAGAAATCAGCCGAACCGATCAGCGATCTAACCTCAAGTGTCCGATGGTCTGCAAGGAGGACCACGGCATTATTGATCCCTTTCTGCCGGTTCGCTTCGACGTAGCTTTTAACGTGCCGCTCGATGAGTTTCTGGAGCCTGAGATCGAGCGTTGTGTTGAGCACCGGATCAAAGGGATCGAGCTCGCGCACTTCGTTCGCAAAATGCGGGGATAGGAACGGCAGGTCGGACGGCCGTTTGAGCGTGATAGGCACGTCAACTAAAGACTTCTGCTCAATATCTTTCGGATACTTACCGATCCATTTGGCAAAGAGGACCCTCCGGGCCTGTTCGAGGCTCTGGTTCGCAGGTATCCCCTCTACCACCTTGTTCCCCATCCGCTTCGCCGGGCTTTGCGGTATCACGCTCAAAGTAAGCGCATCAGAAAGGGTAAGTTTGTCAGCGTTCTTATGGAAGTAGACGAGGCTTGCCGCGCCCGCGCCTTCTATATTAAGGCCGTAAGGCACGAGGTTCAGATAGGCTTCGAGGATGTCGCTCTTGGAATGCAGCAGCTCAAGCCAGAAGGCAGCCAGGATCTGTGATGTTTTTCCGGATATCGTGCGGGAGTTGATGTCGTACTTGATGCGCGCCAACTGCATCGTGATCGTGGACCCGCCGATCTTCCGGTCCTTTTTGATATACGTATGCCAGATGGCACGAACCAGCGATGTCGGGCTCACCCCCGGATGGAACCGGAACCACTTGTCCTCATGCAGGAGCGTTGCATTGACGAGGACCGGAGACATCGCCTTAAGCGGCAGCCACAAACGGTATTTATCATCCCGTGACAGCGTCAGGCGGAGGAGCTTTCCGCTCCGGTCATAGATCGCCTGTGAGAAGCTGACGTCGGATTGGAGGGAGGGGGAAAGGAGGCGGAAGAGAATTACTATTACGATGAGCGGAACGGCTATGCGGGAAACGCGTTTTAGAGAGTCTTTAATGACAGAAGCAATCATAATTGGGCTTTAAATAACACGCGGGTCACGCGCCGCCTTATGGCGCGTCGCTGTGGACCCGCCGGTTGGTACTTTATCCGTCGTAGTTATTAATCCTGGCAGCCACGTCAAATCGGCAGTAATTTAATCGTTAAAATATAGAAGAAATAGAGGAATCCAATACCAAGGAAAGCGAATGAAGCGAAAAGCAACCACATCAAGAAACTCTGAGGTGTTCGTTTTCTGATAAGGCTATGCCAGAGCCGCAAAATTACTCCTAGTCCGTTGAGTCCTAGCCAAATAGCAACCAAGACAAGAAAGACTTGGCCAATTTGCTGAGAAAGATCGGAACCGCGGCGTCCAAAAAATAAGATTAAGCAAACTATACCAATAAAGGTCCCAATCCAAATTCTTGGCATCCAACGGATGTAAGAATTGTAAACAGTCATAAAAGTTCTATAGCTCTTTGAGAGTTTCATCTGCCTTGTTCCTGCCAACATAAGTTCGAACGCAATTAGAAGTTGTTGTTAGATCAAATTTGATAAAATTTCTCTAGGCACATCAAACGGCAATTTTGGGGACGTTGATACGCGACAGGCATTTGCTAATCCCATCTCCCCTTCGCCCTTATCCTCTCCACCAGGACCTCTGCTTTCTTGATCTCATCTGGCCTTGCCGGTGTCTCGGCCATTAGGAAGGCTTTAGGGTCTTTCTCGTTGCATAAACAATCTCCAGCAACTTACAAATCGCACCATTTCAAAGAGAAAGACCCTGATATGGTTGACAGTTGTCAAGGAGAAAACAGTGTCCCCGCCCCTCCAT
>CAKKRC010000045.1 GCA_919902495.1 Nitrospiria bacterium
GGTTGGATTCGCCGATTGGAAAGGCGTCCGGATCAATGTGATCGACACCCCGGGGTACATCAACTTCCTCGAAGAGACCAAGGGAACCCTCCGCGCCGTTGATGGCGCTATCCTCATCATCTCCGCCATCTCGGGCGTCAAGGCCGAGACCGAAAAGATCTACAAATTCGCCTGCGATTACGAGATCCCCCGCATCGCCTTTGTCAGCAAGCTCGACAAGGAGCGCGCGGATTTCTTTCGCGCGGTGGGCGACATGGAGAAGTATTTCTGCAAGAACGCCGTGGTGCTTCAGCTTCCCCTGGGGCTGGAGGACAAGTTTACCGGCGTCGTCGATCTCATCAGGATGAAGGCGCTGCAGTTCGCGCAGGATGGGAGCGGAAAGATCCAGGAAAAGGACATTCCCGCGGAAATGAAGGACCAGTCCGCGTCATATCGCAAGAAACTGGTCGAGCAGATCGCCGAGACCGATGACAACCTGCTCGAGAGATATCTCGACAAGGGTGATCTTTCTCAGGAGGACATCATCGCAGGCCTCAAGCACGGCACGATCGGCGGCGGACTGCTGCCGGTGCTGTGCGGATCGCCTGTCAAGAACATGGGCATTCAGCAGCTTCTCGATATGGTCCTTACCTGCCTGCCTTCGCCGGTCGAGCACGCTCGAAGCGTCCAGATCAAGGGCACGGATCCCAGGACCGGGAAGGAGGCGGAGCGAAAGCCGTCCGCAGACGAGCCTTTTTCCGCTCTGGTGTTCAAGACCATCATCGATCCCTTTGCCGGGAAATTATCGCTCGTCAGGGTGCTGTCCGGGACCCTGAAGGCAGATTCGACCGTCTATAATTCCTCGCATCAAGTAAAGGAGAAGATCGGGTCGCTGTTCTACATACAGGGTAAAAAACAGGTTGCGACGAAAGAACTCGCCGCAGGACAGATCGGCGCTGCCGCGAAGCTCAAGGACACACTTACCGGCGATACGCTGTGCGCCGAGGCGCAGCCGATCGTTATTGCGTTCGCGAAGTTCGCCGATCCGGTGATGTCCTATGCCATAGAGCCGAAATCGCGCGGCGATGAGGACAAGGTAAGCATTGGTGTCCATAAGCTCCTCGATGAGGACCGGACGCTGAAGTTCGCTTTCGACGAGCAGACCAAGGAAATGGTCCTGTCCGGCATGGGCCAGGTCCATCTCGAGGTGACCATCGAGAAGCTCAAACGGAAGTTCGGGGTTGACGTCAAGATGAAGACCCCGAAGGTCCCCTACAAGGAGACCATCCGCGCCCGGGCGAAGGCCCAGGGAAAATACAAGAAACAGACCGGCGGCCACGGACAGTATGGAGACGCCTGGATCGAGATCGAGCCTTTGACGCGCGGGTCCGGCTTCGAATTTGTCGACAAGATCGTCGGCGGCGTGATCCCGCGGCAATACATCCCGGCCGTTGAGAAGGGGCTGGTCGAGGCACTGCACGACGGATTCCTCGCCGGTTACCCGCTCGTGGACATCCGTGCCACCGTGTTCGACGGGTCCTATCACGCCGTGGATTCGTCGGAAATGTCGTTCAAGATCGCGGCCAGCATGGGCTTCAAGAAAGCGCTGGAGGCGGCAAAGCCGGTGCTGCTCGAACCCATCATGAGCGTCGAGGTCGTTGCGCCAGATGATACGCTGGGCGCGGTCATAGGCGACCTCAACTCGCGGCGCGGCAAGGTGCAGGGTGTCGTGCCCCAGGCAAGCGGCCAGAACATCAAGGCGCTCGTGCCCATGTCCGAGATGCTGACCTACGCGCCGACGCTCAACTCGCTCACGAGCGGCAGGGCCATGTACACCATGGAATTCTACGGCTACGAGGACGTGCCGAGCCACCTGTCCCAGAAGATCATCCAGGAGCACGCGGCGCAGCAACAGGGGCACGGACACAGCAAAGAGAAATAATCCCGATTTGCGGGAAGCAACTTCACGCCACAAAGATGCGCAGCTCCGTCTTTGTGGCTGTTTTTTCACAGACCGGTCATCAGAAAGCAGAACGATAAACCATGTACAGAAAAGATACCCTTTCGAACGGGATCCGTATCGTGTCCGAGACCCTGCCGAAATCGCGGGCGCTCTCGATCGGTGTCTGGGTCAAGGTCGGAGCCCGGCATGAACCCAGGGAGATCGGCGGCGTCTCTCATTTTATCGAACACCTGTTCTTCAAGGGGACCCAGAAACGCACGGCCAAGGACATCGCCACCGAGATCGATTCGCTGGGCGGCGAGATGAACGCCTTCACCTCGCAGGAGACCACGACCTATTACGTCAAGGTCCTGGATGAGCATCTGGCGACCGCGATCGACATCCTGTCGGACATCCTCCTTGGTTCAAAATTCGATCCAGCCGAGATGGAGAAGGAGCGCAAGGTCATTCTGGAGGAGATCAAGGGCGTCGAGGACACGCCCGACGACTACATCCACGAGCTTTTCACCGGAACGGTCTGGGCGGACAATTCCCTGGGCCGTCCCATCCTGGGTACCCGGGACACGATCAAGTCCCTCAAGCATACGGACATCCTCTCGTACATCGATAACTATTACAGCCCCCGGGAGATCGTGATCTCCGTTGCCGGGAACTTCGAGCACGGCCGGCTCATTGAGCTCCTGGAAGAAGCCTTCGGAAAGCTATCGCGGTCCGGCATTCCGAAGCTGGAGGAAACCCCCGGATTCAATCGCGCGGTGACGGTCAAAAAAAAGCAGCTCGAACAGGTCCAGGTCTGTCTCGGCTGCAGGGGCCTGCACTTCACCCATGACGACCGGTTCGGCATCATGGCGCTGAACACGATCCTGGGAAACAGCATGAGCTCGCGTCTCTTCCAGGAAGTGCGTGAGCAGAACGCGCTGGCCTATTCCATCTATTCCTATGTCACGGCATACCGGGACACGGGGCTCCTGACGATCTATGCCGGCACGGACCCCGCGAACACGCTGCAGGCCATCCAGCTCATCGTCAAGGAACTGAGAAAGATACGGGACGAGGGGATCACGCCCGCTGAGGAAACGCGGGTGAAGAACCAGCTCAAGGGGAACCTTGTCCTGTCCCTGGAGAGCAGCAACAGTCATATGAGCAGGATCGCGCGGCAGGAGATCTATTTCGGCAAATACCTGTCTTTCGACGACACCATCAAAGCTGTCGATAAGGTGACGGCGGAACAGATCCAGCGCATCGCGCAGCAGTTGTTCACGCGAGAGAGCCTTTCTCTCAGCATTTTAGGGCCGCTCAACAAGGCCGATGTGCCGGATGCGGTTCTGGAAATATAGGGTTCAGGAGTCAGGAGACATGAGACAGGAGACATGAGACAGGAGACAGGAGGGGATTGCCCTTAATAGAGCTGTTTTCTTCTGGGTACTGGCTTCTTGCACCTGAATCCTGAGTTTAAACCATGTCTGAACACTTGATAGTCGAAATACTGCCGCTCGGTAATTCCTCCGGGATACCGGTCCCCCATTACCAGACCGAGCATTCCGCCGGTGTCGATCTCTATGCCGCTGTGGACGGAGACCTGGTCATCGGACCGGGCCAGTGGAAGCTCGTGCCGACGGGTATTGCCGTGGCGATCCCCGAGGGATACGAGGGACAGGTCCGGCCCCGAAGCGGTCTCTCGTTGAAACATGGCATCGGCATGCTGAATGGTCCAGGGACCATCGACGCCGACTACCGCGGAGAGATCGGCATCATCCTGTTCAACTTCAGCGATCGGCCGTTCCCGGTCCGCCGGGGCGATCGCATCGCCCAGCTTGTTTTCGCGAAGCTTACGAAAGCTGAATTCAGGACCGTCGAATCGCTTTCTGAGACTCGACGCGGAAGCGGCGGTTTCGGCCACACGGGGGTCAAATAATTGCGGATTTCGGAATGCGGATTGCGGAATGAAAGAATGGAGCGAATGGTCATGACAAGACTGAAAAAAATGATGGTAACGGTATTGCTGGTGCTTTCCGCATCGGCCTCATTCGGCCAGGAGATGAAGGTCTCTGAGACGATACTTCCGAACGGGCTGAAGGTCCTGCTCAAGGAAGAGCACAAGTCGCCGGTGGTCACCTTCCAGATCTGGTACCGCGTCGGGGCCAGGAACGAGCAGCTTGGCAAGACCGGCATGTCGCACCTGCTGGAGCACATGATGTTCAAGGGCTCGAAGAACTACGGTCCCAAACAGTTCTCGCAGGTCGTCCAGCGCAACGGCGGCAATGACAATGCGTTCACCAGCAAGGATTACACCGCCTATTTCGAGAACTTTGCCGCCGACCGCCTCGAGATCGCCATGGAACTGGAAGCGGATCGTATGCAGAACCTCCTCCTGGAACCCAAAGCCTTTCTCTCCGAGCGCGACGTGGTGAAAGAAGAACGCCGCATGCGCTACGAGGATGACCCGACCAACATGATGGTCGAGCAGATGATGGCCACGGCTTTTTCCGCTCATCCCTACCAGTGGCCGGTGATCGGCTGGATGGCGGACCTGGGGAACCTGACGCGTGATGATCTATATCAGCATTACCGGACCTACTATGCGCCGAACAACGCTACCATCGTGATCGTCGGGGACTTCGACGCGAAGAAGGTGCTGCCCCTCGTGAAGAAGCATTTCGGGAGCATTCCCCGGGGACCGGAGGTCCCGAAGGTCGGAGCGGAGGAGCCGAAGCAGCAGGGTGAAAAACGGGTGATCGTAAAGCAGGAAGCAGAACTGCCGGCGATCTTCGCGGGGTATAAAGTGCCGACCATCAAACATCCCGATGCCTATGCACTGAACGTCCTGCAGGGCATACTTTCGTCCGGCAAGAGCTCCCGTCTCTATAAGAGCCTCATTTATGACAAGCAGATCGCGCTGTATGCGGGCGGCGACTACGACGATGTGTCCGTTGATCCCCACCTGTTCTATGTCTATGCGGGCGTCATGCCGGGCAAGAGCACGGAGGAAGTGGAAAAGGCGATCTATGCAGAGATCGAACGGCTCAAGAACGATCCGGTGACAGATGAAGAGCTGCAGAAGGCGAAGAACCAGGCCGAGGCAAGCTTTGTCATGAGCCAGGACTCGGTGTTCTACCAGGCCATGCTCCTGGGACAGTATGAGACCGTGGCGAACTGGAAGCTGTTCGGTCAGTATCTTGACGCTATCCGGGCCGTGAAGAAGGAAGACGTTCAGCGTGTCGCGAAGGCATACTTTACCGAGGATAATCGCACGGTGGGTATCCTGGTGCCGGTGAAAAAACAATGACACGGGAACAAAAGAAGAGGCGACGCGGAGACACGGAGACGCGGGGACACGGAGAGAAGACAAATGCAGAATAAAAGGAAGTCCATCAAGCTATTGATCATTATCGTGATGGTTGCCATATTTGCGGCGCTGCCGGTCCAGGTGAATGCCATCGAGCCGCTAGGCAAGCGCATTGTGCTGAAGAACGGGATGGTACTTCTCCTTTCCGAAAAGCATGAGATCCCCATGGTGACCGTGAGCATGGCCATCAAGGCAGGGAGTGTCGTGGAGCCCGGGGGCAAACCCGGCCTCGCGTCGCTCACGGCGTCGCTCCTCACCCAGGGGACGGCGAAGCGCACGGCGAGCCAGATCAGCAGGGAAATAGATTTCATCGGCGGTTCGCTCTCTGTCTCCGGAGGCGATGACTATGCTTCCGCGGGCCTTCGCGTTCTCAAGAAGGACATCAAGACCGGATTCGACCTGCTGTCCGACGTGCTGATGCATCCGGTCTTCGACCAGAAGGAGATCGACCGCAAGGTCAAGGAGACCCTGGCCGCGATCCAGCAGCAAAAGGAAGAGCCGGCGGTCATTGCCGGCGAGGCGTTCACCAAGGCGGTGTTCGGCAGTCATCCCTACGGTAAAACGAGTGATGATGTTGCGGCATTCCTTCCGAAGCTTGTCCGGCAGGACGTGCTGGATTTCTACGCCCGGCGGTACGGCCCCAATGACGTAATCATCGCGGTGGTGGGGGACGTGACGGAGAAGGAGATCGTGTCCCTCCTGAAGGAACAGTTCAAGGGATGGAAGAACGCCGAGCGAACGGAAATGGAACGAACGAAACCGCCGGTGATCGGCTCGGTCATCGTCAAGAAGCTCGACAAGAACATCACCCAGGCGAACATCGCGATGGGCCATGTGGGCATCAGCCGGGAGAACCCGGATTACTATGCCGTGATGATCATGAACTATATCCTGGGCGGGGGAGGGTTCTCGTCACGGCTCATGGACAACATCCGCGACAACCGCGGTCTTGCCTACGACGTGCACAGCTCGTTCTCGGCGCAGAAGGACCCCGGTCCCTTCCGGGCATGGATGCAGACCAAGAGCGAGTCGGCCAACGAGTCCATCGACGAGATCTTCAAGGAACTGAAGCGCATCCGCACCGAACCGGTATCGGAGAAGGAACTTGCCGATGCCAAGGCATATCTTACCGGGAGCTTCCCCCTGCGCATGGACACGTATGCGAAGATCGCAGGCATGTTGACTGCTATCGAAATATACAACCTCGGGATGGATTATCCCCAGAAGTATCCGGCGCTGATCAACGCGGTGACCCGCGAGGACATCCTCAGGGTCGCGAAGAAATATATCGATCCGGACCGCATGGTGATCGTGGTGCTGGGGAACCAGGAAAAGATAAAGCTGAAGTACTGACAGAAGACAGAGCACAGACGACAGACAACAGACTGGAGCCTGAGCAATGGGGCTGCTGTTTGTCTGCCGTCTGAACGTCTGATGTCTGTTGTCTGAATTTTGATCCTATGCCTTCCATCAAGATCCTTCCCGACAACCTCATCAACAAGATCGCCGCCGGCGAGGTGGTGGAGCGTCCCGCGTCCGTCGTGAAGGAGCTCATCGAGAACGCCATCGACGCGGGCGCATCCGAGATCGTTGTCAATATCGAGCAATCCGGCAAGCGGCAGATCCGTGTCGTGGACAATGGCAGCGGCATGTCCCGCGAGGACGCCCGGACGGCCTTCGAGCGCCATGCTACGAGCAAGATATCCTCGGAATCCGATCTTGAGATGATCCGGACGATGGGATTCCGCGGAGAGGCACTGTCCAGCATAGCGTCCGTGGCGCAGGTGACGATGGTCACGGCACAGAAGGGAGCGGGGTCCGGGACCATCGTTGAGATCGAAGGTGGAACGGTCAGGAATATCGCCGATGCAGCAGCACCGCAGGGGACCTCGCTTGAGGTGAACCACCTGTTCTATAATACGCCCGCCCGGCTCAAATTTCTGAAAAGCGCTTCGACCGAACTATCACATATTATCGACGCAGTGTCCCATCAGGCCATGGCCCGTCCTGATGTCCGCTTCAAGCTTACCCACGGCAAGAACATCGTGCTTGACCTTCCTGGTTCCAGCAGCATCCGTGAGCGGGCCTTCCAGATCAACGGAAGCGAATTGTCGGACGGTCTTCTGGAATTTACCGGCGGCAGGGACAATGTCCGGGTCTACGGGCTGGTCTCCAAGCCGAACCATGACCGCGGCGACCGGTCATACCAGGAGTTCTACGTCAACGGCAGGTACGTGAAGAATGCCTCGCTGTCCCACGCGTTGTACTCGGCGTTCGCCGATCTCATCATGCGCGACCGTCATCCCGCCGGGTTCGTCTTCATCGATCTGGACCCCGCGCTGGTCGACGTGAACGTTCACCCCGCAAAGGCAGAGGTACGGTTCCGGAACCAGTCCCAGATACACGACCTTGTCCGTGATGTTCTTCGTGAGGCGTTGGGTAGCCACGGGCGGCCGGTGGAAGGCGCTACGCGGCAGAACTTCACAGATCGTGTCAGAGAGATCGTCGTAGATTTCAATACACGGTCACCTGCGGATCAGAAGGCGTATGGGATCCGGAGCGGCTCATTGAACTTTGACCAGACTGCAGCGACCGGCTACATTACGTCCCGCTCCGAACTCGATGTTCCGATCTCAGCCGTGCTCTATCCCCTGGCCCAGGTGCACGAATCCTTCATTGTCGCCCAGTCGAACGACGGCATGGCGCTCATCGACCAGCATGCGGCGCACGAGCGGGTGCTGTTCGAGAAGCTCCAGGACCAAGTGACGGCCGGGAACATGCCGGTCCAGGACCTGCTGATCCCGATACAGGTGGAACTCGGCCGTTCAGAGCAGGGATTACTGAAGGAACATCTTCCGGAACTCCAGATGCTCGGCTTTCTGGTCGAAGAGTTCGGCGGCGGGACCTTCGTCATCAAGGCGGTGCCGTCGCTCATGACCGGAGGGGACTACAAGCAGCTTTTGATCGACATCGTTGACGAGCTCAAGGTCCACGGGAAAAGCGGGAAGATGGACGCGCTCCGCAACGAGGTCCTGTCCGTCATGGCATGCCATCCGGCGATCAAGGTGCACCGCAAGTTGAGCATTCAGGAGATGGAAGGATTGATAAACGACCTCTTCTCCTGCCGCATGCCTCATTCCTGCCCTCACGGAAGGCCTACGGTCGTGCGGTTCTCGATGGATGAGATCAAGCGGATGTTCAAACGCTTGTAAGCAATAAAATACACTACCTGTAATGAGGACCCACTATGGACTGGCTGACCAACCCTGAAGCGTGGATCGCGTTGCTTACCCTGACGGCTCTCGAGATCGTTCTCGGGATCGACAACATCATCTTCATCTCCATCCTCGTCGGCAGGCTGCCCGAGCATCAACGTCATAAAGGTCGGACGCTTGGCCTCGGATTCGCCATGGTGACACGCATCCTCTTGCTGCTGTCCATCACCTGGGTGATGCGGCTGACGGAACCGCTGTTCGGGGTGATGGGCACGGAGGTCTCGGGACGTGACCTGATCCTGATCGGCGGCGGCCTCTTCCTGCTATGGAAGAGCACCATTGAGATCCATGAGAGCCTCGAGGGAGCAGGGGAAGAGCGGACAGCGAAGGCCCTGGCGGGATTCGCAGCTACCATCGCCCAGATCGCGGTCATCGATATCATCTTTTCGCTTGATTCGGTGATCACCGCGGTCGGTCTTGCCAACGACGTGGCGGTGATGATCATCGCGATCATGGCGGCGGTCGGGGTCATGATGTTCGCGTCGAAGGCCATCGGCGAGTTCGTGGACCGCCACCCGACGATCAAGGTCCTGGCGCTCAGCTTCCTTGTCGTGATCGGCGTCGCGCTCATCGCGGAAGGGTTCGACTGGCATGTACCGCGAGGCTATATCTACTTCGCCATGGCGTTCTCCACGGTGGTGGAGATGCTGAACATCCGGATGCGGAAAAAGGCGCGGCCGGTAAAGCTGCATAAACCTATTGAAGAGAATAAATAGTCACCACAGAGACACAGAGAAGATCAAGGAAGGGCAGTTTTTATACACAAATACTGACGCCGGAAAGGACCTTTCTCCGGATTGGCTTTCTGATCTTATGAATGAGACCTGGTTGTACTATTTGTCGTCGTTCTCTGTGCCTCTGTGTCTCTGTGGTAGATTTTTCACTTTCTCATGACCTCCCAAAAACCCATTCTCATCATTGCCGGTCCCACCGCGGTAGGCAAAACGGACGCATCCATCCTGCTTGCGCAGGAATGGGGGGCCGAGATCGTCAGCGCGGACTCCATGCAGGTCTACCGGGGCATGGACATCGGCACGGCCAAGCCCACGCCGGAGCAGCGCAAGCTCGTCTATCATCACCTGATCGATACCGCGGACCCGGCGCAGCCCTACAGCGTGGGTGACTACCTCAGGGACGCGCGTAACGCCATCGACGGGATACTGCAGAGCGGCGGCACACCCATCGTGGTCGGCGGCACGGGGCTGTACATCAGGGCGCTCATGCGGGGGCTCTTCCACGGTCCGCCCGCGGATATGGACCTCCGGGAGCAGCTGTTGCGGAAGGAGACGGAGAGCGGGGAAGGGACGCTCTACGCGGACCTGGCCCGACTCGACGCCGAGTCGGCCGTCAAGATCCATCCCAACGACCTCAGGCGCACGGTCAGGGCGCTGGAGGTGTTCTATCTCAAGGACCGGAAGATGTCGGACCTCCAGAAAGAGCATGGTTTTAAGGACAAACCCCATGATTTCAGGCTTCTTTTTCTGGTGCGAAGCAGGTCCGAGCTCTATCCCCGCATCGAACGGCGCGTGGACCAGATGCTGGAGCAGGGGCTTGAGCATGAGGTGAAGATGCTGATGCTCAAGGGGTACACCCGTGACCTGGTCTCCATGCAGGCCCTGGGCTACAGCCATTTTATCGATCACTTCAACAACAAGGCTTCGCTTGAGGAGACCATAGAGCTGCTGAAGCGCGACACGAAGCGGTTCGCGAAGCGCCAGTTCACCTGGTTCCGGCGGGAACCCGATGCACGATGGGTGGACATCACCGGCCTGGGAAAAGCAGGTGAAATTGTCGCGCAGATAAAGAAAACCATTGAAATTCCAGATACATTAGTATAAGATTGCAAAAATAATTGTGCAGTGCGGGATGCTCGTTTTGTACCCGCTCCACGGAGGGTTTGATGGGCAAGTCGCAGGTAAATCTCCAGGACATCTTCCTGAACCAGATGCGCAAGGAAAAGATCCCGGTGACCATGTATCTGGTGAATGGGGCGCGGATCTCGGGGACCATCAAGGGCTTCGACAACTTCGTGATACTCATGAAGCAGGAGAACCAGCAGCTGGTGTACAAGCATGCCATCTCCACGATCATTCCCGAAAAACCGGTAGAGCTCCTTGAAGGCATGGAGAGGAAAGAACCAGAGGTTGCCCAGGGTACAACGAAAGGGTAACAGCGATATACCGCGGAGAACGCGAACAGGGGCGGAGGGAAGGTGTGCATACCTCGTCCCCACCCTGTGTGCTCTGCGGTGAACCATTTTTAGGACCATCATTTCATGGCAAAAAGAACCTCGAAAACGGAAAAAATCATGATCGGCGTCATCGGCGGCAGCGGCCTCTACGAGATGGAAGGGCTCACGAACGTCAGGAAGGTCAGGGTCACGACGCCCTTCGGCAAACCGTCGGACGACTATATCGTCGGGACGCTTCATGGCAAGCGGGTGGCGTTCCTTCCGCGCCATGGCAGGGGCCACCGCATCATGCCCACGGACATCAATTACCGTGCGAACATCTTCGGTATGAAGAAACTGGGTGTCGAGCGGATCATATCCGTGAGCGCCGTCGGCAGCATGAAGGAAGAGATAAAGCCCGGGGACATCGTGATCCCCGACCAGTTCTACGACCATACCAAGCACCGTCGGAGCACCTTCTTCGGGAACGGCGTGGTCGCCCACGTGGGAATGGCGGAACCGGTGTGTGCCGGGCTCAGCAGGACATTGATCGAGGCGGGCGAGCAGGTGGGCGCGACGGTGCACCGTGGCGGCGCCTACCTCTGCATGGAAGGGCCGCAATTCTCCACGCGTGCCGAGTCCATGACCTACCGGACCTGGAACGTGGACGTCATCGGCATGACGAATGCCACCGAGGCAAAACTGGCGCGGGAGGCGGAGATCTGCTACAGCACCATCGCCCTGGCAACGGACTATGACTGCTGGCACCACAGTGAAGAGGCCGTCACCGTGGAAGCGGTGCTGGCCGTCATGAAGCACAATATCGAAACGTCCAAGAGCATGATCCGGCAGGCTGTCCAGATGCTCTCCGGGGCACGGACCTGCGGCTGCGGTGAGTCGCTCAGGAACACCATCATGACCCCGGAGAAGCTCATTCCGGCGAAGGTGAAGAAAGACCTCGCACCGATCATCGGAAGGTACCTGAAGAAAAAATAGAAATTTTGCACCGCAGAGATCACAGAGGACGCAGAGGGTACATTTATTATTGGGGCTCCTTTCTCCGCGGTCTCCGCGTGCTCTGCGGTGAAATGATGTATTATTTTGGAGGTTTTTTTTGAGTCTTCTCGTTGTAGGCACGGTCGCCCTTGATTCCGTCAGGACCCCCTTCGGGAACGTGGACAACGCGCTGGGCGGGTCCGCCACCTATTTTTCCACATCGGCGAGCTACTTCACGGACGTCCGGCTCGTTGCCGTCATCGGAGAGGATTTTCCGAAAGAGCACATCAATTTTCTGAAGAGCAAGAACATCGACGTCCGCGGCCTCGAGGTCCAGAAGGGAAAGACCTTCCACTGGAAAGGTGAGTACGGGTACGATCTGAACGAGGCCCGCACGCTTGCCACTGACCTGAACGTGCTCGCCACGTTCAAGCCCAGGATCATGGACGATCACAAGGACTCCGACGTGGTGTTCCTTGCGAACATCGACCCCGAGATCCAGCTGGATGTCCTCACCCAGGTGAAGCGTCCGAAGCTCGTGGCCTGCGATACGATGAACTACTGGATATCGAGCAAGCTTGATGCTCTCAAACGGACGCTCAAGGAAGTGGACCTCCTGACCATCAACGAAGCCGAGATCCGTCAGCTCGCAGGCGAGTCCAGTCTCGTCAAAGCGGCGAAGACCGTGCAGGCAATGGGGCCGAAGACGCTTGTCGTGAAACAGGGGAGCTACGGCGCGGTCATGTTCCACGGACACAGTGTATTCAGCGCGCCCGCATATCCGCTTGAGTCGGTGTTCGATCCGACGGGCGCCGGAGACACCTTTGCAGGCGGCTTTATGGGCTATCTGGCGAATACCATGAATTTCTCCGAGGCCGGCATGCGCCAGGCCGTAATCTTCGGCAGCGTCATGGCGTCCCTGAACGTGGAATCCTTCAGTCTTGACAGATTGCGCAGCCTGGACTATAAGGAAATAGAATCGCGTTACCGCGAGTTCAAGAAACTCACGCATTTCGAGGATATCTAGGCGCATGACCGCAAAGAGCAGAGACGAACGCGAGACCGGCAACTAAAAATATGTTTACCATCTCACCCAGCTTAACGGACCTCAAGGTCAAGGAACGGAACATCTATAAGATGCTCTACTCCATGAACAGTCCGCAGGTCGCCACGCCGGAGTTGAGCGTCGAAGAGGCGCGGTGCTACGTGTTGTTCTTCAGCGAAGGACCGAACCTTTCCGCATACATCGGGCTCTACCTTCCCAGGATCGACCGGAAGATCTTCTATGCGTACACCTCCAACCCCTTTCCTTTTGAGGCGGCGCCTGATGTGGAATTCGAAGCAACAGGCTTTGCTGAAGATATGGGTTTCTTGCTCGACGAGATCAGCGTGAGCGGTATGCCGGCCGATGACCGGAACAGGTGGATCGAGGAACAGTATATCTTCGGCTACAAGAAACCTGACCTCTCAGATGACAACGTCACCATCACGAAAGCGGAAAACGTCAAATCCGCCCTGACCGAAAAAGAAGAGGCCCGTGAGGCACAGGCAAAAGCGGAGCAGGCGGTAAAGGCCGCCCCCGCAAAGCCTGTTGAACCGTCACCGGCGCCGATCGTGGAACCGGTGCCTCACCTGGAAATGCCGGTGCTGCATCCGGAACCGGCTCAGCCTCAGCCTCCGGTCCAGCCACCACCTCAGGCACAGCCGCCGCAGCAGCAGCCCTATCCACTGTACCAGCAGCCGGTTCCCCAGCAGGGCCAGCCCATGCAGCCGCCGTATCCGCCTCAGCAGCCTATGCAGCCGCAATATCCGCCGCAGCAGGTACCCCAGCAGGGCCAGCAGTACCCCCCGCAGCCATACGGCCAGCCGCCGCAACCGTATGGCCAGCCGCAACAGCCGTATGGACAACCGCCCTATGGGCAGCCACAGCAGTATCAACAACCGTATCCCCAGCAGGGCCAGCCGATGACACCTCAATATCCGATGGCTCCGCCCCAACCGCCGCCGGTCTTTGAGCAGCCCGCCGCACAACCGAAAAAAGCGCAGCCGCCTCAGCAGGCCAAGGCGCCGCAGAAGAAAAAGGTGCAGAAGGCCCCGGAACCGGTGCCTGAAGAGTTGTTCGAGGAAACGGTTCCCGTCGAATTGGACGCGGCGCCTGTGCAGCAGCGGTCTGCCAATGTGTTCGAAGAGGCGCTGAGGGAAGGTGTGGTGAAACCGCCGAAGCCGAAGACCTCCAAGGCGGTCCGCCCCGCATCGGGCGTCGTACCACGGGACAAGGAAGCGCTCGCTCGACTGCTCGCGTCGTTCTGATCGAACAGTACTTTCTTTCGATCCCGTATTGATTTAGTGCCCGGGTCAGAGCGGGCAGGGTAGCGATATGCTGCTGAAATGTACGCGGAATGGTCAACGTGATCATGGTTGCCGGGGAATTAAAGGAGACTTCATGATGAGAACGATAGCTGTCATTCTGCTTCTGGTGCTTGCCGGTTGTGCGACCACCGGTACAAGCGATAACAGCAAGATGGCCGAAGGGTACTATAATCGCGGGATCAATCATCTCCAGACAAAGGATTTTGAAAAGGCCATGGTCGAGTTCCAGCGCTCGATCAACACCGATCCAAAGTACAAGATGTCCTATTATGCCATGGGCATGGTCTATGACATGATGGGGAAATTCAGCGATGCGGAAAAATACTATAAAGAAGCGATCGACATCGATGCCGAATTCTCCGATGCGTACAATTCACTGGGCACCATCTATATGAAGCAGAAGAAATGGAAGGAGGCGTTGAAGGCCTTCCAGAAGACGCTCCAGAATAAAATGTATTCGACCCCCAATATCACCTATGTGAACATAGGGGATGTGTACTTGAACCTCGAGGACTACCCAAAGGCAATAGAAGCTTACCGGGAGGCGAAGCGGTACGCGAATCAGGATTATATCATTTACCGTCTCGGGATGGCCCTTTCCCGCGCAGGAAGAACGAAAGAGGCTATAACGGAACTGCAGGAGGGTGTTGCGCTGACCCCGAAAAATCCCGATATGCGTCTTGCGCTCGGACTTGCGCTTCTTAAGGACGGGAACAAGAGCGCGGCGAACTCCGAGTTCAAAAAGGTTGTGGAGTATGCTCCGCAGAGCGATGCGGCAAAGACCGCACGAGACTATATCCTCACCCTCGAAACCGATGCGGTGAGAAAGCAGAAGACCAGGTAGAACGAAGGAAACGGAATGGGCACATTAGGATCTTATTTTCGGAATGCTCGTGAGGCCAGGGGGCTTGACCTTAGGGATGCTGCGCAGCAGACCCGCATCAGCATCAACTACCTGAAGGCCATCGAGCAGGAGGATTTCTCCAAATTGCCTGGAGAGGTCTTCGTCAAGGGATTCCTTAAGAACTATGCGCGGTTCCTTCGTCTTCCGGAAGATGAGGTCGTGAAACGCTACGGGGAATGCATCAACCCCCCATCGGGTTCTGCACCGGCGGCTGTCCCGGCTGCTCCGAAAGCCGATGGTCAGAAGCACGGTGCCGTTGAGATGCGGGCGGAGCATGCTGAGGTGACGCAGCCGGGCGGACCGAGCCTGGAGCCTTTCCTGTGGGGCGGGATCATTCTCGTCGGTTTAGTCCTGTTCTTGCTTGTCGCATTGCCGGCGAGCAAGTCTGTTCATGAGCGCGGTAAAGTGGTGTCCTCCCGCCCCACGGCGACCGACAGCGTTTCTACGGTAACGACAAGCACTGCAGAAACCGAAAAACTCTACCTCGAGATCATTGCGCAGGAGGATGGGTGGGTGCTCGTGAGGACCGATGCAAGCCCTCAGAAGAAGGCGGTCCTGAAAAAAGGCGAGGGCATCACCTGGAGTGCCGATGAGCGTTTTTTGCTGAGCTATGCAAGCGTTGGATCGCTGAAGATCATTTTGAACGGGAATGAATTGACAGTGAACGGACCGAAGAACGCAGTGGTGCGGGACCTGATCGTCACCGCGAAGGGTATCGCTTTTCAGAAGGTAGAAGCGGAGCAGCCGCCACGGCCGCGCAAACCGAAGCCGTTGACCCAGGCTACCTCCACGGCTCAGCCGCCTGTGCAAACGGCGCCGGCGCCTCCTGCGGCCACCATCATCCCGCCGCCAACTGTTCCTCCGGCGGAACCGACAGTTCCGCCGCGCGATTGATGGTGTCTCCCGGACTGTTGGCTTGACAATGCCGTGTCATCTGGTATCATACAACTACATTAACTCAGAAAGGGGATTTCCTATGAAAAAGGTATTCGTGCTCATGGTTCTTATGCTGACGCTTCTTGCTGCTCCGGCTATGGCAAAGGAAGGGTTCTTTATCGGTGCATCATTGATACCATCCGTTGACATCTCGGGTGACGCCGGGAATGGGCTCAATGACGGGTCCGGCTACGGGTTCCGGTTGGGACTCGGATTCAGTAAGTACTTTTCGATCGAGGGTGTCCTGGAGAGAACGAAGCTGGACTGGACCGGAGGCGGCAAGATGGATATGGACGGTGTTGCAGTGAATGCGAGGCTGAACTTCCCGCTCACCACCCTTGACAGTGCCAAGGTCATGTCCTTTGAACCCTATGTCCTGGCGGGGTATGGCAGGTACGAGGTCACGTCGGGTGGGCAGTCGAACGACGGTAGCGGATTCCGATTAGGAATCGGCATCGAGCAGTATCTGTTCAAGGAACTTTCGGTCAACGTCGGATATACGAGTACCAGCGTTACCTTTAATACGAATCCCGAAATGGACGGGACCATCCGGGTCATCGATATCGGCCTGATCTATCACTTCCTGTAAAGCGGGGAATGAAGTATTACCAGCCGGTCCTCAGAGAGGGCCGGCTTTTTTATTCTCTTTCTGTTCGTGATGATAGTTCGATGCCGTGGAAAAAGCTGCATCGGGCGGAGGTCGAGAGCGATGGGCAGAACTAAGACGCTGATGATCTCAATGGTAGCGCTGCTAGTGCTCAACGGAGCTCCTGCTGCGGCAAAAGACGGCTTCTACCTCGGGGTCAATGTGCTGTTCAACGATATCAGTGGCGATCTTGATACTTCGGCGAATGTTGAGGCAGGCCATGGCATGGGGCTTCACGGAGGATTTGGACTGAACCGGTATCTTGCGATCGAAGCGGGATATTGGAAAACGAAGCATGCTAATAGATATAGTGGAAGTGCTGCGGACCTGGAAGCCGGGACGATAGATATCAAGATCAACTTCCCTCTCGTCGAAAGCCATATCGAACCCTATCTCCTGGTCGGCGCAGGGAGATACACAATAGAGCAGAATAGATTGTCCGAGGATGGGAAGGGCGGCAGGATCGGGATCGGAATGGACATCTATCTGTTTCCGGATATATCCTGCAATGTCGGGTTTACCCGGAACAATGTAACGTTCACGCGAAATTCTGCCGACCTGGACGGAAGGATCACAACGATGGATTTTGGTATTACCTACCACTTCATTTAAGGCGGCACGTTAACATTATGCCAGCCGGTACCTTCGGGAACCGGCTATTATTTTGTCCTGCTGCCTCTCATGTTCCGCACATGGCTGCCCTTCCAGTAGACCTTTCCGCAGTGCCCACAGCGCCAAAACTCAGTTACTGTCGCAACAACATGATCGGGAACGAGGTCGCGGGCATCTTTCCTGTCCAGCACCGATAGCTGCTCATTGCAGATGGAACAGCGGGTCAGCTGCCCACCGTCAGGCGGCGGGAACGCCTTAAGGACCTGGTGCAGTTGCTCGTCGACCAGGTCGCTTCCTATCAGGATGTGGTTTATCGCGAGAGGACGTGAGGCAAGGGCGGTGTCACGCGTCAGAATGATGCGGCCCTGGTCAAGCGCGAGGCGCAGGACGTCGTTGTTCCTGTATGCGGGATCATAGAGAACATCGAATCCAAGCAGACGAAGTCGCTTCGCAAGGCTGCCCAGCATGACATCGGCGATGAACATCATAGGAGCAAGTAGACAGTAGACAGGAAACAGTAGACAGGAGTGCGTAAAGGAGGCGTTCGTATCTTCATCATTGCCCTGTATACTATGTACCGTCTACTGTATTCTTAACTGAACCTCTTCAACCTCAGCGAGTTTGTAATAACGCTGACCGAGCTGAATGCCATGGCCGCAGAGGCGTACATTGGATTCAGGAGACCGGCCGCGCCGATAAAAGGGTAGAGGACGCCGGCCGCGACCGGGATGCCGATCACATTGTAGAAGAAGGCCCAGAACAGGTTCATCTTGATCGTTCGCATCGTCCTTCGCGAAAGGCGCATCGCCGTAGCAACGACGCGCAGGTCGTCCTTGATGAGGGTAACGTCGGAGGCCTCGATGGCGACGTCCGTGCCCGTGCCGATGGCGATCCCCACGTCGGCCTGGGTCAGGGCAGGGGCATCGTTGATGCCGTCGCCGACCATGGCGACGACCCGACCCTCTGCCTGGAGCTTCTTGATCATGTCCATCTTGTCCTGCGGGAGAACTTCGGCCAGCACGCGATCGATGCCCAGTTCCGCAGCTATTGCCTCTGCCGTGCGGCGGTTGTCGCCTGTCAGCATCACGACCTCGAGGCCGAGCGCCCTGAGACCGGCCACGGCTTCCTTCGAGTGTTCCCTCGGTGTGTCCGCAACGGCGATGATGCCGGCAGCTTCTCCGGAAACGGCGACGAACATGGGCGTCTTTCCGCTCAATGACAAACGTTCGGCATCCATTGCCAGAGATGCAAAATCAACCTTCCGGTCCGCCATGAGCTTTTCGTTCCCCAGAACGACCTCTTTGCCTTTTACCATAGCTTTGATACCGTGTCCCGGGAGCGCCTCGAATTCGTCGGCCTGTTCGGGTGTGACGCCCGCGTCCATTGCTCCGAGCACGATCGCTTCGCCGAGAGGGTGTTCCGAGCCTTTTTCAGCCGAGCCGGCAAGAAACAGGAGTTCCTGTTTTCCCATACCGACGGCAATGACATCGGTCACCATCGGTTCGCCGCGCGTCAAAGTCCCGGTCTTGTCGAGGACAATGGTGTCGATCTTCTGGGCATGTTCGAGGCTTTCGGCGTTCTTGAACAGGATGCCCTGCTCCGCGCCTTTGCCGGTGCCGACCATGATGGCCGTAGGCGTTGCCAGCCCCATGGCGCAGGGGCAGGCGATGATCAGAACGGCGATAAAGTTCACCAGGGCGAAGGTAAAACGAGTCTCCGAGGTCCCTAGGAAGAACCAGAGACCGAATGTGATCAACGCAAGGATTATGACCGTGGGAACGAAGATGCTCGAGATGTAATCGGCTAATCGTTGGATGGGCGCCTTGGAGCCCTGTGCCTCCTGGACCATGCGGATGATCTGGCTGAGCATGGTGTCCTTGCCAACCTTGGTCGCTTCGAAGGTGAAGGAGCCGGTCTTGTTGATGGTCGCGCCGATGACCGTGTCGCCCATCTTCTTTTCAACCGGAAGGCTTTCGCCCGTCAGCATGGCTTCATCCAGAGACGAATACCCGCTCCGGATAACACCGTCCACAGGGACCTTCTCTCCCGGCCGTACCACGATGAGGTCGCCATTCTCGACGTCTTCGATAGGGATGTCCAGTTCCGCGCCTTCCCGGAGCACACGAGCTGTGCGCGGCTGGAGGCCCATGAGCTTCTTGATCGCCTCTCCGGCACGGGACTTGGCACGGGCTTCGAGGAACTTTCCGAAAAGGATCAGTGTGATGATGACCGCCGAGGTGTCGTAATAAGCGCCGCCGTGGCTCGCATGGACTCCCAGCAATTCGGGGAAAAAGGTGAGTGCCGCGCTGTAGCCGTAGGCCGAACTCGTGCCCACGACGACCAGGGTGTTCATGTTCGTGCTGCCGTGCTTGAGAGACGCCCAGGCGTTCTGATAGAAATGCCTGCCTGCCCAGAACTGGACCGGCGTGGTCAAAACGAAGAGGATGAACCACATGGTCCGGCGGGGGAGAAGGGTCAGGCCGGGTATCATGTCCTGCATGCTGCCGATGAAGATCAGCACCGACAGGCCTGCGCTCACCATGAGCTTGGTGCGAAGCTCGGAAAGTTCGCGTTCGCGAGCCTCTTTTTCTATCTCCAGCGCCGACCGGCCTTCAGCCTGCTGGGGGAGCCGGAATCCGGCCTTCTCTATCGCCCTTCGGATATCGCGTAAGCCGATCTGGCCGGGAACGTATTCAATATTCACGGTGCCAGCCGTAGCGTTGACCGATGCTTTGAGTACCCCGTCGATCGCGGACGCGGTCTTTTCAAGCTCCTGCACACGGGAAACATCGAGGTCGATGACCGGGACCGTGATCCTCTCCGTGACCGCCTGATAGCCTGACTCGTGAATGCTGGAGATGAACTGCTCCAGCCCGATGCTTGCAGGATCGAACTCGATAACGGCTTTCTCGTTCGCGTAGTTCACGTTCGCGCTTGTGACGCCCACGAGCTTCGAAATGTCCTTCTGGATCGCAGCGGCGCAGTTGACGCAGGTCATGCCTTTGACCGGGATGACGGCTTTTTTCGTTTCCATAAGGTTTATATTACCACAAAGTCAGTTGAGGGCAAAGAAGGGAAGAGGGGGGAGGTGTATAAATAGAACGAGATTTTATTGTGGGAACACCGAGTTGAGCCGTTTCAGCGGCTCGAACGATATGGTTAGAGGTTTAAGAACTGAGTCGTATCTTCATCGAGTTTGATACTGTAATACTTGAGCAGGTTGGTTGCATTGGATCTAAAATTTGCTGTATCAAGAACGGATTTGAGAACGTTCTTTGCCTTCTCAAAATCATGACTTTTATACTGTGATATCGCTAGGCCTAATACGCTCGCTGGGTAACTTTGTATATTAAATGATTCATAAAAGACTCCCTGGGCCTTATCATATGCCTTGATGCCAAGGTATGCAAAACCTAGATTATTCAATGTTACGGGCACATTATATTTAACTGTATCTTTGTGTGCAATAACTAAGGACTTTTCGAACCAGGAAACGGCTTGAGTGTAATTACTACCTCTCATATCTATAAGACCTAAGAGAGTACAGGCATCACTGCTCTCCGGGTTAATATCAAGCGCCACATTTGCCATTTTTCTTGCCACATCATAGTCATTATTTTCGAACCATCGCCAGGCAAAATCCATAGCTTCTTTATCATTATGAACTACATAACCTGGCCCCGTATGGACTTTATGGCAACTAATCACAGCAGTAAGAGCTAGAATAGGCAATAAAAATCCGAGTGTCCATATTGTGCTCAAAGTTGTTTTCATGTTTTGAAACCTCTAACCAGTTGTTGTCTATCCGCAGCCAAGTCGTAAAGAATGGATTTCCGTTCTTTACCAGTTTAGCAGGAGCATTACCAATTTTACTTCAATTGATATAGCCACATCAATAGATCGATGGCGAATATGTACCTATTTTCGTTTATAGAAAGGGAGTTCAATGATCTTTGCCGCTATTTCCTTGTCCTTGACCTCGATCTCGATCTCCTGCCCCGGCTGGGCGTATCGTGTCAATACATAGCCGAGGCCGATATCCTTGCGGATATGGGGGGAGTGATTGCCGCTGGTAGTTGAACCGATCTCGCGGTTCTCGGAGAAAATGGTACCGCCGAGCTTTGGTATACCCTTGTCGTACAGTTCAAATCCTACCAGTTTAGAAGGGATCGGTTCACCAGTACGCTTCATGATTGCGTCTTTTCCGAGGAATGATGTATGGAGGTCGACGACGTGCATGAGACCAGACTCGACCGGCGTACGGGTCTCATCGATGTCGATGCCGTACTGCACATATCCTGCTTCGAGTCTCAGGATGTCCCTGCTGGTCATTCCGCACGGCAGGAGACCGGAGCTGGTTCCGGCTTTTAGCAAGGCGTCCCAGAGAACGACGGCCTTGTCAGCGGGAACGAAAAGCTCGTATCCCCGTTCTCCCGTAAAGCTGGTCCGGGTCACCATAACGGGGACGTCAACCAGCGTTATCGTCTTCAGATGTTTCTGCTTGATCTTTTTAAAGTGCGCTCCGGATAGTGCTTCGAGGACCGATTCGGCATGCGGACCCTGCAGGGCGAACTGCGACACGGTCGCTGTAAGGTCGCTTATGACCGCATTCCCCGGGGCGTTCTTCTTGAGCCATGCCAGGACCATGTCCGTGCTGACGGCGTTGGTGGTGATGAGGAACCGCTTTCCCAGACCCTCGGGCGTCAATTTGAAAACGAGCACCGTGTCCAGAATGAAGCCGGACTCGTTGCAGAGGAGGCCGTAGAGAGCAGTGCCCTCGCTCATCTTGGATATGTTTCGGGTGAAGATCGACTGGAGAAGGGCTTCCGAGCCGGCGCCGGTTACCTCGATCCTGCCAAGGAACCCGACATCGAATAATCCGGACGCGCCCCTGACCGCATGATATTCATCGGTGGGGTCTGAAAAATGGGCGGGCAGCTGCCATCCCTGGAATTCGGTCATTTTTGCGGCGGCCTGCGAGTGAACTGAGTTGAGCGCAGTCTGTTTCATCGGTCTCTCCGATCAGGGAACGCCGTGATGTCAGTATGGAGAACGAAACATTAGTGTGGTGCTTTGTTAAATACTACTGAAACTGAAATCACCCCACCTAACCTCCCCTTTGTAAGGGGAAGGACGTATTGCCCCTCCTTGCCAAGGAGGGGTTGGAGAGGTGGTTCGAACAAAGACAGCTATGGGACTTTTTCAGCTACCTGATGGGAAGAAGGTCTGCTACCTATCGCGGGATCATTCTTTCACGCGGAACCGCTCCGGGTCGCGCTTGGGGTCGGATAGATGATGGAGGTCCTGGGGCTTGAAGGCGCCCTTCTCGGTGATGATGGCCGTGATGTAGCGGGCCGGGGTGATGTCAAATGCCGGGTTCAGCACGGTCACGCCGTCCGGGGCGATCTGGGTCTTCCCGAGAACATGGGTCACCTCGCGGGGGTCGCGCTCCTCGATGGGGATATCGAAGCCCGTCGCGGTGTTGTAGTCGATGGTAGAAAAGGGGGCGGCGACATAGAAGGGGATGCCGTGTTCCTTGCACAGTACCGCCAGGGGATAGGTACCGATCTTGTTCGCCACATCGCCGTTCCGGGCAACGCGGTCCGCGCCGACGATGGCGACGTCTACCATATCGTGCTCCAGAAGATAGCCTGCCATGTTGTCCGTGACCAGCGTGCAGGGGATCTTCTCTTCCATAAGTTCCCACGCCGTAAGCCGCGCGCCCTGGAGCACCGGCCGGGTCTCGTCAACATACACATGTATCTTTTTGCCTTCCTCGACTGCCGCCCGCATCACCCCTTCGGCGGTCCCGTATCCGGCCGTGGCGATCGAACCGGCGTTGCAGTGCGTGATGATGTTGTCCTCGTCGGAGACAAAGGCCGCGCCGAAGGCCCCGATCCTCTTGTTGGTCGCGATGTCCTCGTCGATCATCTTTTGCGATTCCTTCACGAGGAGCTCGCGGATGGCGTCGAGAGAAAAGTCCTTGTTCTTCTGCACGAACGATTTAATGCGGTCGATCGCCCAGAAAAGGTTCACCGCCGTGGGCCGCGTGGCGGCCATCTCGGCGCAGATCGCTTCGAACTTCGGCCAGAACTCGTCGAACGACGATGCCTCGACCTCACGGGCGCCGAGGGCAAGGCCCATAGCCGCCGAAACGCCGATGGCCGGTGCGCCGCGGACCCAGAGCTCCTTGATGCCCCGGGCGACGGTCTGGTAGTCCTTGCACTCCTGGTATACGGTCTCGAAGGGGAGTTTGGTCTGGTCGAGCATCATGACGATGCCGTTCTTCCACTCTACGGTGGGGATCATGAAAAGTCTCCTTTTAATAAAAAGCGCTATTTGTAGGTTGTACTATAAAGGATGGAGGCGAACTTGTCAAAAAAAATCTGGGAAAAAGGGCGATTAAACTTCGAAAGAAGGAGTATCAGGAACAGGACTGGACCGCAAGCGTTCCGGAACGGCCGTCAACAAGCCCGGGGACCAGGTCGCATGAGGGAATGGAGGCCGGATCGTTCAGGAGGCCCGCGGCCAGGTCGCGCAGCAGCACGATGCGGACCGAACGGGACCTTGTTCGCTCCAGGAACTGCCGGAACAGGGCGAGATACTTCATGCCTTCCAGTTCCGTGTGAATGGTGAGGACATTGGGAATGGAGGGTTTCAACAGGGAGAGATAATGATCAATAAGACGCTCCCCGGGATATTCCGGACGGCCGAGGAGTTCGTCCAGTGTAGGGAGTGTTGTCGGTATCTGGAGCGTCTTGAACGTCCGTCCGCCTACTCTAGGGAAGAAAGGATGGGTACCGCGTGCATCGCTCGCATAGAGGAGACCTGCTTCGTCATACACCCCGAGGCTCAAGGCATTGGCCTGCCAACCCGCGGCGCCGGCCGTTCGCGCGGGCTCGCCGAATATGCGTTCGAACTCCATTCGGGCCTTGCCGAACTCCTCGCTGACCTCCGACGCGGTCATCGTCATCAGACCGTCCTGCCAGCGGATATGATCGTAGCAGTGAATGCCCGGCTCATGCCCTTTGTCCCGAACGAGACGTATCACGGTCTCGTTCCGCCGGCCCACGTGCGGCCCGGGGAGCAGCACGCCGTTCATCAGCGTCCTGATGCCGTAAGTGCTGACCACGCTGGTGCGGGAGACCTTGGAGAAGAAACCCGGACGGAAGATGCGTTTGATGGCGCGGCCGGTGTTGTCCGGTCCCAGGGAAAAGAGGAATGTCGCCTTGATGTCGAACTCGTCAAACAGGAACAGGAGGTTGGGGACGCCGATGCGCGTTCCGCGGTCCGTATCGATGTCGACCTTGATGGCGAGGATGGTCTCAGACATGGTATCCGGCTAACACAAGATCAATCAAGAAGCTGCAGCGGCCGCGCAAGATGGTAGTCCAGGGTCCTCCGGAGGGCCGTCGTAAGGTCTGTGGCAGGTTTCCAGCCCAGGTACTGCTCCATGTTCTTGATGGACGGGACGCGGGTCTGGATGTCCTGGTATCCTTTGCCGTAGTAGTCGCCTGAGCTTACGGTGACGATCTTCACCGCGTCGGCCATCTTCGCGTAGGCGGGATAGGTCCGGATGAGCTTGATGAGCGTCTCGGCAAGATCCTTGATGGACATGTCGTTATTCGGGTTGCCGATGTTGAAGATCCGTCCATCGGCCGCGCCGTCCTTGTTCTCGATGATCCGGATGAGTGCGTCGATGCCGTCGTCAATGTAGGTGAAGCTGCGGCGCTGGGTGCCGCCGTCCACGAGCTGGATGTCCTTGCCGCGCAGGATGTTCCCGATGAACTGGGTGAGCACGCGGGAGCTTCCTTCCTTCGGCTCAAGGATGTTGTCCAGCTTCGGGCCTATCCAGTTGAAGGGGCGAAAGAGCGTGTATCGGAGGTCATGCTTCATGCCGTACGCATGGATAACGCGGTCCATGAGCTGTTTGGAACAGGAGTAGATCCAGCGGGGTTTGTTGATGGGGCCCAGCACGAGGTTCGAGGCTTCTTCATTGAACTCGGCGTCCGCGCACATCCCGTAGACCTCTGACGTGGAAGGGAAGACGACCCGTTTCCGGTACTGGACGCACTTGCGAACGATATCCAGATTCGCTTCGAAGTCAAGCTCGAAGACCCGCAGAGGGTCCAGCACGTAGGTCGCGGGCGTCGCTATGGCAACAAGGGGAATGGCCACATCACATTTTTTAACGTGATACTCGATCCATTCCTTGTTGATGGTGATGTCGCCTTCGACGAAGCGGAAGCGCTCGTGGTCCAGGCACTGGTCCAGCTTGTCGCTGGCCATGTCCATGCCGTAGACCTCCCAGTCCTTGTTCTTGAGGATGTGCTCCGTGAGGCTGTTCCCGATGAAACCGTTGACGCCGAGGATAAGGACCTTTAAAGCCATGTTATGCTCCATTCTGGAAATGAACTACTAATATAAAAATACATCTCACCGCGAAGGCGCAAGGGTCGCGAGGAAAGCGAAAAACTATCTGTCATATTAATTTGCGTTTGCTTCGCTTCGCTCGCATAGACAGCCTGGACAGGGTGTCCTTGCGTCCTTCGCGCCTTCGCGGTTCACAGGTGTGTTCATTGAAATGGCTCATCTGCCCAGCATGATCCCTGCCCGCAGGTCGTGGGTCACGTCGTCAGCGGCCTCTTCGTGGTCACCTTCCCACTGGTAACTGGTGATCTCCAGGGACCCCGAGCCTGTTGCCACGCGCAGCGGATCGATGGACATGACCATGCCCGGCCTTCCTTCGCCCCGCCCCAGCGGCTTCGCCTGCCAGATGAACAGGCGCATTCCGTTCACCTCGGTGAACGCCCCCGGGTAGGGATGGGTCACTGCGCGGATGAGATTATAGATGCTTTCCGCGCTCTTTGTCCAGTCAATACGCCCGTCCTCGGGCTTCCGGCCGCCGAACGTGGTCGCTTGCGAATCATCCTGTTTGGTGCGCGGTGCCGTGCCTGCCTTGATGGCGTCGATACTGCGCTCGAGCACTTTCCGGCCGGCCAGGGTAACCTTGTTGAAGACGTCCTGGGCCGTGTCTTCGGGACCGATGGACACGGCCTCCTGGTCCACGATGTCTCCCGCGTCGGCGCGTTTTACCATGTGGTGCAGCGTGACGCCTGACTCTTTCTCGCCATGCACGATAGCCCAGTTGATCGGCACACGTCCGCGATACTTCGGAAGGAGCGAGCCGTGCATATTGAAGGCGCCGAGCCGCGGGACGGCCAGGATCTCCTCGCTGATCATGTTCCGGTAGTAGAAGGAAAAGATGAGGTCCGGCGCCATTGTTCTGATCCGGGCCTTCCATACCGGGCTGTTCGGAGACTCCGGTGTGTACACGGGGATGCCATGCTGCCGGGCGAGCGCGGCCACGGACCTGAACCAGATCGTTTCTTTCTCGTCATCCACGTGTGAGAAAACACCAATGATTTTCTCTCCGGCCGTGATGAGGAAGTCGAGGCACTCATAGCCCACATTATGGTAGGCAAAGACAAGGATGGCGGGCCGTTCACTCATCGAGGACCTCATGGACCGCGCGGACCACGAAACGGGGCCGGCGGCGGACTTCTTTGTAGATGCGGCCGATATATTCGCCGATGATGCCGAGGCCCATGATCGCGATGCCCACGAGGAAGTAAAGGATGGCGAAGAGGGTGAACACACCTTCGGCTTCCGGTCCGACGATGAGGCGCCGGACCAGAAGGAAGACAACGAAGAGCAGGCTGAGGACGGCGACCACGATGCCGAAGACGGTGAAGACCTGGAGCGGTACGACGGAAAACCCGGTCATGAGGTCGAAGTTGAGCCGCACAAGGTCATAGAGCCGGTACTTGGACTCGCCGGCAGAGCGAGCGGCGTGTTCGACCTCCACCTCGGCGGGATCGGCAGAATAGCTGTAGGCCAGCGCCGGGATGAACGTGGAGGTCTCGCCGCTTGCCACGATGGCCTCGACGATGCTCTTCCGGTATGCCCGGAGCATGCAGCCCTGGTCGCGCATCTGGATCCTGGTGACCTTCGCGCGGATCCCGTTGATGATCCTCGAGGCGTATTTCCGGAAAAAGGTGTCCTGGCGGTTCTTGCGGTAACCGCCCACGGAATCGTGGCCGGCCTCGATGGCCGCCAGCAGCTTGGGGATCTCCTCGGGCGGGTTCTGGAGATCCGCGTCGAGCGTCACGATCACATCGCCCCGCACACGCTCGAAGGCCGCCATGATGGCCATGTGCTGGCCGAAATTGCCGTTGAAGTCGATGACCCGCACCTGCTTCGGCCGGCGTTTGTGGAATTCCTTGAGCATCTCTCCGGAGCGGTCGCGGCTGCCGTCGTTCGTGAACAGAACTTCCCAGGTTTTGCCCGTTCTATCCATGGCCGCTGTGAGGCGGGAGAACAGCGTCTCCAGATTGTCCTGCTCGTTGTACACCGGGATGACCACGCTGACGTAGGGTTTTGCCATTAATGATCTCCAGACCAAAAAGCTCAAAAATCAATGAATCAATTGGACGCGGATAAAATCTGATGTACGCGGATAAACCAAATAGAATCAATTCAGGAATTTATTAAAAGCATGTATCGATCTGATGCTGCTCGCCTTTGGTCAGTGTTCATCAGTGTCAATCCGTGTCCCACGTGATGTTTGCAGTTGTTTTATCCGTGTGCATCCGCGAAAATCCGCGTCCAAAACAGTCCTTCTATCGCTTGAACAGATCATTCATCGCAGCGATGACCCGGTCCTGGTCCGCGTCGGTCATCAGCGGGAAGAGCGGAAGGCTTACGATGCGGTCCGAGATGGTCTCGGCGACCGGGAAGTCGCCCCGCTTGAAACCAAAGGTCTCACGGTAGTAAGGGTAGAGGTGCACGGCGCGGTAATGCAGGCCCGTGCCGATGTTCCTGTCCTTCATGCCCTGCATGAACGCATCGCGGTCCATGCGCGTAACGTCGGGGTTGATGAGCGGCGTGTAGAGGTGCCAGGCGTGGAGATGTCCATAGGACGGTGTCCCGGTCAGGGTCCACTGGGGCCAATCCGCCATGATCTTGTGATAGCGGAGGGCCAATTCGGTGCGGCGCTTGATGAAACCGTCAAGCTGTTTGAGCTGGTGCAGGCCCAGGGCCGCCTGGATGTCCATCATGTTGTACTTGTATCCCGGCGCGATGATCTCGTAGTGCTGGGAGCCTTTCTTGCCGAAGCGGTTCCAGGCCTCGCGGTCCATGCCGTGGAACCGGAGGAGGGCGACGTCGCCGGCGAGCTTGTCGTCCCGGGTGGCGATGCAGCCTCCTTCGCCGGTGGTCATGTTCTTGTTGGGGTGGAAGCTGAACACCTGGGTGTCGCCGAAGCTGCCGATGCGTCTGCCTTTGTATTCCGTGCCGATGGCATGGGCCGCATCCTCGATGACCCGGAGGCCATGCCGCTTCGCAATATCATACAGAGGATCAAGGTCGACAGGCAGGCCGGCGAAGTGCACCGGCATGATGGCGCGCGTGCGCTTCGTCACCGCCTTCTCGATCCTCGTCACGTCCATGTTGTAGGTCCCCGGCTCGACGTCCACCAGCACGGGCCTGCCGCCGGCCAGCACGATGGTGTTCAGTGTCGCAGCGAAGGTCATGGGGGTGGTGATCACTTCATCGCCGGGCTGGAGCTTCAATGCGCTCAGAACGAGGTGGAGCCCCGCGGTAGCCGACGTGAGGGCGAGCACATGGGGGGCGGCCAGATAGGCCTTCAGGTCGTCTTCGAACTGCTTGACCCGCGGACCGGTCGTGATCCATCCTGACCTGAGGCAGGCGACAACCTCGTTGATGGCCTCTTCGGAGATCGACGGGCGCGAGAAAGGAAGGAACTCGTTCTGGTTAGAAGACATTGTGATCCTCAAATAAACGGCACATCAAGGAATATATATTTACCGCAGAGAGCGCGGAGCGCGCTGAGAAGGCATTTCAACGAATGAACTCTGCGATCTCTGCGTCCTCTGCGGTGAAATAAGACGTTTGCGCTCAGCTTCTCGTTACAAAGTACACGCCCACGCAGATGATCAGGATGCCGGTGATGCGCGTGATCGAAAGGTCCTCCTGGAAGAGGTAGTACCCCGCAACGGCGTTGACGATATAGCCCACGCTGAGCAGGGGATAGGCGAAGCTCACTTCGACCCGGGAGAGGACCAGCAGCCATACTCCCACGCTCACGACATAGCAGACCAGGCCGGCCAGGACGAACACGTTCAGGGAGACCTGGAGCGCGATGGGAACGAAGTTGGCCCAGACGAAATCGAAGTGGCCGATGCGCCGCATGCCTTCCTTCAAAAAGAGCTGGGCCGCCGCGTTGAGCAGCACCCCGAGCATGATGAGCGGAAAATAGATCACGGTTTGACCTCTTGATTAGACAGTATAACGGTATTTTTGTTCTGCGCAATCAGAAAAAACGGCCTGTTCGGTACTTTTCGCATCGCATCGGCGTCCCTGATCCCGGAAAGCAGGAATATCCTGTTTGGACCCCGCCATCGCTTCCAGAGCTCCTCTTCATCGATCATCCAGCCGCTCACGTCCTCGATCGTCATGCCGAAGTCCAGCTCTCCCTTCCAATCCACCAGGGTCATGCGCCGTTCCAAATAGACGGGCAGGTCCTGGTAGTAGTTCCGGTAATGCGCGATCTCGTCGCCGGGACGCAGGAGGGGCTTCAGTACCTGCGCGAAGGGTTTGAGGGAGCGCGTGTCGAATACCGGCGAGATGGCGCTTACCATAATAAAGAGCACGGAGATCGTAATGACTATCGCGGGAACGGTTCGTTTGACCGCATCCTTCTGCCTGCTCCAGTTGGTCAGCGCAGCGATACTTGCCATGACCAGCCATACAGCCATCGTGTACAGGATGAGCCTCAGACCCGGCGAGCCGGCTTCGGGCACGTACGAGGGAAGGGCCACAAGCCCGGCGCCCAGCATGGCGCAGATGATCGAGAACATAATTGTGCCGATCCTGAATCCTGCGGTATCGGTCTTGTCCCAGCTGTCGGCGAGATACTTCCCGACAAGCAGGGCGAGCGGCGGCAGGACCGGCAGAAGGTAGGGGATGAGCTTGGAGCTTGAGGCCGAGAAGAACAGGAGGATCAAACCTGCCCAGAGCAGCAGGAAGATCGATTCTTTGTGCTGATGACGTTCCTTCCACGATGACGGGAGGCTTTGCTTTACTGCCTGCACAAGGAATGCGGACCAGGGGAACAGGCCGAGCAAAAGGACGGGGACGTAGAACCAGAACGGTTTGTAGTGGTGGTGGACCTTGGTAAGGTAACGCTGGAAGTGTTCGCGGATGAAATAGAAGTCGAAGAACTCCGGGTTGGCACGGTTGACCAGGATGTGCCAGGGTGCTGCGATGAGGGAAAAGAGTACCAATCCCGAGAACAGGTGCATGGAGCGGAGGATGCGCCATTCATGCATGATGAGCATCCACGCGAAGATGATCATTCCTGGGAAAACGATGCCGATGAGGCCTTTGGTCATGGTAGCCAGGGCGGCACATGCATAGAAACCCCAGAAGAAGAGACGGCGGGTCGCGCCTTCAGGCTCCCGCGTACCGAGCAGGAACGACAGCAGGGAAGCGGTCAGGAGCACGGCGACCGGCATGTCCAGGGTGATCAGGCGGCTGAGAGCGTAATAGAGAACGCTTGTCGCCAACACGATCGCAGACAGGAGCCCGGTCCTGCGACCGAACATCCGTGAACCGGCATAATACACGGTGAAACACCCGAAGAGCGCGAAAAGCGCGGGCCCGAGCCGGACGGACCATTCGCTCAGACCGAGGAGCTTGACAAGAACGGCCTCGAACCAGTAGAAGAGTGGCGGTTTTTCGAAATATTTGACCCCGTTCAGGCGCGGAGTGAGGTAGTCGCCGGTGACGACCATTTCCCGGGGGATCTCGACATACCTTCCTTCGTCAGGCACGGAGAGGGGGCGGCTGCCGAGGAAGAGGCCGAAGAAGAGCGCAGTAAGAGCAATAAGTATAATGAGGTCGCGCAGGCGCATGAGGTGGTCTTTCGTTCAACGCTGAGAAAAACCAATAATATCCCGCGCATGAAGGATTGTCAACCGGTTTCGCGGTTTTCAGGGATCATTGTTTATCAGGCTCCCTCATCTCGCAGGCCATATGGCGAATGACCTTGCCCTTCACCATGTAGACCACCATCTCGGCGATGTTCGTTGCATGGTCCCCGATCCGCTCAAGGTACTTGGCGACGTAGGTGAGGCGGACTGCGCGGGAGATGTTCCTGGGGTCCTGCAGCATGTACACGAGCAGCTCGTTGAATATCTGCTGGTTCAGATTGTCCACGAAGTCGTCGGCCTCGCATACCTTCATGGCGCTATCGGGGTCCCTTGAAACAAAGGCGTCAAGGCTGTTCTTCAGCATCTTCTGAGAGGCCTCCGCCATGCGCGGTATGTCGATGTAGGGCTTGAGCTGCGGTTCTTCCAGGAGTTCGATCGTGCGTTCGCAGATGTCCACGGCCAGGTCGCCCATGCGCTCCAGGTCAGTGATGATCTTGATGGCCGTGGTGATAAAACGAAGGTTGCTGCCTGTCGGCTGCCAGATGGCCAGGAGCCGGATGCACTCCTCCTCGATCTCCACGTCATAGGTGTTGATCACGTGGTCCCCGTCGATAACGGAGAGGGCGAGGTCGCGGTCGCGCTCCACCAGGGCCTTGATGGATTTGCGGATGGCGTCCTCCACAAGGCTTCCCATCCTGAGGACCCGGTCCTTCAGATCTGTCAGGTCATGCTCTAATTTTCTTGTCATAAGGTTCTCCTTGAACTTCGTAAGGGGTCAGGGGTAAGGGGTTAGGGGTTAGGAGCAATGAGTAGGGACGCTTTTCGCAACAGACGCAGACGCTATACGCCTTACCCTTTACTCCTTACCCCTCACCGCAATTATCATCCAAACCTTCCTGTGATGTAATCGTCGGTCTGCTTCTTTTCGGGTGCCGTGAATATCTTTTCGGTGGTGTCGTATTCGATCAGTTCGCCCATGTACATGAATCCCGTCATGTCGGAGACCCGGGCGGCCTGCTGCATGTTGTGGGTCACAATGATGATGGTGACGTACTTCTTGAGGGTCACGACGAGCTCCTCGATCTTGGCTGTTGAGATCGGGTCGAGCGCCGATGTGGGTTCGTCGAAGAGCAGAATGTCCGGCTCGACGGCCAAAGCGCGGGCGATGACCAGCCGCTGCTGCTGGCCGCCGGAAAGTTCATACGCGCTGGCGTTCAGCTTGTCCCGCACCTCGTCCCAGAGGGCGGCGTGTTTGAGCGCCCGCTCGATGCGGTCCACGAGCTCGGACTTGCTCCTGATCCCTTTCAGCCTCAGACCGTAGGCGATGTTCTCGGCGATGGACATGGGGAAGGGTGTGGGCTTCTGGAACACCATGCCGATGCGGCTTCTGAGGTTGATGAGGTCCACCTTGTCGGCAAGGATGTTCCTGCCCTCGAAAATGATCTCACCGCCGTAGCGGTGATTGGGATAAAGGTCGTGCATGCGGTTGAAACAGCGAAGGAGCGTGGTCTTGCCGCACCCTGACGGTCCGATGAGAGCTGTCACGGCATACTTCTGGATCGGAAGGGATATTCCCTTGAGCGCGTGGACGTTCCCGTTGTAGAAGAAATCGAGGTTTTTGACCTCCAGTTCGATCGCTGGTTTCACTGCTTATACCTCCACCTGAGAAGCAATCTTCCCGAGATCGTCAGGACGAGAATGAACATCGTGATGACGAAGGCCGCGGCCCACGCCTGGGCGTGCCAGATATCGTAGGGCCCCATGGCGTACTGAAAGATGCTTACGGTCAGGGACGAGATGGGTTCCTTCATGTTAACCGTAAAGTAGGCGTTGTTGAAGGACGTGAAGAGCAGGGGCGCTGTCTCTCCGGTCACCCGGGCGATGGACAGCAGGATGCCCGTGAGTATCCCGGTGGCCGCTCCGCGGTACACCACCTGGATGATCACCTTGTAGTACGGCGCGCCGAGGGCGAAGGCGGCCTCCCGCACGGTCCAGGGTACAAGAGAGAGCATGTTCTCCGTAGTTCTGAGCACCACGGGGACCATGATGATGGCGAGGGCGACGGCGCCGGCCCAGCCGTTGAAATGCCCGACGGGTTTCACCAGGATGGCGTAGACAAACGTGCCGATAACGATCGAGGGCACGCTTACCATGATGTCGGACAGCATGCTGATGATACGCGAGAGCGTTCTGCCCCTGCCGTATTCGGCAAGGTACGTGCCGCCGAGCACGCCGATGGGCACACCGATCACCGTGGCCAGCAGGGTGATGAGGAACTGGCCTACGAAGGCGTTCCTGAGCCCGCCGCCCTCCACGCCGGGCGGCACCGGATCGTTGAAGAACAGGCTGAGCTTGAGAGCGCCGATACCGTTCATGACCACGTCGCCCAGTATGAAGACGAGCCAGAACAGCCCGATCAGCGCCGCAAGGGTGCTGAAGGTAAGGGCCATGAGGCCGGAAATTTTTCGTTTTCGTTCGATGTTCATGAATTAACATCCACCACGGAGACACGGAGTCACGGAGAAAGCCAAAAGCTTTTGTAACCACAGATGAACACAGATGGACACGGATAGAACATCAGAAAATACTTAATTGTCGTTGATTTTATCTGTGTTTATCTGTGTTAAAAGTATTTATTAAGCAGTTCTCCGTGCCTCCGTGCCTCCGTGTCTCCGTGGTGAAAAGGTCCGTCATCTCGGGTACTTCTTCTCCGCCCGCATCAGGATGACCTTCGATATCGCCAGGGTGGCGAAGCTCATGGCGAAGAGCACCAGCGCCAGGCCGAAGAGCGACGAGAGGTAGATGTCCTTGTCGGCTTCGGTGAACTCGTTGGCGAGCGTCACGGTGATGGTCGAGGCCGCGTCGAAGAGCGACGTGGCGATCTTGTGGTTGTTGCCGAGCACGAAGGCAACGGCCATGGTCTCGCCGAGCGCCCGACCCAGGGAGAGCACGATCCCGCCGAACACACCCAGCTTGGAATAGGGGACCACCACGTCTTTCACCACTTCCCATTGGGTGGCGCCGAGGGCATAGGCCGATTCCTTCACGACTGCCGGTGTGAGGTTGAAAGAGTCACGCGCGATGCTCGCCGTGAACGGGATGATCATGATCGAGAGGATGACGCTTGCAGTCAGGATATCGATCCCCAGGGGCGTCCCCCGGAACAGGACCTCGATGACCGGTACTTTGCCGAGCGTGCTCTGGAGCGCCGGCTCGACGTATTTGCTCATGAGCGGGGCAAGGGTGAAGAGCCCCCACATGCCGTAGATGATGCTCGGTATGGCGGCCAGCAGTTCGATGGCAATACCGACAGGGCCTTTCAGAAAGTTCGGGGCGATCTCGGTTATGAAAATGGCGATGCCGATGGCAAGAGGGATCGCCAGGACCAGTGACAGCACGGTCGTGACCACGGTGCCGAAGATGGACGTTGCAGCGCCGAAGTTCTCCTTCACCGGATCCCAGCTGAGCGACGTGACGAAGTCAAATATCCCGAACTTCTGCAGGGCCGGCCAGGACCGCGTGGCCAGCACCCAGAGAATGCCGATGATGAAGACAATGACCGTCATCGACGCCAATGCGGTGATGGCGGAGAACAGAAGGTCCAGGGGGTTCTTTTTCGTCAAGATCGGCAAGAGTGACCTCATGCAAGAAACATCTGCCACAGAGACACAGAGGCACAGAGAATAGAACTGACAAGGCATTTCACCGCAGAGGACGCAGAGGAAAAGCAAGCGAGGAAGGCAAGTGTCTTTGAATTGGTTTTGAACCGGCCCCAAAAAAATGACTTGGGTTTAAAAACCCAAAGTGCCGCTTTTGACATTATCGTCCTCTGCGTCCTCTGCGTCCTCTGCGGTGAAAAAGACTTTGAACTTCTCCGTGTCTCTGTGCCTCCGTGGCAAAAGATTTTATTAAATCAGTCCCTTTTCCTTCCAGTACGCCTTCACCTTGGCCTTGAGCGCCGGGGGCAGGGGGACATAGACAAGTTCCTTCGCCTTGGCGTCACCGTTCGCGAAGGCCCAGTCGAAGAACTTCGTGATGGTGGCATTGGATGCTATTTTGTCCTTTGCCAGCAGGATGAATGTGGCTCCGGAGATAGGCCAGGCGTTCTTTCCCGGGGCGTTGGTGAGCCAGAGGTAAAAATCCTTCTTCGGGTCGAAAGCGCCTGATTCGGCAGCCGCACTGAAGCTCTCGAAGGTCGGATCCACGAACGTGCCTGCCGGGTTCTTCAGTTTCGTCGTGGTAAGGTTGTTCTGCTTGGCATAGGCGAACTCCACATAGCCGATGGAGCCGGAACTGCGCTTCACATAGTTCGCCACGCCTTCATTGCCCTTGCCGCCGATGCCGACCGGCCAGTTCACCGATGTTCCCGCGCCGACCTTGTCCTTCCAATTCTTGCACGCGCCGCTCAGGTAGTCGGTGAAGATCGCCGTCGTGCCCGATCCATCGGACCGGTGGACCACGGTGATGTCCTTTTTCGGTAGCGAAACACCCGGATTAATGCCCTTGATCATCCCGTCATCCCAGGACTTGATGTCGCCCAGGAATATTGCGCAGAGCGCCGCAGCGTCAAGCTTCAACGTTCCCGACGACAAGCCTTCCAGGTTCACCACCGGGACCACACCTCCGATGACCGCCGGGAACTGGATCAGGCTGTCCTTTGCCAGTTCCTCGGGTTTGAGCGGAGCGTCCGAGGCGCCGAAGTCCACGGTCCTGCTCGCGATCTGGCGTATGCCGCCGCCGGAGCCTATGGACTGATAGTTGATCTTGACTCCTGTCGTCTTGTTGTAGTCATAGGCCCATGCCGAATAGACCGGGTAGGGGAACGACGCGCCCGCTCCGTTCAAGGTGTCCGCCGCGCTGCTTGTTGACGCCGAAAAGAAAATAACCATTGCCAATGCTGCTATACTCATCTGTCTCATATCGCTTCTCTCCTTTTTGAATTTTATCATAGATTCTTTATACCGGTGGATTGTTACAGGAATATTACAGGGAAAGAGAATTTTGTGACCTGACCTGGACAAACCAAACAAATGACCCAATGCATCTCACGCACCCAAAAGCAGGCGCTACTAAGCGAGCCGCAAACGCCAAGAAGATCATGAATCGACAGCCCAAATGCTAGAGATGTTGGCTTTCCTTTGCGAGCTCAGCGACTTTGCGCGAAACGGCCATGTCCTCTTGAGAAGAACTTGATCTGTTATTGGGTAAAACGTGGGGGAAAGGATTGTAGAGGGCCATGCTTTATGCTATAGTTTTATCTCAAATAAAAAAAATGAAACAGGACAATGCGGACATATTCGTTCCCCGGGTAAGCCCCAAGCCAGGTCTCCTTCCGGCACCTGAGAAACTGAACGCCTTCCTCGACGGCATGAAAAAGGAAGGCTACCTCGTAACGCTGGTGAACGGCATCGGAAAGGTCCGGGAAATGCTGATCGACATCGACGTGTTCGAGCAGCGGCGAAAGCTGGAACCGGGCCTCCAGGACCTCCGTGAACGGATGGTGTTCGGCGTTCTCCGTCATTCGCGTTTCATCAACGAAGAGCTCCTGACCGCTGCAGCCCAGTTCCAGTATCAGCTCAAGGCCCTCATCGAGTGCGACTTCGAAAGCCCCGCCGAATTCATCGCCAGCGCCGAGAAGACGATGAAGAAGCTGAAGCGGCACAAGATCGACGATATGGTCAGGATGGGGCGGTTGACGGAGATGGTCGAGGAACGCAGGAATATCCTTGTCGGGCTCGACGCCCGGTGGGCTGCCTTGACCGGTGAGCTTCGCGATATCGTGGACTTTGTCCGGGTGAATCTTCTCCGGATCGAGACGCTCTGCCATAAGTCCATCGTCGTGCTCGTCGAGATCGGCCTGGAGAAAAAGAAAGAGAACGACCTTATCGAAGAGATCCGTGAACAGTTCCTGCAGGAGCTCAAGAGCGCGACGGGGGTCCGCCAACTGACCGATGGGGACCTGGAAAAAGCGAAGGAGATCTGCGACCGGCTCGCGAAGAAGCTGTCGGAAATGATACGGGACGACCAGTACTCCCTGTCATGGATTTATGAGGTGGTGCACGATCGCGCGAAGGGCATCGTCGCGGAACTCGACGGCCTTTTGGACGACCTGGCCCGAATGAAGGCCGAGGAGCGGCGGGAAAGTCTGCTGTTGTACCAGAAGATCGGGCAGGTCCTCATTTCGCTTATTGTTGATTTTCCCGCCGGGCTGCGGCCCGGGAAGATCGATCTCGGCGCAACGCGAAATGCCCATCTCATGGAAAAGCGGCGCGATATGATCGACCACCTGCTCGACCAGGCCGGGCTGGAGCGCAGGGAGCGGTCGGACCGCAGGGCGCGGCAGGAACGTCGGAAGGCAAAGGACCCGAACTATTCGGGGCCGGAGCGGCGCATAAATACGGAACGGCGGACCAGGGCGGGAAGAAGGGTGGGGTAGAAGGGTTTATTCGTAATGAAGTTGAAAGACAACTACGAACTTCTGTCTCTCGCAAAGCCGCCAAGCACGCAAAGTGAAACAACGACAGAAGAAAGAATAAGGGCTCTGATCTTGATGCAATAATCTTAATCAAGTACGTATGTCCATCCTCTTATTGCAGCTTCCTGTTCTTGTGATGTTCATCCTTTCTTTGCGTCTGGTTTGTTTTAGTCAAGTATTTTTATAAAAGCATTGCTTTTAAGATGTCGTGGTCTTTGAGTGCGGCACCTTATCCAATTCTGGTTTAAAGGGTCTCGACAGAGCCCTGATCTTGCTTGATTGGAAATAAGGTGCAAGCGGGAAGTCATGTAAGCTTTGCGAGAAGGTCGGCTGGGCCGCCTTAAATGACGCAAACGATGATCTCCCCGCTCACACGCAACGACCGTATCTGTTACGCCGCTTCTTGGAAAGTTGGTTTCGCGTAGTTCTCAACGTAAACGCTATGATCACGCACCAGAGCGAATATAAGCACCAGAAGTTTCCGGCTGACCGCCACGAGGGCTTTGGTCTTCTTCATGCCCCGGCTCAGCGCTCGCTGATACCACGCGTGCATCACACCGTCTTTTCGCACCGCGCTCAGTGCTGCAAGGTACAAAAGCTTGCGCATGAGTGGCCTGCCGCGCTTGGAAATTCGAAGCTTGCCCCGGTGTTTTCCCGAACTGACCTCATACAGATCAAGCCCCGCGAGCTTCATTACCTCGGAGATGGTGCCAAATTTGGTGAAATCTCCAACTTCTCCGATCAGTCCCGCTGCGGTGACCGGGCCGATCCCTTTGAGCGACAGGATGACCCGGCTATAGGGGATCTGCTCCAACTGCCGGACCATCTCCGCCTCCGAATCTTCGATAAAGCAATCGTAGGAGACTATCGTTTCAAGGATCAGCCTGATCTCCAGAAGCATGCTGTCCCGGCCAGCCGTGATGCCGACCGATGCGCGGGAAGCCTCAAACAGCGCTCTGGCACGGTCTTCTCTGATCTTCCCCCGGCTGACTTTTCGGAGCAAAGAGGCCAAGGCCGTTTCTCCGAGGTTTACAATATCCTGCGGCGTCGGGTGATGCTTCAGCAGGTGCTGGGCGCTCGCGGTTGTTATGTCATGCATCACCTGCAGGAACTCGGGAAAGAAACTCGCCAGAAGGCACTGCATCTGATTAAGCAGCCGGGTACGACTGGTAATCGTTCGTTCTCTGCCCTGGGTAAGCCTTCGAAGCTCGGCCGCCGGTCCCTCGGGGATCACCACGGTCAGGGCATGGCCAAGCTCGATAATATCAGCTATGACCTTCGGATCCTTCCGGTCGGTCTTGAGCGGCGAATTGCCCGAAAGCTCCTTCAGCCGCTTCGTATGCATCGGGTTGACCTGTACCAGCCGGACGCCTCTTCTGCTTTTCAGGAACTGCGCCAGGGGCTCCATATACGGCCCCGTGGACTCAAAACCGACGATTATTTCTTCAAGGCCATGCGCTCTCGCTGTCGACGTGATGCGCTCCAAGAACTCCTGGAAGCCACTGCCGTTGTTCTCAAAGGGCAGCGATTTGCCGTCGGTGCCGTCGGGACAACGAAAATATCCGTAATGCTTTTCTTTTCCTCCGTCAACCGTTGCGATGAGAACTTTTTTATTGACTGCATAAGGACGTTTTGGTTTAATCTTCTTCACGGCTATGCTCCTTTCTTCGGTTTGGATTTACCAACTCGCGATTGGTCCAAATCAAGAAAGAGTATAGCCGTTTTTGCTATGGCTTAGCTACTTTCTACAATATAGCAAGCTTTGCGAGAAAATAGATTTCATTCTTGAGGGGGATACATGGCAGACTTTCTGAAAGGCGATCTGGTCCGGCACGAGCGGTTCGGTATCGGCCGCATTGCGGAGACGGTAAAGGGCGGCAGCCTGGACTGCGAGGTCTTCTTCCCGCGGTTGGACAAACAGACCGTAGTGGACATCGATGACCTGCAAAAGCTGTCCGATGCAGAGGCTGCGTCCTACGAACTGCTCAAGCTGGTTGCCCGAGAGCTGCGCGAAGAAGATATGCCGGCCATCGAGCTGGGAATCCGATGGCAGGGTGGGGAGATGATCCTGAAACCGGCGGATGCGTCACAGACGCCCAAGTCGGTTCCGATCGAGACGTTCTTCCATAAGATCGTGATGGTCCGCGACCGTCTCCGCGTCATGGAGGCCCAGATCAACGGCCACAAGGTGCTGACCGACGCCGAGAAGGTCGAGATGCAGCAGTACATCACCCGCATCTATGGGTCTCTCACCACATTTAATATCCTGTTCAAGGACAAGAAGGACCATTTTGTGGGGCAGAAGGGGGAGGGATAAAGAGCTGATCTCGTGCCACAGAAGTTGAGCATTATTATTGCAGGCTGGTAAAGAACGGAAATTCGTGTTTTACTAGCCAGAGACGGCTAGACAATCACTGGTTATAATTTTCTATCTTTTCTGGCAATCGCTCCGCGCAATTTGCGCCATGAAATTACAAAGTGCTTCGTGACTATTTGCTTTTCCGTTTCGTGAGGTTCAACGTGGACGATCTCGATTCCGTGGGGTTCTTCGTAGTACCACGTTTGCGGGCCAATGGTTTTTGGACTTCTCGATAAATGCTTATTTGCCATATTCGCTCCTCATTCAAAATCTTCAAATGCCGACCAATCGCAGTCATCACACCACGCTTGACTCCAATAATCTGTATCCGTTTCGTGTACGTTTTTGCTTCCGCATTTTGGACATTTAGCCATTGATAGTTACCTCGAAAATTATAACCAGCGGCGTCGTGAGGGACGCTTACGCGCCCCACACGCGCACGTTATCCAATACCAATCCTCACCTTCGTCCCTTCCCCGCAGTGCTCTCTATCTTCATCTCCCATCCATGCGCCCTGACAAGATGCTTCACGATGGCGAGGCCCAAGCCCGTGCCGCGCATGGTGCGTGACCGGGCGGGGTCCACGCAGTAGAACCGCTCACCCAGGGTCGGTGGTACTGTTTTGTTTCAAATATCAACTCTGAGGGAAGATTGTTCAGCAGGGATGGTTTGAGAAACGTTAGTCTTCGGGATTGAAGATCGGCAGGCCTTCCTGATGTGCGATTAAACAGAGCTTTTGATCGGAACTGACGAAGGTAGGTTTTACGGAAAAATTATTCAGTGCAATAGCCACTTGAATCGCATCGACGGGTTTCATGTATCGCGTCAGGATAAGCTCCTCCGCTTTTATGATGTCATCAGTCGTAACGTCAAGGATGGCTATCTCGAATCGCTCGATATCATTGTAAAAAAAGAGTCGTTGCTGGATAAAGTCTCGATTGCTTGTGAGGTGATCGATTTCGTGCAGTCTTTTTAAGTTGGAGATGACTTCGACAATGGTAAGCGAGGATATGAAGATATTTTCACTTGACTTCTCTATGAGGTCGGAGATTTTGTCGGTTCCCTTCTCCATCTGATAGCGCTTGAACAGCGCGCTGGTATCGATGAAGAAGGGCATGGTTTATCGTTTGTCCCGCGCTTCAGTTACTCTCTTGGATAGCGATATTCCGATATTGGAGAGTGTCACCTGGATATCATGCAGTGTGACTTTTGCTGCCGGTTGGTTCTTGGCGTAGTCGAGAAGCTTGCGACTGGCATGCGGTTTGAGCTTTGTTTTTATGCCGGTTTTAGTTACCATGATAATGGTCTCCTTCGTAACTGAATGAATACTAACATATGGTGCTATCACCGTCAAACGAAAAGTAGTACGCGATGTTCCGATCATCCTTTCTTTCGTTCTGTACGCAGATATTGCATAGCAAGACCCTTCCGGTCTTTCGGACGCGGCAGCGTCCAGAAATCTGCAGGCAAGGATGATTTTCCGATGCGGACCAGTCCCGCGCGCTCCAGGATCAGCAGGTGTGGGGCGATCTCCATCTCGGCGCTCAGGATGGGTACGATCTTCGCGACCGGCTTACCCCGGTCGGTGACAATGACCTCTTCGCCGGCCTTGACCTTGGACAGATATTTGCTGAGCAACGCTTTGAGTTCCGAAACAGCGGCGGTCTTCATCCAATGACCTCCATGGATAATAAGATGTGACCAATATAGTCAAGTAATGGATGCCAGTCTATGGGAAAATGCTGAAGGTGACGCGAAAACGCTTCAATGAGCGGCTTCATGCAACGATGATCTTCACCTTCGTCCCTTTCTCCGGGACGCTCTCTATCCTTATTTTCCACCCATGCGCTAGCGACTATCGGCCAATAACGGAAGTGTGAACACAAAGTTCGATCCGTTCGGTTGATTGCTTTCAACCCAGATGCGGCCGTTGTGGTTCTCGACAATTGTCTTGCAGATCGCAAGGCCCAGACCGGTGCCGTGCGGTTTGCTCTTCGAGGAATCATCGAGCTGATGGAATCTCTCAAAGATGCGTTCACGTTCACTCGGCGCGATGCCGGGGCCGTTGTCCAGGACCTCGATCCGTGCCTTGTCATCAGCACAGGAAAGCCGTATGTGCACTTTCCCTGTGTCCTGCGCGCAATATTTTATCGCGTTCGACAATAGATTGATGATCACCTGGACAAGCCTGTCCTTATCGCCGAAGACCAGGACAGGCCTCTGAGGCGACTCCCGCGTGATGCTTATATTCTTGTTCTGCGACAACTGGCTTGTTGCCGCAGCCGACTCCTGGACCACGCTTACCAAGTCAAGCTTCTCATGGGCCCATTGGTAAGACCCTGAATCTATCTTGGTGAAATCCAGCACCTGGTTGACAAGGCGCGTCAGGCGCTCTGTCTCCTTTACCACGATCCGCAGCAGTTGCTGGCGCTGCTGGGGGTCCATGTTGGCGTCGTCCTGCAGTATCTCGGAAAAGGCGCGGATCGATGTCAGGGGGGTGCGCAGTTCATGGCTGACGGTAGAGACGAACTCGTCCTTCATGCGGTCGAGTTCCTTCAGGCGTTCGTTGGTGCGCTTGAGCTCACTCGTGGCGGCCTCCAGCTCGCGTGACTTCTGCTCGAGCCGGTGGCTGTACTCTATGACCTGAGATGTTTCATCGAGTACTTTCATAAGCCCTTCGATGCTCAGAGCCTCTCCTTCAATGATCGAGGACACCATCACACGCGCCGATGCGGCCCCGACCGTGCCGGCAAGCTCACGCTCGGCGAAGGCGATGAGACTCTCGTCGGCTAATGAGTCGTCATGAAATACGAGGGAGTGACGTAAGGCATACGAGCGAAAAGCCGCGTCGGCCCTCTCGGCACCGATCATGCGCGTCACGAGCCCTTTCAGGTCGTTGACCTTCGTCTTGCCGTGCCAGAGAGGGGCATCAGCTCTGTCGATGACCCTTTTCTTGTAAACATCCACGAACATCGCGGCCTGCAACTGGTCGAGCGCCTCCTGGCGGCCGAACAAGGAGACCCCCACCATGAGGCCGACATTGAACAACATGCTCCAGAATACAGAATGGGTGATAGGGTCGAAGCCGGTCAGGTTAAAGAGATGATAGGGCCCGAGTTCAAAGATGCCGAAGAGCCCCGGCTCCACAAATGACGTCGGGATCCATCCGGAAATGGCAAAGGAAGGCAGCAGGAGCGTATAGGCCCAGACAGCAAAGCCTCCGGCAAGGCCTGCCAGTGCGCCGCGCCTGCTTACTCCCTTCCAGTATATCCCCAGCAAGATGGCGGGGGCAAACTGGGCGGCGGCGGTGAACGAGACCAGGCCTATGGTGACCAGGGCATAGGATTCGCCGATAAGGCGAAAATAGAGGTAGCCGAGAAGCAGGATCAGCAGGATACCGCCGCGCCGTATGATGAGCAGCGTTCTGCCCATGTCGTCCCGGCGCAGGAGCTTCAGTCTCAGGAGAACAGGCATCAGCAGATCGTTGCACAGCATGGTGGAAAGGGCTATGGTCTCGACAATGACCATGCCGGTGGCCGCGGAAAGCCCGCCGATGAACACGAAGAGGGCCAGGGCCTCATCCCCGGCTTTTAGGGGAAGCGTCAGGACGAACATGTCTGCGTCCACCGAGCCTGCATGGAAAAACATAAGTCCCGCGAAGGCGATAGGCAGCACGAATATGTTTATGGCGAGCAGGTAGAGCGGGAAGAGCCATGAGGCCGTGCGAACATGCTTCTCGTTGACGTTTTCCACGACGAGGACCTGGAACTGCCTCGGCAGGAACATGATGGCGGTCATGGATATGAAGGTCAAGGCGAGCCATGAGGCATAGCCTCCGGGCAGGGGTTCCATGGTCATCAATCTTGCTATTTCGGGCTCCAAAGCGGCCTGTCTGAAAAGGTCTTTGGGTCCGTCAAACATCATGTAGGTTACGTATATTCCGACTGCAGAGAAAGCCAGCAGCTTTACTATGGATTCAAAGGCTATGGCCGCCACCATGCCTTCATGACGCTCGGTAACGTCTATGTGGCGCGTGCCGAAGAGTATCGAGAATACGGCCAGTACCAGTGCTACGTACAGGGCTGTATCATGACCGGCTCCCAGTTCGCTCACGTTCTGGCTGTTATAGTGAAAGAGCACGTTGAAACTGGAAGATATGGACTTCAGTTGAAGCGCAATGTAGGGCATGATGCCCACTATGGAGATAACGGTCACCAGACCGCCGATCACCGAGCTCTTCCCATACCTGGACGCGATGAAGTCCGCGATGCTTGTGATGTTGTTGACCTTGCTCAGGCGGATGATCTTGCGAAGTACGAACCACCAGACGGTTGCGGCAAGGGTCGGGCCAAGATATATCGGCAGGAACCCGACGCCGGTCGAAGCCGCTCGGCCTACGCTGCCGTAAAAGGTCCATCCGGTGCAGTACACCGCTATCGAAAACGTGTATATATAGGGGTTGCTGATTATCGATCTGCCGGCGTCCGCGCGTTTATCCCCGTAATACGCGATTGCGAACAGGATGCCCAGATAGCCGAAGGAGACCAGCAGTATGATCCATTGCTGAAGCATGTCAGCGGTCCTCATCTTTCCGGGTGTCGGCTTGATCCGATGATCGACCTGGTCGGTCATGGAGGACAAATACCATCGCACCGATGATCAGCCCCCATATTAAAAAGAGGTATAAGAACAAGACAGGGAATCCCATGCACAGATGCGTCTTGCTGAAAACTGACAACAGCGGGAAATTGAGCAGCATGGTCCCCACGATCAGGAGACTGATGAGCCTTTCCCCTTTGCGCTTCGGCCCAGGCGACTGTCCTTCTTCATCATACGGTTGCACCTCTCTGTCATTTTGATCTGTCATCGGCGCGATGCCTCCAGTACTCCGCCCAGCGTTGTGATCCCTTTATCTTTTAAGACTTGAAGGAATTTTATGAAAACCTGGGCAGTGATCAAGGAATCTCCAAGGGCAGTATGCCGGTCTTTAACCTCTACGCCGAGCCGCTTCGCGATCGCGTCCAGGGAGTGCTCCGGCGTATGGTCATGCAGGTAGAGCGACAATGTCAGCGTGTCGAGCACCGGCCCCCTGAAGCGTACCCCGGCACGTTCCTCTTTCAATCGCATAAAGCGCATGTCGAATGCCGCGTTATGCCCGACCAGCAGAGAATTTCCGACAAACGAATGAAACGCCCCCAGCGCATTTTCTATAGGGGGCTGACCCCTGACCATCTCATCCGTGAGACCGTGAATACGGATCGAAGACTGAGGGATGCTCCTCTTCGGATCGATGAGCTTATTGAAGGTTTCACCGATGATAATGCCCAAATTGACTATCTTCACCCCCGCCAGAGAAATGATCTCATCCCCTTCCAGGGGGGAGAGTCCTGTTGTCTCCGTATCGAACACCACGAAGGAAAGACGATCCAGCGGCAGGTCCTTCAGCCTGGCTGTCTCTTCAGCATCTTCGCATGCTGTGAAATCCGTATAGACGGGCCGCGCCGGCAGTATGTGGACAGGCAGTTCCCACTGGCTGCTAGACAGAGGCAGGGGAAGGCATAACACCGCAAAACCGGGCGTGTTGTGCGGCCTGCTCCAGACTTCGCTGTCAAGGATATCGAGCGTCTCCTCCACGGTGAGCGCAGCCGAGGGCTCGATCAAGCAGGAGGTCCATTCTCTGATCTCGCCCTGGGAGACCGGCACTCCTTCCCAGGTATAGTTGAAGTAAACACGCCGGTCGCCGAGGAGCGTCTCAATTTCCATGGCGTCAACACCGCGATACTCGTGTATCTTCGCTGCAAAGAACTCGAGCAGCATGAGCAGTGAATGGATGTCCGCCTTCACCCAGAGGGGATCGCCGATCATGGTGAGCCTGATCCCTTTTTTCTCGAGACGCTTGGCGACACAGATCGCAGCATCTTCGGCAAAAACATTGTTTATCAGGAAGCGCGGAGACTCTATGTCCTGCACCTCACGGGCGAGGGTCTCAAACTCATTCATGAGGCTGCGCGTTTCGTTCGCCATGGTGCGTTCCAGGGCGAGGCGGTTTGCAGGATCGAGGTCTGGGATCAGTTCAAGGCTCTCGACGTTGATGCCAATGCTCGTCAGGGAGCTGCGCATCTTCTTGACCGTTGTGCGCAGGATGTTCTCCCTGCGCCCCTCGGCATCGGCTTCACGGCTGATATCCTCGCACGTGAACACAAACGACCAGGAAAGCCCCGGGACCGCCGGAAGCAAGTGCATGCGACAGCTGATAATTGCGCCCTGCAGGGTGGAACAGACAAAGGAGATGTCGTTTTCCGTGTCTCGCTCATCAGCATGACGGACCCGCCTCTGTCGCAACACGGCGAGCGAGCTCTCAATGGGACCGGCCGCGCAGAGATTATAGAGAGAACGGCCGAGCCCCAGGGCAGCGTCGTTGTGAAATATCCTGCGGGAAGCAGTGTTATAGAACACGACACGCGCCCTGTCGTCGCAGACCAGTATGCCTTCCCTGAACGACATGAGGATGATCTCAAGGCTGGCCTTGCTGTTTTCCGCGTCGCTTGAGATCGCGGATGACGCCTCGAAGATCTCACGCCTCGCTTTCATGAACGACCCGCCGAGATCATTGACAGCGTTCCGGACATCGCCGATGAGATTCCCAGGCGGCAGTTCGACAACATGGGCAGGATTGGCGCCGGTGATTATATGGATCTCCCGGACCAGCGTCTTGAGCGGTTGGAATAAGAACTTGTGCAGAGCAAAGAAAAGAGCGGACAGGAACAACACAGAGACAGCCGCGGTTATGCATAAGGCATCATTGATATGCGCCCGGACGGCGGGATCGTACGACCGGTGAACGACGAGCCGATATCCGCCGTAAAACAGCAGCGCATACAGAAATGCGCCTGCGACCAACAGAAGCATGAAGCGGCGATTATTGACCACGCTTATATCTCCCGTCGATATCGAGAAGCACTTGTCAGCGGTCCGGCATTACCGTCAGCAGTTCCTTGACCTTCGAGACGACTTCACGGGTCGAAAAAGGCTTCGTTATATATAAATCGACCCCGAGAGCCAGACCTTTTTCCTTCTCGACCTCGCGGCCTTTTGCCGTAAGCATGACGATGCGAACGTTTTTCAGCGAGGCATCGGCGCGTATCCGCTGACACACCTCATAGCCGTCCATCTTCGGCATCATAATGTCAAGGAGCACCAGGTCCGGTTGGAACTCACCTAGGGCATGAAAGGCCTTCTCTCCGTCGTCCACGGCATGGACCTCAAAGCCTTCCTTCTTCATTAAAAGTTCAAGGGCCAGAACTATGTTAGGCTCGTCATCAACGATAAGAATACGATGCATTGCCGATCCTCCCTCCCGAAATATACTCGCTGGTATTTTAACATACAACCACGATAATAACATGCAGATTTTTCGGTTAGCAGGGGGCAACCGAAGTCTGGACTTTTGTAGAGCATGTGCAGTATTATAATTATAGTATAAAGAGGGCGAACGTCCGTTTGACATACACTACCGAGGGTCTCAAACGATGCCGGACAAAAGTGCGATCATTTTTTTGAAAAAACACCATCCGTTCAAACTGCTGGACGAACATGACCTCGCCAGGCTGGTCAGCTGTCTCACGATGGAACTCTATCCCGCCGGCGCGTACATATTGAGTCAGGGGGAGAAGCCGTCCGGGAGCCTGTATATCATTAAGGAGGGCAGCGTAACGATATGCGCGCGGACCGCACCTGATCAGGAGAATGTGATCGATTTTCGCGGCGCAGGAGACACGTTCGGGTTTCTCTCGGTCGGAGAGGGCATGCGTCTGGACGTATCGGTAAAGGCAGCGAGTGCCACGATCTGCTATGTGGCCGACAAGGACTGCGTCATGATGCTGCTGGATGACCATCCTGCGCTTCGAGACTACCTCTTGCCTTCCTATTTCCCAAAGCAGGAGGACAGCCAGGATTCATTGCCGCCCCCGTTGAATTTTTATCGTGAAGGTTCGGACAGGGTCCTCTTTACCACGCCGGTACGGGACCTCGTCGCCCGGGACATCGTTACGGCCCGAACCGACGTCTCGATCCTGGATGCTGCTGGATTGATGTCAGCGCACCGCGCAGGCGCGCTCGTGATCGTGGACGAGGCCGGCGGGCCGGTCGGCATTATCACCAATACCGACCTGCGGGACAAGGTGCTGGCATGCCGGAAGGACCCCTCGTCCCCGGCGACCGATGTCATGAGTGCGCCGCTCTATGGCGTGGAGGGCGGCGATTTCTGCTACGAAGCCGTCCTGAAAATGGTGAGCCGCAATGTTCACCACCTGGTGGTGACGGATGCCGGGAAACTGATCGGCATTATCAGCAGTCGCGATCTGATGGTCCTGCAGATCACCTCGCCCCTCATGATCGCAAGGGAGATCGAGAGCCAATCCTCGGTCGAGGGCCTCGCATCTGCATCGGCAAAGATCCTGAGGCTCATATCCCTGCTCCTCGGTGAAGGGGCCAGGGCCGAAAGCATCATCCGCATTATTACCGAAGTGAACGACCGTATCGAACGCAAAGTGCTCGACTTCACGGTAAAGACCCTTGGCCCGCCTCCGCTGCCGTTCTGTTGGATCGTTTACGGCAGCGCCGGCAGAAAGGAGCAGACCTTCAGGACCGACCAGGACAATGCCATACTTTACGCGGACCCCCGAACCGAGGAAGAGGCGAGGCAGGCAGAAGAGTATTTTCGACGATTCGCTGATTTCGCGGTCAATGCCCTTCTGCGCTGCGGATTTACGCTCTGCCCGGGCGATTTTATGGCGACCAACCAGCAGTGGAGACAACCCCTGTCTGTCTGGAAGAAGTACTTCAGCAGCTGGCTGCATACGCCGACGGACAAAGCGATCCACAATTCTGCCAACCTGTTCGATTTCAGAGGACTGTACGGCGATGTGCAGCTGGCCGAGGACCTGAAAAAACATCTTATGAAATCGCTGGTGGACAAAAAGATCTTTCTTAAGGCCATGGCGAACCTGGTGACGGACTACCGTCCGCCCATCGGACTGTTCGGCTGGTTCATCGTCGAGAAAAGCGGCGAACACGCGAACCGGATAGACCTTAAGAAAAGCTGTCTCACCCCTATCATCAATATCATCCGTCTCTTGGCATTCGAGTGCAATATTCCCGAGACTAGCACCTTCGAGAGGCTCTTGGTCCTCAAGATCGCGCATCCGACCATCAGAGCCGTCGGCGACGACCTTGCGCATGCACTGGAGTTCGTATCGCTCCTCAGGATACGCCGCCAGGTGGAGCAGGTCTCGATGGGCGCCGCTCCCGACAACTTCATCAATCCAAAGAAACTTCGCTCTCTAGAGCAGAGAAACCTCAAGGAGATCTGCAAGCTGCTCGCTCGCATACTCGACGACATCGCAGTACAATACGAAGTGGGAACGCGGCTCTGATATACTTGCAAGGAGTATTTAGCAGCAGACAACATAGGATCGATCAAACCTGGCCCTAAGTATGTCGTCGATAGCGTTCGTGAGCGGCCCGGCAGGTTTGGGTGCAGTCGGTAGGGTTTTGAAGTGCAGGGTGAAACGTAAGGCTGGTTCAGAGAGGTGGATCATTGCTGAACTGATCCTGACCATCCCTGTTGTCGCGATGCTCGTTCTTGCCTGAGGTTTTGTTTCTTTTTTAGGCGAGCAGTATTATCACCTTTGTCCCTTTTCCCGCCGTGCTTTCGATCTTCATCTCCCATCCATGCGCCCTGACAAGATGCTTCACGATAGCGAGGCCGAGGCCGGTGCCGCCCATCTTGCGTGACCGGGCGGGGTCCACTCGGTAGAACCGTTCACCCAGGCGGCTGAGATGTTTTTCCGGCACGCCGATCCCTGTGTCCTCCACAAACAGCTCTATTCTGCCGCTTTCCTCCTTCATCCCGATGGTGATGCCGCCCTTGTCGGTGAACTTGATGGCGTTCCCTACGAGGTTGGTCAGGATCTGCACGAGACGGTCCCTGTCCGCGTTGAGGGTCTGGAGGTTAAGCGGTATCGACACGGTCATTGAAAGGTTCTTCTCCTTCGCCTGCTCTTCCAGCATGGCCATGACCGAACTCACGACCTCGTTTACCTCCACGGGCCGCCTGGTTATCTTGATGACGCCCATTTCTATCTTCGAGATGGTCATGAGGTCGTCCACAAGGATGTTGATCCTCTCGCTGTTGGCCCGGATGGTCTCGAGGAACTTGAGGGCGTGCTCCCTGTCGTCCAGCGCCCCTTCGAGCAGGGTTTCGGAGAATCCCAGGATGGCGGTGATGGGGGTCTTGATCTCGTGGGAGATGTTGGCCACGAAGTCCTTGCGAACCTGCTCCAGTTTCTTGAGCTGCGTGATGTCGTGGAAGATGGCGACCAGTCCTGACAGTTCGTTCTTCTGATAGAAGAGGGGAGAGACGTGTACGACGAAATGGCGCTCGGCGGGATATTCGAGATAGAGCTCGGCGATCCCCGGGGCGAGAGTGGAACGCACGTTGTCGACGATGGTCAAAAACTCATGGTTCCGGACCACTTCGATCAACGGACGGCCAACGAGCGGCGCGTCGCCGAAGGATTTGCGCGTTGCGGCGCTGGCGATCTGGATGGCCCCGCGGGCGTCGATGATGAGCAGGGCGTCGGGAATGCTCCGGAGGATCACGTTGAGCCTCTTTTTCTCATCCTCGCTCTCCGCGATGACCTTTTTCAGCTCTTCGGACATGGTGTTGAGGCTTTCGGCGATCTCGTCGAACTCTCCAGGCGCGTCGAGGAACAGCCGTTTCCCAATTTCGCCGCGGGCAAGCGCCTGGGAAAAGTCCCGGATCCGGCGTGTCAGACCGCGCAGCAGGCCGATCTGCCAAAGGGAGAATATGCCCGTTGCCAGCAGGCTCAGTCCCATGACAACGGACATCTTGATACGGAGCTGATTGATCTCTGCATCGACGCTCTTGAGGGGAATGCTGAGACGAACGAAGCCGGCCGGTTTGCCGTCATTTGTCACGTTCAGGGCTACATAGAGAAAATCGTAGTGCAGCGTTTCGCTCATGCGTATGGCCATGCCGGTGCCGTTCGTACGCGCATGTCTGATCTCGGGCCGGTCAGCGTGATTGTCCAGGAGCGGGGAGTGCCTGTCGGAATCGCCCCGGACCGTGCCGTCGGGGGCAATGATCGTAACGCGCGCCCCGGTCACCACCTTCAAATGTTTGCAGAGATCGTCCAGGCGGGCGGGGGATGCGAAGGGGACCTCTTCGGAGATGAGGCGTGCCTGGATTACAAGGCTTGCCTCGTGCGTGGAGATGTAGTTCCCCCGGACAGCGGCAGTGATATACACTTCCAGGATGATCGCCGCCAGGACGATGATGAACGCGTAGAGGATAAAAATGCGCGTGAAGATGTTCCTTTTTCCGGTCACCGGTTCTCCTCGCAGTAGTAGCCAATGCCCCGTTTGGTCTTGATGATGTCCGGCTCGGAGGGATCATCCTCGATCTGAGACCGGAGCCGCCGGATGTGGACATCGACGGTTCTCGGCTCGACGAAGGTCTCATCCTTCCATACCGATCCCAGCAGCTGCTCGCGGCTGAATATCCGGCCTTTCCGCTCCGCGAGATGGAGCAGGAGCCTGAACTCCGTCGCGCTCAGCTCAATACGCTTGTTGTTTTTGGAGACCGAAAAGGTGTCCTTGTTTATCATCAGGCTGCCGATGCGGACGACCTCGTCCTGCTTCCGGTTGTCTCCCGATCTCCGGAGGACCGCCTTTACGCGGGCGATCAACTCCCTCGGGCTGAAGGGCTTGGTCATGTAGTCGTCAGCGCCGGTCTCGAGGCCCCGAACCCGGTCGGCCTCGTCGCCTTTGGCGGTCAGCATGATGATCGGGATGTTCTTCGTCTTCGGGCCGGCGCGCAGGATCCGGCAGACCTCCATGCCGTGGATGCCCGGCAGCATGAGGTCGAGCAGGATCAGGTCGAACTCCTTTTTTTTGACCGCATCGAGCGCCTCGCCGCCTTCATGGACAGTCGTGACGGCAAAGCCTTCCTTCTTGAGATTGTACGAGACGAGTGAAGCAATATCTGGCTCGTCTTCAACTACCAGGATCCTCTTCATACCGTAACGTTAATGAATCGGACGGATAAAGTCAAGGAACAAGAATAGTACAAAAATACATTGCGCCACGAAGGCACCAAGACACTAAGAAGATCTTGAAAAGTTAACGCATTGATCAAATACAGAAGCCGCTCATGCATTTTTTTCGTGTCTTCGTGGCAAATTTGTCTCAGTATTGTCAGGATTATACTAAAGGGTCCATCGGGAACCTATCTCTATGGTTAATTCTTATTGCACTACAATATTCTATGGTACACTATCACTATGATCGTCATCGAACCGTATAAAGGGAAACCCGTCACGGACCAGCGCGTGGAGATCGTCGAGCGGAAGGGTAGAGGCCATCCCGACTATCTCTGCGATTCCATGATGGAGGCGGTCTCCATTGCCCTGTCCCGGGAATATATGAAGAAGTTCGGGGCCATCCTGCACCACAATATCGATAAAGGGCTCCTGGCCGCCGGCAGGGTTGAGAAACTGTTCGGGGGAGGGAGCGTGATCGCGCCCATGGAACTGATCATCGGCGACCGTGCGACCTTCGAGGCGGGCGGCAAGAAGGTCCGTGTCGCCGACATCGCCATTGACGCGGTGAAGGCCTGGCTCAGGAAGAACATGCGATTCGTCGACCCGGAGAGGCATCTTAACTACCGCGTGGTGCTGGCGCAGGGGTCCGAGGAACTGACGGACATCTTCGCCCGTTCCGGCAAAGTATTGGGCGCGAACGATACCTCGGCGGCGGTGGGGTATTATCCCCTGAGCCCCACGGAGCAGGTCGTGCTGTCGCTGGAGCGGCATCTGAACGGCGTGGCGTTCAAGAGGCGCTATCCCGAGACCGGCGAGGACATCAAGGTGATGGGCCTGAGGACGGGAAATGACCTGGACCTCACCGTTGCCATGCCGCTCATCTCGCGGTTCGTCTGGAACGAGAAGAACTACTTCGAACGGAAGGCAGTGCTCCAGAAAGAGATGGAAAAGCACGCGCGGAAGTTCGATGCGTTCCGAAGGGTGCAGGTCCATTTCAATACGCTCGATGAGCCGGGGCGTGGCCTGAACGGCGTGTATTTGAGCCTTCTCGGCACGTCTGCCGAGGACGCGGACTCGGGACAGGTGGGCAGGGGCAACCGCGTGAACGGTCTCATTTCCCTGAACCGGCCGATGGGCACCGAGGCGGCGGCGGGCAAGAACCCGGTCAGCCATGTGGGCAAGATCTACAATGTGCTGGCGCACCGGATCGCGAAAAAGCTGTTTGAGAACATCGACGGTGCGCGGGAGGTGTACGTGCTGCTGCTCTCCCGGATCGGCACGCCGATCAACGAACCGCAGGTCGCCACGGCGCAGGTCCTGCTGGAGCGGGGGAGAGGGGTCGGACATATTTCCCGCAAGGCAGAAGAGATCGTCGGGAAGGAACTTGCCGCCATCAACAGGTTCTGTACAGAATTGAGTAAAGGAAAGTATCCGATATGCTGATAGAACAGGGGTCAGGGGTCAGGAGTCAAATAAACTACTAACAGCTGACATTGGAAAGGAGTGCGGGCGTGCTCGATAAAGAGCTCATTGTGTATTTCAAAGCAGCACACGGATTCTTCAACTTGTGCATGATGGCGCTGTTCTGCTACCAGGGATGGATGGGCTATTTGATCAGGCAGGCGAGGACATCGGGAGTGCCGGTCCCGCTTGACACGGTCAGGCGGCATCGTAAGGCCGGTCCGGTGTTCGCGCTGTGGGGCGTATTGGGATTTATTGCGGGAGTCATCGTGATCATGCTCGACAAGGGCAGGGTCTTCGAATATCCTCTGCATTTTCTGTCAGGATCGCTGATCGCGGTCATCATCGTGTCACTCTACTCGGTTTCGAGAAGGATCGCCGGGCCGGAGCCGCATTACCGGAACATCCACTTCGGCCTTGGGATGTGCCTGCTCGCACTCTATGTCATCCAGGTCCTGCTGGGGCTCGGCATCCTGCTGTAAGTGCAATTCCCTGGAGTCGCCTTGCAGGTTCCTCCCCAAAGATAAGCCCCCTCTCCCTTTTTCCCTCTCCCACTGGGGGAGAGGGGCAGGGGTGAGGGGAGTTGTTTTGGGTTAGGTGGGGGTGATGAGCACGAACGCCGAATACTTCACCCTCCCCTTAATCCCCTCCCATCGAAGGGAGGGGAGAGTTAAAAGCCACGATACTTCGTAGTTTGCTACGGGGAGGATCATTCCTGCCTGTCCAGCACCTCCCTGACCTTCCGCAGGAGCTCTGAGGGAGAGACGGGTTTGGAGACGAAGCTCAATCCTTTTTCCAGTATCCCTTCCTTGCTGATCATGTCCGCGCTGTAGCCGCTGATGAACAATACCTTGATGTCGGGTTTGATCGTTCGTATCTCTTCGTAGGCGTCCTTCCCGCTCTTCCGGGGCATAATGACGTCGAACAGCAGCAAGCCGATCCGGTCCCGGTTCTCCTGGAAAACGCTTACGGCATCGTTCCCATCCTTCGCGACGATCACGGTGTAACCGAATTCCCTGAGGATGGAACTGGTAAGGTTACGGATGATCTCGTCATCCTCCGCTACCAGGAGCGTCTCCGTTCCTCCCTTCAAGATCTCTTCGGCAGGAACTTCCTCCTTCGCTGTACCGTGCTTGAGCGCGGGGAAATAGACATGGAACGATGTTCCCCGTCCCTGCTCGCTCTCCACATCGATGAAGCCCTGATGCTGTTTGATGAGCCCATAGACCGAAGCGAGGCCGAGACCGGTGCCTTTTCCCATCTCCTTGGTGGTGAAGAAAGGCTCAAAGATCCGCTTGCGGGTCTGCTCGTCCATGCCCGCGCCGGTGTCGGATATCGAGAGCCTGACATACATGCCGGGTTTCCCGTAGCCGTGGCTCGCGATAGAGTCCTCATTCAGCTCGACGATCGCGGTGCTGATGGTGAGGGTCCCGCCGCGCGGCATGGAGTCCCGGGCGTTCGTCACGAGGTTCATGAGCACCTGTTCGACCTGGACACTGTCGGCCATAACGGTCATGTCGGCAGGCACAAGGCGGGTAATGAGCTCGATGTCCTCACGAATGAGACGCTTCAACAGCTTCTCTACCCGCAGGATGATGCTGTTGAGCTCGATGGGGACGGGATTGATGATCTGCTTCCGGCTGAATGTCAGGAGGCTTTGGGTCAGTTGGGCCGCCCGCTGGGCGGTGGTCATGATGTTCTCCGCATAGGACCTGAGCGGATCGGTCTTCTCCATCTTCATTTGGAGGAGGTTCCCGTACCCGATGATCGCGGTGAGAACATTATTGAAGTCATGGGCGACGCCGCCGGCCAGGAGACCGACGGACTCCATCTTTTGGGCCTGCCGGAGCTGTTCCTCGAGCTTCATACTGTTCGTCACGTCGTTTACCAGGACGATCTCGCCGCGCCTGCCGCCGAAGTCCACCACATGGGACGTGATCTCCACATGAATGAGCGTCCCATCCTTCTTCCGGTGCCGCCAGACGCCGGCCTTGTCGATGCCCGTCGTTATGCGGGATACATTCTCCAGGAGCGGCGAGATGTCCTCGGCGGGCCGGATGTCCTTGATGGTCATGGCGAGGAACTCGTCTTTGGAATAACCGTAATGCTCCACCGCGGCATCGTTCACGGTAAGGAATCTGAGCGTTTCGAGGTCATAGACCCACATGGGATGGGGATTGCTCTCGAACAGAACACGGTACTTCTCTTCGCTCTCGATGAGCTGACGCTGCTGCCGCTGGATGTTCCGGGAGAACAGCATGATGCCGCCGGTGCCGATGAACCAGAGGAACACATGGCTCAGCAGGAGCGCTTTCTGCTCCCTGGCCTCCGCCTCAAAGTGCGGCCGGAGCGGGACGGAAATGCTTATGCCGCCGCGGACGTCGCCGACCTTGTAGCCCTGGTGTCCGTGGCACTTAAGGCATGCCTGTTCGGTCTTGAACGGCCGCATGAGCCGCATGTAGGGTTCGTCATGAATGACGGTCTCGCTGCTCTGCTCCTTTAGGCCCCGCTCGAATTCCTTGAGCGTCTTCTCTTCCCATGCGTCGGGCAGGTTGACCGGATTGATGTACTTGAGGCTGGTCAGGTGGCTGATGATGGGCAGGGAGGAGTGCTTGCCGATAAGCTCGAAGACCTGGCGTGTCATCCAGGCGGGATTTATGAGCGTGAGCTTTTTTCCAGTCGTGGTGGTGATGTCGCGCTCCGCCACGGTCAGATAGGGATTGGGCTGCATGGTATCGGTCACCGGCACATATACGCCGCCGTGGAGAGATCCCCAGCGCCGGAACTCGATGGTCAGGTCGTAGAACGAACGGGCGACGATGCGCGCCTTTTCAATGTTGTTCAGACGGGTGACATGGTAATTCCAGGAGAGGGAGACGATGACGAGAACGGACCAGCCGAGGATGAGCAGCAGGATATACTTCTCCATGCGGAGCTTCCAGCGTTGTCTCGAGAGCTTGAACATACGTGAACACATTGTAGCACATCGGCCGGTCCTCTGCTATCGGCATTCAGGCATTCCGGACCGTTCAACCTTTTCCGCGGTTGAATGCCATCGGCAGTACCGGGCAGCCGCATCGGTATCTGACGCCTGCCGGGTCCGAATACTGCGATATACCGGAGCGCATGCACGGTGTCAGATCACCGGGCATCAATGGCGCGGGTCATTCGGTGCAGCTCCTTCCATCGCCCATAGCGGTGAAGGACGCCGGGGTTGGTCCTGCCTTCGGCCGGCTCTCCTGTCCCGGCCATTTTTTTGATATCGCGCGTGGTCCACGTCCCGTGCTGGATCCCGGCGAGAAAGGCGGCGCCCCGGGCCGAGACCTCCTTTTCCTCGTTCACCGTGATCCCCATGCCGAGCAGGTCCGCCTGGACCTGGACGAGGTAACTGAGCGAGGACAAGCCGCCGGCTGTCGCGAAGGCCGAGGGCTGAATGCCGGCCGCCCGGACCGTATCGGCGATGTCCCGCATGAAGAACGCTATGTTTTCCACTGCAGCCCGAACGATATCGGCTGTCGTGCTGTCGGCCGTCAGCCCGTGGATCGAGCTCGAGATGCCGGTTTCCCAGTGGGGCGCGCCGGTCCCGTTGATCCCGATGAAGGCGACAACATCGGTCAACGCCTTCCAGCAGAGGTCGTCCACCTCGTCGAATTCCCGGAACAGACCGATGCGGACCCTGAGCCATTCGAGGGCGTCGCCAACAGCGTTAACGCTCCCTTCGAGCAGGTAATGGTTCCCGCTGTTCGATGAATAATGGACTGACGCCATTAATCCCGGAGCCGGTACCAGGGTCTCCCCCGTGTTGACCATGAGGAAACCGCCGGTCCCGTAATTGATGCCGCCCTCGCCTTTATTCGTCACGCCGAGCCCGAGCATGGCAGCCTGCTGGTCGCCGATGCTGGCGAGCAGGGGAACGTCTTCCGACGATGTGCCGATACGGCCGAAATCATGGGCTGTCGGCTTGATGACGGGAAGGTGTATCTCCGAAAGGCCGAAGAGGTCAAGGAGACCCGGGTCCCAGGCAAGGGAACGGATGTCCATGAGCTGGGTGCGGGCCGCGTTCGTGTGGTCGATGATCGGCCTGGCGCCGTTCGTCAGCTGCTGCACCAGGTAACTGCTGAGCGTGCCGTACACCGTTGTTTTTTTCCGGGCCGCAGGAAGGCTGTCCCTGAGCCAGCGGAACTTGGAGGCGGAGTAGTAGGGGGTGAGGGGAAGACCGGTAGCGGTGAAGACCCGTTCTTTCTGGCCAGCCATCCTGTCGATGAGGCCGGTCCCGCGCGTATCCCGCCAACTGATGACCGGGCTGAGCGTTTCGCCGGTCTCCACGTTCCAGATGAGGCAGGAGGAGCGCTGGCAGGAAAGGCCGGCGCCCAGCACGGTGAGACCCGCTGAATCCGCGTGGCGCATCGAATCTTCCAGGACCTCACGGACGGACCCCAGGACCTCTATCGGGTCCTGCTCGACGCGCAGCCCCTCCCGGAAGGGCCGCGTCAGTTCCCGTTTTGTCCGGAACAGGACCTCTCCCGAGACGCCGATGACCAGCGCCTTCGTCGAACTGCTCCCCTGGTCGATCCCGATAAAGCATTCCTGGTTCATGTCTCTTCTCCCGTGACGTATTTCCATTCCAGACAAGCCGGAACCAAATGTTGCCACAAAGACGCGAAGGCACGAAGAAAATCAGTAGTGGCCGATGGATTTGCTCACTTCTTTAATTTCATTCTTTGTGTCTTAGAGCCTTCGTGGCTGAAGTTTGTTTCATTTTGGCAAGAATATAATTCGTAACTACGTAACAGTGTACCCGTACTTTAATGCAAGGTCAATCGGCGCCGTTATACAACGCGAAACAATGCGTTCCTGTATAGGTTTTGTTCAGGTGACGCGAAATACATCTTGTCTTACATATGCAGCAGGCGTCGTTCGTCGTCTATACCGGAAGGAAATAGACAATGGAATCAGCAAAATAGGCAATTATTCGCAGGAGGTGAAAAAATGGCACGGCCATTGCTATTACCAAAGCAAATCCTAACCACACTGGAGGAACACTATGAGACAGATAGCGATCTACGGAAAGGGCGGTATCGGAAAGTCCACCACGACCCAGAACCTGGTAGCGGCGCTCGCCGAAGCGGGCCATAAGTGCATGATCATCGGCTGCGATCCCAAGGCGGATTCGACTCGGCTTATTCTGAACCGTAAGGCGCAGAACACGGTCATGGACATGGCTCGCGAAAAGGGAACGGTGGAGGACCTCGAACTCGACGATGTTCTGCTTCGCGGGTTCAAGGGCATCAAGTGCGCGGAAAGCGGCGGACCGGAACCAGGCGTAGGCTGCGCCGGTCGCGGTGTCATCACCGCCATCAACTTCCTGGAAGAGAACGGAGCCTATGGCGATGACACGGACTTCGTGTTCTACGACGTGCTCGGCGATGTGGTTTGCGGCGGGTTCGCCATGCCGATCCGTGAAGGCAAGGCCAAGGAGATCTATATTGTGACCTCGGGAGAGATGATGGCCATGTACGCGGCGAACAATATCTCACGCGGCGTGCTCAAGTATGCGCAGAGCGGCGGCGTGCGGCTCGGCGGCCTTATCTGCAACAGCAGAGAGACGGACAAGGAGTTCGAACTTATTTCGGAGCTGGCCGCGAAACTCGGTACCCAGATGATCCACTTCGTGCCCCGGGACAACGAGGTCCAGCGCGCAGAGTTGCGGAGAAAGACCGTGATCGAATATGCCCCCGAACACAAGCAGGCCGACGAATACCGGACGCTTGCAAAAAAGATCGCAGATAACAAGAACTTTGTGGTTCCCACGCCGATCACCATGGATGAGCTGGAAAAGCTCTTGATGGATTACGGGATCATGGAGAAGGAAGAGGCGGTAGCGTGATCCGATTGCGGATTGCGGATTGCGGAATAAAAACAACGGCAAGAATCGAACCTTTTCACCGCGAGGGCGCGAGGAGCGCGAGGAAATCATAAACAAGAATTAAAGAAAATGAATTCTGCCGTCCTCGCGACCTTTGCGCCCTCGCGGTGAAAGGTTTTATATCCGGCCTTTGACGTTAGGAGAAAATTATGACAACAAAGATCAAAGACACCCAGAAGATGATCGAAGATGTCCTCTCGGTCTATCCCGAGAAGTCAAAAAAAGAGCGTGCCAAGCACCTGGCCGCCAACGACCCGACAGGACAATGCAGCACCTGCCAGGTGAAGGCGAACGTCAAGTCCCGGCCCGGCGTTATGACCGTGCGCGGTTGCGCTTACGCCGGCGCCAAGGGTGTGGTCTGGGGCCCGGTGAAGGACCAGATCACGATCAGCCACGGTCCCATCGGTTGCGGGCAGTACTCCTGGTGGTCGCGCAGGAACTACTACAACGGCCAGACCGGGATCGACGCTTTCGGCACCATGCACATAACGACGGATTTTCAGGAAAAGAACATCGTCTATGGCGGCGACAAGGGTCTCGATCTGGCGATCAAGGAGCTGCACGGGCTGTTCCCGCTGGGTCGCGGCATCGGCATCCTGTCCGAATGCCCGGTGGGGCTCATCGGCGACGATATCGAAGCGGTCTCGAAGCGCGTGGCAAAGGAGATTAACATCCCGATCGTGCCGGTGCGGTGTGAGGGCTTCCGCGGGGTTTCTCAGTCCCTGGGCCACCACATCGCGAACGATACGATCAAGGATTATGTGCTCGGCAAAGGCACGCTTGAAAAGACTACACCCTACGACGTGAATCTGATCGGCGACTACAATATCGGCGGCGATGCCTGGGCATCGCGCAAAATACTCGAGGAGATGGGCCTCCGCGTCATTGCCCAGTACACGGGTGACTCAACGATCAACGAGCTCGGCATTGCAAGCAAGGCCAAACTGAACCTGATCCACTGTTATCGGTCTATGAACTACATCTGCCGGACCATGGAAGAGAACTACGGCATTCCCTGGATGGAATTCAATTTCTTCGGACCCACCAAGACCTTTGACAGCATCAGGAAGATCGCCGCCAAGTTCGACGAAAAGATCCGGAAGAACTCCGAGGCTGTGATCGCCAAGTACACGCCGCTCATGGAAAAGGTGGTGGCGCAGTACCGGTCGAAGCTGGAAGGCAAGAAAGTAATGCTCTACGTCGGGGGCCTCCGTCCGCGCCACACCATCGGCGCCTACGAGGACCTGGGCATGGAAGTGGTTGCTTCCGGTTATGAGTTCGGCCACGCTGACGATTACAAGCGCACCTATCCCGAGCTGAAAGAAGGCGCGGTGATCATGGATGACGCGACCTTGTATGAATTGGAAGAGTTCACCCGCAGGCTGAAACCGGATATGGTCGGATCGGGCATCAAGGAGAAATACTCCTACCATAAGCTCGGCGTGCCGTTCCGGCAGATGCATTCCTGGGACTACTCGGGACCCTATCACGGGTTCGACGGGTTCCCGGTCTTCGCAAGGGACATGGACATGACGGTGAACAGCCCGACGTGGGATTTGATCAGAAGAAAAAATGAAAAAAATCTTTGACACGGATTTACACAGATAACAGCTATGAAGGGGCATGATAAGGCAGGATGTATCCATGAAAACCATAGCCTTTATCCGCCTCTTCCGTGTCAAAGGTGTAGCCTTTTGATCGTCGTATACAGGAAAAGTAAATTCTTTGACACGGATTTCCACAGACAAAAGCTATGAAGGGGCACGATAAGGCGAAGGATGTATCCGTGAAAATCATAGCCGTTATCCGCCGCTTCAGTGTCTAAGGCATGTTTTGTTTATGGGTTAATAAAGTTTGGAGGGGATCATCATGAAGATCAGAGACCATAGCGAGCTGTTCAAGCAGCAGGACTACCAGGAGCAGTTCGAGCGCAAGAAGGAATTCGAGAATCCCTGGCCCGCCGAGAAGGTGAAGGAGATCTCGGACTGGACCAGGACCGAGGAGTATAAAGAGCTCAATTTCAAACGGGAGAACATCAAGATCAATCCCGCGAAGGCGTGCCAGCCTCTGGGCGCGGTGTTCTGCGCCTCGGGGTTCGAAGGCACCATGCCCTTTGTTCAGGGAGCCCAGGGCTGCGTGGCATACTTCCGAAGCCACCTGAGCCGGCACTTCAAGGAACCCTTTGCCGCGATCTCCACGTCCATGACCGAGGACGCGGCGGTGTTCGGCGGCCTGAACAACATGCTCGAAGGCCTGGAGAACACCCATGCCCTGTACAAGCCCAAAATGATCGCGGTCTCGACGACCTGCATGGCAGAGGTGATCGGCGACGACCTGAACTCCTACATCAAGACGGCGAAGGAGAAGGGCGTCGTTCCCCAGGACCTGCTCATCCCGTTCGCGAACACCCCGAGCTTTGTGGGTTCCCATATCGTGGGTTATGACAACATGATGAAGGGGATCCTGAAAGCGCTTTGGGCAGGAAAGAAAGGCGAACCGAACGGGAAGATCAACATCATTCCGGGCTTCGATACCTACACCGGCAACTACCACGAGATCAAGCGGCTGATGAGCTTGATGGGCATCGAGGCGACAGTGCTTGCTGACGTGAGCGATACCTTTGATTCTCCAAATACAGGAGAGTACAAGCTCTATCCCGGCGGCACGCCGCTCCACGACGCGCAGGACGCGGTGAACGCGATCGGGACGGTGGCGCTCCAAAAATATTCTACCGTAAAGACCATGGATCACATCCAAAAGGAGTCGGGACAGAGGACGCTCACGCTTTCGCCGATCGGCATCAAGAACACCGACGCGTTCTTTGCCGAGCTCTCCAAGCTCACCGGCAAGCCTGTCCCGGCGGCGATCGAAGCAGAACGTGGAAGGGTCGTGGACGCCATGGTCGATTCGCACCCTTATGTTCACGGCAAGCGGTTCGCCCTGGTCGGCGACCCGGACATCCTGCTCGGCATGATGAGCCTCATCATGGAGATGGGTGGAGAGCCGGTCCACATCGTCTGTACCAACGGCGACAAGCACTTCGAGGCGGAGGCGAACGAACTGCTCGCGTCGAGCCCCTTCGGCGCGAATGGAAAGGTCTATATCGGCAAGGACATGTGGCATTTGCGGTCGCTCCTGTTCACCGATCCCGTCGACATCCTGATCGGCAACTCCTACGCAAAGTTCCTGACCCAGGACACGGGAACGCCGCTGGTGCGCATCGGGTTCCCGCTCTTCGACCGGCATCATCTCCACCGCCAGCCTATCATCGGTTACCAGGGCGCATTGAACCTCGTGACCATGCTGGTGAATACAACACTTGACGAGCTGGACAGGAAGACCGAGGGTTCGGCCAGCTTTGATGTAATTAGATAACAGACGGCAGAACACAGATGACAGACAACAGACTAGAGCTTTTGAATCTGTCTGTTATCTGGCAGTCTGACATCTGATGTCTGGGAGTTACCCATGCACGACATCGCACTAAGCGGCATATACTTCTTTTCCATCGCCCTTCTGTATTCCACGGTCGGTCACGCGGGGGCATCGGGCTACCTGGCGACGATGGCGCTTCTTTCGTTCACGCCGGAGGTCATGAAACCGACCGCATTGGCGCTCAATATCATCGTTGCCCTGGTCACGACCGTCCGGTTCGCGATGGCCGGTCATTTTTTCTGGCGGTTGTTCTGGCCCTTTGCTTGTGCGGCGGCACCAATGGCGTACATCGGCGGTGGCATGTCGATGGATGCCGCGCTTTACAAAATACTCGTAGGCATCGCGTTGGTGTTCGCCGCGCTCCATCTCATGCTCAGGATCAATGCAGCAACAGATGATACTGAAGGAGCACCTCATCCGGGGATAGCTGCATCGCTGGCAGTGGGGGGAGGCATCGGGTTCCTTTCCGGTCTCACCGGAGTCGGCGGCGGCATTTTTCTCAGCCCGGTCCTGATCTCTCTTCATTGGGCGGGATTCCGGAGAACGGCCGCAGTGGCTGCGGCATTCATTCTTTTGAACTCGATCACCGGTTTGGCGGGATATCTTCAAACGGGCGGCGTATTTCCGGATCACATCGCCTTCTGGTCCGTTGCGGTCCTTTCCGGCGGATTCATCGGATCTACGTTAGGAGCAACGAGATTTAACAGCCCCGCGCTGAGGGTATTGCTCGGGGTCATGCTGGTCATGGCAGGGGTGAAGATGGTCGTCATCTGAGGACAGGGTTCAGCGTTCATAGTGAAGACCGAGGATCGGCGAGTTTTGATGTAATACGGCTGCGATAACCCCTCACCCCAACCCTCTCCCCGCAGGGGCGAGGGAGTATGAAGTTCATTCTCTCCCCAGGGGGAGAGGACCAAGGTGAGGGGGATGGGCATGACTATGACAACGACGCTCGACAAATTAACGGCAGACGGCTGTTCCACGGACGACAAACACAAGGTCTGCCGCTCGCGGGGCGGCGAGTCCTGCGCCTTCGACGGGGCCATGATCGTGCTCCAGCCCATCGCGGACACGGCCCATATCGTCCACGGCCCGATCGCCTGCTGCGGGAACTCCTGGGAAGGGCGGGGGACCCTGTCGGCCCAGGGGGGGCTGCACCGGATGGGCTTCACCACGGACCTGGGCGAGATCGATATCGTCTACGGCGCAGGCAAGAAGCTCCATGATGCCATTGTAAGGACGCACCAAGCGGTCCAGCCGAAGGCCATCTTCGTCCATGCGACCTGCGTGAGCGGCCTCATCGGCGAGGACATCGAGGCGGTGTGCAGAGAGGCCGAAGCGGAGCTGGGGATCAGGGTCATCGCGGTGAGCGCGCCGGGATTCACAGGACCCAAGAACCTGGGAAACCGCATCGCCGGGGAGGTGCTGCTCGATCAGGTCATCGGTACCGGCGAGCCCTCTGTCACGACGCACTGCGATATCAACCTCATCGGCGAATACAATATCGCCGGCGACCTGTGGCTCGTGGAGCCGCTTCTGGAGCGTGCGGGCATCCGCGTCCTGTCCCGGATCACGGGGAACGCGACCTTCGACGAGATCACCCATGCCCACCGGGCGAAACTGAACGTCGTGGTCTGCGGCCGCGCTCTGATCAATGTCGCCGCGGGCATGGAGCGGAAGTACGGGATCCCCTTCGTTGAGGCATCGTTCTACGGAAGGACCGAGACATCAAAGGCGCTGCGGTCCATTGCGGAGCAGCTCCAGGAGTCAAAGGACAAGAGCCGGAGGTCGGGAGACCCCCACATACGGGGAGCCGTCGAAGCGCTCATCAAGGGCGAAGAAAAAAAGCTTCAGGAGGCGCTCAAGCCGTACAAGCACCTGCGGGGGAAAAAGGCGGTCCTCTATACGGGAGGCGTGAAGAGCTGGTCCTTCATCTCCGCCCTGCACGACCTCGGGATCGAGGTCGTGGCGGTAGGAACGAAAAAGAGCACGGTAGAGGATGAGGAAAAGATGAAGAAGATCCTCGGTCCCGGAGCACCGCTCATCGAGGACGTGACGCCGAAGAACCTTGTGAAGCTCCTTAAGGAAAGGCATGCCGACATTCTCGTGGCCGGAGGCAGGAACCAGTACCTGGCGATCAAGGAGGGCTACCCCTTCGTCGACGTGAACCAGGAACGCCACAGTGCTTATGCCGGGTATCAGGGGCTGGTGAATTTGGCGGAAGATATAAGCAATAGCATAAGATTCTACCGGGGGAGTTCAGAGTGCGGAGTGCGGAGTGCGGATTTCCCCCTCACCCCAGCCCTCTCCCCGGACGGGAGAGGGAGAAAACAATCTGACATCGCGTATCCGAAATCAGCAATCCTCATCGATCCGTTGAAGCATTCTCCCGCCATCGGCGCCGCCATTGCGTTCCAGGGCGTCCACCGGGCATTGCCGGTCATCCACGGGGCACAGGGCTGCGGCTTTCTCGGCAAGGTGCTGCTCACCAAGCACTTCCGGGAGCCGATGGCCCTCGCAACCACCAAGCTCTTCGTGGAGAACGTGGTGCTGGGTAGCGAGGAGATCCTGGAACGGGCCATAGAGGGTTTTATTGAAAAAAACACCCCCGATGTCATCGGGGTCCTGACGTCGGGACTGTGCGAGGTTAAGGGGGATGACGTTAAAGCAGTAGTCAGGAGACAGGAGACCGGAGTCAGGAGTAACGGCGCAAAGACGAAGATCATCCATGTTGCGACGCCCGATTATGACGGTGGGCTGGAACAAGGTTATGCGAGGGCGGTGGAGGCGATCCTTGAAAGTGCGGAGTTACCGATCGGATCGGGACAGGTCTCCATGCGGCGTGCGGATGAAAAACAAGTTAACATCCTGGCGGGATCGCACCTGACACCTGCCGACGTTCAGGAACTGCGGGAGATCGTTGAGTCATTCGGTCTGCAGCCGATAATCCTGCCCGACCTGTCCGCTCTCGATGGAAGCAGAAGGAACTTTTCCCCGCTCGCAGACGGGGGCACGACGGTTGAAGATATGAAGGCGATGGCGGGATCCGTCTTGACCCTTGCGGTTGGGAGAAGCATGGAGCCGGCGGCGAAGATGTTGAAAGAGGCCAGCGGCATGGAGTACCGTGTCATCGAGGGTCTTTGCGGGTTGCTGGACACCGACCGGTTGATGGCGATACTTTCGGAAGTCAGCGGCAGAACAATGCACAAGCGGTATGACCGGCAGAGGAGAAGCCTGATCGACGGGATGCGGGACGCGCATTTCTTCTATGGCAGGAAAAATGTCTGCATCGCCCTGGAACCTGACCTGGCACTGCAGGCGTCGCGTTGGCTGGATGAGATGGGCGCCCGCGTGGAACTCGCTGTGATCCCGACGCTGTCGGCATCGGCCGACCATATCCTTGCGCGGAGGGTGGAACTCGGCGACCTTTTCTCGATCCGCGGCCGATTTGATCTCCTTATCTCGAATTCCCATGGGACGGAAACGGCACAGCGTCTCAAGGCGCCGCTGTACCAGACCGGCTTCCCGGTCTACAAGGTCCTGGGCGCCGCCTCGCGGGTAACGATCGGATACCGGGGAACGCTGGCGATGATCAACGAGGTGGGGAATCTGATGATGCATCATCCTGCATGAAGCTGGATCACCGGAGGTGAACTATGAAGGTCGCATTTGCCACATCGGACGGGATCAACGTGGATGAACATTTCGGCAGGGCGGGGAGCTTCGCGATCTACGACCTGTCGCGCACAGGATATCGGTTCGCCGAACTGCGGAAATTCGCCGACGGTATTGACCAGGCGGTCGTCGGCACGAGGGACCAGGGCTCCCTCCATGACGAAGCGGTCCAGGACAAGGTGGACCGGCTCGCGGACTGCAAGATCGTTTTTATGACCGAGATCGGCGGACCATCGGCTGCGCGTCTCGTGAAAAAAGGGATCATGCCCATGAAGGTGAAGGCGGTCATATCTATCGAGGATTCGATCAAGCAGCTTCACGAGACGATCGTCAAATCCCCGCCGCCGTGGCTCAGGAAAGCAATGGAGACTTTGTAGCCGCACCCTTCAGGGTGCGCATAAGATCGCAGGCTGAAGCCTGCGGCTACCAGAGACAAAAAAGGAGGAGCGAAAATGAAGATGATACGTGCTTTTATCAGACCGGAGCGGGAACAGGATGTGGTGCTGGCGCTTGAGGGCGCGGGTTTCCCATCGCTCACCAAGATGCCGGTGTTCGGCCGGGGCAAACAGAAGGGCCTCACGGTGGGACCGGTGCATTACGACGAGCTGCCGAAGACGCTCATCATGACCGTTGTGGACGACAAGGACATCGACAAGGTCGTGAAGGTCATCCAGGACAAGGCGAGGACCGGCTTTATCGGCGACGGCAAGATCTTCGTCAGTCCGGTCGAAAGCGCGTACACTGTCCGGACCGGGGAAGCGGCGCTGTAACTGCATTGCGGATTTCGGATTGCGGATCGCGGAATGAGAACTGCTGACGATGGCACTCATAAAACAAATACATTACATATTGTTCGTCATTCCCGCGAAGGCGGGGATCCAGGGTCTTTCATCAGCGTCACTGGATTATCCCGCATCAAGTGCGAGACAGGCTCAGTCAAGCCCGGAATGACGGCAGGAAGGGATACGACTCATGAAAGAGATCACGATGATCATCAGGCGGGACAAACTGCCTGAGACAAAGAAGGCGCTCGACGATCTCGGGTACCCGTCAATGAGCATTCAGAGCGTTGAGGGCCGGGGAAGGCAGCGGGGCGCTCTGTGCGCGGAAATGGACGCGGAACTGCCCGAGAGCTACTGTATCACGGCAAAGCTTAAGCCCACGCCGTCCACGTATGCGCTGGAGCATTCGCTGCCGAAGGTGGCCCTGTATGTGCCGAAGAGAATGCTGACGGTCGTCGTGCCCGACGATGTGGTCACTACGATCGTCAAGTCGGTCATTGCGGTAAATCGGACCGGCAAGGCCGGTGACGGCAAGATCTTCGTTTCACCCATCGAGGGCGCGTTTCGAGTACGGACCGGCGAAACAAACGGCGAAGCAATAACGTAAAAGACAGGGTCAAGGGTCAGGGGCCAAGCAGCAGGGGTTATGTACAAAGAGAAAGAATTCAATCTTCCATGACCCTTGGCCCATGCCCCATGACCCTGGATCACCAAGGAGGTTCATCATGTCCACCATCACCGGAGCGACCCGCGGCGGGAAGCCGTGGACGCCGAAATTCGTAGATGCGATCGATGTGGAGAAGTGCATCGGCTGCGGACGGTGCTTCAAGGTCTGCGGATACCAGGTGCTCGAACTTATCGAAAAACCCTTCGCCGGAGATGATGAGTTCGGAGACGATATGGGCAACAAGGTCATGTCCGTTGCCCATCCTGAGAATTGCATCGGTTGCGAGGCCTGCGCGCGCACGTGCACCAAGAAATGCCATGTCCATGTGGCTGTGTAACTATGGACGTCACGATTCGGACAGCCCGGCCCGAAGATATCCCCCGTATGACGGACCTGCTTGCGGAGCTCTTCAGCATCGAGTCGGACTTTGTACCTGACGTGGAAAAGCAGGTTCACGGTCTCAGTGCGCTGATCGCAAAACCACCAGGAAACGCGCTGGTACTCGTAGCCGTGATTAACGGGATGGTCGTCGCTATGGCAACGGTCCAGACGCTCATTTCCACGGCGGAAGGTGGTCGGGTTGGTCTTGTAGAGGACGTGATCGTCGATCGGAAGTTTCGTTCCGGGGGTATAGGTTCTCTACTGATTGATGGGATCGTTGCCTGGAGCAGGAGATCCGGCATTAAGAGGCTCCAGCTCCTTGCTGACAGCGACAATCACCCGGCGCTGGATTTTTATGCATCCCGGAATTGGTGTTGTACCCGTCTTATCTGCCTGCGGCAGCGACCGTGATCGGTCTGCCTGTAACTGTACGCGTGATGCTCGTAGAACATGCCGGTGAAATTCCGGATACAGCCTCCTGACCATTAATTAAGCAACTGTCTTTTCTCAAGACGTTCCCTCCTTTCCGAAATTCCCTAACCTGTTGTTTCGACGCGAGTTCGCTTTGGCAATGGTTTTGCTATTCCTTGTGGTAATACATCAGACCAGGAGGCTGCCATGAATGCGAACAGACAAGCGCAGAAAGACATCTTGAAGACCCATCCCTGCTTTTCCGTTGAAGCCCATACTAAATTTGGCAGGATGCATCTGCCTGTGGCGCCTGCGTGCAATATCCAGTGCAAGTACTGTGTCAGGAAATATGACTGCGCGAATGAATCAAGACCGGGCATCACGAGCAGGGTCCTGACGCCGTCGGAGGCCGTGGAGCGGGTCGAGGCCTTCGTGGAACGGAACGACCGGATCAGCGTCATCGGCATTGCCGGTCCCGGCGACCCGCTCGCGAACGAGGCAACCTTCGAGACCCTGAGCGCCCTGCGCTGGGGCTTCCCGCATCTCACGCTGTGCCTCTCGACGAACGGTCTTCTCCTGCCGGAACGGTTGCCGGACCTGGTCAGGGTGGGGGTTAAAAGCCTGACGGTCACGATCAACGCGGTGCGACCTGAAACGGCGGAGCGCATCTATTCCTGGGTCCTGTACCGCGGGATGCGGTTGACGGGTCAGGCTGCGGCCAGGACCCTGCTGGCGAACCAGTGGGTCGGGATCTCAAACGCCATCGAGATGGGCTTGCTGGTAAAGGTGAATTCTGTGTATCTCCCCGGCGTTAATGATGAGGACCTCGCCCTGGTGGCGAAGCGTGCCGGAGAACTGGGTGCGGATATCATGAACGTGCTTCCACTCATTCCCCAGGGAGAGTTCTCGGGTCTCACCAGACCGTCCTACGAGGCGCTGCACGCAAAGCGCGATGAACTGAGGCCATTCATCAGCCAGATGTCTCACTGTCGGCAGTGTCGGGCAGACGCCTGCGGCACGCTGGGAGAGGACAAGGACATGGAATACGAGACGCTGATGTCCCGCATCGGCGAGGAATATGCCGAATCGGTGGCATAGAGACCAGGAACCGGGAGGAATACGATGGTAACGACCATACTTCTGTTCAGCATCGCGGTCTTTGCCGCGTCGTTCTTAATTGTAAAGAGCTATGAACGAATGGAGCGCTTCGAGGTGGCGTTCTACATTGTTCTGATCGCCTGGTGTTCGCTGCTGGTCGGTATGGTCGCATCTTCGAAGATATTGGTGTCGTGATCCAGGGATCATGAAGGGTGGCTTCCATGGACGATCATAGCCGGAAGGGCGCGGAACTTCCCTGTTTTTCCCTGCAGGCTGCGGGCGGACCTTCGATCCTCTGGCTTCCCGTGGCCCCTGCCTGCAACATGCGGTGTGCCGGATGCCCACGGCGCAGCGACAGCGTAAGCGATCAGGCGGTGAAGGGTGTTTCCCTGACGCCGGATGACGCGGTCGGAAAAGTGGCCGCTGCCGTTGTGGGGGGCGCGACGCCTGCGGGCGTTGTGGTCTGGGGGCCCGGTGAAGCGCTGGCAAATGCCCCGACGTTCGTCGTGCTGAAAAAGCTCTCATGGCTCTATCCGGACGTTTCCGTCACGGTTGCCACGAACGGTCTGCTGCTCTCCGACCGGCTCGAAGAGCTGGTCCGGTCCGGCGCAGGGAACATCGTTCTTTCCGTGAACGCCGCTTCCGTGGGAACGGCTGAACGCCTGCACCAGTGGGCCATCTATCGCGGCCGGAAATACACCGGCGAGGACGCAGCGCGGCTGGTCCTGCGGCAGCAGTGGAACGGGCTGGAGAACGCCGTTGAAGCGGGGCTTCCCGTGACGGTAGCTGTTGCGGAGATCGCCGGCGTGAACGAGCACGAGGTGGCGGAGATCAAGCAGCGCGCGGAAGACGTCGGAGCGGCACGGGTCGTGGTCCATCCGTTTCCGTATGAAGCATAGCCCCTCATAATGAACAGAAGAGCGGACGAAAGCGAGCAGGTATGCATGAGGCGATCACCGACATAGAACGGGAACGATACAAGCGACAGCTCATGCTCGGCGGTTTTACCGCTGACCATCAGAAACGCCTGAAAAATTCCACGGCGCTGGTCGCCGGGGTCGGCGGGCTGGGCGGCACGGCGGCACTGTATCTCGCGGTCGCCGGTATCGGCAGGCTGGTCCTGGCCCACTACGGGAATCTGACCTTGTCCAACATGAACCGGCAGGTTCTGATGCGAGATGACGGCATCGGAACGAGCAGGGTACATTTGGCGAAGAAGACCCTGCAGCGGACCAATCCAGATGTGGAGATCGAGGTCCACGACGTACGGATCACGCAGGAGAGCGTGGACCGGCTGCTCCGGGGCGCGCAGATCGCCCTGTCAGCCCGCCCGAACTATCCGGAGCGCAGAGCCCTGAATCAGGCCTGTGTTGACAACAGGGTACCTATGGTCGAAGCGGCGATGAACGGCATGGAAGGCTATTTGTTCAATGTCATACCGAGTACCTCCTCCTGTATCAACTGCGTCTATCCCGAGGGCGACCCCTCGTGGGAGGAAATGGGGTTCCCGGTCCTGGGCGCGGTTTCCGGCATGCTCGGCTGCATGATGGCGCTCGAGGCGATCAAGCTGCTCACCGGGTACGGCAAATCGCTGTCGTCGGAGATGCTCATATTCAATACGATCGACATGGACTTCAGGAAAGTAAAGGTCCCTCGGAATGACCAGTGCGAGGTCTGCCGGACCGGATGAGATGTGAGGTGATGATCAAGAGCATTGAATTCTTTTCGCCACAGAGGCCGCCGAGGACACGGAGGAAAGCTGAAAACCTTGTAGTATGGCATTTCTCTGTGTGCTCTATGTACTCTGTGGCAAAATGACGTTGATGCGTATGTGTCTTCCTTTGTGCTCATCGCGAACGAGGTATTTTTAATGGAACTGCTCGATACAACACTGCGCGAAGGAGAACAATGCTACGGTGTCTTCTTCCCGATCGAGACGAAGAAGCGACTGGCACGCCTGCTCGATGCACTCGGCGTCGACTTCATTGAGGTCGGGCATCCGGCAGTCGCGCCTTCGATACGGAAGGCCGTTGCCGAGCTTGCTTCGCTTGATCTGCGTTCGCGGCTGATCGGGCACGCCCGGCTGGACCGGGACGAGATCCGGCTGGTCCGGGACCTCAGCTTGCCGTGGGTCGGGTTGTTCGCGGGCATGAACAAGGCGAGCCTCGTGCGGTACGGCCTGACCCGTGAGGCGGCATACCGGCGTATCTTCGATTCCGTCCGGTATGCAAAGGATCTCGGCCTCCAGGTTCGGTTCACCTGTGAGGACGCTTCCCGGAGCGCTCCGGATGAACTCGCCGAGATGTACAGTCGTCTGCGGGAGATGGGAGCCGACCGGCTGAGCTATGCAGATACGGTGGGCACGGACACGCCGGAACGGATCGAACGGCTCCATCAAACGATCCATGCGGAAATCCCTTTTTCCAGGCTGCATTTCCATTTTCACAATGATCTGGGCAATGCCCTGGCAAACGCCGCAAAAGCGCAGGAGCTTGGCGCGCAATGTATTGATGCGAGCATCATGGGCATCGGGGAACGGTCGGGGCTCCTCTCTATCGAGGATGCAGTGGTCCGATTGAGGCTTCGGGGGGAGGGGGGGCCGACGGCGGAGGAAATGGCGCTTCTGGTGCAGGCAAAGGACCTGGTTGCTGCCTCCATCAATATGCGGCATTTTACCCGCAGGCGGTTCGCGCATAAGTCCGGTATCCATATTCACGGCGTCTTGTGCGACCCTGCACAGTATGAGCCTGCGGCCCCTGAGAGTACCGGGCAACAGAGGACGATCGTGTTGAGCAAGCTGATAGGACGCGCCGGATTGCGGCGGATGCTCTCCTGGGGAGGGATCGAGGCCACTGATGCGGTCCTGGAACAGCTTCTCGAGAGGGTGAAGTCCGATGAGTTTCTTGAACTGACAGATACTCATGAAATCATCCATTACCTCGAAGGACACCGTCAGTTACTTTCCTACACTGCACAATCGAACCGCGATCGATTACAGCATCAACAGCCCGTCTTCGTTTGATCAATTATTCAGCACATGCACATTAAAGCACCGGTACGAGGATTTATTTTCTCCTGCGCCGTTATCGTAACTGGCTGGGAATACCATGAGAAATCAATGGAATAAATGGCCTTGCTCGCCGCATTTCACCTGGCACGTGCTTTGCTATAAGGACATACAAGGAAGTTGTTGAAGGGTATCATGCAGAAAGGCTCCGGAGGTCTTTCATCATTTGCAGCACCGCCTGCTCGTCAGGACGGACCAACCCGAACGGGTTCAAGGAGGATAGTGACATGAAGAAGATAGCAATGGTTCTCGGTTTGGTGCTGCTTGCCGGCACCGCGGCGTTCGCGACGCCATCGACGCAGATCTGGATACCGTCAACGGACATCCAGCCGTTCAAGAAGCTGCATTTCGGCTTCGATCAGTACATCAAGGCGCGCGGGACGGACAGCACGACGCGCGAGCCGAATGTGATAAACAACGGCCTGACACTCGGCGTCCTGCCGTTCGAGAAGATCCAGATGGAAATAGGCATCGACCAGCGGTCCTACGGCATAGAGCCCTATGATTCCGCGCCGATCTACTTGAATGCCAAGATCGGCACACCCGAAGATTCGCTGTTCAAGAACTCTCCGGCCATTGCCATCGGCGGATTCGACTTCGGCACCAGGAAGTATACGACCGACGCAGGATGGGGCACGGATTACAACATCGTTTACGGTCTTTTGGCCAAGACGCTGGGCAAGGCCGGCCGGTTCTCGGCAGGATATTATCAGGGCAACGACAAGATGCTTCTGGACAAGAACGGCAAGAAGGACGAAAAGGGCGTGCTGGCATCGTGGGACCGGACGATCTCCGAGGTCTCTGACAAGCTCTGGGTGGCTGTTGATTACATGGGCGGCGAGAACAGCTACGGAGCTTTGAGCTATGCCTTTGCCTGGAAGTTCGCTCCGAACGTGGGCGTGATCTTCGGCATGGACGACTGGAACAACAGTAATATCAAACCGACCTATACCATCCAGGTGGACATCGATCTGGACCTGTGATCTCTGAAAGGCCTGTCGTGTCTATGACACGGCAGGCCTGATTGCTCCCTGATGCATCAGGTGCTTAGAAAACAGGCATGTTCCGTCCTGGAGGGGCACGCAGGATCAACGGGTTACGAGGATAAGTTCGGACCATATGGCTGGCATATGCTTTGCTATTAGTCAGATAGAAACATGATTGACGTCTTGTATAATACTGGGTAAGGAGGATATTAATATGAAAAGGCTATCATTGACCATAGTAGTGCTGCTGCTGGCGCTGTTCGCCGCAGTTGCAGGTTTCACATCCGGCAGCGCCCTGGCCGAGGAAGCCGCGGCTCCGGTCGCTGCGGCAGCACCGGCGGCAGCTCCCGCGCCGCTCAAGATAGACACGGGCGACACGGCGTGGATGATCGTCGCCACGGCGTTCGTCATGCTCATGTCCATCCCGGGCCTGGCGCTCTTCTACGGCGGCCTGGCGAAGACCAAGGATGCCCTGAACACCATGGCGATGACCTTCGTCACGTTCTGCATCGCCAGTCTGCTCTGGGTCCTGTACGGATATTCGTTCACTTTCTACGGCAGCGGCAGCATCATCGGCGACGCGTCGAAGGCCTTCCTGAAAGGGATCGGGCCGGACAGCATCTCGGACCTGGCCAAGACCATCCCCGAGTACATCTTCATCATGTACCAGCTCACGTTCGCGGCGATCACCGTTGCGCTGGCGAGCGGCGCCTATATCGAACGCATGAAGTTCTCTGCCTGGATACTCTTCTCCGTGCTCTGGATGAGCCTGGTGTACCTCCCGGTCGCCCACTGGGTCTGGGGCGGAGGGTTCCTGGCCAAGATGGGGGCCCTTGATTTCGCCGGCGGAACGGTCGTCCATGTCAACGCGGGTATCGCTGCGCTCGTTGGCGCCCTCATCCTCGGCAAGCGGAAGGCCAAGGCCATCATTCCGGGCAACCTGACGCTCGTCGTGACCGGCGCGGGGCTCCTGTGGTTCGGCTGGTTCGGATTCAACGCGGGCTCCGCCCTTGGGGCGAACGGACTGGCGGGCGCTGCCTTCATCAACACCAACACGGCGGCGGCGGTCGCGGCGCTCGCCTGGATGGTGGTAGAGTGGATGCACTCCGGCAAGCCGACGGTCCTGGGCCTCGCCTCGGGCGCGGTGGGCGGGCTGGTCGCCATCACCCCGGCGGCGGGCTTCGTGAACATCACCGGCGCCATCATCATCGGCATCGCCGCGGGTGTGGTTCCCTTCTATGCCGTGGCAAAGTTGAAGCCCCTGCTCGGCTATGACGACACGCTCGACGCTTTCGGCATCCACGGCATCGGCGGGACGCTCGGGGCAATTCTCACCGGCGTGTTCGCCGACCCGGCGATCAACTCGGCGGGGAAGGGGCTCCTGTACGGGAACCCCGGCCAGCTCTGGATCCAGATCGTCGCGGTCCTGGCAACGCTGGCCTACAGCGCGGTCGCCACGCTGGTCATCTTCATGATCATCAAGTTCACGGTCGGACTCCGGGTAGACGCGGAAGAAGAGACCGTCGGGCTCGACGAGACGTCGCACGGCGAGCGGGCGTACAATCTCTAAGAAAGCGTAAAGGGTAAAGGGTAAAGGGTAAGGGGAAAGTGCAAGAACAGTGATTGACGGGATGAATGATCTGAGTCGGTCGTTACTCCTTACCCCTGACCCCTCACGGACTTTAATAAAGGAGGCATTATGAAAAAGATAGAGGCAATCATCAAGCCGTTCAAGCTCGACGATGTAAAGGACGCGTTGAACGCCCTGGGCATCCAGGGAATGACCGTGACCGAGGTGAAGGGCTTCGGCAGGCAGAAGGGCCACGTGGAGCTCTACCGCGGCGCGGAATACGACATCGCCTTCATCCCCAAGGTGAAGCTGGAGATCGTGGTTGCGGAGGCGATCGTCGAGAAGGTCGTGGCGACCATCATGGAGAAGGCCAAGACCGGCAAGATCGGCGACGGAAAGATCTTCATAACAAAGATCGAGGACGTCATCCGCATCCGCACCGGCGAGAAGGGCGAGTCGGCGATCTAGATATTATCGTCATTCCCGCATCGATGCTGAGCGGGAATCCAGACTTTATCTTGCATTACTCTGGATCCCCGATAGGACCACTCGGGGATGACGGTCTGGGGTATGAACAGCAGAAATAAGATCATTGATACTGATATATGTTTTCCCCCATACCTCCCTGATGTGGCGGGAACCACAAGGCCCGGCAGTTGTGAACTGCCGGGCCTTTATTCGTTCATTGAGGTGAGCCTACCGAATGGCTCGGTGTCTCTTTCTTAGGCTCTGGTTCTGCCTTCTTTTCCGCTTTCCTTTCTTCTACCGGCGCTTCTGCGGGGCAGGAGAGCTGTTTTCTGAGGATGCCGATGTACTCCTCGTAGTCGGCCACTTCCTCGGCGTGGAACTCTTTCATGTCGGGATTCGTCTTCTTGAAGGCATTGTAGCTTGCCATGCCCTTGGTCAGGGAATCGCAGGCCTCCTGGGTGCGGTTCAGGTGAGCGTAGGTCTTGGCGAGGCTGATGTGGACCGTCGAGAGGGTATCATACTTTTTGTTCTCCTCGAAGATCTCCTGCGCCTTGACGAGGTACTCGACGGCCTTCTGGTAACGGTTGGTGAATTTCACCGATTCGTCGAGGAACCCGACGGTGTTGTAGTGCTTGTGGAACTTGGAAACGGCGTTCGAGCGGAGGAAGAGGCCGTACTGGCGGTAGGTCTCGGCGAGGCCGAGGCGGTCCATCTTCTTCCGGTACACCTCCAGCGCCTGCTGGAGGAACTCTTCGGCGGCAAGGGGATCGTCCTTGCTGCTGAACTCCTCGGATGCCCATTGGAGCATAACCGCCGGGTCCTTGGTGCTCCGGGCAGCGCAGGAAAGGAGAAGCCCGGCGAGGATGATCGCCAGGCCCGGTAGAAGTAGTATTGATCTTTTCAAGGTTTTGATTCCTCCTCGGAAACGGACCTATAGAAGCCGACCGGGATCAGCGGCAACGTCAACGTTTTACCGCAAGTGCCGCAGGAATGCAAGAGGATTTCACGGCAACGTGGATGCCCATTCCCTGCACAGATGCCCAAACATTCACCATCTCGCGATATGCGCCAGTGCTTTTTCCCGCTCCGGGTACAATGCCAGGAACAGCCAAATCAAACGGTTACGGGACGTTGCGATACGCGACCCCCGTGGCACGTGTTTTGCTATATTTTTTAGCAGCGTGGTCAATACCTGTGCAATGGAACGGGAGGAAGATAGGATGACAAGAACGATATGGTCTCGCGGGGCGGCAGTATTTGCCGCGGCTATGCTGACGCCGTCCCTGGCATCGGCGGCGGAGCAGGCGGCGGTAAAGATAGACTCGGGCGACACGGCGTGGATCCTGATGTCAACGGCGCTGGTGATGCTGATGACGCCGGGTCTCGCCCTGTTCTACGGCGGCATGGTCCGTCGGAAGAACGTGCTGGGAACCATCATGCACAGCTTCATCGCCATCGCGCTGGTGAGCGTTCAGTGGATATTGTTCGGCTACTCACTGGCCTTCGGTCCCGACATCAACGGCTGGATCGGAAGCCTCGCGTGGGCCGGACTCTCAGGTGTCGGTTCGGCGCCGAACGCGGACTATGCCGCCACGGTGCCGCACCTTGCGTTCATGATCTACCAGATGATGTTCGCCGTCATCACGCCCGCGCTCATCAGCGGGGCGTTCGCCGAACGAATTAAATTTTCGTCATTTCTCGTGTTCACACTGCTCTGGACAACGGTGGTGTACGATCCCGTTGCGCACTGGGTCTGGGGCGCGGGCGGATGGATGAAGCAGATGGGCGTGCTCGACTTTGCGGGCGGGATCGTCGTGCATGCCACGTCGGGATTTTCGGCATTGGCAGCCGCGCTCTATATCGGCCACCGCAAGGGTTTCCTCCGCGAGTCCATGCCGCCCCATGACCTGCCGATGACGGTGCTCGGCGCAGGCATCCTGTGGTTCGGGTGGTTCGGGTTCAACGCGGGAAGCGCGCTGTCATCGGGCGGCCTTGCAACCCTGGCCTTCGTCACCACCCATACCGCGGCGGTCGCGGCCACCCTTACCTGGACCGCGGTGGAGTGGTATCACCGCGGGAAGCCTACGATGTTCGGCGCGGCAACAGGCGCCATTGCCGGCCTGGCAACGATCACTCCCGCGGCCGGGTTTGTGAGCCCTATGGCCGCCCTTGCCATCGGTATGTGCGCGGGCCTGCTGTGCTACACGGCCCTGAACGCCAAGGTCAAGTTCCGCTATGACGACTCGCTGGACGCCTTCGGTGTTCACGGGGTGGGGGGGACCCTGGGCACGGTCATGGCCGGGGTATTTGCTTCGACGGCGATCAATTCCGGCGGGGCGAACGGCCTGTTGTCCGGGAACCCGCGGCAGCTTGCCGTTCAGGCTGGGGCGGTCCTGCTGATAGCTGTCTACTCGTTCGTGGTGAGCATGGTCCTCTTTAAACTGCTCGATGCGACGATGGGACTCAGGGTCACGAACGACGAGGAGACCGAGGGACTGGACCTCACCCAGCACGGCGAGGCGGGGTATACGCACTGAATAATTGCGGATTTCGGATTGCGGATTAAGAAACAAGTGCGGAGTGCGGAGTAACACCTGACACGGTGACGCGGGGACGGGGGGACGGGGAGAAGGTGAGAAGGGAGAAGTTGGGAAGTTGGGATAATCAAAGAAGGAAGGATGGATGGAAAGAGGCGCTGCGTACCTTCCTAACTTCCCACCTTCGCATCTTCGGGTCTTACGCGTTGTACGACGGCGACTCCCCCGATGATGGCGATGCCGCCGGCGATCTGGACCAGCGTGATGTGTTCGCCCAGGAAAAGAACGGCGAACACAACGGCGACAAAGGGCACCAGATAGTGATAGGCGATGGTGCGCGTGACCCCGATCCTTCTCACCCCCTGGTACCAGAGGCTGAAGGCGATGCCTGCCGAGACAATGGCGGAAAAACCGAAGGCCGCCCATGACTGGGGGGAAATGGCGGTCCACGACTGTTTGAGGAGTTCGTGAAGGCCGACGGGAAGCAGGAGGATACTTCCGGCAGCCATGCAGTAGGCAGTGACCGTGATAGCGGAATATTTTTCCAGAAGCGGTCGCGCCTGCAGGGTATAGAGCGCCCACAGCACCGAGGCGCACAGCGTCAAAATGTCACCGGTGAGGCCTGCTGCGGTGAAGCTGAAGCCGCCGTGGCGGCCGCTGATGACAAGGTACACGCCGGTCGAGGCGAGGAGCAGACCGAGGACGATGGCCGGCGTGAGGCGCTCCTTTCCCGTTCTTGCCTGGAGCAGCACAGCGAACAGGGGGGACAGCGAGATGAACAGCGCCGAGTGGGAAGCCGTGGTGTACTTGATCCCGTACATGAAGAAGATATTATAGAGGGTGATACCGATAAAGCCGAGCTTCACGATCGCAAAACGGTCCCGCCGCTCGATCGCGAAGGGCTCTCGCGTCACGAACATGACAGCGGCCAGGAACAGCGAGGCAACAAGGAAACGCACGATGGTGAAGCTGAGCGGAAGAAAGTCGGTGAGCGCGAATTTCACAAAGGCGAAATTGACGCCCCAGACGAGGGTAACGAATAGCAGGCGAAGGTCAAACATAATAATTGCGGATTTCGGATTGCGGATTGCGGATTGAAATCTGATACAAATTCATAAATCTCGTAGTAAAGTAAAGATTGCTTCGTCGCTTCGCTTCTCGCAATGACAAAAAATGATCTCAAATTGCCGATTGAATTTTAATCGTTTTGAGGACTGGACGGTTTTTTGGGTCTTAATCCGCAATTCGCAATCCGCAATCCGCAATTGACCCGGACTATATCATAAATTACCTTGAATACTCAAATATATTGTGCTATCAATAGGTTATGCATGGTCTGAGCCCAAAGTTCAGCGACATTACTGTCGACATCCTTTCGGGGATCGTCGATGGCGTGGCGGTGACCGATGAGAGCGGGAGCGTCATCATCTGGAACCGTGCCATCGAGGAAATGACCGGCATCGCCGCTACGGACGCGATCAGCCACAAAGCAGCGACCGTGTTTGCCGATAATCCCGCGATAGTGTCCCAGATCGAAAAGACCCTGGCGACGGGAAGGTCCTATTCGGACTATGAGACCGCGCTTTCGGCCCGGCATCGGCAGCCTCTGCCGGTCGGTGTGGTGAGCAGCGTGCTTCCCGACGCGGAAGGCAGGCCCCAGGGCGTGATCCTTTCGGTGCGGGACCAGAGCAGCGTTCAGGACCTGAAGGAACGCATACGAAGGGCGGACCGGCTGGCCGCCATCGGTCAGATCGCCGCCGGCATCGCCCATGAGATCAAGAACCCCCTTGTCGGGATACGCGGCGCGGCCCAGCTTTTGAAATCCGAGCTCAGGACATCATCCAATGCCGGCGGGAGTCTCACCGAGTATCTTGATGTGATCCTGAAGGAGGCGGACCGGTTGAACGGCGTGCTCGAAGGGATCCTGGACTTTACCCGGGTAAAGCCCCGGGAGTCGGGCACCTTCAATATCCACAGCATCCTGGACCGGGCGCTCCTGCTGTACGAAGAACCTGCCCGGCAGCATGCCGTCGTGCTTGCGCGGGAATATGACCCGAGCCTGCCTGAGGTGATCGGGAACCGGGACCAACTCATTCAAGTGTTCCTGAACATCATCAAGAACGCCATCGAGGTCATGCCGTCAGGCGGCAAACTCACCGTGGTGACGCGCATGTCCGATATGTTCACGAGCGTCCAGGCCGATGGCAGGAAACACCGCCTCATGGTCGTGAAAGTGAGCGACACCGGGCTGGGCATCAAGCAGGAGCACCTGCAGGACATCTTCGCACCCTTCTTCACGACCAAGGACCGGGGAGTGGGGCTGGGGCTGGCGCTCTCGTACCAGATCGTGCAGGAGCATCTCGGGACCATCCGGGTGGACAGCCGCGAGGGAGAGGGGACGACCTTCAGCGTGTATCTGCCGCTGGGAGCATAAAACAAATTGCGGATTGCGGATTGCGGAATAATGAAACCAGCGCAGAAGTGAAAGCACAAGGCGACGAAAGATCATGAGCGAACGAATTCTCATAGTCGATGACGAAGAAAGCGTCCGGTGGGTGCTGAAGAAGGCCCTGGAGAAGGAGGGCCTCGAAACGGTACTCGCGAAGGACGCCGCCGAGGCATTTTCGTGCCTGCAGGAAGGCGGCATTGCCGTGGTCCTCATGGATATCCGCATGCCGGGCATGAGCGGACTCGACGCCCTGGAGAAGATCCGGAAGGAAGGACGGAACATCTCGGTCATTATCATGACCGCCCAGAGCACGATGCAGAACGCTATCGAGGCCATGCGTCGCGGCGCCTACGACTACATTACCAAGCCCTTCGACCTCGACGAGGTGAGCATTCTGGTAAAAAAGGCGCTGGACATCCGGCACCTGAGCGAAGAGGTGGACACGCTCCGGGTGGAAGTTCGGGAAAAATACGAAGGCGGGCTCGTAGGCGCCACGTCCGCCATGCAGGAGATCTACAAGACCATCGGCCGTGTGGCCGAGAGCGACGCCACCGTGCTGATCCACGGCGAGAGCGGGACGGGCAAGGAATTGGTCGCCCGCGCCATCCATTTTCACAGCAAGCGGTCGGGACGGCCCTTTATTGCCGTGAACTCCGCGGCGATCCCCTCCGAGCTCCTGGAGAGCGAGCTCTTCGGCCATGAGAAGGGGTCCTTCACCGGCGCAGTGGCCCGGAAGCTCGGGAAGTTCGAGGCTGCGGCAGGCGGCACGCTCTTCCTCGACGAGATCGGCGACATGAGCCTTTCGCTGCAGGGGAAACTTCTCCGCGTCCTGCAAGAAAGGGAGTTCGAACGCGTCGGCGGGACCGAGCCCATCAGGACCGATGTCCGGGTGATCGCCGCGACCCACCACGATCTCGAAAAGATGGTGCGCGAGAACAAGTTCCGGGAGGACCTGTTCTACCGACTGAACGTCATCCAGATCAATATCCCCCCGCTCAGAAAGCGCAAGGACGATATCATCCCGCTGGCAGAACATTTCCTCGGGAAATACCGGGACGGGCGCGGGGTAAGCGCCAAGACGTTCACACCGGAGACGCTCAAGGCCCTGCGCGCCTATGACTGGCCGGGGAACGTGCGCGAACTGGAGAATGCGGTCCAGCGCGCGGTCACGCTTGCCCAGGGCGACAAGATATTCCCCGATGCCCTGCCGCCGCAAATCTTCAAACCGGGGCAGGGGGTCACCATATCGTTCGAGAATTTTCTGGAAGAAAAGCTCGCGGACCTCGTGGACCGGCTTGGCGGACTCGACCATGGCGATATCTATTCCCTGGTGATCCAGCGCGTGGAAAAACCGCTTATCACCCTGGTGCTCAGGAAGACCGAGGGCAACCAGGTGCGCGCGGCGAGCCTCCTCGGCATCAACCGGAACACGCTCAGAAAGAAGATCAGGGAACTGGGGATCAAGGGGCCGTTCAGCGGGGAGGATGAGAAGAATGATGAGGAGTAGGGACAGCAGGTGGAAAGAAGAACAAAGTTTTGCGGTTATACGATACCTGGGAAAATCTGCTTGAACGGCAAATTGCCGTATGCTATAGTGCATGCAGGTGAACGAGCATGGCGACGATACAGATACAGCACTCCTATATAGAAAAGAACCCGGCTGTCTATGAAGGCAAAGCCGTCATCAAGGGGACCCGCGTCCCGGTTGCTTCGATCGTGAACCACTACCGCTCCGGCATGAGCATCGAGGAACTCCTCGAAGGCTACCCGTCCATCACTCCCGCCCAGTTGTTCGACGCTTTGAGCTATTACTTCGATAACAAGGAAGAGATAGACAAAGAGCTCGCCTGATGCACAAACTGTATCTCGACGAGGATGTCCATAAGAAAGTAGCGACGGCGCTCCGGTTGAAGGGCTATGATGTCGTCAGTGCGCATGAGGTCCAGAATCAGAGCCTCGCCGATGCGCGCCAGCTGGAATATGCCGTGTCGGAACAGCGCGTGATATTCACGTTCAATGCCGGTGACTTTGACCGGTTGCATAAAGAATATCTGAAGGCGGGCCGGGAACATCACGGCATCATACTCTCCAGGCAGCAACCTATCGGTGAGACCATCAGGCGTCTGACCACATTTCTCTTTTCCCATTCCGGGAAAGACTTGAAGAATAGCATCTACTGGCTCTAGCCCCTAGTCACCCCGTCTCCACGTCTTCGCGTCCCGAGATCGCTCCGTCAGACGGAAAACCTACCCAACTTTCTCCTTGTCTTAGATGGCCGTCTGTGCCAAAATCAGCACCATCGCGCACACTCGCACACCTGTCAACCGGTTCATCGCTTGAATCCAGGAGCGAGTGCATTCCCCATTCCGAAGAAAAAAGGTAAGGCTAATGGCAATTAAGAAGTCCGAACTCTACAGCTCCCTCTGGAAAAGTTGCGACGAACTCCGGGGCGGCATGGATGCCTCGCAATACAAGGACTACGTGCTGGTCCTTTTGTTCGTCAAATACGTCTCCGATAAATATGCCGGTCAGCCCGGCGCGCTGATTGAAGTGCCCAAGGGCGGCAGCTTCGAGGACATGATCGCCCTGAAGGGGAACAAGGAGATCGGCGACAAGATCAACAAGATCATCGGCAAGCTTGCTCAGGCGAACGACCTCAAGGGCGTGATCGATGTGGCCGATTTCAACGACGCCGACAAGCTGGGCAAGGGCAAGGAGATGCAGGACCGGCTCTCGAACCTGGTAAGCATCTTCGATAATCCGGGCCTGGATTTCAGCGGCAACCGTGCGGAGGGTGACGATATTCTGGGCGACGCCTACGAATACCTCATGCGCCACTTCGCCACCGAGTCAGGAAAGAGCAAGGGGCAGTTCTACACCCCGGCGGAAGTCTCAATAATCATGGCCAAGGTCATCGGCATCAATCAAGCCAAAAGCCAGACGAAAACTCTCAGTGACCCAACCTGCGGTTCCGGCTCGTTGCTGCTGAAAGCGGCGGCGGAATCGAAATACGGTGTCACCATCTACGGGCAGGAAATGGACAACGCCACTGCGGCCCTGGCCAAGATGAACATGATCCTGCATGACAATCCCACCGCCGAGATATGGAAGGACAACACCCTCTCCGCTCCACACTATAAGGAGAAGAACGGCAGTCTCAAGACCTTTGACTTTGCCGTGGCCAATCCGCCCTTTTCCACCAAGGCATGGAGCAATGGATTTGATCCGGCCAATGACCTTTACGAACGCTTTGTGGACGGCATTCCCCCGGCAAAGAACGGCGACTATGCTTTTCTGCTGCACATCCTTCGTTCGCTCAAGAGCACCGGCAAAGGCGCGGTGATCCTTCCGCACGGTGTGCTGTTTCGCAGCAACTCCGAAGGCGACATCCGCCGGAACATCATCCGCAAAGGCTACATCAAGGGCATCATCGGCCTGCCCGCCAATCTGTTCTACGGCACCGGCATTCCGGCCTGCATTGTCGTGCTGGACAAGGAGAATGCCGCGGCCCGCACCGGCATCTTCCTGATCGACGCAAGCAAAGGCTTTGTGAAAGACGGCAACAAAAACCGCCTCCGTCATCAGGACATCCACAAGATCGTGGATGTGTTCAACAAGCAGCTCGAACAGCCCAAATATTCGCGCATGGTCGGCGTTTCCGAGATAGAAAAAAACGATTACAATCTTAACATCCCGCGCTATATCGACAACAGCGAGGGCGATGACCTGCAAGACATTGCCGCGCATCTGAAGGGCGGCATACCGAATGCCGACATAGAGGCGTTAGCCGATTACTGGAAGGTCTTTCCCACTCTCCAGCAGGATCTATTCAAGAAGGGAACGCGGGCAGGCTACAGTCAAATGAAAGTTGAGACGGCCCGGATTAAGCCCACGATATTCGGCCACCCCGAGTTCAGCGCTTACAGGCGGGCAGTTGAGCGCTTGTTCGCCAAATGGCAGGCCGGCAGCACACCGCTCATGAAAGGCATCAAGAAGGGCGGTCATCCCAAGGCGTTGATCGAAGCATTGTCCGAGGCTTTGCTGGGGATTTTTTCGGGCGGATCAGCCGGATCGGTCGGATTGATAAACCCTTATGATGTTTACCAGCACCTGATGAGCTATTGGTCCGACGCAATGCAGGACGATGTGTACATGCTGGTAAGCGATGGCTGGAAGGCGCAGACCGACGGCAAGCCCAACACCGACCTGATCCCGCAGCACTTGATCGTCAACCGCTACTTTGCTGCTGAGATGAAAGCGATAGAGAAGCTGGAAGCCGAGCGCGAGGATATAAGCCGCCGGATGGAAGAGATGGACGAGGAACAGGGTGTCGAGGATGGCCTGTTGTTTGAAGCCAAGACCGAGAAGGGCAAACTCACCAAGGTCAGCGTCAATGCCCGTTTGAAAGAGCTCAAGCTTAACAAGGATGACGCCGACGAACGCAAGGCGCTGGAAGCCTATGCGGCATTGATCGAGAAAGAATCCATTGCCTGCAAGAAGGTGAAAGAAGCTCAAAAGATCCTGGACGCCAAGGTGGCCGCCCAATATGCCAAGCTCAGCGAGAACGAGATCAAGACTTTGGTGGTGGATGACAAATGGCTGGCCACGATCTCCGCGGATGTGCAGACCGAACTTGATCGTGTTTCACAGGCGCTGACCGGGCGCATCAAGCAACTGGCGGAGCGATATGCCACGCCGCTGCTCAGGATCACCGAAGAAGTGGAATGTCTGAGCAGCAAGGTGGATGGGCATCTGAAGAAGATGGGATTTGCATGGAGCTGAAGGTGGGGTATAAAAAGACCGAGGTGGGGGTGATTCCGGAGGATTGGGATATCTACAGGCTTAAAGATTGCCTGACTTCCACACCTGACTACGGCATCAATGCCCCGGCTGTTCCTTTTTCAGACAAACTGCCTGTTTACATTCGCATCACGGACATAACTGAAGACGGTCGTTTCTCGCCCGAAAACCCCGTTTCTGTAAAGCGCGACGATGCCGATAAATATTACTTGGATAAGGGTGATCTCGTTTTCGCTCGCACAGGAGCAAGCGTCGGGAAGTCATACTTGTATGATCCCACAGACGCGAAGCTTGTTTTTGCGGGGTTCTTGATTAGAGTAAAGCCAGATCCCTCAAAGCTCGTTCCTTCGTATTTGGCTGCGTATGTGACGACCGGTTCATACTGGAACTGGGTTCGCCTAATGTCCATGAGGAGCGGGCAGCCCGGTATCAATGGTAATGAATATGGTCAATTGTCGATTCCATTACCTTCGACAATCGCAGAACAACACGCCATCGCCGCTGCTCTCTCGGATGTGGGTGCACTGCTTGCCAAGATCGGCCAGCTCATCACTAAGAAGCGCGACATCAAACAAGCTGCCATGCAGCAGCTCCTTACCGGAAAGAAACGCTTACCGGGGTTTAGCGGGGTGTGGGAGGTGAAGCGGTTGGGGGAGTTGGGCAGCTTCTTGAAAGGCAGCGGAGTTACTAAGGATCAAACTTTGAGCGGCAATCTGGCTTGTGTTCGATACGGCGAGATTTACACGCGTCACAATGACTACATAAAGGCGTTCCACTCATGGATTTCCCGCGACGTTGCAGCGACAGCAACACGCATCAAGTATGGAGACATCTTATTCGCTGGTTCAGGAGAAACTAAGGAAGAAATTGGAAAGTGCGTTGCCTTCGTGCATGACATTGAAGCCTACGCGGGCGGTGACATCGTTATTCTCCGACCTGAGAAGGCCGACCCACTATTTCTCGGTTACTACTTGAACACTGCACCCATCAATCGACAGAAAGCGAGCAGGGGCCAGGGAGATGCCGTTGTCCATATTGGCGCTTCTGCTTTGGCGGCAGTTGAAGGAAGGTTCCCACCCAACCGTGAACAAACCGCTATCGCCGCCGTCCTCTCCGACATGGACGCCGAGATCGCCGCGCTGGAGGCCCGCCGTGACAAGACCCGTGACCTCAAGCAGGGGATGATGCAGGAATTGCTGACCGGGAGGATAAGGCTGGTATGAGCGAGCAGGACAAAAAAGAAAGTCCGAAAACCGGCGAGGGCGGGCATCGGTCGGATAAGCCGGATCGGGTTGATGGGACGGATCGGACAGAGAATCTTGCCCGCCCAAAACGCCTTCGTCCGAGCGGCGGCTACCGGAAGCTGCGGTCGTTTCAGACGACGACGGTGATCTACGATGCCACTGTTTCGTTCTGCGATCGGTTCATGGACAAGCGCTCGCGCACTGTTGACCAGATGGTCCAGGCAGCTCGAAGCGGGCGGCAGAACATCGCGGAGGGTAGCCGGGCAACGGCAACCTCTTCGCAAACCGAACTGCGGCTGGTGAATGTTGCCCGGGCCAGCCTTGATGAGCTTCTGCTCGACTACGAGGACTTTCTGCGGCAGCGCAGTTTGCGACAATGGCACAAGGACGACCCGCAAGCGCGGGAAGTGCGGGGGGTGGGGAACCGACAAGATCCGACCGATCCGTCAAAGCGGACCGATCAGACGGATGGTGGTGCCTATGCCCGATGGCTTGAGAGCAAGGACCCGGCAATTGTCGCTAATGCCGTTATCTGCCTGATCCACCAGGCTAACTATTTGCTTGATCAGCAGATTGCCGGGCTGGAGCGGCAGTTCGTTGAGGGTGGCGGCTACTCCGAGCAACTGGCGGCTGCGAGGATCGAGAAGCGGAGAAAAGATCTGTCTGATCCGTCCGATCAGGCGGATAAAGCGGCTCCAGCTTGTCCTGTCTGCAAAGGACTCATGGTGCAGCGGACCGCGAAGAAGGGCAGCAACGCGGGATCTCAATTCTGGGGCTGTGCAGGTTACCCGAAGTGCAAGGGGACACTGAAATTGGACGGAGAAACAGCATGACCACTGTCGGGCTGAGAGAACGCGCTACCCAGAACCGCGTGGTAAAGCTGTTCCGCGACTCGCTGGGCTACGCTTATCTTGGCGACTGGAGCGAGCGCCTTGGAAACAGCAATATCGAGGAGGACGATCTTCGATCCTTCCTGATAAAGCAGAAGTATAGCGGAACACTCATCAACAAAGCTCTGTATGAGCTGCACAAAGCCGCGGGCGACCAGATCAAAAGCCTCTACGATATCAACAAAGAAGTATACGGCCTTCTCCGTTACGGTGTGAAAGTCAGAGAGGACGTTGGCGAGAACACTCAAGACGTCTTTCTTATCGATTGGAAAAATCCCCTCAACAACCACTTTGCCATAGCCGAAGAAGTGACGATCAAAGGGACGAACACCAAGCGTCCCGACGTGGTGCTGTATGTGAACGGAATAGCCTTGGGCGTCCTGGAACTGAAACGCTCCATCGTCTCGGTGAGCGAAGGCATCCGCCAAAATCTTGATAATCAGAAAAAGTCCTTCATCCATTCCTTTTTCGCCACCATGCAGCTCGTCATGGCAGGGAACGACACTGAAGGTTTGCGCTATGGCGTCATCGGCACACCGGAAAAACATTACCTGAACTGGAAGGAAGACAGCGCCATCGAGAACCTGCTCGACAGGGGCCTCTCACAGCTCTGCGAAAAAAGCCGATTTCTGGAGATTATCCACGATTTCATCGTATTCGACGCGGGGTCGAAGAAGCCTTGCCGTCACAGCCAGTACTTCGGTGTGCGGGCAGCGCAGGACCATGTAAAACGCCGTGAGGGCGGCATTATCTGGCATACCCAGGGCAGCGGCAAGAGCCTGACCATGGTCTGGCTGGCCAAGTGGATACGTGAGAATCGAACGGACGCTCGTGTGCTGATCATCACCGACCGCACGGAGCTGGACGAACAGATCGAGAAGGTGTTCAAGGGTGTTAACGAAGACATTTACCGCACCAGGAGCGGCGCGGACCTGATTGACAAGCTCAACTCAACAACGCCCTGGCTGCTCTGTTCGCTGATCCACAAGTTCGGCAACAAGGATGACGGTGAGGAAATCGGGGACATCGCGGGCTTCATCGAGGAGATAAAGAAACTGCCCCCGGGCTTCAAGGCCAAGGGCGATCTGGTGGTGTTTGTGGACGAGTGCCATCGCACCCAGTCGGGAGATCTGCACAAGGCGATGAAAACCATCCTGCCGAATGCTCTCTTTATAGGATTCACCGGAACGCCGCTCCTGAAGACCGACAAGCAGAAGAGTATCGAGATCTTCGGCGGCTACATCCATACCTATAAGTTCGATGAAGCAGTGAAAGACAAGGTGGTGCTGGACCTGCGCTATGAAGCGCGGGACATCGACCAGAGCATTACCTCTCAGGCCAATATCGACAAGTGGTTCGAGGCTAAGACCAAGGGTTTGACGGCTATTGCTTTAACCCAGCTCAAGAAGAAGTGGGGCACCATGCAGAAGGTGTTCTCCAGCAAATCACGGCTGGACAAGATCGTCGCGGACATCATGATGGACATGGCGACCAAAGACCGGCTGCAAAGCGGCCACGGCAATGCCATGCTTGTCGCCGGCAGCATCTATCAGGCATGCAAGCTCTATGAGTTGTTCGATAAGACCGAGCTATCAGGCAAATGCGCCATCGTCACCTCTTATGTTCCATCAATTGCCGACACCAAGGGCGAAGAAACCGGCGAAGGCAGGACCGAGAAATTACGGAAGTATGATATTTACAAGAAGATGCTGGCTGACTGGTTCAATGAAGACCCTGATGAAGCAGTCAAAAAAGCCGAGGAGTTTGAGAAGGTCGTAAAAAAGAAGTTCGTCGAAGAACCGGGACAGATGAAATTACTCATTGTGGTGGATATGCTGCTGACCGGCTTCGACGCGCCTCCTGCCACTTACCTCTATATTGACAAACACATGCAGGACCACGGCTTGTTCCAGGCGATCTGCCGGGTCAATCGAATCCATGGAGATGACAAGGAATATGGCTACATTGTCGACTATAAAGACCTGTTTAAGTCCCTTGAAGGCGCTGTCTCTGAATACACCTCCGGCGCACTGAGCGGCTACGACAAAGCTGATATTACGGGGCTTTTGAATGACCGGCTTGAGAAGGCCCATGAAAGGCTCGAAGAATCCCGCGAAGCTGTTAAAGCGCTGTGTGAGCCGGTGGATCTGCCAAGGGGCACGCAGGAATATATACGGTATTTCTGTGCAAAAGAAAGCGGAAATGCGGCCCAGCTCAAGGAAAACGAATCGAAGCGGGTCGCGCTCTATAAGCTTGCTGTATCGCTGATCCGGGCCTATGCCGACATTGCCAATGAGATGGATAAAGCGGGTTATGACCCTGATGAAATCGAGAAGATCAAACAGGAAGTGGAACACTACGAAAAGGTGCGGAATGAGATCAAGTTGGCCAGCGGCGACTATATTGACCTGAAATTGTACGAACCTGCGATGCGACACCTGATCGACACCTATATACATGCGGAGGATAGCGAGAAAGTTTCCGCATTCGATGATATGAGTCTTATTGAGTTGATCGTTGAGCGAGGCGCTGATGCAGTGAAATCATTGCCCAAAGACATTGCCGTCAATGAAGAAGCGGTGGCAGAGACGGTTGAGAATAATATGCGGAAGCTGATCATCGACGAGTCGCCTCTTAACCCGAAATACTACGAAAAGATGTCGGTGTTGCTGGACGCATTGATCAAGGAACGCAAGAAAGAAGCGCTAAACTACAAACAATATCTTGCCAAGATTGTTGAACTGGCCAAGCAGGTGCAGAATCCCGGCGGTGGGACAGACTATCCAAAATCATTGAACACCCTGGCCAAACGAGCGTTGTTCGATAACCTGGGAAAAAACGAGAAACTGGCGCTTGCCCTGGACGAAGAGATCCGCCTCACTAAGAAGGATGACTGGCGGGGGAGTATGATCAAAGAACGGGAAGTGAAATATATTGTAACGAAGCATATTTTGGACAAAGCGACACAGGAAATGATCTTTGAGCTCATCAAGAATCAAAAAGAGTATTGATATGCATCGTATTGTGGTGAGCAGTATCGCGGTTGACGTGGTGCGGAAGAACATCAAGAACCTGCATCTCGCCGTCTATCCGCCTAACGGGAGGGTGCGCGTTGCAGTTCCCTTCCGCATGAACGACGACGCCGTGAGGCTGGCGATCATCTCCAAGCTGGCATGGATCAAACGCCATCAGACAAAATTCGCGGGCCAGGAGCGGCAATCAGCGCGTGAATTTGTTACAGGTGAAAGCCACTACTTCCAGGGGAGACGCTATAGGCTCAATGTGGTTGATCACAGCGGCGCACCAAAGGTAATCATTAACAGCAATACAGCAATAGACCTCCTCGTACGTGAAGGGAGCGACAAGTTAAAGCGACAAAGGGTGCTGACGGAGTGGTATCGCAGGAAGCTTAAAGAGCAAATCCCAGAGCTCATTGATAAATGGCAGCCCGTATTGAATGTTTCTGTTGACGATTGGGGCGTGAAACAGATGAAAACCAAGTGGGGCACCTGCAATATAAAGGTTCACCGTATCTGGCTGAATCTTGAACTTGTAAAAAAACCAGTTCACTGCCTGGAGTATATCATCGTTCATGAGATGCTGCACTTGCTCGAACGTAATCATAATGACCGGTTCAAATTATTGATGGACAAGTTCATGCCGCAGTGGAGATCATATCGTGAAGAGCTGAATCGAGCACCGCTGGCTCATGATGCGTGGGGCTATTAAGCATAGGGAACGTTGGGGGGTAGACTTCGAAATTGACATTGAGGCAACCTTCAGCAAGCTGCAGGGATTTTTCTATCCGTAAGGTAGTTATCGTTATCGATCGTCAGCGATGCATTCGATCCGGTCTTATCTCCATTCGTCCTGAGAACTCCAGCATCAATTCCCATCCTTAGAGCGCCGTCCAGTCCTTCTGGCCGGTACCATCGGTGAGGCCGTTGCAGATGCCTGTACCTGCAACACCGTTCAGGTCATTGGCTTTGTCGACAGCTGCGGGCAGGGAGGCGTTGCTCATCGCCTGTCCAAGCTGTCCGTTGGTCCAATACAGCGTCGTCACATCTGAATCCGTGCCGTTGCACCGATCGCCCGCTGTGTTCTTGCTTGCCATCACGAAGCTGACGCCGTCGGCCGAGGTGCTGATCACGAGCTGGACATTCTGGGAAATGCCCGTTGTGAACGTCGTGGCATCGTCCGGCGCTTCCGCGGAGATCCCGAATTGAGCAATGGTAACAGGAGCGGAGGCGCTGGTCAGCGGAAGACCGATGCCCGGAGAACCGTCGGCTTTGCTGGAGGAGTACACGCGACAATCGGAGTAGAAGGCCTCCTCGGCGCTTCGTGCGTTCCGGAGGTCGGACAGGGCCGACGAGTTGTAACCGCGGGTCCGGTAGCTGTTGAACTGCGGGATCGCGATCGCAGCCAGAATCGTGACGATGGCCACTACGATGAGCAGCTCGATCAGCGTAAAACCTCTTGTGTCCTTCAGCTGTCTGTGATCTCCCATAGTAGTGTTTGGTCGGTCTCCTGCGTAAGGTCGAGAATGTTGGTTCGGCCGAACTGAGCGCTCATCTGTAAGCACCGTCGATACAGAGAATAGCTTTTCTGCAGGACAATGTCCATGTAATAATGCTGATATCCGGTCTCCCGGATACTGGGAAAGCACCTAAGGTTCTATCGCGTTCAGCGCGGTATATATATAGAGGGTAAAGTCGTCCTGCACCCGATCATGGCGGAGAGCGAAGTAGGGGGAAAGGTTCTCCAGGGTGAACTTCACCATATCCTCGGGCGATGTGTAATGAAGCTCCGGGTCCTTGATCGGCGTGTGGGATGACAGGGCGTTCAGGGCCAGTCCTTTATTGCAGTGTTTAAAAAGCGTGATCAATGCCTCTTTCATGTCATCCGCCACGCCCGGTACTCGCAGGTTGAACACGCCGCAGATGACGATATAATCGAAGAATCCCTCCACATGGTCCTCGGGGCCGTCCAGCACGTTGAACGTGCAGTCCGGATATTTCTTCCTTGCAAGCTCGATGAAGTTCTCGTTGATATCGACGCCCGTGTACCGCACGTTGAATCCCCGCCGCTTCAGGAACCGGTAAAAGTCACCGGTGCCGCAGCCGTAATCGAGGATGCTCGCGCTGTTCAGGTTGGGCGCGATCTCGGCCAGCGAGTGGTACCGCTTCAGCTGGCCCTGCGGGGTCCATCTGAGCGCCTCGGGCCGGTCGCCGAACTGTTTCAGGTGAAAGTTGTAAAACGAGATCAGGTGTTCTTTTGAGTAGGGGTCCATAGTATGTATGATTCATCTCCCGGTGAGGATTTGTGATACGTTCTATTTTTTCTGCACCCCGGTTCAGAGGTCCTCGTCCCGACATATCGGGATGCGAGGCCCTCTTCACGGGATGCAGGCGCTTTTTGGAAAGACAAAGATTTTATCCCCTGACGGAAGTCTTTGACGTACCCCTGCGCCGGGTAGTCTGGTGCGAAGACTGTGCGTTTAAGCTCCCAAGTGCAAACGGCAGTGGAGCTTCCATCCTCAAGGTGGTGCATTTATTCTAATCGCTCGCTAACCCCGCAGCAAGCTGCGGGGAATGCGCTCGCTCCTGGATTTGCATGGCCCGACCAGCCCTGTAGCAACCACCGAATTGAAAGCAGCGCGTCCGTAGGGGAAGCGCTGCCGGAGCAGGTCGAAAGGACCAGGAACGTGAACCTCATTCTGCATGCTTAGCACAGCGAGCCACCGGGCTGCCCAAAAAAAACAAGCATGTTGAACATCATGAGGATTGTTTTCCCGGCAGTGATTTTTCCTAGTGTACGTCATCGGCCGCTGTTACCGCAAGACATAATTTGACAAAAAGGTTTTCAAAAGGCAGCAGGACGAACAGCAGGATAACAATTAAGACTATTAGCATCCTTATAACTTTTTGTAACGTTTTGCTTGACAAACTAATAGGGTTATCTTATCATGACCGCGTTTTGAAGGATCACGTTTTAGAAGACCTGTTAATTAAAAATTTAATAAGCAGCGGGGGAGTGGCCATGACTCCTGGATCCTACCTTCCGGGACATTTTCTTCCAGTCGCAATCTTTCTCTTCGTCGGCATCGCTGTCGGCGTCGGCATGCTGGTCTTCAGCAGGCTGGTCAGCCCCCGGCGGCCCTACCGGGAAAAGCTGATGACCTATGAGTCCGGCGTCACCCCTTTTTCGGACGCTCACCAGAAATTCTCCATCCGTTATTATATCACCGCCATGCTGTTCCTCATATTCGATATCGAAGCTGTGTTCCTCTATCCCTGGGCCGTTGCCTATAACCGTATCGGCCTCTATGGGCTCGTGGAGATGGTGATCTTTATCATCATTCTCCTCGTTGGTTATATATACGCCTGGAAGAAGGGGGCGCTGGAATGGGAATAATCAACAACGTTTTCGAAGAGGGATACGTCACGACCAAGGTCGACGAACTCCTGAACTACATGCGGTCGTGCTCTGTCTGGCCCATGACCTTCGGCCTCGCCTGCTGCGCCATCGAGATGATCCAGTACTATTCCGCCCCGCAGCATGATTTCGACCGGTTCGGCACGGTACCCCGGCCTTCGCCGCGCCAGGCCGACCTGCTCCTGGTCGCCGGGACGCTGACAAAGAAGATGGCGCCGATCGTGCGCCGTGTCTATGATCAGATGCCTGAGCCCCGGTATGTCATTGCCATGGGCAGCTGCGCCAGCTCCGGCGGCATTTTCAATACGTATAGCGTCGTTCAGGGCGTGGATAATATCGTCCCGGTGGATGTGTATATCCCGGGATGCCCGCCGCGGCCGGAAGCGCTGATGTTCGGCATCATGAAGCTCCAGGAAAAGATCCGGAAGGAACACTATATCCGGAAATAAAACAACCTGTTGCCACGAAGGTACGACCAAAAGTAGGCGCTTCTAAGCGAGGCGCGAAGGGAACTTATCCCTTAGCTTTTCTTGGAGACTTCGAGTCTGTGTGGCGGCTCCTGTTCATCCTTTCATTTCATCATTTCAAATATTAAAGAGGCAGGAATGGACGCGGATCAGATAGCGAAAATGATCGAAGAGAAGTTCTCCGGCCAGGTCCTGGGTACCGTGACCCATGCCGGACAGGTCGGCGTCATGCTCAAGAGTGAAATGATCCGGGACGTCTGCCGGTTCCTGCACGATGAACCGTCGATACGCATGGACCACCTGGCGGACCTGACCGCCGTGGACTATTCCACTTATCCCGGAGACACGGGACCGCGGTTCGAGGTGGTGTACAACATGATCTCCACGGTGTACGGCCATCGCATCCGGCTGAAGGTCCGGGTGTCCGATGATGATCCGAGGATCGATACGGTGACGTCCATCTGGCAGACCGCGAACTGGCATGAGCGCGAGACCTATGATCTCATGGGGATCGTCTTTAACGGCCATCCCGACCTCCGTCGCATCCTTCTTCCCGAGGACTGGGTCGGGCATCCGCTCCGCAAGGAATATCCGCTGAAGGGATACTAAACCAGGTACCAGGGACCGGCAGCCGGTAGCCAGGAACGTTAAAATTCCACCCTGGCAGCTGGACCCTGGACCCTGCACCCTTGCACTTACGGTGAACCTATGTCATCGACCGACGCGACCGAAAAAGAAATAGTCCAGAAAGAAATGACCCTCAATATGGGTCCCCAGCATCCGGCCACCCACGGCGTGCTGCGCCTCGTCGTCGATCTGCAAGGCGAGACGGTCGTGGGATGCGATCCGCGGCCGGGCTATCTCCACCGCGGCATCGAAAAATGGATGGAGAGCCGGACCTACCACCAGATCATCCCCATCACCGACCGTCTTGAGTACATCACCTGCATGAACAACAATCTCGGCTGGGTCGTTGCGGTCGAGAAGCTGGCCGGGATAATCGTTCCTGAGCGGGCGCAGTTCATCCGGACGCTCATGGCGGAGCTGACAAGGCTTTCCGGGCACCTCGTGTGGCTCGGCACCCATGCGCTCGACATCGGGGCCATGACGGTCTGCATGTACACGCTTCGGGAGCGGGAACTGCTCCTCGATCTCGCCGAGATCGTCACGGGCGCGCGCCAGACCGTGAGCTACGTCAGGATCGGCGGTGTGCGGAACGATGTCCCGAGGGATTTCCTCGACAAATGCCGTGAGTTCACCGCGTTGTTCCCGAAGAAGCTCGAGGATTATGATACCCTTATCCGGCAGAACCGCATCTGGCTCAAGCGGACCAAGGGGATCGGCAAGTTCTCCGCCGAGGATGCCGTGAACTACGGCCTGACCGGCGCCACGCTGCGCGGTTCCGGCGTGAACTACGACCTGCGCAAGGTCGAACCGTACGCGGCCTACGACAAGGTGGAGTTCGACGTGCCGCTCGGCAGAGAGGGCGATGTCTACGACCGGTATATCGTGCGGATCAATGAGATGCGCCAGAGCGTCCGGATCATTAATCAATGCCTGGATATGCTGCCGGCGGGACCCATCATGACCGACGACCCCCGCTATGCGGTGCCTGATAAGGCAACGGTCATGACGAACATGGAGGCGCTCGCGCACCAGTTCGTGCTGATGAGCAAGTGGGTGAACATGCCCAAGGGCGAGGTCTATGTCGCGACCGAGGCTCCCAAGGGAGAACTGGGCTTCTTTATCGTGAGCGACGGCAGCGGACGGCCGTACCGCGTGAAGATCCGCGCCCCATCGTTCGTGCATGTCGGCGCGCTTCCCAAAATGGTGACCGGCCACATGGTGGCCGACGTGATCGCCTGCATCGGCACCATCGACATCGTGCTCGGCGAATGTGACCGGTAACGGGGGAGGAGAAAGGAAAAGCCATGGTCAAGGTCAAAGATATCGAGGATCTATCGCTGTTCAAAGGTCTGACCGGTGATGAACTGAAGGCCATCGCCGAGATCGTGACATCCGACACCTTCCCGGCCGGCAAGCCGGTCTTTGAGGAGGGCGAGGTCACGTGCCCCTGCATCTACATCATTCAAAAGGGCAAAGTGGACGTCCAGAAGAGGAACAAGGACGGCGACCTCCTGACCCTTTCGGTGCAGCGGGAGGGGAGCTTTTTCGGCGAGCTGTCGTTCATTGACAACAAGCCCCACTCCGCGACGCTTACCACGGCGGCGGAGGAATCCGTGGTTCTCAAGATAGACCGTAACGATTTTGAAAAGTTCGTGCAGCGGTTTCCCAATGCAGGTTACAAGCTTCTTATGAACATCGTTCTGGACATTTCCCAGCTGGTCCGCCGGATGAACACCCAGTACGTGGACATGGCCGGATACGTGTTCGGCAGGACGAAGAGGTAGGCGAGGGTATGAGCGACCAACACGAGGAAGGGCACTTCTGCAGGACAGCCGGCGAAAAGATCATGTTCAGCGACGCGATCATCCAGTCGATCAAGAAGGCGCAGCAGCGCTATCCCGACCAGCAGAGCGCGGTGCTCCCGGCGCTCCATATCATCCAGAAGGAATACGGCAACCTGAGCTACGAGGCCATGCGGTTCGTCTCGCAGCAGCTCAGGGTCCCGGAATCCGACGTTTTCGGCACGGCGACCTTCTATTCGCTGTACCGCTGGAAGAATCCCGGCAGGCACCAGATCCAGATCTGCCATAATCTGTCCTGTTCGCTTTTGGGCGCGGAGACGATGATCGCGCATCTTGAGAAGAAGCTCGGCGTTTGCGAGGGGCAGGTCACCAAGGACGGCAGGTTCTCGTTCATCAGGATGGAGTGCATCGGGCGGTGCGATGGCGCGCCTGCCATGCTCGTGGGCGACGATTATCACGGCGAACTGACGCCGGAAAAGATCGATGAAATTCTAAAGAAGTATGAATAGCGATTTGTCCTCCTGGAAAGGCTAAAGACTTTTTACCGCAGAGGGCGCAGAGGACGCCGAGAATTACCGCTTCATTGATTGCTGTTCTCCCTCTGCGATCTCCGCGATCTCTGCGGTAAAGCGACAAGGAAGTTCTCTCTATGGAAAAAATGCTCCTGAAACGGGTCGATATTCCGAACTCCGCGGACATCGACGTGGCCATGAAGAACGGAGCCTATTCCACGCTGGCAACGGCATTCGGAATGCGTCCGCTGGACGTGGTGAGCGAGGTAAAGCGGGCCAATCTGCGCGGCCGCGGCGGCGCCGGCTTCCCCACGGGACTGAAGTGGGAGCTCTGCTCCCGCGTCCCGGGCTCCCTGAAGTATCTCCTCTGCAATGCCGACGAGGGTGAGCCGGGCACGTTCAAGGACCGCTTTATCCTGCTGCAGGACCCGCATCTCCTGATCGAGGGCATGGTCATCTCCGGCTTTGCCATCGGCGCGGAGAGGGGCTACATCTATCTCCGGTATGAATATCCCACGGCCCTCGTGGTCCTCGAGAAGGCCATTGAACAAGCCTATGCCAAGGGGTATCTCGGCAAGAACATCCTCGGCAAAGGCGTTAACTTCGACCTCTCGGTGCACCGCGGCGCCGGGGCCTACATCTGCGGCGAAGAGACGGCGCTCATCGAGTCCCTTGAAGGGAAGCGCGGCCAGCCCCGCATCCGCCCGCCGTTCCCTGCAAGCCAGGGAGCGTGGCGGAAACCCACGGTGATCAACAACGTGGAGACCCTTTCCAACATTCCGTACCTCCTTGCCATGGGCGCCGACGCCTACGCCAAGATCGGCGAGGAAACATCGCCGGGACCGAAGCTCTACGGCGTGAGCGGGATGGTGAACAAGCCGGGTGTCTACGAACTGCCCATGGGCACCACCCTCCGGGAGATCATCTACACCCATTGCGGCGGCATTCGCGGCGGCAAGAAGCTCAAGGCGATCATCCCCGGCGGCGCTTCCACCCCCATCCTGACCGAACAGCATCTGGACGTGAAAATGGACTTCAACTCGCTCGTGTCGGCGGGCTCCATGCTCGGCTCGGGCGCGGTGATGGTCATGGACGAGACGGTCAACCTGGTGAACGTGGCCTATGTCCTCGTCCGGTTCTTCGCCCACGAGTCCTGCGGCAAGTGCACGCCCTGCCGTGAGGGGACCTCGTGGCTCTATCAGGTGTACCAACGGCTGATGCACGGAGAGGGCAGGCTTGAGGATATCGACCTGCTCCTGTACATCTGCGATACCGTCAAGGGCAAGTGCTTCTGCCCGCTGGGCGAAGGCGCGATCCAGCCGGTGCTGTCGAGCATCAAGCATTTCCGCGGCGATTACGAACAGTGGATCAAGGAAGGCCGGCGCGGACAGGCGTAATAAACGGCTTATGCAACCACAGATTTCCAAAAGTAGGCGCTTCTAAGCGACACAGATGTACACAGATGAAAGCGAACAAAAACGGCAATGACAGGAATATTTTTATTCAGGTTGTATCTGTGTTCATCTGTGGTTACCTGTTTTAGATTATTTAAGAGGTAAGGTACGATCCCTATGGAAAACACCGTAACAGTAACCATCGACGGCATAACGGTCAAGGTCAAGCCCACGGCCACCATACTCGAGGCGGCAAAGGCCGCGGGCGTGCGGATCCCCGTTCTGTGCGCCGATGACAAGCTCCATCCCTACGGGTCCTGCAGGATCTGCATTGTGGAGGTGGAGAAGTCTCCCCGGAAGTTCACGCCGTCCTGCACCACGCCGGTGAACGACAACATGTCGGTCAAGACCATGACGCCGGACCTCGCCGAGGCCCGCAAGCGCATCCTCGAACTCCTGCTGAACAACCATCCTCTGGATTGCCCGATCTGCGACAAGGCGGGCAGCTGCCAGCTCCAGGACCTGGTCCACGAGTACGGGCTGGGGCCGAGCAAATTCTCGGAAAAGAAGCGCACGGTCGCACCGAGCTATCATTCCAGCGTCGTCGACCGTGAGGTGAGCCGGTGCGTTCTCTGCGGCAAGTGCGTACGGGTATGCCGCGAGCAGAATGCCGTGGGCGAGCTCGCCTTCACGCGCCGCGGCGATAAATCCAAGGTCAGCACCGACTTCGACCAGCCGCTGGACTGCGAGTTCTGCGGTGAATGCATCGAAATATGCCCGGTGGGAGCGCTTACCTCCAAGCAGTTCAAGTTCAAGGGACGGACATGGAACCTGGAGCGGAGCACCTCGGTCTGCAACTATTGCGGCTGCGGCTGCCGGACCTCGTTCGAGACCCGCCTGGGAAGGATCGTGCGGGTGAAGTCGGCGGAGAAAAACTATCTCTGCAGCAAGGGCCGGTTCGGCTGGGACGCCGTCCATCATCATGACCGCCTCACAACCCCTCTGGTGCGGGTATCGGGAGAGCTCGTTCCCGCCACGTGGGACGAGGCCCTGGCAATGGTCGTTACGAACCTTAACGTCATCAAGAACAAGAAGGGCGCAGGCAGCATCGGCGGCCTCGGCTCGGTCCGGACGACGAATGAGGAGAGCTACCTCTTCCAGAAGTTCATGCGGAGCGTGGTGGGGACCAACAACGTTGACCTGCTTGCGCGGCTCAAGGTCCCCAAGGGACTGAACACCGAGTTCTTCTCGGGAGAGCTTTCGAAGATCAGCGAACATGATGCGGTGCTTGTACTGGACGGCGAAGTGGGCGAGTTTAACCCGCTCATGGGCATCGAGATCGTCCGGGCCGTGAACCGGAAATACAAGAAACTGGTCCTGGTGAACAGCGGCTTCAACAAGTTCAACCGTCTGGCCTCAACGGTGCTGGAATACCTAACTCCCGAGGCGGCGCTTGCCGACCTTGTTCCGGCGCTGAAAGCGGGCGGGGGAAGCGACCGCGTCCGGGAGGCGGCGGCCATCCTGAAGGATGCGTCCAGCGTCGCCGTGATCATACCGGCCAGGACCACGGCCGGCGAGTTCTACCAGATCAAGGAGCTCCTGTCATATCTGAAAGGCGTAACTACCTATCCCATCGTCCGCCGGAGCAATTTCCAGGGTGCGCTGGACATGGGGGTCATTCCCGGGTACTACCCGGGCTATGAAAAGGCCGGCACGGACGCAACGAACCGTCTTGCAGGCGTGTGGAACGCGATCCTTTCCGAGACCCCGGGCTTGAACGCGCTGGAGATGCTGGCCGGGATCAAGACCGGTAAGGTTTCGGCGCTTTATATCATGGGTGACGATCCCGTGGGAAGCGACAAAGGTCTGAAGGACATCCTGAACAAGCTCGAGTTCCTTGTGGTACAGGACATCTTCCTGACCGAGACCGCGAAGCTTGCCGATGTCGTCCTGCCCGCCTGCAGCTGGGCCGAGAAGTCCGGGACCGTTACCAGCCTTGAGCGGCGGCTCCAGCAGCTGAGCCGCGCCGAGGAGCCCCTTGGCGAGTCAAAGCCGGACTGGGACATTATCCAGACCCTGGCAAAGAAAATGGGCGGCTCGATGCACTACGGAACACCGGCTGACATTTTGAAAGAGATCCGGTCGACAGTACCGCTGTATGCCGACCTTACCGTGGGCGGCATCTGGCCGAGGGAACGGTCACCGCTGGCGGGCGCGGATGATGATCTGTCCCTGTGGTCGGATACGGTCATGAAGAACGAGGTGATCACTTCGGACCGCCTGCTGTTCTCATCGGGGACGATGATCGGCCGGTCCGGGGAGATCAGTACGCTTTGCCGGACCAAGGCTGAGGTATAGGAGCGGACCATGCCTGATATGCAACAGATCCTTAATTTCGTCATCACCATCGGGATCCCCGTGGTGGTCCTGCTGAGCTTTATCCTTGCGAACGCCATGTATCTGCAGCTCATGGAGCGCAAGGTGCTGGCACACATGCAGTCCCGCCTGGGCCCCATGCGCACCGGGTGGCATGGCCTCCTGCAGCCGGTCGCCGATGCCGTCAAGTTCATGTTCAAAGAGGACATCATCCCGGCGAAGGCGGACAAGTGGGTGTTCAGTCTGGCGCCGCTCATCTTCCTGGTCATGGCGTTCGGCGGGTTCGTCGCGATACCCTTCGGCCCCCCGACGGATTTTTTCGGCATACTGTCGCATAAGGTTCCTCTCTGGGTGTCGAACCTCAATATCGGCGTGCTCTACATCGTTGCCCTGGCGGGCATCGGCACCTACGGCGTTATCATGGCCGGATGGGCGTCCAACAACAAGTATTCGCTCATGGGCGGATTCCGTTCGGCCGCCCAGATGATCAGCTATGAGATCCCCATGGGCTTTGCCATCGTGACGGTGGCGCTGATGGCGGGATCATTGAACCTCTCCGAGATCGTGCAGGCGCAGTCCCAGAAATGGTTCATTATCGTTCTGCCGGTAGGTCCCGTCGCCTTCTTCCTGTATCTGGTTGCCGGCGTCGCCGAGACGAACCGCGCGCCCTTCGATCTTCCCGAAGCGGAAAGCGAACTGGTCGCGGGATATTTTACCGAATACAGCGGCATCCGGTTCGGCATATTTTACATGGCCGAATACATGAATATGATGATCGTCTCCCTGCTCGCAAGCATCATGTTCTTCGGCGGATGGATGCCGGTCCAGATATTCCCGCAGTGGCTCGGCGGCATCGGCATCATTGCCTGGATCAACAGGGTGCTCGCCGCTATTCCGCCGACGTTGTGGCTCCTCGGTAAACTGTACTTTTTCATATTCTTTTATATGTGGATCCGGGCGACGCTTCCCCGGTACCGCTATGACCAGCTCATGACGATCGCCTGGAAGATCCTGCTGCCCCTGTCCCTGGGGACCCTGCTGGTAGCGGCGTTCATGAAGCAGGCAGGCTGGATGTAGGAAGGGTTCTCGCGATGAACAAACTGAAAAAAGTACTGAGAATGATCTTTATGCTCGAGATCGTCGAGGGCATGGCGCTCACCCTCAAGACCATGCTGACACCGGCGGTGACCCGGCAGTATCCAACGTTCAAACGCAAGTCTTTTGCCGGCTCCCGGGGCCTCCATTACATGGACCGCGACGATTCGGGACTGAAAGAACGGTGTATCGGATGCGGCCTGTGCGAAGCGGTGTGTCCGGCAAAGGCCATAACCGTGGTGACGACGAAGGGCCCCAACTACGAAAAGGTGGTCTCCGCGTATGAACTTGACCTTCTACGATGCGTGTTCTGCGGTTTCTGCGTCGACGCGTGCCCGGTGAATGCCATCAAGATGTCGCCGAATTTCGAGCTGGCGTGCTACTCCCGGAGGGACGTCTTCTTTACGAAGGACCGGCTGATCGCAGAGGGCGACAAATACCTCGGCAAAAAAGGGGGAGCGGGAAATGATCAATAAGCTCATCTTTGCCTATTTTGCCGCGGTCATCATCGTTTCCGCCGTCCTCGTGATAACCCGCAGGAACCCTGTTCACAGCGTGATGTTCATGCTGCTCCTGTTCTTCCATATCGCCGGGGTATTCGTACTGCTGAACGCCGAGTTCCTTGCGGCGGTCCAGCTCATCGTCTATGCCGGAGCCATCCTGATCCTCTTCCTGTTTGTGGTCATTCTCCTGAGCGTTGAACGGGAGGCCCAGGCAGCGCGGGCGAACCGTTTCTGGCCATGGCTGGCAGGATTCGGCGTCATCATCGCCGGAGAGATCGCATTGCTGGTTTTGCGCGGTTCGTTCCCCGGCGAAGGCAGGCTGGCCGTAAAGGTGGCCGGTGCCGGGGTCAAGGAACTCGGGGTTGAGCTCTACACGAAGTACCTCGTTCCATTCGAGATCGCATCGGTCATTCTTCTCGTGGGACTGGTAGGCGCGGTCATGCTGGCGAAGAAAAAGACAGACAACAGATGACAGAGGACAAAGGACAGACAACAGACTAAGGCTTTTTTTCTTCAGTCTGTGATCTGTTAGTCTGACGTCTGTCGTCTGATATTTCCGGAGGTCCCATGGTTCCTTTGTCCTGGTATGTCCTGCTGAGCGCAGCGCTGTTCACCATCGGCGTCGTCGGTGTTTTGAGCAGGCGCAACGTCTTCATCATTCTCATGTCCATCGAGCTCATGCTGAACGCGGCCAATATCAACCTGATAGCGTTCTCGCACTATCTGCAGAACCTGACCGGTCAGATATTCGTGATCTTCGTCATCACCGTAGCGGCGGCCGAGGCCGCCGTGGCCCTGGCGCTGATCATTCTGCTGGCGCGGAACCGCGGGACCGTCTATGTGGATGAGTTCAATTTATTGAAGGGGTAAGAACAGTAATAGAGTAATCAAGTAATTGATGGATTGAGCGCAGGCGCAACGAATTTCCTGAATCACTAAATCTCTATTGTCTCGATACCTGGGGTCATTATGCTCAAATACATACTCATACCGCTCCTGCCATTTGCCGGCTTCCTGGTCGCGGGTTTGTTCGGGAAGTACCTCAAGGAGCGCGCCGCCACCGTTGCCGTTGCCGGCGTCTTCGGTGCTTTCGTCTTCGCGGTTTGGGCGTTCATCGATGTTCTGGGCGGCACACTTATCGACGAGAACCTGTATTCCTGGATCACCATCGGGAGCCTCAATATCAACGTGGGATTTCAGATCGACCAGCTGACCGCGGTGATGCTCATGGTGGTCACGACGCTCAGCACCCTCATCCACATCTACTCCATCGGGTATATGCACGGGGACAAGGGCTTCGCACGGTTCTTCGCCTACTTGGAGCTGTTCACGTTCTTCATGCTGGTCCTGGTCATGGCCAACAACTTCCTGCTCATGTTCGTGGGCTGGGAAGGCGTGGGCCTGTGCTCCTATCTGCTCATCGGTTTCTGGTACGAGAAAAAATCAGCGTCCGACGCGGGCATCAAGGCCTTTGTGGTGAACCGGGTCGGTGATTTCGGGTTCGTCCTGGGCATGATGCTCATCTTCGTGATCTTTGGTACCCTGGATTTCACCGATGTCTTCAAGGCGGTGGCCACACCGGCCGCAGCCCAGACCATCAACCTGCTCGGCATCGAGATGAGCGTCATCACGCTCATCTGCCTGCTGCTGTTTGTCGGCGCCACCGGGAAATCCGCCCAGCTCCCTCTCTATGTATGGCTGCCGGACGCCATGGAAGGCCCGACACCGGTCAGTGCGCTGATCCACGCGGCGACCATGGTCACCGCAGGGGTGTTCATGGTGGCCCGGTGCGCTCCGCTCTTCGTCCTGTCCCACACGGCCATGAACGTTGTTGCCATCGTCGGAGGCGTTACCGCCATCTTTGCCGCCACCATCGGCCTGGTCCAGAACGACATCAAGCGCGTCATCGCGTACTCCACCATCAGCCAGCTCGGCTACATGTTCCTGGGACTCGGGGTGGGGGCCTTCGCCGCGGGCATCTTCCATCTTACGACCCATGCATTCTTCAAGGGGCTCCTGTTCCTCGCCTCGGGCAGCGTGATCCACGCACTGTCAGGCGAACAGGACATGCGCAAGATGGGGTCCCTCAAGTCCAAGATCAAGACCACCTACTGGGTGTTCATTTTCGGAACACTTGCTCTTACCGGCATCTTTCCTTTTGCGGGCTTTTTCAGCAAGGACGAGATCCTTTGGAGCGTTTACGGTTCGAATCGCGCCCTGTGGGTCGTCGGTGTCATAGGCGCGCTCATGACGGCATTCTATTCGTTCCGGCTCATCTATCTCACGTTCTTCGGCAAGTCTCGCATGGACCATGAAGTGGAACACCATGTCCATGAATCGCCAAAGATCATGACGGTCCCGCTCATGATCCTGGCATTCTTCTCGATCACCATCGGCTGGATCGGCATTCCCGGCGCCATCATTCATCACGCGAACCTGTTCGCTGATTTCCTTGCTCCTGTGTTTCCCGCTGCTCATCATGGCGGAGCGGAGAGCAGGGGACTTGAGCTTGGCCTGATGGTCTTTTCCGTCGTTGTCGCACTTGCCGGATGGCGGCTGGCATACGTTCTTTATGTTAAAAAGACCTCAATTCCCGACGCGATCGCAGAGAAGTTCAAGGGTCTCTATAACCTGCTCCTGAACAAGTACAAGGTCGACGAGGTCTATAACGCGATCTTTGTCGACGGATTGGTGCACAAGCTCGCCAAGTTCCTCCACACCACGGGGGACGTGAAGATCATCGACGGGTTCATCAACTGGTCGGCCGCTGCCATCGGCAGGACGAGCGAGCAGGGGAGAAAGCTCCAGACAGGATTTGTTCAGGAATATGCCTTTACCATGGGTTTGGGGTTCGTGGTGCTCATGGGATTGTATTACGTGCTGAAGTGATCATTCAATAAATTCAACGTTCAAGGTTCAAGGTAACAAACAAGCTCGGAATTCGGGTCATCTTGAACGTTGAACATTTAACGTTGAATATCCATTAAGGAGCTCTCCATGCTCGAACTCATACCGAACCAGCTCGGATTTCCCCTGCTGAGCCTCCTGATCTTCGTTCCGGTCATCGGCGCGGTCCTTCTCCTGGCCGTGCGGGACGCCCGGGCGGCACGGTGGATCGCGCTCGTGTTCTCTGTCGTGGAACTTGGGCTCTGCGTCCCGCTCCTTGCGAATTTTGACGGCTCGCTGGCACACATGCAGTTCGGCGAGTCGATGCCCTGGATCAGCGCCTGGAACATCCACTACAAGCTCGGCGTGGACGGCATCAGCGTGCTGTTCGTGGGCCTGACAGCGCTCCTTACGGTCATCTCCATCATGGTCTCCTGGACGGCGATAACGGACCGTGTGCGCGAGTTCATGGTCGCCCTGCTCTTTCTCGAGGCGGGGATGATAGGCGTGTTCGCCGCGCTTGACCTCTTTCTCTTCTATATCTTCTGGGAGGCCATGCTCATCCCCATGTACCTGCTCATCGGGGTCTGGGGCGGTCCGAACCGGCTGTACGCGGCGGTCAAGTTCTTTCTGTACACCCTCGTCGGCAGCGTACTGATGCTCGTCGCCATCCTGGCCGTGTACTTCACGGCGGGCGGGACCTTTGATGTCCTTTCGCTCATGAACCACAAGTTCGGTCTTACCTTCCAGATGTGGGCCTTCGCGGCATTCTTCGCTGCCTTTGCCGTGAAGGTGCCCATGTTCCCGTTCCACACGTGGCTGCCTGACGCACACGTCGAAGCTCCGACGGCGGGTTCCATCATCCTGGCAGGCATCCTGATCAAGATGGGTGCGTACGGCTTCCTGCGGTTCTCGCTTCCGTTCTTCCCTGACGCGACGATGGCATATACGCCCGCCATCATGGTCCTGTCCGTGATCGCGGTCATTTACGGCGCTTACATGGCCTTTGCGCAGACCGATTTCAAGAAACTCATCGCCTATTCCAGCGTCAGTCACATGGGCTTTATCACCCTGGGGATCTTCTCGATGAACAGCCAGGGCCTCGAGGGCGGCATCCTCCAGATGATCAACCACGGCGTGTCCACCGGCGCGCTGTTCCTCGCCGTGGGCGTGATCTATGAGCGGACCCACACGCGGGTGATCGCCGATTACGGCGGCCTCGCATCCAAGGTACCGGTGTACGCCGCGTTCCTGATGATCATTACGCTGTCGTCCATCGGCCTGCCGGGAACGAACGGGTTCATCGGCGAGTTCGCCATCCTTCTGGGCGCCTTCCAGTTCAAGGCGGTCTACGCGGTGATCGCGTCCCTTGGCATCATCCTGGGCGCCGGGTACATGCTCTGGCTCTACCAGCGGGTCATATTCGGGACCGTAACGAACCCTCACAACGAGCACCTGAAGGACATGAACCTTCGTGAGATCGCTGCTGCGCTGCCGCTGGTCATCCTCGTGTTCTACATCGGGCTCTACCCGAATGCTGCATTCCGGGTCATACACGCTTCTGCGGACAATCTCATCAAGCATGTCCATGCCAAGGCGCAGGTGCTTCCAGCCGCCGCGCAGGCGGCGAGCACCCTGGTTGGGAATTAGTCAGTTATTTTTTAGTAACGTCGTATGGTTACGAAGCCCGTATCGTCAAACGTCTTTCGGGTAACGGTAATGCAAAAAGACCGAATGACGTAACCGCTGGACGAAACGGGCGTCGTCACCGTTACCGTAACCTGTTGGTTCCGGCTTGTCCGGGTTAAGTAAGGAGAAGCTCCATGGCAACTTCGCTACAATCGTTCATCAGTCAGCTGCTGCCGCTCTATCCAGAGCTGGTGATCATTACCATCGCTCTCACCATCCTGTTGCTGGATTTCTTTGTGGACCGGCAGCATAAGGCGATGCTGGGGTGGTACAGCCTGATCGGGATCGTCATTGCCGCTTCCATGACCATCAAGCTTGCCGGGCTGGCCGGTTCGTTCTTTGGCGGCACCTTTCTTCTTGATCCGTTCGCCGCCTATTTTAAGCTGGCATTCTACACCGCATGCGGTCTGGGCATCCTGATCTCCATGAAATATCTCGATATCGAGGACATTCACCGCGGAGAATACTATGCCCTGATGCTCTTCGCCACAAGCGGCATGATGCTCATGGCTTCGGCAGGGGACCTCATTACGTTGTACCTGGGCCTTGAGCTTATGGCCCTTTCGATCTACATCCTCGCGGGCTTCATGCGCAGTGACAGCCGCTCCAACGAGGCGGGCATAAAATACCTGCTTTTGGGCGCTTTTTCCTCGGGCATCATGCTCTACGGCATGTCGCTCCTGTACGGCATCTCGGGAACGACGAACCTGAACGGGATCCTTGCGTTCCTGCGAGGTGCCGACCTGGCCAATCCGGTGCTCTTCCTGGCCATGGTCATGCTGATCGTAAGCTTCGGATTCAAGGTCGCCGCGGTGCCGTTCCACATGTGGGTGCCGGACGTGTACGAGGGCGCGCCGACGTCGGTCACGGCGTTCATGTCGGCAGGCCCCAAGGTCGCCGGATTTGCCGTGCTCCTGCGCATTTTTGCCCACACCCTACTGCCGATGCAGGACCATACTGCGGTCATCCTGGCCGGCATGGCGGTGCTTACCATGGCCGTAGGGAACATCATGGCCATTGCACAGACCAATATCAAAAGAATGCTGGCGTACTCGTCCATCGCCCACGCAGGGTATGCCCTGGTCGGTCTGGCAGCTGGCGGACGGGACGGCGCTGCCAGCGTCATGCTCTACGTACTTATCTATGCGGTCATGAACATGGGCGCCTTCGGCGTCGTTATCATGCTCAGGAAAGCAGGCGTACGGGGTGAGGAGATCACGGATTTCTCGGGTCTCGGAAAGACCAATAAGGCGGCTGCGTTCCTCATGCTCATCTTCATGTTCTCCTTGACGGGGATCCCTCCCATGGCCGGCTTTATCGGAAAGTTCTACATATTCAAGTCGGCCGTGCAGGCAGGCATGGTCTGGCTGGCAGTTGTCGGCGTTCTGTTCTCGTCGATCAGCGCCTACTTTTATCTTCGCGTCATCATGGTGATGTACATGTACGAGCCGAAAGAGGAATTCAGCCTCGTACAGTCTCCGGCGCTGGCGCTGGCCCTGGCCATTTCGGTCACGGCGGTCATCGTCATCGGTGTGTATCCCTCAGGTGTCCTCGAATTTGCCCGGGCATCCATCATCGGAATACTCTGATATTGGGTCACGGGTCAAGGAGAGAAAACATCCTTGGCCTTTTTTTTACTCCCTTATCGTGCAACTGGTCTTCCTCCGCACTGCTTACTCAGCACTCCGCATTTGATATATGATCTCCCTCATACCGCTTCCACTACCCTGATGCTATACTTCACCCATGAAACCTGAAGGCAAAGGATATTTTCTTAAGGAATACGGCTCCTGGAGCGTCCTGACGGTCGCATTTCTGATCGGACTGGGCGTGAGCAGGGCGTTGCCCTGGCAGGCGATCCTTCTCTACCTGGCACTGGGTCTGCTGATAAATTCAAAACAGGCCTATACAAAGTGGGTCCGAAAGATGGATGATCGAACGCCGCTCGGCATATTTCTTGGCCAGGTCGCTTTCGCAGCGGTGATCCTGGTCGCTTTGATCGGGGGCGGTATTCCCCAGCTATTGCCGCTGCTCGTATTGCCCGCAGCGTATCTGCTGATGAACCGGCTCGCCGGTGAGCATTTTGTTGTTACAGAACTGCTCGGTTTCGCGCTGTTGAGCCTTGCGGCGGTGCTGGCGAAGTTCCTCGTCGTGCAGGGTGTCGATGTCCGGCTCTTCGTCGCCACGGCCCTGTACTTTACCGCCGGTGTGTTCAAGGTGAAGGCGGTCCTGTTCAAGAAGCCGCGGGACCGCGTGCTGACGGTCCTGTACGTCCTGTTCGCTCTGTACGCCTATGGCCGCTTCCACATCGCAGCGATCGTGCTTCTGCCGTTGGTAGAGAACATCATCATGGCAGTCACCCTCTACAAGGTCAGGCTCCAGACCACCGGCTGGATCGAGGTGGCAAAGAGCCTTGCATTCCTTGGGTTGATGATGTATTACTTCTAAGGGAATCCTCCGCGTTCCTCATCGGTCGTTATAGCATACCATCAGACGGGCGAAGGCCAAAAGCCGTCATCGCCGGTTCCCAAAGGAGTACCGCATGCAGAAAAACATCAACGCAGGAGAGCGGATGGCCCGAGTCGTGTTCGGGGTTGCTGCGCTATTTACGGTGTTCGTTGATCCGCTATCGCCCTGGGTCTATCTCGGCATTCTTCTGTGGGCCACCGGAATTGCCGGATGGTGCCCGCTCTATGCCCTCTTCGGCGTATCGCCCGGAAGCTCCTGTAAGTAGACCGTAGAGACCGCACCCGTTTGCGTTGTATTCAATCGACCATGACAAAAACAGATTTCATCAAGGTCTTCCCGGATTTTCGCAGCAGCTCAGATGCTGTTATCAATGAGATCCTTGCCGCCGGCAGGCACCAGGTAATTCCTGCCGGCAATCAGATATACACGGAAGGGGACGACTGCAGTGCCATCGCCTTTGTCCTGTCCGGTGATATTCGCGTCTACAAGATCGGCCAGACGGGAAGAGAGATCACGCTCTACGAGATCGGCCCGGGAGAGACCTGCATCCTGAACGCGTCGTGCATTCTGTCGGGTCAGACCTATCCTGCCAACGCGGTGACCCTGTCGGATGCCGGTCTGTTCCTGGTTCCTTCCGCGGAGTTCCGGAGGCTTGTCTCGCAGCATGAGAAGGTGCGGGACTTCATATTCACGCTGCTCAGCCGCCGGTTGACGGGAGTGATGGAGCTGGTGGAGGAGGTGGCCTTTGGACACATGGACGAGCGGCTCCTGGACTATCTTGTGGAAAAGTCCGCCGACAACAGGCTTGAGACCACGCACCAGAAGATCGCGAACGATCTGGGCACCTCGCGCGAGGTCGTCAGCAGGCTGCTGAAGGACCTCGAACGCAAGGGAAGGGTCCAGCTCTCCCGGAACGCCATAACGCTCCTTGATCAGCTCCATACGACCTGAAGATGACAGGGAAGATGGGGAAAAGGGTTTATATTATTCGGCTTCATTCGTTGTGCATTGGTGACTTTGTCACAGACGGTTCTCCTGATCGGTGGTAAGGTTGTCGTAACAGCGGGGCAATGATACCTGCCACCCTGACATCTTTCACGAGGAGGAGATTATCATGAAGAAGAATGTTGGTTCTGCAGAAAGAGCGATCCGGGTGGTCCTGGGGCTGGTGGTGCTTTCACTGGCGTTCATAGGGCCCAAGTCCCCGTGGGCTTATCTCGGCATCATCCCGCTGGCGACCGGTCTCATCGGCTGGTGCCCGCCCTATGCATTGTTCGGCATCTCGACCTGTAAGTCGTGCAAGTAGCACCAGGCGTCTGCCGGTCCGGTCGGTAAAACAGAAAGAGCGCACCGTCTGAACGACGGTGCGCTCTTTTTTTATGCTGGCGAAGGGGCAGGGTGCTCTCAACTGCGTACCGGTCAGTTCAGGTCGCCGATCTTCTTTCCCTTTTTGTGACAATTGAGGCAAGCCGCATACCGGGCAGGTTTTTTCTTCCAGATCTCTTCAAGGTGAGGCTTTCCTTTTTCCGGCTTTTCCATCTTCCCCGCTGTATTGACCGCTGCATACATTCCGCCGGTAACATTCTTCGACGTGCCATCTCTGAGGGAAACTTCGACCGCTCCTTTACAGGTACACACATCCATTCCCTGCGCGTCCTGGATCACCGAGAACTTGGTGCCCCGGACGCCGGCGACCGCATTGGAGGTTGCCACGCTCATGGTCCTGCCAGGCGATAACTTTGCCGAGATCCAGAGATATCCGCGTTTGAGAAGGGTCTTGAAGCCGCTCGCGGGGTCGCCGAGATAGTATTCCGTCCCGGGCCCGATCAGAACTGCGCCGATCTCATTGAGCGCCAGGACAGCCGTGCCATCGGCGCCGGTGCGGACCCGGTCATTTGCGGAGATCGCCGTGCCAACCACCAGGGGTTTCCACACGTTATTGCTCTGTCGCTCCAATGTTCCGCTCCTGATCTCCTTGACCGTGCCGATCGGAGAGGGCGCTGTGCTGCTGTAGCAATGTTCCGGGACTATAACCATGGTAAAGAGTAAAATCAAACAAACGGTAATGATCTGCGCTGAAACGGTCGGTCTCGTCACGTTCTCTCCTCCTAACATGCGTAATATACACAGAATGGAACGATGTCTCAAAACACTGCCGAATTATAACATAAAAAGTAGAAAAAGGACGTGCCGTTAAGAAGTGGTCCGGGCGGGAGTTCTTCCGTGGATAGGGCCGCGGCTATTAATGCATAATAATACTTTCGGCTTGACAGGTGTCGGGCTAAGGTGTATTTTATCTATACTTTCAATGCGTTGAAAGTCTCCAAAGCCCCTCACGGAGGGGCTTTTTTTACTCTGCTAAATTATTTCTTTATCTCCATGGGCAAGAGCTTGGGAAAGAGGGCGGGTATGAAAGATGCGAATCGGTCGGTGACTATGCCGCGGATCGTGGTTGTTTATTGCCGCAACGCGGTATCGTCCGCCGCTGAGCTGCTTGAAGGGCCTTATACCGTAAAAGGATTAAATGCTTTTTTTGCCGCCCTGCCTTGTTCCAGCAAGATAGAACCGTCTTATCTCCTGAAAATCCTTGCCGACGGTGCGGACGGAGTGCTCGTGGTGGCATGCCCGGAGGGCCATTGCAGGTTTATGGTAGGTAATGTTCGAGCGGAAAAGAGGGTCAACTATGTGCGGTCGCTCCTGGATAAGGCCAAGATGGGTGCCGAGCGCCTGACGCTGGAGCGGGGAGAAAATCTTACGGAAAAAGATCTTCTGAGTCTGGCTCAGCGCCGTGTTGAACCGTTGAAAATACTGGGACCCAATCCCATGAAGGGGGATGGAAAATGATAATCGCGGAATGGAAACCCCTGCCCGAACTGGTTGAGATACTAAAAGGGCATACCAATGTGCTGGTGGTGGGATGCGCCACCTGCGTGGCCGAGTGCGCGGCAGGCGGGGAGCGTGAAGTGGAGACCCTTGCGCCGCTGCTGCAGATGGCGCTCAAACAAGAAGGGCGCACGATCAACGTCCGTACCAGCACGCTGGAACGGCAGTGTGAATGGGAGTTTGTGGAAGAGCTGGCCAAAGTCGCGCCTCAGGTGGACGCGATCGTAAGTCTTGCCTGCGGCATCGGCATTCAGGCCGTGGCAGAGCGGTTCCCCGAACTGGCCGTATATCCCGGAGTGAACACGACGGCATTGGCCATCCGGCAGGAGCCGGGGACATGGCTCGCGCGGTGCGCCGCTTGCGGCGATTGCGTTCTTGGCGAAACATTCGGCTTCTGTCCGGTTGCCCGCTGCGCAAAGAGCCTATCCAACGGACCCTGCGGCGGTACCAGAAAGAACGGCAAGTGCGAGATCGATGAGAACATCGACTGCGTATGGTACCAGATCTACGAGCGGGCAAAGGCCCGCGGTAAAGTCGAGCAGCTCCTTAAAGTACGGAAGCCCAAGAACTGGTCGAACTCAGGCCATGGAGGTCCAAAACGGGTGGTGCGGGAGGATTTGCGGCCATGATGAAAGCGGGAACCAGACTGGAAAAAACACTTCGCGCCGGACAATTCGCCCTTACCGTTGAAGTTGGTCCACCGCGCGGCCCCAATCCCGAGGATGTCCTCCGCAAAGCGCAGCAGCTCAAAGGGGTCGCCGACGGCTATAACGTCACCGACAACCAGACCGCGGTGGTGCGCATGTCAAGCATTGCCGGCGCACGGCTTCTTCTCGATGCCGGATGCGAGCCGATCATGCAGATGACCTGCCGCGACCGCAACCGCATTGCCCTGCAGTCAGACCTGCTTGGCGCCTGGGCGCTGGGAATGCGCAACTGCCTCTGCCTTTCAGGCGATCACCAGAAAGCGGGCGCCTCGGGGAAGCTCAAAGGTCATCCCGGCTCAAAAAACGTCTTTGACGTTGACTCGATCCAGTTGATATCGATCCTCAAGGGGATGCGTGACGAAGGCGTTCTTGAAAGTGGCGATCCTATTTCGCAGCCCACGCCATTCTTTATCGGCGCGGTCTGGACCCCGCTTGCCCCTCCCGAAGAATTCCGGGTATTGCGGCTTGCCAAGAAGATCGAGGCGGGGGCGGATTTTATCCAGACCCAGGCCGTTTTCGACATAAAGCGGTTCGCGACAGCTGTTAAAGCCGCAGCTGACAGGGGGCTCACCGACAGGGCCGCCATTCTGGTCGGCATCATCGTTCCCAAATCCGCCAGGATGCTTGAATATATGAATGCCAATGTGCCTGGCGTGGAAGTGCCTGAAGCGCTTATCAAGCGGATGGCCGCGGCAAAGGACCAGCGCCAGGAAGGGTACCAGATCACCGTTGAGCTGATCCAGGCCGCCCGGAACATCCCGGGTCTGAAAGGGGTGCACCTGCAGGCCATAGAATCAGAAGAGGTGCTTCCTGAGATCATACGTGCCGCTGGACTCCTGCCCCGACCGCAGGTGTAACCTGAACCCGGACAAGCAGAACCAAATAATGCCACAACCAAAAGTAGGCGCTTCTAAGCGAGACACGAAGGCACTAAGAAAACACCAGCAGCACTTGGTTTTGTTTATTTTTAAGATGTTCTTTGTGTCTTAGCGCTTTCGTGGCTGAGTTTTGTTTTCATTTTGTCGTTAACGGATGGTAAGAAAACATGTCGAAGAAATATCACATTAAGATCGATCCGGCGCCGGCCCGCTTTCCGGGGGTATCCAAGTATTCCGTGTTGGAAACCGAAGGATGTCTGGGTTGCCTGAACTGCGTTAAGAAGACTTCATGCGTCTACTCCGCCTATGATAAGCGGTCGTTCGATGCCAAGGCGATCGTGGACAAGACCGATACCCTGTGCGTGGGCTGCATGCAATGCGTCCAGGATTGCAAGAAGAACATTCTCAGTCGCGGTAAAAATCCGCGATTCGAAAAAATGGGCAATGCATACTGGACGCCCTCGATCATAGCGGGCATCTGGAAGCAGGCTGAGAACGGCAAGATCCCCGTGTCCGGCGCCGGATATCGCGGTCCCTTCAGCGGTCCGGGGTTCGATCAGATGTGGACAGACATGTCGGAGATCGTCCGGCCCACTCGCGACGGCATCCATGGCCGGGAATATATCAGTACGCTCATCGAGCTCGGCCGGAGACCGTCACGGCTCGTTTTCGACGCCAAGGGCGGCATGGTGACAGAACCACCCACCTTTATCGAATTGCCACTTCCCATTGTATTGGAAGCCCCTGATCTCGCCCATGTGTCATCCCAAACGATCGAGACCCTTGCGCGCGCGAGCCATCGGGCCGGGACACTGCTGATCGTCGATGTCAAAACAGCCAAGAGCATACCGCCCCGTCTCAAAAAAGGATTGATGGTCATCTTCGATCCCGCGGTCGACAAAAAGACCGTACTCAAAGGCGTTCCCGCGGTCCAGATGGCCTATTCAGCGACCGTGCTGAACGACGTTAACAAACTCAAAAAAGCCCTGCCCGACCTGGTGATTTCAATACGCGTTCCTCTTGACGAGAATGCGGTGAAACGCGTTGTCAAACTTGCGACGAGCGGCGCCGAGGTGGTCCATCTGTATGCAGATGGAAACGGCAGGGGACTTAAAAAACGAAAAGCAGACTTTGTTACCACGCTCATGAAGGAAGTGCACTTCAAACTGGTGGATGAAGGTGTGCGCGAAGAACTAACGCTTCTTGTTTCCGGCGGCATTGCGATGGCCGAACATGCCGCCAAGGCGATACTCTGCGGGGCAGACGGAGTGGGAGTGGACAGCGCGCTGGCGGTAGCGCTGGAGTGCCGTCTCTGCAAGGCGTGCAAGTCCGAGGTCGCCTGTCCGGTGGAACTGGGGACGGCCCCGGTCGAATGGGCCGAGAAACGGATCGTGAACCTCATCGGTTCGTGGCACTCCCAGCTCATCGAATTGATGGGCGCCATGGGGCTCCGCGAGGCGCGCCGGTTGCGGGGAGAGCTCGGCCGGGCAATGTTCTTTGAAGACCTTGAGAAGGAAAACTTCGGGCCGATATTCGGAGAACGGGTTAAGGGAAATCAGGCCGCGCCATTATTGCCGAACGACATACCCGTCCCTGTTCACGGCAACGGTCACCTGAAAACATCGGGCGGCATTGACGTGCTCGTGAAACTCGATCCTTCCCGCTACCGCAACCAATTCGGAAAATTCAAGGTGGTGCGGACCTCCGCTTGCATTGCGTGCGGCAAGTGCGCCGAGGTGTGCGCCTATGGCGTGCATGTCAAGGCGGGCAGCCGCATGCTTGCTCCAAAGTCGCATTTGTGCCGGGGACGGGAACACTGCCGCGGCAACGAACGATATTGCGCCGATAACTGCCCGGTGAACGCCATACGGGTGGGTAAAGATCCGCTGTACGAGACGATCGGCGATCCTCGCTGGACCGCCGACCTGATGATGTCAACATGGCATCAGGCAGAGACCGGCCGTCCGCCGGAAAACGGCCTGGAGTACCGGGTGGGCGAGTCCGGCGGCGGGTTCGATCGCATCGACTTCAAATTTCCCGAACAGCTTCCGGACCCCTCGCTCAATCCGCAGGATGTGGACCTTTCTATTCCGCTGAATCGCAGAAAGGACGGACGGCCCGAGGTGAGGATCGGGTTCCCGGTCTATGGCGGTGGGATGAGCTTTGGGTCCGTAAGCCTCACGACCATCCTTTCCCGTGCGGCCGCCTACACCGCGATGAACTCATTCACCTGCACCGGCGAAGGCGGTTATCCCGACGATCTCAAGAAATATGACGACCACGTGATCACGCAGATCGCCACCGGGCTCTTTGGCGTGCGCGAGGAGACCATACAACGGGTGCGCATTGTTGAATTCAAGTATGCCCAGGGCGCCAAACCGGGCCTCGGCGGTCATCTGCTGGGCGACAAGGTCACGCCCGCCGTGGCGAAGATGCGGGAAGCAGTGGTCGGCTCTGCTCTCTTTTCTCCTTTTCCGTTCCATTCGGTCTACTCGGTCGAGGACCATAAGAAACACGTCGACTGGATCAACACCATCAATCCCAAGGCGCTGGTGTCCGTTAAAGTTTCAACACCCTCGGACGTGGACATGGTGGCCGTGGGCAGTTTTTGCGCCGGCGCGAATATCATCCATCTTGACGGAAGCTACGGAGGCACCGGCGCAGCGCCTGATATAGCCAAAAAGAACATTGCCATGCCGATCGAGTATGCCATACCCAAGGTGCACCGTTTCCTGGTAGCCGAGGGGATCCGCCCCGAGATGACGCTCATTGTGTCGGGCGGTCTGCGCACAGCCTGGGATGTAGCCAAGGCGATCGCCCTGGGCGCCGACGGCGTGGTGGTGGGTACGGCGGAAATGGTCGCGCTGGAATGCATCCGGTGCGCGAACTGCGAGAGCGGACGGGGCTGCCCGCGCGGCATAGCCACCACCGATCCCAAGTTGAGCGCGATGTACGGCGAGGCCTGGGCCTCCCAGCGGATCATGAACCTTTTCCATTCCTGGTCCCTCCAGCTCCAGGACATTCTCCACCGTTTCGGCATGAAGAGCGTTCGCGAACTGGTGGGCCGGTCGGACTTGTTGCGTCACCGCGATTACGAAAAACGCGAGGAATACCGTAGAGTGGAGTCAGGATAATGAAACCTAAAGCAGCCAGCAAACGCAACCCGTGGAGCGGTACAGGCCGTGATCCGCGGTTCCCTGAAATAATAACCGCCTCCCGTGCCGACTTCACGACAGGCCCTCAGAACGCCCGTGAAAAATCAGCCGAAGAGGGCGGTTGCGGCGTGGTCGGCTTCGCAGCCACCGTGCCGGTGCGGGGAAGACATATCTTCGAGCCTTCCATGCAGATGCACAACCGGGGCAACGGCAAAGGCGGCGGCATCGCGGCAGCTTCCCTGCAACCCGAGGACCTGGGGGTGGATGCCGCGACGCTGAAGAACGATTACATCCTTCAGATCGCGCTGATCGATCCGGCCGCCGAGCAGGAAGTGGAGAAATACGGCATAGCTCCCTGGCTCAACGTCGAACACAAGACCCGTATACAACCCGTTGCAGACCACCGGGACGTCGGTCTGGAGGTGAAGCCGCCGGACATCGTGCGCTATTTTGTACGCGTCAAGGACAACGTGCTCAGCCGGTTTGCCAAAGAGCACGGGTTGGGCAAATCGGACCGGCGCCTGGTCGAGGACGAGTTCATCTTCCGCAACAGTTTTAAGATCAATCGCCGGTTCTACGCCTCATTGGGCGACAAACGCGCCTTTGTGCTTTCCCACGCGCGTGATCTTGTGATATTCAAGATCGTGGGGTACGCTGAACAGGTCGTTAAGTATTACGGGCTCACCGACATGCGCGCCAAGATCTGGATCGCCCATCAACGCTATCCCACCAAGGGCCGGGTCTGGCATCCCGCGGGTGCGCATCCATTCATCGGCATGAATGAGGCGCTGGTCCATAACGGAGACTTTGCCAACTACTTCGGCGTGACCGAATATCTGCGGCAGCGCAACCTCGTTCCCCAATTTCTCACCGACACGGAGGTCTCGGTCCTTCTCTTCGACCTGCTCACCCGCGTATACGGGTACCCGCTGGAATATGTGATCGAGGCGATGGCCCCCACTACCGAGATCGACTTCGACGCCCTCCCCGAGCGCAAGAAGAAGATCTATCGGGCCATTCAGGCCCAGCATATGCACGGATCACCAGACGGCCCGTGGTTCTTCATCATCGCGCGCAGCGATCCGGACCAGTGCAAATACCAGCTTTTGGGGATCACCGACACCTCCATGCTGAGGCCGCAGGTGTTCGCCATCCAGGAGGGCGACGTTTCAATCGGACTCATTGGTTCCGAGAAACAGGCGATCGACGCCACGCTGCAATCTCTTGCCGAGGAGGACCCGCGTTTCCGACATGTGGCCGATCGGTACTGGAATGCGCGCGGCGGCAGCTATACCGACGGCGGAGCCTTTGTTTTCACGGTAAACACAGCTGGCGACAGCACGACAATTTCCTGCGCCGACAAGTTCGGAAAGCCTATCAGCGCGCCTGCCGGACAGTGGAGGATCGATCTTAGCCGGACGGCAACAATAGCGGACCAATGGAAGGGCCGGATCACCGCCGGTCTTTCCACCGGAAGCGATCATGCGTTGTTCGGCGAGCTTACGGAAGCATTCCTTTCCTGGGACCTTGATCAGGTTCGTGTTGCGATAGATCTGATCTGTTCAGCCGCCGCGATTGATGACCAACAGTTCGAGACCGCTTTGCAGGTGCTTACGCTCCTGATGGACCGCCGGTACGATTGCGGTCCCAATAAAAGGAGCGCGATCCTCCACCTTCTGCAAAACGGGATTAGCCGGCTCCTAGACTCGGTCCTGCCGATAACAAACAACGACCCGGGACGTTATCACCGGGTGGACTTTTTCACGCGCGATCAACTCGGTGCGCCGCAGCGGACTGATGGGACCCTGGTGGTCTTCAGCCGGGATTTTCAGCCCGAGGGCAATGATTGTGATGCACTGCTGCTGGCCCGGGCATTCCGGCTTGGTTGGAAACGCTTCATCGTGTACGGGCTCAAGGGCCAGCGGTTCACCGGGTGCAGCTTCGGGCCCGCGACTGACGGCGTCCGCATCGACGTGTATGGAAGTTCCGGGGACTATCTCGCATCCGGGATCGACGGTATGGAGGTCCAGATCCACGGCAATGGCCAGGACCAACTTGGCCAGATACTCAAGCGCGGGACGCTCGTGGTGCACGGTGATGTGGGCCAGGCGTTCATGTACGGCGCCAAAGGCGGTGAGATCTACATCATGGGCAATGCAGCCGGCCGTCCGCTCATCAACGCGGCAGGCCGTCCGCGCGTGATCATCAACGGAACCTGTCTTGATTTTCTCGCGGAATCATTCATGGCCGGCGATCCGCACAACGGCGGAGGATTCGTTGTATTGAACGGCGTGGAATTTGACGATCGTGGCGCGGTCCGCGTTCAAAACGCGCCATATCCCGGATCAAACCTGTTTTCGCTCGCTTCCGGAGGAGCAATATTTGTACGCGATCCCCATCACACGATCGGCAAAGAAAAGCTGAATGGCGCTGAGTTCGCAGAGATGACCCAGCAGGATTGGCACCTCATTCAGCCGTATCTCCTTACAAATGAACGCCACTTCGGCATTTCAATAGAACGGGACCTTCTGATGGTTGACGGCAAAGCCAGTTCGCCGCTCTCGGTGTATCGTAAAGTGCGTCCGGTGAAGGCTGCGGCGCTTGCCAAAAAGGTTGAGACATCCGATGAATAGGCGTGCCTCCAAGGGCTCCAATCAAAATAAGATTTTGATAAAATTCGCAACTCCGAAAACATTGCACTTAATCTTTCATTTCGCAAAGTGCGGCATGATCCTACCTTCGGTTCGTGAATGATGCGAAAAGTACCGCGCGTTTCACCATGCTTTTTCCCCTCGCACCTCGATGTGCGTCACTTTCCTCGGATTCGCAGTGCCCGCGGTGTAAGCGCTGGCCCCATGCGGAAACCCCTTCATCGAGCAATTTTCGCTTGACAGAAAAGCTTAACCCGGTGTATTGTACGCATTCGCACGGCAAGACATTGCCTTCAAAAAGCCCTTCGTTTTTATGGGTTTTTGCCGCTATTTGAGGATGTAAACCACTGGCCGTTCGTTCTCCTGAAGAGGATATTTCTCGCCGGCAGTCCGGTCCTGATGAACAGAACCAAGCCATATCTAACATCCCTAATCCAAAATCCAGCTATAACAAAATGATAGACCGCCTGGGTATTGGTTGTTGCATATTGTATTGTGATTATACCTGCCCGGGAGTGTTCTTCAACATTGCTGGCTTGTAAGAAGAGGAGCAACAGTATGTGCCGTTTGAGCGCGATCACGTCGAATGCTTATTTCTCCCCCATGGAGAACATCCTGGCATTGGAGACCATGAAGGAAGGACACGACGGGTCCGGTCTTGGCCTGATGCTGAAGGATCTGGGCGGCCCCTTTGAGGAGTTCAAGGGGTATCCCGTCCTGTCAGCCGTATGCTCGAACCAGGGCCTTCTGGACCTGGATGAATACATGAAGGCGAACGGGTTCAAAGAAAAGTTCACCTGGGCGCCGAACATCAAGAACGTACCGGGCGTCGAACGCCGGGAGAACTATCTTGCCAAGGTGTACGATTATCCCGAGAGCTACCGGGACAAACCGATGACTGAGAAGGAAGACCTGCTCATGAATACTCGGCTGGCCCTGCGAAAGATCGGCGAGACTGACGAGTCGATCTTCGTCTTTTCGTTCTATCCCGATGTTCTAACCTTGAAGGAAGTTGGCGATCCGCTCCATGTCGGCGAGTTCTTCGGATTGGACAAATCAGACATTTCGGCAAAGATCATTCTCGCCCAGGGCAGGCAGAACACGAACTATGCCATCTATCTCTACTCGTGCCATCCCTTCTTCATTCAGGGCTACGGCACCATGACGAACGGTGAGAATACCGCTTTCGTTCCGATCCGTGAGTACCTTTCCGGCCGCGGCAATCCCGGGTACATAGGCTACAACTCGGATTCCGAGGTCTTCACGCATATCCTTCACTTCACCAACAGGACCCTCGGTTATCCCCTCCATTATTATAAGGACGTCATCACGCCGCTCAAAGAGAGCGAGATCGAGATGCGGTCCGACGCGGCGGCGCTCCGGCTGATCAAAAAATCGCTTCGACCGCTCTGTATCGACGGCCCCAACTGCGTCATCGGTTTCACCCCCGACGGCTTCGTCTTCATGGTGCAGGACGCGAAGAAGCTCCGTCCCGGCGCGGTCGGCGGAAAACCCGGAAAGTACGCGCTCATGTCCGAGGTGTGCGGCGTGGACCGGGCGGTCCCGGATAGGGACAGGACCACGGACATCTTCCCCATGAAGTACGACACGGTCATCATCGCGCCCGGTGCGCTGGAGGTCAAGGTATGGAATCAGCTTCACGGCTAGATCAGAACCATCAGCTCACGCTGAAGGAGTTCCCCTATATCATTCAGTGGCGCGAGGGCCGTTGCACCCGCTGCGGCCGCTGTACCGCCGTCTGCCCCATGAAGGCCATCGAGCCCGCGGTGACCATTCAGCGGCTCGTACGCTCCGAAGGAGACAACCCGACGCCCAAGGTCTCGCGAACCGTTTCCCACGTGGTCAAGCAGGTCACGGACATCGAACGCTACTGCATCGGCTGCGGGACCTGTACGCTCGTTTGCCCCACGGACGCCATCTTCCCGGAGTACAACTTCCAGCATAAGTTCTACCATGTTAAGAACAAAGGCGGCATTCCTTACATGCGAGGCGGCCGGAGGAACGACCCTTCGGTCTCGACGCTTGATAAGCTCAAGTTCACGCGCATCTCCATGCTCACTGACCCGGCGCTCGACGCAGGCAGACACGAGTTCCGCATCAGGACGCTCCTCGGCAGGAATCTCCCGGCGGAGCACCTGCCCATCAAGGTGGACGGGGACCGGCTCACCATCGGCGCTGGTGAGTTCGTTCCGCCGGTCCGGGAGATCTACCCGATCCGCATCGGAAGCATGTCCATCGGCGCACTTTCTCCCCATATGTGGGAGGGGCTCGCCATGGGCATCACGTACCTGAACGAGGTCGAAGGCCTGCCGGTGGTTATGTGCTCCGGTGAGGGCGGCATGCCGCCTTCGCTCTTGAAATCGCGCTACATGAAGTACTTCATCCTTCAGATCGCCTCGGGCTATTTCGGCTGGGACGAGATCATCCGGGCGCTGCCCGACATGGTCGAGGACCCCTGCGCCATCGAGATCAAGTACGGCCAGGGAGCCAAACCCGGCGACGGCGGGCTGCTCCAGGCGTACAAGGTGCTCGGGCTCATAGCCAAGATCCGCGGCGTACCGCAGTTCGTTGACCTGTCTTCACCGCCCACTCACCAGACGCAATACTCCATCGAGGAGTCCGTCGCCAAGATGATCCAGTCCATGTCCATGGCCTGGGGATTCCGCGTGCCCGTGTATCCCAAGATCTCGGGCAGCAAGACGGCGCGGGCAGTGCTCAATAACCTGGCGCGGAACCCCTACGCGGCCGCGCTCTGCATCGACGGCGAGGATGGCGGCACCGGAGCGGCTTACAATGTGTCCATGGACAAGATGGGGCATCCCATCGCTACGAACATACGTGACTGCTACCTGGACCTCGTAAAGCAGGGCAAACAGAATGAACTGCCGCTTATTGCGGCCGGAGGCGTGGGAAAGACCGGCAGTCTCGCTGCCAACGCTGCGGCGCTCATCATGCTGGGGGCATCGGCGGTGGACATCGGGAAGTACATCATGCAGACCGCGGCTGGCTGCTTCGGCGATGAACACAACCGGTGCAACGTCTGCAATCTCGGCAGGTGCCCGCGCGGAATCACCACGCAGGACCCGAAGCTCTACCGCAGGCTCGATCCCGACAAGGTCGCCGAACGGGTGGTCGAGGTCTTCAAGTCGGCCGACGTGGAACTCAAAAAGATCTTCGCGCCGCTGGGCAGGAGCACCGAGCTCCCCATCGGCATGTCCGACGCGCTGGGCGTCGGCGACAAGGACATCGCGGACCGGCTGTCTATCAGTTACGTATGTTAATAGTGATTAGTAACTAGTTATTGGGAAATTGAGTTGACGGCTTTCCTGATTCACATAATCACTAAATTTCGCAATCTCTTCATTACTGCGTTGAGGGAACGATGATCATTCAGGGCAATATAGACGGAAAACGGGTCTCCTCCAAAGTTCTCGAAGAACAGCTCCAGAAGGCCATCAAGGACGGAGCAAGGGAGATCACGGTCAAGGCCGACGGCCAGCATGGCATCGGCGGCAGGATATGGCCGCAATTCGGCGCGGTGAAGGTGACCATCGAGGGCACCGCCGGGCAGCGTGTCGGCAGCATGGGCATGCACACGACCGAGATCGTCGTGAAGGGCTCTACTTCCGACGACACCGGGTGGCTTAATTGCGGCTCGGTCATCACGGTTCTCGGCGATGTGGCCAACGGTGCGCACAACGCGGCTGCCCAGGGCAAGTTGTATGTGCAGGGCGGCGGCGGCGCGCGCTGCGACACCATGACCAAGAAGAACCCGCGCTTTTCAGACCTCGAGTCCTGGTATTTCCGGGGAGTAGGGGACTCCTTCGCCGAGTTCAAGGCCGGAGGCATCGCCGTTGTCTGCGGCGTGGACCCGCGCGATCCGGAGAATGTCCTGGGATATCGACCCTGTGTGGGCATGGTCGGCGGTACGATCTATTTCCGCGGCCCCATCAAGGACTACAGCAAGGGAGCCGTGAAGCTCATGGACCTTACTCCCCAGGACTGGGAGTGGCTCACCGCGAATATGAAGCCTTACCTTCAAGCCATTGACCGTATGTCCTTCTACGAAGAACTGACCAAGGACATAGCTGTCTGGAAGAAACTCATCGCCTCTACCCCTGCCGAACGGGCCAAGGTCAGGGGCAAGCTCAAGATGGGCCTGACCGAGTTCCGCCTGAACGTCTGGGAGAAGGAAGTTGGCACGGGGGGAATGTTCGGCGCCTATCTGACCCATGACCGGTCCGTATTGCCCTATGTCACCACCGGTGAGGAGCGTCGCTGGAAGCCGAGCTGGAAGAACGACCAGTACCTGCCGCCGTGCGCCTATGCCTGCCCGTCGCGCATCCCGTCGCACAAGCGCGCGACCCTCCTGCGGCAGGGGAGGACAGCCGAGGCCCTGTCGCTCGTGCTTAAGTACAGCCCGCTCCCGGCAACGGTCTGCGGCACTGTCTGCCCGAACCTCTGCATGACCGACTGCACCCGCGGAAGGATCGACCAGCCGCTCAACATCAAGGAATACGGCGCCGTCGCGCTGGACATCAAGGCCCCGAAAAAAGCGAAGGCCACGGGTTTCAGTGTGGCCGTCATAGGCGGCGGTCCCGGCGGCCTTTCAGCGGCATGGCAGCTGGGCCTGAAGGGCCATTCCGTAGACCTCTACGAGGCCGGCAGCAAGATCGGCGGCAAGCTCGAGATGTGCATTCCTCGCGAACGCCTGCCGAAGAAGATCCTGGACAAGGAGCTTTCCCGTTTTGCCGAGATCGGTGTGCATGTCCACGTGAAATCTCCTGTGGACCGGAAAAAGTACGACAAGATCTATAAGGACCACGATGTGGTGGTCGTTGCCGTCGGCGCCCATGAAGGCCGTGTCATACCCTTCCCGGGACACGAGGACGTGGTAAAGGGCATCGACTACCTCAAGGAGATCAATTTCGGCAAGCCGAAGGACCTGAAAGGTCAGAAGGTCGTCGTGATCGGCGCGGGCAACGTGGGCATGGACATCGCCTGCCAGGCATTTGACCACGGAGCGGGAACCGTGACCGCTGTTGACGTGCAAAAGCCGGCCAGCTTCGGCAAGGAACAGGAGCTGGCGAAGCAGAAGGGTACCCAGATCCTGTTCCCGAAGGTAACCGAGCGGTATGACGCCAGGGCAAAAAAGCTCTATTTCAAGGACGGCACCAGCATCGATGCTGATCTGGTGATCATCTCGATCGGCGAGAAACCGGTACTTGACTTCCTGCCTGCAGAGGTCCACACCGACCGGGGCTACATAGTCGTGAACGAGCTCGGCCAGTCCTCGGATGTGAAGGTCTTTGCCATCGGCGATGCGACAAAGCCGGGCCTTGTGACCCATGCGATCGGCCAGGGCAAGGTAGCCGCGGATGCGATCAACGCACAGCTGATGAACTTCGATTACATCCCCGAGGAACGGCGGGTGATCCCCTACGAGCGCATCAAGACCCAGTACTACGAGGTCTGCAGGATGGTGGGAAAGTTCTCGGCGAAGAAGGAGGCCGACCGCTGCATGAGTTGCGGGTCCTGCCGCGACTGCGGCATGTGCGTTGAGTCGTGCTACTACGGCGCTATCACGCGCAAGACACTCCCCAACAAGTCATTCGAGTACGTTGTCGATGAGAACCGCTGCATCGGCTGCGGATTCTGCGCGGGCATCTGCCCCTGCGGGGTCTGGGAAATGGCCGAGAACGTTTAGCAGGCCGCGTCCCCGCGTTATGCGGCAGGATCGTCTGGTGCGGGTTGATCTCGGGATGGCCGGGATCAGATACGGGACCGCTGGTAGCAATACAAGCCCTTCATTATGCACTAATGAAGGGCTTTTCTGCTGCAGCATCTCAGAGCGTTGACTTCACCATGGAGGTCTGCTACTGTATTCACTAGGGAAGCAAGTAAATCACGGATGCAACGAGAAAAGACGGCAAACGGGAGAAATCCTCGGTTCGCCTTGTCAAGAACGCCGGTGTCGTATCTTAATGGCAGTTAGTAAATCATAACAGATCATGCCACAGAGAGAGAACAGGGATCTCACGGGGAACCGGAACAGATGATGGAACCATCTCAATGGAGTGGAATTGCCTGGCTCTTTGATTGGAAGCCTTTTTCCCGGCTGACGATAGCCGGAAAGATCCTCGTCGGCTACGCGGTCCTTGTCGTTCTTACCGTCACCGTGTTCAGCTCTGTCCTGATTAACCTCTCAAAGATCAACGCTTTGAGCAGGAGCATCGTTACGGTCAATATTCCCGGCGCTACGGCGGCAGGCAGGCTGATCGAAACGCTCCTTGCCCAGAACACGTACGAGAAACGATATCTGATCCTCCGGAGACAGGACCTCAGCCATCTGTACTGGGAACGGGCAAAGGAATTCAACGCGAACCTTGAGGAACTGAAACGGACCGGCCAGACCAGCGATCTGCCGCTTGAGACCATCGAAAAGCTGCACGCACGATACGGCGATCTCTATCTCGAGATGACGGCTTATGTCCGGAAAGGAAAGATCACAGCGGCCGAGGAGCTGTCGAATGGCGACATGAGCGACGTTGTGGAGCGGTTATTCGAGCTTATCCGGTCGATCCCGCCGAGGCTCAGGGCCTCACGGGATGAGCAGATGCGAACGATCGATTCCTCCACGCGATCAACGTTACGGACGACGATCGTCCTCTGTACGCTCAGTACGGTCTTCAGTATCCTGGCAAGTTTGCTCGTGACCCTGTATATAGCTTCGTCGCTGCGCAAGCTCAAGACCGCGGCCGGACATGTTGCCGAAGGAGATTTCGATTATGCCTCACATTTGCACGCTGAGGACGAGATCGGCGATCTGGACCGTGCATTCGATACGATGCGGATGCGTCTGAAGAAGCTTGAGGAAATGTACCGGGATGCAAGTCCGCTGACACGGCTCCCGGGCGGCATCGCGATCGAACAGGATATTCAAAGAAGGCTGGACAGCAAGCAGCCGATAGCCCTATGCGTGATGGATATTGACAATTTCAAGTCGGTCAATGACCGGTACGGATATACCGTTGGAAATGATGTGATCGTTGAGACGGCAAGGATCATCGACCTTGCGGCGAAAACATTCGGAACGCCGTCGGACTTCGTAGGTCATATCGGGGGAGATGATTTTGTCGCGGTAACCAGCCCCGAGTGCATGAATAGACTGTGTGATGAGATCATCGCGCAGTTCGACCGGATGGCACCGCAGCATTACAGCGACCTGGACAGGCAGAACGCGTATATATCGGGAAAGTCCCGGCAGGGTGTTGAGATGAGGTTTCCTATCATGACCATCAGCATCGCCGTGGTCACGAACCTGCAGCGGTCATTCAGCAGCCCCCTGGAGATGTCAGCGGTCGCTATAGAACTTAAAGAATATGCAAAATCGTTCCAGCGAAGCCTGTACGTGGTGGACAAGCGCAGATCGTAGCCGGGGAGACGGAAGGCTTTTGATCATTTCAACAGGCTGGTTGCGTTCATTGGTCTACAGTTCAATGGCAGGGTAGTGTGCGGAGGGAAACATGGCTGAAGTGATGCATACTCTCAGAACCAAGGCTATTGTGATCTGCATCGCGTTACTGGTCCTGCTGGGGCTGTACAGCTATTTTGTGGCGGACACGATCATGACGAGGATCACCGATGCGCAGATGACGAAAGTGGACGACATGTTCATGATCGCGACCGAAGAGCGGCCGTTCGTGAACTACGACGCCAAGTACCGGTTCAAGTTCAATTCCGGCACGATCCAGAACGATGCGATTCGCTTGAAAGGAAAGGTCGTCCGGATAAAAAAATATGGATGGAGAGTGCCCGTCGTGTCCTGGTACGAGAACGTTGTAAAGATCGAGGAAGTGCAGCAGCGTTGACCGAACCGAAAACTCGCGGCAAGTGATATCCGCCGTCCTCACGCAGCGCGTATGCCTAATTTCCTCCCGATGATCCCGAAACATTCTGCAGGTTCAGTTTTCGTTCAATAAAAGGGGAAAGTTGTATATAGACAGTGACCTTTCCGTCCTTCAGGGAATAGTTCACCAGCAGGGGGTCGGTACCGAGAAAATCCAGGGTGAGATATCGGGGGAGAACCTCATATCCGATCGTACCGCCGCCGTCATCGGCGATCCTCTGCACCCGCGTCTCTTCGATCGTATGGATCCCGCAGCGAACGAAAGCGTATGCCTCGGAGAGGGCCAGCTCAGCCGGGAGTCGTTTCTTCACTTTATACGACGTATCAGATACGAACAGGCTGACAGGATATTTTGCGTCAGAAGAGATCAGAAAAGCTGCATGCTCGTAGTCGCTCGGATAGCGGCATCCGTAGAGAAGGAGGTCATAGGTCCCCCTGATCGTCTTTGGGTCCGCTGTATCGGCCTGAAGCTGCTTGCCAAGCGCGCAGCCTTGAAGCAATGACAGCGCTAGAAGAAGAGCGGCCGAAAGGGCATATCGGCATATCAACATGTACGCATACTTCCCGTCATGGGTCATTCCTTGATCAAGGATGCTATAAACAGGAGGCACGAACCCTCATTAGATACAACGTGTATCGCTTCAAGTCAAGGCTATCGTTCTGATTTTGTCTCTTTCAGCCAGGCTAACATGGCAGCGGTAAGCGTGGCCGACGCCTCGACATATTCCCCGTTCACATCCAGCATTTTCATAGCCGCGGTTTTATTGCCTGCGACGGCAAGTTGGGCGACCAGTGCCGCCTTTTCATGAAAATCGGCATGTAACTTACATACCTTTTTATAATGCTTGGAATCCTTCTGGTTATCCATTGTTGACGGCCGGTGAAGCCACTTGCCGAAATCGCAGGAATCGTCAGATCGTATTGTTGAGATCTCATCTGCTATTTTCCCCGTATCGACCGCGCTTTTCAGTTTCTTCTTCCAAATCCCGTGGTCTCCGATGGCATTCTTGATATCATTCTCAAAACCCATAGATTCGATCCTTTCAAACGAGCAAGGTATGCCTATTCCGTCAGGCATCCTCTATGCGCGAGGCTGATTCTTGCTCTTGGCAGTCTTTCCCAATGATCTATAGCAGGTATCGCAGTAGATGCCTTTTTCATCGACGAGACTTTGCTGCCATAGAACGTCACCCGCAGGTGTTTTCATACTGAGCCGTCTTCCGCAGATAGAGCAATGAGATAGTCTTTTATCGCTTTGGTCCGTCATGGGGTAAACCGCAATCCCTGCGAATTGGAATCCCCCGGCGCCCGCCGGGGGAGGAATGCGGAATTCGCGGGAGGTCGCGTAATGAGTCCCGACCAGTCGGGATGCCGGTGGGGGCTCCACTCGGAAGAAATACAATGCGGATCGATCCTGACCATCACCTCAACACTCTCTTATCACCGACCCGCTGGGTCAGCTTCTGTGAATCGAAGTATTCGAGAAGGGGAACAGCAAACTTGCGGGAGGTCCTGGCGATGTCCCGGAACTCGGCGACGACGATCTCCTTTTTCTCCTGCAGGTGCTTGACCATGTCCGCCTTGATCGCTTCGAGGACCGACTTGTCCAGATACAGAGAATCGTTGATGCGCACCACGCGGCCTTCGTCGGCCAGGAGCTTGAGAAGGTCCTTGGCGTCCTTGTCCGTGATGCCGAAAAGAGCGGGAAGCTCTTCCCTGACAGGCGGCTGGCTCCCTCCTTTTTTTATGGCCTCGACGATCTTGTCCTTGAATATCCCCTGGTCCTTGCCAACGGCCGGCTTGAATCCCGGGAGCTTAAGCTTCGAGCCTTCGGTCTCTACCTGTTTCCTTCTGATCAAACCGTCGATCGCCATGCTCAAGGCCCGGGGATGAAGCCTTGCTTTAAGAAGGCCTTTCACTTCTTCCTTGTCGATGCCGGGCTTCAGCGAGTTCGCCTTGTGGAAATCGGCGATCAGGTCAAGGACCTTTTGTTCGAGTATCGCCAGCTGGCTGCTGTGGACGTAGAGATTGTCAACGCGGACGATGGCCTTCTTCTGGGCGAGGGCGGAAAGGGCGTTCGTGATCTCCTGTTTATCCGCGGCAATGGATCCGAGGATGGCCGATTCCTCCATTCCTGCCAGGGCCTTGCCCGCCACGATGACCGCCAGTTTATCTTCGAGGCCCCCTTTTTCGAGGACCGTGAGGTTCTTTACAGAGCCTGCCATCGTGCTCGTCTTGTGGCGCCGGGGATGGGGATCCAGGACCATACCGCCGCCGAGGGTCTCCATAGGGGAGTAAAAACGGATGATGAACCGGTCGCCATGCTGGATGAGGACCGGCTGTTCGAGCCGGAACTGTACATAACCCTCGTCGCCCGGATTCAGTTCGCTCGTTCCGATGAGCGCGGTCCGGCCGATGGACTCCTGGGTGTTGTTGTAGAACCGGATGCGAGTGCCTGTCTTGATACCGCGGGTGGCCTGCTCAAGCATTTTCAGGGACGCGTCCACGTTCCTTGTTGTCGTGAAGAACCCTTTGGTCACGATGGTGTCGCCGCGCGAGATATGGTCCTTTTCGATGCCCTGGAGGTTGACGGCCGTCCGCTGGCCGGCTACCGCGCGCTGGGCAGCCTGGTTGTGGGATTGGATGCCGCGCACCTTCGTGGTGGTTCCCTTTGGCAGGATGTCCACTTCCTGGTCCTGGCTGATCGTTCCTGAGAGAAGGGTGCCGGTGATGACCGTGCCGAAGCCTTTCATCGTAAAGACCCGGTCAATGGGGAGACGCAGGATGCCGTTGGGCGACTTCGGCGCCACCTCTTTCGCGAGCTTGTCCAGTTCCTGCTTGAGGGTATCGAGGTTCTCACCGGTCTTTGCCGAGACGGGAACGATGGGGGACTTTTCGAGGAAGGTGCCCTTCACGAAATCCCGGACCTCCTCCTGCACGAGCGCCAGCCAGTCCTTTTCAGCCGCGTCCATCTTGGTGAGCGCGATGAGTCCCTTCTTGACATGGAGCAGGTCGCAGATGGCAAGGTGCTCCCGCGTCTGCGGCATGATGCCTTCGTCTGCGGCGATCACGAGCATGACGATGTCGATGCCGCCCACGCCTGCCAGCATGTTTTTGATCAGCCCTTCATGGCCCGGAACGTCCACGATGCCGAGGCGGTTTCCGGACGGGAGGTCCAGCGACGCGAAGCCCAGGTCGAGCGTGATGCCGCGCTCCTTCTCTTCCTTGAGCCGGTCGGGGTCGGTCCCGGTGAGGGCCTTGACGAGGGTGGACTTGCCGTGGTCGATGTGGCCCGCTGTGCCGAGGATGGTGTATTTCATAAGATGCAGGAGTCAGGAGACAGTATTCAGAATTCAGGAAACAGGAGAAGAACTAAATTATTATAAGCAAGGATGACAAAAAGACAGAAAAGGCATCTCTCGCAAAGACGCAAAGACGCAAAGGGAATCTTTGAATTCTGGATATGAAGGCAAATCGATCTGGCTTGTCTTCATGAGCGCAGAGCCTTGATCAGCAGCAGTCTATCAGCGTCCGATAAGGTTTTCAGTTGATCTGGACTTTCTTTGCGAGCTTGGCGCCTTTGCGAGAAAACCGCATTCCAAAGACTTGGATTTCATCTGCGTCGCGAAGAGACTCCTACTTTTGGCCATCTGTGATTGTCAATATCGCTTTCACGCTTTCCACGATCTTCCCGATCTCCCCGTCATTCAGCGTCCGTGGGTCGAAGAGGACCATGCCTTCCTTGATCCGGGTGATGATGGCAGGTTTGCCGAGCCTGAGCTTCGATTCGATCTGGTTTGCGCTGAGCGACTTGTGGCTGATGGCGACGACCTTTGTCGGGAGCTTGCCCGTCGGCAATGCCCCGCCGCCGGTCTGGGAAAGATCGTCCTGGATCGCGATGTTGAGCTTGCTGTCACCGAGAGACTTGATGCCTGATGCGAGGAGTTCAGCCTTACGCTGGATCTCAGACAGCGGCTGAGTCAGCATCCAGAGTGTCGGGATGTCGCGTATCGCTTTTTCCTCGTCGAGATATTGGTTGAGTGTGGCCTCGAGCGCCGCCAGGGTCATCTTGTCGATGCGCAGGGCACGGGCAAGGGGATTCGAACGGATAGCGTCGAGGTATTGTTTCTTCCCGATGATCATGCCCGCCTGGGGGCCGCCCAGGAGCTTGTCGCCGCTGAAGGTGAGGATGTCCACGCCGGCGTCCATGGCCTGTTTCACCGTGGGTTCGTCGCCCACGCCGTAGGAAGCGAGATCGAGGATGCTGCCGCTCCCGAGGTCCCACATCACCGGGACCTTGTGCTTCTTGCCCAGAGCGGCAAGTTCGGCAGGCGAGACCTCTTTCGTGAAGCCTACGATCTTATAATTGCTTGTGTGGACCTTGAGCAGCAGGCCGGTGTCCTCATTGATCGCCTTCTGATAGTCCTTGAGGTGGGTCTTGTTCGTGGCGCCCACCTCGCGCAGGACAGCCCCGCTCCGCTCCATGACCTCGGGCACGCGGAAGGAGCCGCCGATCTCCACCAGCTCGCCGCGCGAGACGATGACCTCCTTGCCACGGGCAAGGGTGTTCAGGCAGAGCAGCACGGCAGCAGCGTTGTTGTTCACCGCTGTGGCGGCTTCGGCGCCGGTGAGCCGGTTCAGGATGCCTTCGATATGGGTATATCGCTTCCCGCGCTCGCCGGCCTGAATGTCATACTCGAGGTTCGAATAGCTGCGGTTCACTTCGATGACCCGGCTGATAGCGGCTTCGGAAAGGATCGAGCGTCCCAGGTTCGTATGCACTACTACGCCAGTGGCATTGATGAGGGGACGGAGGCTTGGTTCGGAAAGTTCGGATAGGATGCCTTCGGCGGTGTTCAGGACAGCGTAAACGGTAAGGTCGATGTCGGACGAGCCTTTTCCGGCCCTGTCGATGATGGCTTTTCGTTTCCGCTCCAGCGCGACCCTGATGGCATCAAGGACCAGAATGCGGGGATGCGTTCCCAGCCAGGTCCTGACCCGGTCATCTTTAAGTACTTCATCAACAGACGGCAGTTGCCGCAGAAGCTCTTGCATGATTGTTAAGATAACATAGATAGTATTGAATATCAACAGGTTGATTAAGGTAGAGGTGGTCGTGTCGCGCGTACGGATCTGCAGGAAGATTGGAAATGAGAGGGATAGAGGCAGATAAGGCTGTCGGTAATCTAAGGAGAATATGAGGCGTACCTACGCAAACGGGTAGGTGTGTTCTTTCCACTTGGAGCTGCCAAATCAAGCTTGCAATTTGCACCTTCCTGTACTATCTTCGTGTCATCATGCCCCTTGGCCCAGAAGACATAGCCCGTGAAAAGATCGACCGCATGCTGGTGGCAGCAGGGTGGGTTGTTCAGGACGCGAAAGCGGTCAACCTGTACGCGAAACAGGGCGTGGCTATCCGCGAGTTCGAGCTGAAATCCGGTTATGGCACTGCGGACTACCTGCTCTATGTCGACGGCCAGGCAGCGGGCGTGATCGAAGCAAAGAAAGCCGGTTCCACACTCACGGGCGTTGAGATCCAGTCCGCGAAATACAGCAAAGGATTGCCAGACACCCTACCCGCATGGACCCGGCCTCTTCCATTCTGTTATGAATCAACAGGCATCGAAACCAAATTCACCAATGGCTTCGACCCCGAGCCTTGTTCCCGCAACGTCTTTTCATTTCACCAACCGGATACAATGGCCAAGTGGCTTGAAGACGGCGTTCCTGCTACTGATGACCGGGCAGCGTTCAGAACGCCTCTCTATGGCGGCACCTCAACTCTTCTTTCCCGCATCCGCCAGATGCCGCCCCTGATCGAAGACGGCCTCTGGCCAGCGCAGATAGTGGCGATAAAGAATCTCGAAAAGTCGCTTTCCGAGAACCGTCCCCGCGCTCTCATCCAGATGGCGACGGGAAGCGGCAAGACCTTCACTGCCATCAACTTCCTGTACCGCTTGATCAAGTTCGGCGGGGCCAAACGGGTCCTGTTCCTCGTTGACCGTGGCAATCTCGGCAGGCAGGCCTTGAAGGAATTCCAGCAGTACCTCTCGCCCTACAACAACTTCAAGTTCACGGAAGAGTACATCGCCCAGCGCCTCACGTCTAATACGCTCGATACCACCGCCCGGGTCTGCATCTGCACGATACAACGATTGTACTCCATGCTCAAAGGCGTGGAATTGCCCGAGGAAGGGGACGAGGTGTCCGCGCAGGGTCTGGATACCGTTTATAAGGAAGTCCCGCCCCTGGAATACAACCCCGCCATACCCATCGAGACCTTCGACATCATTGTGACCGACGAGTGCCACCGCTCCATCTACAACCTCTGGCGCCAGGTGCTCGAATACTTCGACGCCTCCATCATCGGCCTGACTGCCACGCCGAACAAGCAGACCTTCGGGTTCTTTAATCAAAATCTCGTGATGGAGTACGGCCACGAGCAGGCGGTTGCCGACGGCGTGAACGTGAACTACGACGTCTACCGCATCAAGACCGCGATCACCGA
>CAKKRC010000046.1 GCA_919902495.1 Nitrospiria bacterium
TCTAAGAACGGAAATTAAATCGTTGTGCTCTCTTGGTGTCTTGGTGACTTCGTGGCAGAGGTTTGTTTTCTATGGATAAGATACTTCTTGGTCACGGCAGCGGCGGAAAACTGATGCACACGCTTATCCAGGAACACTTCAACCCGGCATTTGGGAACGCAGGCGCAGGCGATTCCGCCGTTATTCATGTCCATTCAAAGAAACTGGCCTATTCGACCGATTCCTATGTTGTTTCGCCATTGTTCTTTCCCGGCGGCAATATCGGAGACCTCGCGGTCTGCGGCACCGTGAACGACCTGTCCGTTGCCGGGGCGGTGCCGCTGTACCTGACCGCGGGGTTCATCATCGAAGAGGGATTCCCGCTTGCAGATCTCAAGAAGATCATCGCAAGCATGGCTGCAGCCGCCAAACAGGCAGGCGTCACGATCGTTGCGGGAGACACCAAGGTCGTGAACAAGGGGAAGGCGGACGGCGTGTTCATCAATACGTCGGGCATCGGTTCACTTGCGGACGGTATCTCTATTTCACCGGCCAATATCCGCGAAGGGGATGCGGTCATCATCAGCGGAGAGTTGGGGAACCACGGCGTCGCGATCCTTGCCGAACGGAACGGGCTCACGTTCGAACCGCCCATCAAGAGCGACACGCGACCGCTGAACAGTCTTGTAAAGGTAATGTATCAGGCGACCGATAAGATACGATTCATGCGGGACCCTACGCGAGGAGGCCTTGCTACCACACTGAAGGAGGCTTCACTTGAGTCAGGGCTCTGCATCCGGATACGCGAACAGGTGCTACCTGTCCCGCCGCAGGTGAAAGGAGCATGCAGTCTCCTGGGACTCGATCCGCTCTACGTGGCAAACGAAGGCATCCTGGTGGCCATGGTCGATCCCGGCGTCGCGGAGGCGATCGTCTTGACGATGAGGACGCATGAATATGGCAGGAACGCCGCAGTGATCGGTACGGTTGACCGTTCGGCACCGGGAATGGTGCTGCTCGAGACCGCTGCTGGAGGGAGCCGCATCATTGATATGCTCCAGGGTGAGATGCTGCCCAGGATCTGTTGATCATGACCGGTTGGCTGGTATGTCCAGTCATGCTGCGGGGGAATACGCCGCGAGGCGCACCGCACTTAAGAAGGGCAGGGCAATATTCGCCTTCTGCCCGTGAGATGCTCACCGCTGATCGCGGCGCGCGGGACCTGCTGAGTAAAATGCGCTTGAGCGGCGACGGTGTTCCCGTCTCAGCCGCCCTGAAAGGAAGAACGATGCAGGCTCCCTCTCGATAAGGCGCCTATGTATGCTGCTGCGCGCGGCTCCGAACTTCCTTAATATGCCGATAGGTGCTCGTCCCGGCTGCCCAGAACATAGATAGCACAAATGCCAGGCCGACCAGCCCCAGCACATCGAACTGCTTGACGATATCGGGCAGGAACTGTCTTAGACTGAACAACAGCATGCAACTGATTACCAATGCCCTCATGACCGTGATCATCTCATCCTCCCGTAGTTAAAGATGTAAGTTATTACATTATTTCGCTGGCATCTCCGTCTCCTGGTTCTTAACAGTGTGCTCGGGACGGATTGCCGCTTTCACCGGGACTTCCTCACCAGGAAATGCAGGATGATAAATCGGCAGGCAGCCTCCTTTCTATAAAAGTTGCATCGAACGAATAAAAAACCGGGCAGTCCACAGGACACTGTCCCGAGACGACCCGGCTGAATGATCTTGGATGGCCACGACCCGTTGTTTCTCGCCCGATGTTGATCAAATGGGTCGATTCACTGTAGGGGGCTCAGGGCCAGAAAACGACAAAAGCACCATTAACTCTCTTATGCAATGGATAACATGTAATGGAAGGCCTGTCAAACTGAAGTTATAATAACACCATCATCTATCTATAATAATTTTAGAAAAACATTACATTCCTACACAGGTATCAGGTGGGTGGCCTCCCTGTGATTGAGGGAAGGCGTTACACTTCTACACGTGATGAGCAGTCGCAAATGGCTGGAATTATTTTCCTAGGAGCGTATACTAAACATATTTGACCATAGCGATATTCTTAAGAACACGAAAATAGCATGCACGCGAGAGGCAGTTTACTCTGTAACATAGCACAGAGCGGCTGTGAAAGGGATGTGCGAATGTCTTTAAGGTCGGGAATAAATCCCATTGCCGTCATTGTAGGGGTGATGACCGAGATGATCGGCTCTGTTGCAACAGGAATGGTACTGATCATTGTGATGTCGGCAAGCGGCATCCCCGACAACGAACTTCTACCTCGGATCCACAGCCTCAGCGGACTGATGCTCAGATTGATCGGGATCCTGGGTTTTACGTTCATCGGCGGTTATTTCGCGGCTCAAACGGCGGGTCAGTCCCATATCCTTCACGCAGGGGTCGTTGCCGTGATGGGGCTGATTTTGAGCTTCTTGTGCTGGGAGCCGGACTTGCCACTTTGGTACGGGTTTTTGCATGTTGGGGGCATGGTCCCCGCCGGTCTCTTGGGTGGATATATTGCAAAGAACCCCCCCATGCCTGCTGATCAGGATGACCCTTTTGATTGAGCGGCGAGCAGAAGCAGGTTCTGGTCATCGAAAAAGCTGTCATGGCGATCTCATCCGATACCACTGCAGCGATCATGATGCGCAGCATCGCGTTGAAGATGTTATCGCGCGTCGCATGAGGCTGACCATGGAGGATTTTCTCGCGGTCAGCACAGTACCCGTGTAAGAGGGAGACCTATCATTCATGTACAATCTGATCAGTTTCATGGGGATATTCGTTTTGATGGGTGTTGCCTGGGCCCTGTCGACGGACCGCCGCGTTGTCAACTGGCGTGTTGTGATCTGGGGGACGGCGCTTCAGCTGGTCTTCGCGGTCTTCATCTTCGTGGTCCCATCCGGGGCAAAGGCCTTCCTGGTCGTGAACGATGGCGTGGGAAAAGTACTGGACAGCGCCATGGCGGGCACGAAGTTCCTCTTCGGCAGGCTTGCTCTTCCGCCAGGCATGAAGAACGAGATGGGTGAGGAGTCCATCGGCTTCATCCTTGCCATTCAGGCGCTGCCCACGGTGGTCTTTTTCGCCAGCCTCATGGCCGTGCTTTACTACATCGGCGTACTGCCCTGGCTCGTGCGTTTGTTCTCCCGTGCTTTCACACGGCTGATGCGGATCAGCGGGGCTGAAGCGCTCAGCACAGCGGCCAACATCTTCGTGGGCGTCGAGTCCGCCACGGTCATCCGTCCGCACCTTGCGACGATGACGAACTCAGAACTTTGCACCATCCTGACCGGCGGGATGGCCACCATCGCTTCGAGCGTCATGGCGCTCTATGTATTCATCCTTCAGCAGCAGTTCCCGACGATCGCGGGGCATCTCGTTTCGGCGTCGATCCTGGGCGCACCCGCGGCGATCATCATGTCCAAGCTGATGCTTCCCGAGACGGGCAGGCCGGAGACCCTGGGTGTCGTTGTTCATCCGCACTACGAGAAAGAGTCAACGCTCATGGAGGCGGTCATCAACGGCGCCGATGCGGGATTCAAACTGGTGATCGGTATCATAGCGCTGCTTCTGGCGCTTCTGGGTCTGGTCGCGTTGCTCGATATGATCGTTACGGCTATCGGTGGCCAGGTCAACTCAATGCTCGGCATTTCGGTGGATTGGACGCTCCGGGGTCTTCTGGGTTATCTGTTCTATCCCTTCGCGCTGATCATCGGCGTGCCGTCAGCCGATGCCTCGATCGTCGCCCGGCTGATCGGAGAACGGGCGATCCTGACGGAAGTACAGTCCTACCAGGACCTTGCGGCGGCCCTGGCTGCCCACAAGATCCAGAACCCGCGTTCTGCGCTGATCGCGGCGTATGCCCTGTGCGGGTTCGCGCACGTGCCGTCCGTGGCGATCTTCGTCGGCGGCACTGCGGCGCTGGCGCCATCGCGTACGCGTGATCTCGCCCGGGTGGGCTTTCGCTCGCTCGTGGCAGCAACGCTTGCATGCCTCATGATCGGAGCGGTCGCCGGAACCTTCTATACGCAGGGCTCGATCCTGCTCGGAAAATAACGCGGCATCGTCGCGTGCATCACGACGGCTCGAAGGAACTCTAATGGGAAGAAAGAACTCTGTTTTCGGTACGCTCGGGGCCGTCTGGGGCCTGACCGGCATCCTGGCGCTGCTTTTGAGCGCGACACTCCGGCTCTGGCCGCTGGTCGAGGAGGCCTTTTCCTACCCGCTCACCTGGTACCACCGCGTCGCCCTTCTCGTCATTGCGCTCGGCATGGCCTATTTCGAGGGTTATAAAGGCTTCCAGATGGCATTTTCGCCGCGCACTGCGGCGCGGGCGCGCTATCTCCTTCACAATCCCCGTCCATTGCATATCATTCTGGCGCCTTTTTTCTGCATGGGCTATTTCCATGCAACTAAGCGGAGAAAGACCACGTCGATCGCGCTTACCCTGGGGATCATTACGCTCATCGTGCTGCTTCGCTTCGTCGCACAACCCTGGCGCGGCATTATCGATCTCGGCGTCGTCGTGGGGCTTGCCTGGGGGATCGTGTCGCTGCTTGCATTCAGTATTCAGTCATTGGGAGAAGACACCTATCCGTATTCTCCCGAAGTTCCCGACGAGGAGTGATATATGGAAATGAATGAGGCCTTAACAACCAAGGAGCTGCCCGGCACGCTGGTCGTCTTCATGATCGGCCAGACCTGTATGAACCTGGAGGCAACGGGGACCGTTGAGACCAGGACCGTCAGGAGCGCGCCGAGCTATCCTGATGTGATCCCAAAGCAGAAGATCATCAAGCAGGAACGGCATCACGTGGATTCCAGGGAAGTTGGGTTTCTGGTCAAGGCATACCTGCCGGATGTGCTTGTCGTTGAAGCATCGGTGGCCGTGAACAGCATTCTTGCTGATACGACCCTGGAGCTCAAGCGAAAGCTGGTGACAGAATGCCGCAAGGTCCTCGCTGAATATACGTGCAATAGGGAATTTGACGAAGAATACAGCGTTTACTGCATCTCGGGTTATCAAGGTGATCCGGAAGTATATCTGTCCCTGTACGGAGACAGGATCGTTGCATTCTTGAAGAACGAGAACGAGCAGCTTGACGAGGAGGAGGTTTCAGCAACGCTTGCTTCCTATCTGAAATACGGCAAGGATGATATTACTATCGTTGATTGGGATGGAGCCTTCATCTTCGATGCGGCTGGTGATTTCATGAGCAATATCGAACTGTTCGAGATAGCCAATCTTCAACTGCTCAGGTCAAGGATCCTCGCCGATGATCTTGACCGAAGGCTGGAAATGACCCTTAATCTTCTCAGGACCCCGAAAACCGTTCCCCTGATCAGGTCCCGCGATATCCGGAAGGTCCTCAAGGAGATCATCGAGATCAGGACGCAATCAATTCTTGAATCGGAAACAATCGAGCACAATATAAAACTTATCGGGGATTGGTATTCTGCAAGGCTCTATACGCTCATTGCCAGGAAATATCATCTTGATGAATGGGCTAAGGACATCAAGGAGAAACTGGATATGCTTGAGGATGTTTATACCATGGCAACGGAGAACTTCAGCATATCCTACCGGGCCACGATCGAATTCGTGATCCTCGCCGGCTGGTTTGTTCTTCTCCTTCTCTACGTGGCGGAGTTTCTCCTTCTCAGGTAGACTTATTACTATTCTCTACACACCAGATATAAATAGCAACAGTCGTTCCTTCAAGGTAACTCCCTTGTAACCTTTCTTCTCAAGCGGCCATATAAAAATAAATAGAGTTTATCTGCTAATTGTAATAGCAATTTGACAGCGGGACTGTCTGGTGTTATCAATTTAATAACAGGCGCATATCACCATTCCCGATAAAGCCGGCCCTTGGCTCGATCAAGAAGGGCGCGGAAAGCAACGGGTCTTGAAAAAGACAGCCGGGCTGCCGAAGGAATCGCCTTTGGTATGTCCGGTTTTTTATTGGACCACGAATGAACGAGCGCCATCACGAAACGAGGATGAAAGGAGGAAAGCATAATGTATAACACAATGACAGTGCATGATATCCTGAAGACCAAAGGACATGGTTATCTGGCGATGCCCCCGGGTGCGACTGCATACGCAGCCCTGGAGGTTATGGCTGACCATAACGTGGGTGCGCTTCTGGTTATGGATGAGGGAAAATTAGTGGGTGTTTTCTCTGAACGCGATTATGCGCGGAAGGTCATCTTGCAGGGTAAATCATCGCGGTCGACCACCGTGGGAGAGCTTATGAGTTCCCCTCCGATCTCTGCGTCGCCGAGCATCACCTTGCATGACTGCATGGTACTGATGACCAGCAACCACATTCGCCATCTTCCGATCATGGAAATCGGGGCGATAGCAGGGGTTGTGAGCCTCGGTGATGTGGTCAGCTTGATCATCCGGAGCCAGGAAGCCGCTATCGATCAGTTGGAGAACTATATTTCCGGTGATTTTCCCGCCTTCGCCGCACAGTAATGGCGAATTTAATCTCCCCGCAGCAAACTGCGGGGAATGCGCTCGCTCCTCGGTTCAACAGTTGGTGTGTCCGGCAGGGTGCGATCTGCGGAAGCGGAACATCCAGAGCCCCGGGGCAATGATGCAGCCGGGCAGTCCTTCAGCAGAAGTTCTGTGTAATGTATATCTTGTCATCAGGTGAAAGGAAGACACCGATGCCCTCGTTCCGCCAGTGCGGCGTGAGGATGTTCTTCCGGTGACCGGGGCTGTCCATCCAGCCCCGCACTGTTGTTTCCGCGATCTGCTCCTCGGAGTTCCAATCATAGTATGCATCCCTGTTCACCGTGGTGACCGAGTTGTATCGGACGTTCAAAAAGATGTTTTCAGCGCCCATATGGACCGTGTTGCCGATGCGCAGTGAACAGGTATAGCCTTCTTGCCGATACCGGAAGGAAAAATCATGACCTTCCGGAGAATCATGGCTGAAATAGCGGCGAGATGCCATATCCTTGCTATGACCGCGGGCGATCCGGGCAAGATCATTGTCCGCGGCGAGCTGGGAGAGGCCACGCTTTCCGCGCTCGCGGTTAATGAGCGTATGTATCATCCTTTCCAGATCATTTGCGCGGAGAACGGGTTTTGGACGATGGATGAGAGGAACATCGGGTCGGCCTGTTGAACGGGGAGCGTGACAGGATAGGCCGCATATCGAGACCGCGGCCATGAGCAGCCCGACGAGGGCCGTTTGCGCGCGTGAGATCGTGATTCCAGAGCGTATAGGTCGCATGGGGAAGCGTCTCTCCTGTTAGGACGATACGAAAAGATACCGGGAAGCCAGGGATCCGGGCAAAGCGTTCACGGGATGATAGTAACCGGTTTCTCAAGGTCCGTCAGCTGACATGCGTGTGACCTCGTGTGGGATGCCGCGACCGGAACCAGAAACGGGGGAGAAAAGCGAAGAAAGAAATACGACCTCGCCGCCGGAGAGCTGGCGACGAGGATGATGAACGGATCTAACTGACCTTCTTGACCTTGCCGGAACGGATACAGCGGGTGCAGACGTGCATCCGAATGTGACCACCGCTCGGACTCAATGTCTTGACGCTCTGAATGTTAGGTTTGGATATTTTCTTGGACTTATTGTTCGCATGGCTCACCTTGTTGCCGCTGAGCGCGCCTTTACCGCAAATTTGACACTTACCTGCCACGGGGATGTCCTCCTGAACCTAAAAATGATTGCTTAAAAAGCAGGCGTATGCTACCATATGCCTGCGTCGCTTGCAAGGGATAAATTCAATAAAAAATAAAGAAATTCATGAGTCCCGACGATCTCAAGACCATCCTGGAGAGGTTGAAAAAACCGCTTAGTTTCGCCTCCCGCGATGATTTTGCCCACCTGAAAAGCCTTTCTGACCTGGAACCATTCGTCAACGCACAACTTGAAGAATTAAGGCGCCTGCCCATCGACAGAGGCACCATAGCCGAACTGGAAGGTCTTTTTTCCGGATTTGACTGTCTTACAACCGACCGGAAGCGGATCCAGATCCAGCGGGCTGTTGAGATCATTGCACGGATCGGGCCGGCAGGGGAAGGAATGATCCGTTCGCAAGTTAAGGGTCCGAACCCTGTCGAGAGAACAGCATCTGACTCGTCCGGTGTGCGCCTTGATACGCCGGTACAGTACTGCAAGGGCATCGGCCCAAAGCGGGCGGAACTGATGGGAAAACTGGGCATTGCAACGGTTGAGGACGCTCTGTTCACTCTGCCCTGGAGATACGAGGACCGGGGAAACCTGAAAAAGATATCCCTTCTTGCCTACGGCGCCTTTGAAACAGTGAGCGGCGAGGTCGTTTCTGCCGAGGTCGTCCAGACCAGACGGCAGCGGGTGAAGGTCTTTGAACTGGTCATTTCGGACAAGACCGGGATCCTGGTGGGCTCGTGGTTCAACCAGCCGTTCATGCAGAAGACATTCAAGCCAGGCCAGCGGGTGATCCTGTCCGGGACCATCAGGAGCAATCCTTACAAGGGCGGCCGGCCGCAGATGGACAATCCTGACTACGAGATCCTCGATGATGATGATCCGGAAAGCCTCTTGATCCATACCGGCAGGACCGTGCCTATCTATCGGGCCACAGCAGGCCTGTCGGTACGGGCCATTCGCAGTTTCATGAAGGCCGTCATCGACTCCTGCTCTGGATCCCTCGTGGAGGTCCTCCCTGCCTCTCTGGTCCAGAAATACTCGCTCATGCCGGCGCGGGAGGCGGTGTCCGAAGCGCATTTCCCGACACGGGAGCAGAACATAGATGTCCTGAACCGCGGCATGAGCGCGGCACACCGTCGGCTCAGCTTTGAGGAGCTGTTTATCCTTGAACTGGGACTGTCGCTCAGGAAAAGGGGCGTGACGACGGAAAAAAAGGGGATCAGCTTTTTGCCTCCGGTCAAGCTCGAAGCGGCGCTCAGGAAGCAGCTGCCTTTCCGTCTGACCGCCGCACAGGAGCGGGTCATCGCGGAGATCACGAGGGACATGGCCGCGGAGCATCCTATGAACCGTCTGGTGCAGGGCGATGTGGGATGCGGCAAGACCGTCGTAGCGCTCCTGGCGGCCCTTGTGGCAGTGGAGAACGGCTACCAGGCCTGTCTCATGGCGCCCACGGAGATCCTCGCCGAGCAGCACTTCAGGAATATCACGGCACTTGCAGGACCTCTCGGTATTTCCGTGGCGCTCCTGATCGGCAGCCTCAAGAAGAAGGCAAAGGAGGCGGCCCTTGCCGATATTTCCTCCGGCACGTCGCAGATCGTGATCGGGACCCATGCCCTGATCGAAGAAGGGGTGATCTTCAACAGGCTCGGGCTGGCCATCATCGACGAGCAGCACCGGTTCGGCGTAATGCAGCGCTCCACGCTCAAGTCAAAGGGGTATGAGCCCGATGTTTTGATCATGACGGCCACCCCCATCCCGCGCACCCTTGCTCTCACGGTGTACGGCGACCTCGATGTCTCGGTCATCGACGAGATGCCGCCCGGCAGGAACGAGATCATCACCCGGCTCTTTTTTGAAAGCCGCCGGCGTGAGGCATATCAGCTCATGGAGGGGGAGCTCGGAAAGGGGCGGCAGGTCTATGTGGTCTATCCCCTGGTCAAAGAATCGGAAAAGAGCGACCTCAAGGCCGCGACGGAGATGGCGGTCCATATGCAGACGGATATTTTCCCCGCCTGGAAGATAGGCCTTGTGCATGGAAAGATGAAGGGGGATGAGAAGGAGGCCGTCATGGCGGCTTTCAAATCCGGCACGGTCAATATCCTGGTCTCCACCACGATCATTGAGGTCGGCGTGGACGTGTCGAACGCCTCGGTCATGGTCATCGAACACCCGGAGCGTTTTGGTCTCGCCCAGCTCCACCAGCTCCGGGGCAGGGTGGGGAGAGGGGCCCACCAGTCCTACTGCGTCCTGATGGGGCCCCGCATGTTCACCGACGAGACCCGTGACCGCATGAACACCTTTGTCCGGACCAATGACGGGTTCCGGATCGCCGAAGAGGACCTGCGTCTGCGGGGACCGGGCGAGTTCTTCGGAACGCGGCAGTCCGGCCTGCCGGACCTCAGGGCGGCGAACATCATCCGCGATGCCGATCTCCTAGAAAAGGCGCGGACAGAGGCGTTCGATCTGGTCTCGCAGGATCCAGAACTTGCCGCCTATCCTGACCTGCGGGAACAGGTCAGAAGACGATGGCAGGGCAAGCTTGGCCTGGTAACGGTAAGTTGATATTTGATGGGTAATCTGATACAGTAAGAACGCTATCGATAACATCGCTTGCCACCGAGTATAAAGAGAGCACAGAGAAATGCCGACGAACAACGATGTTAAAATCTTTTCTCGGTGTCCTCGGCGAACTCTGTGGCAAGGTATTTATGGTCTTGTTTGTATTCAAGGGGTTGAACCATGACCGTCTGGGAAAAAACGCTGATCAATTTGCAAAAAGGCTACGGCAAGCTGATGTCCTTTACCGCCAACGCCTCCGAACGCATCAAGGCTGAGATCACCATTGTCCGGCTCAGGATGCAGATCGATGCGTTGCGGGGAACGATCGGCGATCACCACCGTTCTATAGGAAAGAAGCTCCTCGAAATGAGGGACACCGATGCGCTCCCCGGTTCCTTTGCCCTATTTTTTACGAACAGTGAAATAACAGCGCACTTGGAAAAGATCGAACGGGCGCAAAAGGACCTGGAGATACTCCTTGATGACCTTCGGCATGAATCAGACGCGCTGAAGGCGGTGTCGGTCCCTGATGAGGAGAGGTCTGCATGATCGTTGGCATCGTCCTTCTCTTCGGGCTCATTCTCGGCAGCTTTTTAAACGTTTGCATAGCGCGGATCCCTCACGAAACGTCCATTGTCAGTCCTCCTTCCCATTGTCCGCGCTGCAAGACCCCGATCCACTGGTACGACAATATTCCCCTGGTCAGCTATGCCGTCCTCCGGGGCAGGTGCCGGACGTGCGGACAGCATATATCCTGGCGCTATCCGCTCGTCGAGCTGATGAACGGTCTTCTCTATCTCTGGGCGTTCACCGAATTCGGTATCACCGGCGAGGCGTTCCTGGTGATGGCGCTGTGCTCATCTCTTGTGGTCATCACGTTCATTGATCTTGACCATCAGATCATTCCTGATATTATTACGTATCCCGGCATGGTGATCGGTCTGGTCGTGGCTCCATTCTTCATGTCCACCCTCGATGCACCGCTGCCATTCGGACTGGACAGCGTTCTCCCGTCTCTGGGACAGTACGGCGCTGCGTTCCTGAATGCTTTCATCGGCCTTCTGCTCGGTGGCGCACCGCTCTATCTCATCGGGTTGCTCTGGGAGAAACTCCGGAAGGTCGAGGCCATGGGAGGTGGTGACGTTAAATACATGGCAATGGTCGGCAGTTTTCTGGGGTGGAAGGGGGCCTTTCTGACCATCATGCTCGGCGCGATGACCGGCTCGATCGTGGGAGTTGCGCTCATCTTGCTCAAGAAACACCAGGCTGACAAGGTCATCCCCTTCGGACCGTTCCTGGCATTCGGTACGCTCATGACCCTGTTCCAGGGGTCCGATATCATTTCGTGGTATCTTGCTCTTATCAGCATATGACCGAAAAAACGCTTCCCATAGTGATACTCGGTGTCCTGGTGGTTGCGGCAGGATCGTTTTTCATCTGGGGAATGATGAGGCGCTATCGCCGTGAAATGGGGCTGAAGCAGGAAGATCAGGAAAAGACCCAGGACGTCAGCTTCATCATCGGAGCCTTCCAGGATGTTACCCGCCAGCTCAAGGAAAAGGAAAAAGAGCTTGAACGCCTCCGGTCACTTGCCGAACAGCGTGCAGAGAACGTCGAAAGCTATACGGAGAACATCCTCCAGTGCGTCACGAGCGGTGTCATCACCTTTGACACGAATGGTCTTTCCACCACGATGAACCGGGCCGCTGAGGAGATCCTGGGCCTGGAGCGTGCAAAGGCTCTGGGCAGGACGTGCGGTGAGATATTCGGCGAAGGAGATACCTGCAGGCTTGTTCAGGATACGCTGCAGAAGAAAATACCTTCACGGAGGATGGAAACCGAACTGGTGCGGCAGAAAGATCGCATCTGGCTCGGATTCAACACCGCGCTTCTCATGGACCGTCAGGGAAAAAGCCTCGGCGTTATCTTGTCCTTTTCCGATCTGACCGAGGTGAAGCAGCTGCAGGAGCAGATGGAACTCAGGGAAAGGCTCACAGCCCTCGGAGAAATGTCCGCAGGAATAGCCCACGAGCTCAGGAACCCCATGGCGGTCATCGCGGGATACCTGAACCTGCTTGCGAAGAAGCAGGACGGCGCGGGACAAGCGGTCATTAAAGATGTCCTTGAAGAGATCGGCGGCATGAACCGCATCATCGGCGATCTCCTGACCTTTGCCCGCCCAACGGCCCTCAATCGCACACCGGTCAACATGCGGGAGCTGGTCGAGAGCTGTGTAGCCACCGTCCTGCAGGCGAAGGGCGCTGATGCACGGATCGCGACGGTCCTTGACCTGGGGGAGGGAACAGCGCCTATCGACGAGGTGCTGATGCGGCAGGCGCTGGGGAACCTTATACAGAATGCCGTGGAGGCAATGCCCGATGGCGGTACCCTCACGGTGAGATCGCATCGCGATCATGACCTGATCATCACCGTAAAGGACGCCGGGATCGGAATACCCCGGGAGCAACACCGGAAAATATTCCTTCCGTTCTTCACGACCAAGGACAAGGGCGTCGGCATGGGCCTGGCCCTTACCCATAAGATCATAACCGCACACGGCGGCAGGATCGAGGTGGAGAGCGGAGAGGGTGGCGGAACAGCGTTTTCCATCACGATACCGCTGGAGTGACATTTATTACCACTATGGACACAATTCTCGTCATAGAAGACAAGGACAGCATGCGCGCCATGCTCAAGCAGACGCTGGAGGGCGAGGGGTACGAGGTCATTACAGCCCAGGACGGCGCAGAGGGCATCAAAAAGCTCTCTGACGAGCGCATCGGACTCGTGCTCACTGACCTCAAACTGCCGAAAAAGGACGGCTTCGATGTCCTGAAGGCAGTGAAGCAGGAGAGTCCGCTCCTGCCGGTCATCGTGATGACCGCCTATGGGACTATTGAGACGGCGGTCAGGGCCGTGAAGGAAGGGGCCTACGACTTCCTGACAAAGCCGTTCGACACGGAGCACCTGCTGGTCCTTATCAAACGAGCGCTCGATACTTCCCGCGTTGCCGCGGAGAACATCCTGCTCAGGGCGGAGTTCGCGGACCGGCTTGGTTTTCCCAAGATCATCGGCAAGAGCAGGCAGCTCCAGGAGATCACGGCAAGCATCCAGAAGGTCGCGCCCACCAACGCCACCGTGCTCATTCACGGCGAGAGCGGGACCGGCAAGGAGCTTTTCGCGAGGGCCATTCACTATCTGAGCAATCGCAAGGACGGACCCTTTATCGCCATTAATTCGGCCGCCATCCCCCGGGAACTGCTGGAAAGCGAGCTTTTCGGTTACGAGCGGGGGGCATTTACCGGCGCCGAAGCGCGGAAGCTCGGGAAACTTGAGCTTGCCGACAAGGGGACAGTGTTCCTCGACGAGATCGGCGACATGGACTTGACGCTTCAGGCGAAGATCCTTCGCGTCATCCAGGAACAGGTCATCGAACGGGTCGGCGGGAACCGTCCCATCAAGATCGATGTGCGCATCGTCGCGGCAACGAACAAGGACATCGAGAAGGCGGTCGAGGCAAAACTGTTCCGCGAAGACCTGTTCTACCGCCTCAACGTGTTCCCCCTGACGATCCCGCCGCTTCGGGAGCGGAGGGACGATATTCCACCGCTTGCCCAGCAATTCCTGAACAAGTACTGCGCCGAGATCAGGAAAGGCCCGGGCACGCTGTCCGACGAGGCGATGGACATCCTGATGAAGTCCCCCTGGAAAGGGAACGTGCGGGAACTGGAGAACGTGATCGAACGCGCCGTGATCTACGCGGAAGGCGGTGTGGTACGGGCGAAGGACCTGGGCATCAGTGAAGCGGCCATCACCGATGCCCTTGCCGAACATGTGCCCATGGAAGGGCCGCTCGCGGACATCGCTGCTGCCGCGGCACGCATCGCGGAATCGCGCCGCATACGGCAGGTGCTGAAGCAGACCGGCGGCAACAAGACCAAGGCAGCCGAGATCCTTCAGGTGAGCTATAAAACGCTCCTTACAAAGATCAAGGACTACCAGCTCGAAGAGAAAAGCACCGATTAGGCCGGCCTGCGCACCAACCCATGAACAAACTCCCTGCTGAAAGTAAAAAAGAGATCGAAATGCTCGTCAAGGACCTGAACGAGCACAGTCACCGCTATTACGTATTAGATGCTCCCACCATTTCCGATGCCGAATATGACAAGCTCTTCCGACGTCTGCAGGTGCTCGAGGAGCAATATCACTACATCCGTCCGGACTCTCCCACCCAGCGCGTCGGAGCTTCTCCGCTTGAAAAGTTCGAAAAAATTAAACACACAGAGCCCATGCTGTCGCTCGGAAACGCGTTCTCCCGTGATGAGGTGCGCGAGTTCGACAAACGGGTCAAGAAGGTTCTGAAAACGGATAGTGATGTCGAATATACCGTCGAACCGAAATATGACGGTCTTGCCATGGAACTCACGTACCGGAACGGTGTCCTTCTCCGTGCTTCGACCCGGGGAGACGGCTTTGTGGGAGAGGATGTTACCCGAAACATCAAGACCATCAAGGCGGTGCCGCTCAGGATCGAGGGCGTCCATCCTGTCCCCGAGGAGATCGATATCCGGGGTGAAGTGTTCATCGATATTGACGAGTTCGAGAAATTAAACAAAGAACGAGGGAGGGAAGGGGATGCTTTGTTCGCGAACCCCCGGAACGCCGCTGCAGGCTCCATCCGGCAGCTCGATCCCTCGATCACAGAGAAACGGCGCCTGCATATGGCCTGTTACGGCCTGGGTGCGGTAAAAGGCATCGAGTTCAGGGACCAGGCTGACTTCATGACATGGCTCAAAAAGGCGCGTTTTCCGGTTCCTCTTATTTTTAATGTGGTCCGCGGCATCGACAACGTGATCGATTCCCTACAAGCGATCGAGGAAAAGCGTCCTCACCTGCCCTTTGAGACCGATGGAGCGGTGATCAAAGTAAATGATTTTGCCCTTCAACGAACGCTCGGCATCAAAACACGAGAACCCCGTTGGGCGATCGCATTCAAATACGCCGCACACCAGGGCATTACCGTGATCGAAGACATCATCGCAAACGTTGGCAGGACAGGTGCCATCACGCCGGTCGCTGTCATGCGGCCAGTTCAGATCGGCGGTGTGACAGTCTCCCGTTCAACACTTCATAACTGGGATGAGATCGAGCGGAAGGACATCAGGATCGGAGATACCGTGGTCGTCGAGCGGGCAGGGGATGTGATCCCGCACGTCGTCGAGGTTAAAACAGAGAAGCGGACCGGTATCGAGAAAAGATTCCCGCCCCTGGAACAATGCCCTGTATGCGGATCGAACGTTGTGCGCGAAGAAGGGGAAGTGGCGTTCCGCTGCATCGGTTTGAACTGCGAGGCGCAGGTTCTGGAGAAGATAAAGCACTACGCGTCGCGCGGCGCCATGGACATCGAAGGGCTCGGAGAAAAGAATGTTGAGCTGCTCTATAACCAGGGTCTGATACGGCATTTTGTGGACCTGTACAAGCTCAGGAAGGAACAGCTGCTGGAACTTCCGCGGTTCGCGGAAAAGTCCGCCCAGAACCTTATCGATGCAATCGAGAAAAGCAAGGCGACCACGATGGCGCGATTCCTTTTTGCCCTCGGCATCCTGCATGTCGGTGAGTTCGCGGCGAAACAGCTGGCAAAGAACTTCGAGAAGCTTGATGACCTGTACCGCATAGAGGCTGAGCGCGTCATGGCGATCAAACAGATGGGTGAAAAACTGGCAGCCTCGATCTCCGGTTTCTTTTCGGAAAAAGAGAACCTGAAAACGCTTGAAGATCTCAAAAGGTTAGATTTGAAGCTGACGAATCCCGATTATCACGAAGAGGGAGAGAAACAGAAAGGCCTTTTCGATGGCCTTACCTTTGTCATCACCGGCACGTTGTCCCGATCGCGCGAAGAGTTCGAAGCTCTGATCGAGGCGAACGGTGGCCGCGCGACTGGATCGGTTTCGAAGAAGACCAGTTACGTCCTGGCAGGGAACGATGCCGGAAGCAAACTTGAGAAGGCCCGGGAACTGGGCGTGAAGGTGATCAACGAAGATCAATTCATGACACTGACGGGAGGGAAGTAGCGTGCGGCTTGGTTTTCATGTGTCCATATCCGGCGGTTTTTCCCTTGCCGTCCAGCGCGCCCATGAGCTCGGCTGCACGACGATGCAGATGTTCAGCCGCAATCCCCGCGGATGGACCGTAAAGCCCCTTGCAACGGAGGACATTGCCGAGTTCAAGCGGCTTCGCGAACAGTATGACATCCGTCCGGTATTTGTCCATACAAACTATCTTATCAATCTGGCATCAACGAAGCCCGACCTGTACGAACGATCGATCGAGCAATTCGTCATCGATATAGAACGGACCGAGCATCTTGGAGCTGAATATCTGGTGACCCATCTCGGATCGGCGAGCGGCCAGGAGCCCGGATGGATGATCGACCGGGTCGCCGATGCTCTGAACATGGCCATGAAGCTCCATAAGCCCCAGGCGACGATCCTGCTCGAGAACACAGCTGGCGAAAAAGGGGACGTGGGGTATACCTTCGAACAGGTGAACGAAGTGATATCCCGCCTCAGCAATACTGATAAGATCGGCATCTGCTATGATACCTGCCACGGCTTCGCAGCGGGCTATGATATCCGGACAAAGCAGGGTGTTGACGCTGTCGCACAGAAGATCGACAGTACGGTCGGCCTCGGCAGGCTAAAAGGCATGCACCTCAATGATTGTCTCAGGGAGTTCGATTCCCGTGTGGACCGTCACTGGCACATCGGCGAAGGCAAGATCGGAGACGAAGGATTCAAGGCCATCCTGAACCACGCGGCATTCAAGGATGTACCCAAGATCATGGAAACACCGAAAGAGACCGATGAGGACGATCCCCGGAACATGAAGAAGGTCCGCTCGCTGGTGAAATAGTTCTTTGTGCGTTCATCAGTCCATGGTATATCTCTCCTGCCCGCAGTCATCTGATAATTAGACCATTTATGCAGAAAAGCATCAGAAAACAAATGTTATCCCTTGCCGTCCCCGTGGTCCTGTCGAGCTTTTTGCAGCGTTCCGTCGGGATCGTGGACATCTTCCTTGTCGGCGGGCTCGGCGCGTCCGCCATCGCAGCAGTCGGTGTGGCCCAGATCATGGTATTTGTCGTCATGAGCATGTCCTGGGGCATCAATGTGGGTACGACGGTCCTGGTCTCGCAGCTCTGGGGGGCGGGACGAAAAGAGGAGGCCGGGAAGGCCGCGTACCAGGCGATGCTCATGGCGGTGCTTGCGGCGATCGTCATCATGGTTGTCGGCCATCTTGCCGGCGGCAAAGTGGCCGGACTGCTCGGCGCGAACGAAATGGTCCAGCAGATCCTGTATCCCTATTCGAAGGTCATTTTCACGTTCATTATTTTTACCATTTCCATCAATGTCCTTTCGGGCATCATGCACGGTGCCGGAGATACCAGGACACCTCTTTACGCGACGCTGATCGTGAACATCTTGCATGTCGTTGTCGCATATCCGCTGATCTACGGGAAATGGGGTCTTCCCGCTATGGGCGTCAAAGGCGCGGCGATCGCGATAGCGATATCAGAATGCCTGGGAGCCGGGTTCCTCTTCGCCCGATCTCTGAAGCGTCGTTACATCGTCCCTTCTCGAGAGCTGGAAATGCGGCTGACGACGATGACTGTAAAACTTGGTTGGCCGATCTTTATAGACCGGCTTTTGCAGAACGCGGGATCAATGGTCTTCGCGAAGGTCATCTTGCTGTATGGAACGTCTGTCTACGCCGCACATCAGGTGGGGCTTGCCATCGAGGCAATATCGTTCATGCCTGGCTACGGTATCGCCGTTGCCGCCGCGACCATGGTCGGACAGAACCTCGGCGCGGGAAGGCCCGACGATGCGCGGCTCTCGGCGTATGAAGCGAACCGTCTTGCCGTGGTCCTTATGGCCGGCATGGGGTTCGTGTTCTTTTTCTTTCCCTATGTCCTGCTCAGGCTGTTCACCAGTGATCCTGAGGTGATCAGGTATGGTATACTCTACATGAAGATCGTGGCCTTCGCCCAGGTCCCGCTTGCCATTACCATGGTGCTTGCCGGGTCCCTGCGCGGGGCCGGCGATACGGGCTTCATCATGTTCGCGACCATGGCAGGGATGTGGCTCATTCGCATCCCGGTGACTGCCCTTCTTGCAACGGTGTTCCACGCACCGATCCAGGCGGTCTGGTCGGTCATGATAGTCGATTGGCTGGTGAGGATGGGGCTACTGAACTGGCGGTATCGGAAGGAGCGATGGGGGAGATTGGAGATATGATCGCTCCGGACAACGGACCGAGTCTGGCAATCACACAGGGAACCAGGGAGGATGCATGCCTGATATCATGGAAATGATCGGAAAAGAGGTGGAAGTTATCGCGAACGGAGTGTCCTATAAGGGTGTTCTGATAGAGGTATCCGATACCGATGTCCATCTCAAGGGAACGCTGGGGTATATTTCTCTGCCGACGTCTTCGGTGACCGAGGTGCGTCCGACAGAAAAAAAGACCGTGCAGTGGGAGAACACCTTCGATGTTCCGGCAGAGGAAAAGAAGGACCTTATTCCCTAGCCCGGACAAGCCGGAATAGTAAAATTCAAATTGCAAATTGCAAAGTGCAATTTTGATGGTCTCGTAAGAAGTCATCATTGCTGTCATTGCGAGGAGCGGAGCGACGCGGCAATCTTGACTTATCAGGCAGATACGAGCTGCGAGATTGCTTCGCTTTGCTCGCAAAGACATGTAAAATACTTATTCAACAGCTTGCTATCTCAGGCCGTCTCGATCCTGAGTTTCTTCAATTTCCGGTAGAGCGTTGCCAGGTCGATGCCGAGCCGTTCCGCCGCCGCTTCCTTGTTGCCCTTGTTCTCCGTCATGCTCCGACGGATATATTCCCGCTCATAGTCGTCCAACGCCTGCCTGAGCGATGAGGTGGGGATGCCTTCCACGTCGATGGTCCTCAGTTTGTCCGGCAGGTCGTGCAGGGTGATCACCTCTCCTTCAGAGAGCACCACCGCGCGCTCAAGAGAATTCCTCAGTTCACGGATGTTCCCCGGCCAGTCATAGGCCAGCATCGATTTCATCGCTTCGTAATCGATGTCCTTCACGCTCTTTCCCGCTTCATCAGCGAATACGGACAGGTAGTGCTTGATCAGGAGCGGAATGTCGTCCTTCCGCTCACGGAGCGAGGGGACCCTGATCTCGATGACGTTCAAACGGTAGAACAGGTCTTCCCGGAAACGTCCATCCTTCACCCGCTGAGCCAGATCTGCATTGGTCGCCGCGATCACCCGCACATCCACCGTAATGACCCGCGTATCGCCAACGGGCGTGAGCTCCTTGTTCTGGATCACATTCAGCAATTTTACCTGGAGCGACGGCGGCAGTTCTCCGACCTCATCGAGGAACAGGGTGCCGCCATTTGCCATGGTGATGAGGCCTTTCTTGTCTTCGATGGCCGACGTGAACGAGCCTTTCTTGTGGCCGAAGAGCTCGCTTTCGAGCAGGTTCTCGGGGATGGCGCCGCAGTTGATGGCTATAAAAGGTTTGTCCTTGCGCGGTCCCGACTCATGGATGGCCTGCGCCACCAGGCCTTTTCCGGTACCGCTATCACCGGTGATAAGGATGTTGGCCTTGCTCGGAACGACCTTCTCCATAACGGCGAAAACCTTCTGGATAGCGTCGGACGTGCCGATGATGTTCTTGAAGGAGATGCACCGCTGGCTCAATTCCTGGCGCAGGATCTGGTTCTCCATGAGAAGGTCCCGGCCTTCGACGATGCGCTTGATCGTGAGGCGGATATCGTCGTTGAGGAAGGGTTTGGTGATATAGTCCACGGCGCCGGAGCGCATGGCGTCAACGGCGGAACCGACCGAGGCGAAGGCGGTCATCATGATAACAGAGGTCCCGGGGCTGAGCTTCTGAGCCTGGCGGAGGACCTCGAACCCGTCCATCTTCTCCATCTTGATGTCGGTCATGATGATGTCGTAGCTCTGCCTGCCGATGAGCTCAACGGCCTGTTCTCCATTGTATGCCTCGGTTACGGCATACCCTTCCTTGGAAAGGATGATATTCAACGCCCTGCAAATGTCTTTTTCGTCGTCAACGACCAGGATGTTCGTCTTTTGCATGCAGAGGCTCCTTGTGAATATCGGTCAGTACCGGCAGGATGATAGTGAAGGTGGTTCCCGCTCCAAGCGTGCTTGCGACCTTGATATCACCTTTGAACCGCTTCACGATATTGTAGCTTACGGAGAGACCGAGCCCGGTCCCTTTGCCGACTTCCTTGGTCGTGTAAAAAGGATCGAAGATCTTTTCCAGGTCGGCAGCAGGGATCCCGGTGCCGGAATCGTGGAAATCGATGAAGATCGTGTCGTGGCCCTGCTCGTTCAGGCCGTGTCTGCTCGTTACCGAAAGCCTGCCGCCATCGGGCATCGCATCCAGCGCGTTCAGGATGATGTTGATGAACACCTGGGCGATCTGCCCCTCGTCGATCATGGTCCGGGGAATGTCCGGGGTGAGGCTGACAGTTATGTCGAGGGTGCTTTTCATGCGCTTGTCGAGGCGCATGAGGTCAAGGGACGACTTCAAGATATCGTTGATCTGGACCAGTTTGATCGTGGTCGAATCAGGACGGGAGAACGTGGACATCTGGCGCACGATCTCGGTGATGCGCAGGATGTGGCTGTTGATGGTGTCGAGGCTGTTCTGGGCGAACTCGTCTGTGGTCATCTCCCGCAGCAGCTGGGCGAAGGTCGAAATGGAGGTGAGGGGATTGCCGATCTCGTGGGCGACGCCCGCGGCAAGACGTCCGAGAGCGGCGAGCTTTTCCGAGTGCAGGACCTGCTGCTCGAGCTTCTTGGCCGTCGCGACCTCTTTGTCGACCCTGTCCTCAAGCTCAACCGTGTATTGCTTGAGCGCTTCCTCAAGGTGCACGCGTTTGGTGACGTTGTTGCTTGCGATCACGATGCCGGTCACCTCGCCGGCGATGATCAGGGGACTTACGTTCATGTCGAAGAAAATCGGTTCCGGCTGGATCCCCGTGATCCGGTACTCCTTGACCTCGATGCTGGTGCTGCCTGTAATGCACCGATGCAGGAGGGTTTCGATGGGGACCCCCTCATAGCGAGGAAGATTGTCCGGGAACAGCGAGAAAAATTGCCTTCCGACGATGTCCTGTTTGGGACGGCCGAGGGCCTTTGCCTGGGCGGTGTTCACGGTCTTGACCGTCAGGTCCCGGTCCAGGACAAGAAGGCTGGTCTGCGTGTTCTCGATGATGTTCTCAAGATAGTTCTTCGCGATCACGATCTCCTGCTCGAGGCGGCGCTGATTTTCGAGATGCATGGCCTTTTCCTCGGCCTTGATCTTCTTTCGGTAAGTGATCGTGGAAATGGCGGAGGCGACCAGCGTCGTGATGAAAATGGAGATGATCAGGAGAGAGAAGAACGACTGGCTTTTATGCATCAGGGCGATCACATCCGAGTAGGGGGCGGAGACCACGACGAACCAGGAACGAACGCCGACCGGGAACTTGTAATAAGCCGCGAGCTTGTTCTCTCCACCCGGAGCTACATAGTACCCGAAGGTCTCCGCCTTGCCCTCGACCATCTGCTTTTCCGCATTGAAGGAACGGTGGCACTGGAAGCACGAGGGGTCCGTATGGAACAGGTTCTTGCCGAGCATTTGCGGTTGGGTGGGATGGTAGAGGAGCGTGCCATCGCTGTCCATCATCCATGCATATCCGCGGGTGCCGGACTTGACCGGCAGCAGATACTTCTGCGTGATGCCGTCAACGGACAGGATGGCGAGGACGACGCCGTTGAACTGAGGATCTTGTGATCCGGGTGCTATCTGATAGATGGGGACCGCTATGATGAACTGTTTCGAGTCAGGCCTTTCGACGACAATGTTCATGAGGTCCGTGACCAGGTGCTCGTTCGCGCGAAGGGTGCTCGCCCTGATAAAATATTTCGTATCAGCAAGACTATCGCCTTCCCGCTTCGGATAGCCGCTGTCATACAGGATGGCGCCGCGCCGGTCCAGCACCCGGAGGGCAACGAGGATGTCGCTTTCGATGTGATAGTGTATCCCTTTTACGACCGCACGTGCCTGGGAGCTCCGGCCGACCTGCATGATATCGGGCAGCTGCGAGATGACGCTGATGTCCTTATAGACATGATCGAGGAACGATTCCACGTTGATGGCGACCTGCTGGGCAAGCAGGAGCTGCTGTTTGTTGAACTGGTCGGCCATCTCGTTCCGGAGCGTCTGATGAAAGGTCTGTCCGATGATGATGATGAGGGAAAGGATGAAAAGAAAGGCCAGGATGACCACGAGCGGCGTAAGGATCTCACGGTTCTTCAGGTTGCGGAACGCGCTGAACATGCGCTAATTTACTGCCAAAATACGAGCGATGTCAAGGGATTAGATTGCCAGGGACATATCGGATCCGGGCGGAAAATGATAGTGCGAGGGCCGGGCCGCAGGCAAAACAAGGGGCCGGCAGGATGCAGGAGCTCAAAGGTCAAGGGCGGTCGTAAGATGGTCTCCCTCGATCTGCCATACTTTATCCAGGGGCAGGGTGAATGAAAAAGAACTTCCTTTTCCCGGGGTGCTTTCCGCCCATATCCTGCCGCCATGGTATTCGACGATCTGCTTGGTAATGGCAAGGCCGAGTCCGGTGCCTTCCGCGTGGGTCGTGAGGACGTCACCGGAGCGGCGGAATTTCTCGAAAATGACTTCGAAGTCCCGGGAAGGGATCCCGACGCCGGTATCCGAGATCTTCACAATGATCTGATGACGCGGGACGTCCTCCGTAAATGCATTGATGGAGATCGTACCGCCATCGTGAGTGAATTTTACGGCATTGGACAGGATGTTCGTGATCACCTGAATCAAGCGGTCCCGATCGCCGTACAGCTTGGGCAGGGAAGACGGAACGTTCATGATGATGGAGAGGCTCTTGTTGTCTGCAAGGGATTGCATGCTGGTCACGGAGTTCTGGATGATCTCGCTCAGGGAGATGCGGGTCACGTGCCAGCTCAGTTTTCCCGCTTCGATCTTGGTGAGGTCCAGGATATCGTTGATCAGCCTTGCGAGGCGGTCGGTTTCATTGTTGATGATGGAGAGGAGGCGGGTCCGCTTCTCGCCCGTCATTCGGGATTTCATCATGATCAACTCGGTGAACGCCTTGATGGACGTGAGCGGGGTGCGAAGCTCGTGAGATACGACCGAGATGAAGTCCGATTTGAGCTGGTCGAGCTCCTTCAGCTTTTTGTTGGCAAGCTCCAGTTCGCGGTTCGCCACTGCCAGGTTCTGGTTCGAGAACTGAAGACGCTCGTATGCCTTGGTCAGATTTTCCGTCTTTTCCGCCACGCGAAACTCAAGGTTGCGGTTCAGGTCCTCCAGTTCATGACGATTCTTCTCGATCTCCTGGGCCATTTTGTCGAAGCTCTGCGACAGGACGCCGATCTCGTCGTTCGAAATGAGGTTCGACCGCGCATTGAGATCGCCCTTTTCGAGTCGCCGGATGACGCTGACCATGTGCCCGAGAGGGTTGGAAATGCTGGTCGCGAGCAGGATGCCGATCCCTGACGTCAGGATGAGCGTGGCGATGGTTACCAGGAAGATCAGGTTGAAAAGCTGGCTCATGACGGGCTGGTTCGGCGAGAACTCTAACGGCATGAGGCTGAGTTCCATGCCGACCTTCCGGTACATCAGGAAGCCGAGGGCGATGAGGGGCGCCGTGACAGTCGCGAGGAGGATGGTGACCAGGCGGGTGCGGGTGTTGATGTGGATCACCTTGGTCTCGTCCACCAGGATGTTCTTGGTCTTTTCCGCGAGGAACTGGCGGACCGGATACAAGAGCCGTTCGGTAAGGAAGAACGAGAAGATGGGGAAGAATGCAAGCCCGATCCCGGCATACAGACCGAGCCTGATGTTCTCCTTCAGCGGTAGACCGCCGACGGTCCCCATGTACAGGCAGTCGAAGAGGGTCACGAGCTCGTAGCGAATGAGGACCGTGGCAGCGTGGACAATGGGCAGGTTCAGCGCCCGCGTACGCGCTTCAGCCATGACATCATCCGGCGGGTCCAACCGGCGTTTCAGATAGAACGCCAGCATTTCGATAGGCCGGTTCTCCCAGCGTTCCATGAAATAGTATGCAGAGAAGATGCCGATCGGGGCGAGAATTACAATGGTGATGAAGATGTAATGGAACAGGTGGGCCGTCGAGAACTGCATGCTTACCAGGATATACGGGATCAGGGTGGAAAAGATGACGGCGATGATTACCAGTTCGCTGTAGATTATTTTTTTAGAGACATTAAGTTCCATGGGTACGTTTAGTGTGTCAGGGGAACAGCGCCTTGATCGCGAGCTTTCGCAGAAGCGCAGCGTTTGTGACGAGAGCAGCCATCGCCTCGGGGCTGGAAGCCAGAAGTCCCTTGGCCGTTCTGATGCCCGCTGATGTCAGTTTCACGGAGTCCGCCTCCGGAAAGTTCGCTATCCGGTTCAGCGGAATGTCGTTCTTGAGCGTGTAGATGACCACCAGTCGTGATTCCCCCTGGATCACCGGCATGAACGTGTGATGCAAGGCGCTTACTTTCTTGATAAGCTCGTCAGCCTCCGTTTCGCTGAAGAAACCGGTGAAATCGGTGAACAAGGTCGCCAGCAGCACGTCCACGGAGATCGTCTGGATGTTGTTCGCGATCACCTGGTTGAAGAATATTCCGTAGCGGGAGATCCGGATCATGTCCTGGATGAACTTCTCGCGTTTTGCGATCGGAAGGAAATGGAATACATTGAACGCATAGACCCAGTCAAAGGCATTGTCCGGGAAGCGGGTCATGTCGGTCACATCGCCAACCTGAAGGTCTATCTGGTCCTGAAGTCCCTCTTCCGAGTTCTTGCGTTTTCCCTGTTCGATCGTATGGATGTTCATATCGATCCCCGTCGCGCTGACGCCGGGGCAGGTCCGGGAGATCTCCCGGAGGACCGACCCGTCACCGCAGCCGAGATCAAGGATGGTATGGCCGGTCGACAGCCCTGAACCCTTGAAGAATTCGGCGGAGGACTTGGAGAGCTGCGACGCAACCCGGGGGATATAGTCGCGGCTGATCTTGCCCTGGCTTATGCTGTCAAGACCGACGCCTTTCTGATACGCATCTTTGGAATGCTGAATGGCCTTGGTGAAATAGGAGAACATGTGATGCAGGCCGAGCAGATCGGGAGTGGGCGTACCCTCGCGCAGCAGCGATCCCTTGGTGGTAAGCGTATATCCGCCGTCCGATCTGTTGATATATCCGTAGGAAACAGCGAACCGAAGCCAGCGTTCCACCTTGGTTATGTCATATCCCAGTTGACCCGACAGTTCCTGGGCAGTGATCGGCTTGTTGAGCGGTATCCAGTCGAAAAAGCCGAGTTCGATCCCCTGGACCGTGTTGAGCCCGATCGCGCCATGGATCAGCATGGTCATCTGCTCCGAGGAAAATTTTTTTATTTCTTCCGGTGTCATCAGAGCCTCCGTGACGTCAGTTCTTGTTGATCAGGGCCTTAATCACGACGATACCATAAATGGCCCAGATGATGATGAGGATGCTCCAAATGAGGACGCTGAGCTTTCTCATGCTGGCTTCGTCGGATTTTTTTTCACGTCGTCTGATCTCGCGGTCCTTTACCTTTGCACGGAGATAGAATTGACGGTGATCGGCATATCGATCGGGAGAGAGTTCGAAGAGTCTTGCAATGATAACGGCATCCTCACGACTGAGAGAAAAGGGGAACTCATACGAAGAATCGATATCAGGGTCGCTCATCAATATGTCCTCGATATCTTCAGGCCGTTTGGATCTCAACATGGTTTCGTAGCAGGTGAGCAGGTTATCGTTGACGGTCTTAGAGAACGTTTTGAAGGGCCACATCTTTTCGAACTTGGAGTTGATAAAGCTGGACTCATAGCACAGGGACGCTTTGCGACAATCTCCCAGTTTCATGTGGCACAGACCGCTCAGCGCGAGGGCATTTGCCAGGCCGGAAACGCCGTTAGAAAGGGGGGCCGTGAAGGGATGGCCCCTGACGTCGATCTTTCTGAACAATTGCTCAGCTTGCTGGAGATCAACGATAGCCTGTTCGTACTTGTGCTGCTGGAGCAGGGCTGAGCCGCGCTCAAAGACCTGCTGGGCGATCATTTTGATACCGGTGTCCTGCATAGGAAGATCAATGATGGAAAAGGGTCTTCACCCGGGCGAGGATTTCCATGGGGCTGAAGGGTTTAACGATATATTCGTCGGCGCCGACTTCCTTCCCGCGTTCCTGCTCCGCCACCTGTCCCTTGGCGGTCAGCATGATGACGTAGATGCTTTTCAGGTCAGGATCGTTCTTGATGGTACGGCAGACATCGTAGCCGTTGATCTCCGGCATCATGATGTCCAGGAACAGGATGTCCGGTTTTCGCTCCCGTACTTTTCGGAGGGTGTCAGCGCCGTCACTGGCAAGCCGCAGCTCATATCCCTCATCCTCAAGGAGGTAGGTCAGGGCGTCCCTGATATTCTCATTATCGTCAGCGATCAGTATTTTTTTCTGGTCCATGGCCGTTGTATTCATAATATGTATAAATAGTATCCTGATATTCACTGTTTGTCAAGTTGAGAGGCTGCGAGTGTTTCGGATGTGGTAAATTGGCAAGGACAGGATTATACGATAGTTGTCTGAAGTATTTAAAGTTGTAAATAGTGGTTGTGTCCTGTAAAATGACTTGGAATGAGTTCGCTCAGGGTTCCACCGTCAGAGATCTGTGGACCACGAACCACCGGGCTGGAGCAAGGAGGAGTATTTGGACGTCGGATTTGATATGCACGCGGTGTTACGGAAGGTCCTGAGAAACGGGGGAGAATACGCCGACCTGTACCTGGAGAGGTCCTCACCTCTTGCCATCCAGTGTGAAGATGACCGGATCGAGAAGGTTATTGCCGGGCGCGAATGCGGCGCTGGGCTGAGGCTTATATCCGGAAAGAGGACGGCCTACGCCTATACGAACGAACTTACCACATCATCGCTTCTTGGACTGGCCGAGACCATGAGCAGGTCGGTCAGGTCCCTAGAGGGGCCCGGGGAACGAACGATCGTCCTGCAGGGAACATCCCTTGCCGGCAGCGGGAACTTCGTGAAACAACCGCCCGAGAAGGTAGCAACGGACAAAAAAGCGGATATGGTGAAGCGGGCAAACCACGTTGCCCGGAGCTTTGATCCGCGGGTACGTCAGGTGATGGTGACCTACCGGGAGAACCGCCAAGAGGTGCTCATTGCTTCATCCTCCGGCGAGGTGATCGAGGATGCGCGGTGCTATCTTACTGCCATGGTACAGGTGGTCGCGTCCGCCGGCGGGATCGTGCAGACGGGCTATGAGCCCGTGGGCGGTCTTATCGGTATGGAGCTCTTCGATGCGGAGCCTCTGGAAATTGCAGCGGAAAAGGCTGCGCGCAGGGCCTTGATGATGCTGACCGCCCGTAAGGCTCCTGCGGGAAGGATGCCGGTGGTCCTGTCGTCCGATGCGGGCGGGACCATGATCCATGAAGCGATCGGTCATGGCCTCGAAGCGGATCTCGCCCAATCCGGGCTGTCGGTCTATTCGGGCAAGATCGGCCAGCAGATCGCGTCACCGCTGATCACGGTCGTTGATGATGCGACCCTGCCGGGAAGAAGGGGATCGTTCTTCGTGGATGATGAGGGAACGCACGCGCAACGCACGGTCCTCGTGGACCAGGGCATCCTGAAAACCTATCTGTACGATCGACTTACCGCGATGAAGGATGGGACCCTGTCCACGGGAAATGGCAGAAGAGAGTCCTACCGGCACCGCCCCATTCCCCGCATGACCAACACCCTGATCGCGCCGGGCGCAGCAAGGCCGGCCGATATCCTGAAGGCCACGCCGAAAGGCCTCTTTGTCCGCAAGATGGGGGGAGGGCAGGTGAATACGGTCAATGGAGATTTCGTGTTCGAGGTGAGCGAGGGATATCTCATCGAGAACGGCCGGATCGCTGAACCCGTGCGCGGTGCGACGCTCGTGGGGAACGGCCCGTCCGTTCTTATGTCGATCGACCTGGTCGGTTCGGACCTGGGCTTTTCCATCGGAACCTGCGGCAAGGACGGCCAGGGCTCGCCGGTGAGCGATGCCCAGCCGACACTCAGGATCCCTGAGATCACCGTCGGTGGAGAAGTGGAGTAGCGGTACGATGTTCACATTCATTCGAAAGCGCCTCGAACTCAAGATCATCGTCTCCCTGACGCTCGTGATCGCCTGCATGATCGGGGTCTATACCTACATTGACATCGGACACATGCGGACCGACACGATACGCACTTCGGAACGCACGCTGGGCGCACTGGCCGCGGCCATCAAGGGAACGGTGATCGCATCCATGAAAAAAGGCCATCATGAACTCGTCAAGAACATCCTTGACGCGGTCAATGTGCCCGATTTCATTGACCGGGTGATGATCTACGACGGTTCGGGACGGCCGGTCCAGGGACTTGAAAAATACGACAGCGGGGGTGGCCTGACCATGGACATCCCTCCTGCGATCCTGCATTCCGTGGTCAGGGGGGATATCAGTGATATTCGCGATCAGCGGGACAGCACCAATATAAGCTATTACTCTCCCATCGAGAACAAGCCGGAGTGTTTCGGATGCCATGGGAACGCAGTAAAGCTGAACGGCATCCTTCGCATCGATTTTTCTCTCCGCGAACTGAACGATCTGATCATCTCCCGCCGCAACCGGGAACTCTTGTGGAGCGCGGCAATGATCTTGCTTCTGGTCGGCGTGCTGGCCGCACTGCTGCGGATCGTTGTCTATCGCCCGGTCAGGGAGCTTCGCGACGCAATGACAAGCACTGAAGGAGGGGCGGCGCTGACGCGGCTCTCCCGCAAGGGGACCGACGAACTTGCCGATCTCAAGAGCAGCTTTGTGAATATGCTCGACCGGATCGAGACGCTGCACCAGACGAACCTTGAAAAAGAAAAAGAGCTTGCCCGCACGGGAGAAGAGCTGCGGTTCCGTGCCGAGCTTCAGTCGATGTTCGACGCCATGCCCGACGGCGTGCTGCTGGTGGACAGGGAATTCAGGATTCTCCAGAGCAATCCGCGCGTGTTCGAGCTTCTTCCCCAGCTGAGCGATGCTGATGGCCGCATCCCGGCCGGCCAGGTAATGGATGGATCGTCGCCGCACCACGGACTGCAGGCCGCGATGACGAACGGCAAAGTAGGTGAACAGCAAAGCACCCTGGTGCATCCTGATGGCCGGACCCGTCATCTCCATAGCATCTTCGCTCCGCTGGTCGAGGATGGCGCGACAATGTTCGTGGTTGAGGTCATCCGGGACGTATCTGAACGGGTCACTACGGAGAGGGAACTGGCGGAAAAAACCTCGGAACTGCGCATGACCAACCGGCTCCTGGCACAGCTTGCCGTTACCGACAGTTTGACGCAGCTCTACAACCGGCGGCATTTTGACGAGGTCCTCTTCAAGGAGATCAAACGGTATAACCGCCGAAAATACACCTCTCTTTCTCTCATGATGATCGATATCGACCATTTTAAGGATCTGAACGACCAGTACGGTCATCTTGCCGGCGACTCGGTGCTGCGCGAGTTGGCCCGTATCCTGCGCGAAGGGGTGCGGGAGACGGACACGATCGCCCGGTACGGCGGCGAAGAGTTCGCCATTGTGATGCCGGACACCCCTCTTGACGGTGCCGCCTATAAGGCCGAGATCCTGCGGCAGAAGGTCCAGCTGCAGGAATTTCCGGGAGCGGGAAAGCCTATTCACAGCACGATCAGTATCGGGGTCGCGGCCTATGTGACGGGTTTCCCGCATGACCTGATCAAGGCCGCGGACAAGGCGCTGTACCAGGCAAAGAACGGGGGCAGGAACACCGTGGTGGTCTCGCGGCGGGATGAAGTGGAGGTCTGACCATGCGTAGATCGTGCGATCAAGCCACCGGACCGGGGACCATCAGGACGGCGATCATCACCCTGAGCGACAAAGGGGCGAAGGGGGAGCGCGAGGACGAAAGCGGAAGGGTCATCCGTGACATGGTAACCGGCATCGGCGCCGATGTCCGTCACTATGAGGTGCTCCCTGATGAACGTGAGCGGATCGTCGACGCGTTAAAGCGCCATGCGGATTCTGGTGCGATCGATCTGATCCTGACCACGGGCGGTACCGGGGTCGCTCCCCGGGATGTGACGCCTGAGGCCACCCGTGAGGTCATCGACCGGGAGCTTCCGGGCATGTCCGAGGCCATGCGAGCGGAAAGTCTCAAGAAGACCCCCCATGCCATGCTGTCCCGTGCCATAGCCGGTATGCGCAAACAGACCCTCATCGTGAACCTTCCCGGCAGCCCCCGTGCTGTCCGCGAGAACCTCGCTGTCATCCTTCCTGCACTGGTGCATGCCATTGAGAAGATCAAGGGCGATCCCTCCGACTGCGGCGCACCCTTGTAGCATTGTACCGCCTCCTTTTCCGTTGACAACCTGTTCCGGTGTTTGCTACAGTGAAGCTCCTGCAGTCCCGCCCTTCGGGACGGGGGAGCTTCGATCCTTAAGATACTAATTCATTCTGATCGCTCGCTAATCCCTCACCAAACGCGGGGAATGCGCTTGCTCAAGGATTTATTCTCGTGAACGATCGGGCACCATTTTCCTCATGGCAAGGAGACGTAATGTTCTGTCCACACTGCGGCAAGGAAATTACCGAAGGCCACGCCTTCTGTCAGTTTTGCGGTGGAACCATCACTGCTGCGGCCGTATCAGCGACCCAGCCGGGCAGGGCCAAGACGGCGTGGGAAGACCCGTCCACGCGGTGGACCGTACAGGGACTGCTCTCCTCTCTGAAGGGCTCTCTTTTTACTCCGGCCAATTTTTTCCGGACCATGAACGTCACCGGGGGGATAACCGATCCCATGCTCTATGCCTTGATCACGGGCATGGTGAGCTGGATGATATACTATTTCTGGATGATAGTCCTTCACGATCCGCTCAGAAGCTATATCCCGCAAACGGGTGCGTCAGACTTCGATGCGTTCCAGGGCGCAGGCATCGTGGCCGCTGCGGTCCTTACGCCATTCATTCTTATTGCATCGCTCTTCATCTGGTCGGGCATACTCCACTTGCTCTTGATGCTGGTGCGCGGGGCTCAGAACGGCTTTGAAGCGACCTTCAGGGTCGTATCCTACAGTATCGGCGCATATGTCTTTCTCATGATCCCTTTTTGCGGAGCTTTCATTTCCGGGCTTTGGACGCTCGTGATCGCGATCATCGGACTGAAGGAAGCGCACGGAACGACCGGCGGGAAGGCATCGTTTGCCGTATTGTTCCCGCTTATCATGTGCTGCGCCATCGTGGTGCTGTTTTCCCTGCTGGTGCTGGGGACCGTCGCGGCCTCCTTCGGGACCATGCCACATAAGCCATGGAAGTAGGGTAGGGGGGCAGGCGTAAAGACTCCGGAGTTCCGATCACCCAATAGCTTTACCATGAGTTTACCATCGATGTCGATCGGTCGTTATGCACATTTCCCTGAGAAAGAAGAACGCCGGTGAGATAGAGTTCACGATCATCTACGGAATGATCGCACTACTGGCCCTTGTCTCGGCCAGGGTTTTACCCATCCAGGAGATACTGCCGGCCTGCCTGTTCCGGGCGGCAACCGGAATACCCTGCCCTTCGTGCGGCACAACAAGAGTACTGGTGCATCTGGCGCATGGTGATATTGCCGGCTCCCTGCTCCTGAACCCGCTCTTTTTCCTGGCCATGATAACCGCTCTTTCTTTGTTCTTCGTGCGCTCGGCCCTTCTTCCCTTCAACAGTTCAAGGATCACGCTCATCCATACCCGCCGCGAAGGCACATTCTTGCGGGCAGGAATGGCCGGCCTGTTTCTGCTGAATTGGATCTATCTCATTTTCACCCGGTAACCGCCCGCCTGCGCCCAACTAGCCGGATATACAAACAAAAATAATTAAATTGTTGCCATTTCAACATCACTATGATAATATACCCGTCTTTACAAGAATGTCCTTTAGTTTTCCATGGTTAGGGAGGTTTTTGCGGTGGGCCCTGTGGTCATCGGCGTAGATCTGGGCGGGACGAATTTACGGACCGCGCTGGTGAGTCAAAATGGTGAAGTTGCTGACAAGGTCAAAGAACCCACGCGCGCGTCAGATGGTCATGCAAAGGTCATTCAGAAACTGATCGAGAACATCAAAGCGCAGTTGGACAGCGCGCTTCGCAACGGGTTCAAGGTCGCCGCTGTCGGCGTCGGAGCCCCCGGCGTGATCCATGCCCAGACCGGTATGGTCGTAAAATCTCCAAACTTCCCTGATTGGAACAATCTGCCTCTGAAAAAGGAACTGGAATCTGCGCTTGCCCTTCCGGTTTCCATTGAGAACGATGCGAACGCCGCGGCCCTCGGCGAGCAGTGGCGTGGCGCCGGACGCGGCATAACAAGCATGATCCTGCTCACGCTCGGGACCGGCGTTGGTGGAGGAATCGTTCTGGATGGCAGGATCTGGCCGGGAGCAGATGGTATGGCAGGGGAGATCGGCCATATGACCATCATTCCCGACGGGAGACGATGCGGCTGCGGTAATACGGGATGTCTTGAGATGTACACTTCGAGCCGCGGTATCGTCATGACCTATCAGGAACGGTCGTCCCGACCGCAGTCTATCACGTCCGAGGAGATCTACCAGGCTGCGCGGGACGGCGATGCGGTGGCCGGTGACGTGATGAAGGATATGGGCCGTTTCCTCGGGATCGGCATTGCGAATCTGATCAATATCTTCAATCCGGAGATGATCGTCATCGGCGGCGGGGTGAAGGACGCGTGGCCGCTCTTCATAGACGCTACGCGCGAGGAGATCAAGAAGCGAGCTTTTGAATACACCGCTGCCCGGACCCGGATCGTCTCCTCCCTGCTCGGCGACGACGCGGGCATGATCGGTGCCGCCGCTCTGGCTTTCCAGAAATTGAACGCTGTTCACTGAGGTCCCCTGCTGCGGAATGCGCATTGCACGCGACGCATGCGGACCGATACGGTCATCCGTGGCTACCCACAAGGAGTTATGTCAGAAAAGCACATAAGAAACTTCTGTATCATCGCCCATATCGACCATGGAAAGTCGACCCTTGCCGACAGGATCCTTGAATATACCGGAGCTCTTTCCGATCGGGAGATGGCTGCGGCCGGAAGGGACCAGGTGCTCGACAATATGGACCTTGAACGCGAGCGGGGGATCACCATCAAGGCGCATGCGGTGCGGCTCACCTACAAAGCGGCCGATGGCCAGGAGTATATCCTGAACCTTATCGATACGCCGGGTCATGTGGACTTTACCTATGAGGTATCGCGGAGCATGGCAGCCTGTGAGGGAGCGCTCCTCGTGGTGGACGCATCCCAGGGTGTCGAGGCCCAGACCCTGGCAAACGTATACCTTGCACTGGACCGCAACCTCGAGATCATCCCGGTGATCAATAAGATCGACCTCCCGAGCGCTGATGTGGAGGGGGCGAAGCACCAGATCGAAGAGGTCATCGGGCTGGATGCCTCCGGGGCGATCCCGGCCAGCGCCAAACAAGGCATCGGGATCAGGGACATCCTGGAGTCCGTTGTGAAGAACATCCCGGACCCGCCGGGCGACCCTGCTGCTCCGCTGAAAGCCCTGCTTTTCGATTCCTGGTATGATACCTATCAGGGGGTCGTGGTGCTTGTCCGCATCATGGAAGGAACGGTGCGGCCGCACCAGAAGATCAAGCTTTGGTCCACCGGGGCGCTCCATGAGGTCCAGTCCGTCGGCGTGTTCACTCCCAAGATGGCGCAGAAGAATGAACTGTCACCCGGTGAGGTGGGGTACATCATCGCGGGCATCAAACGCGTGGCGGACGCAAAGATCGGCGATACCATATTCGACGCCCTTGATCCCGCCGCGCAGCCGCTCCCGGGCTACAAGGAAGTGAAGCCCATGGTATTTTCCGGCCTGTACCCGACGGTCAGCGACGACTATGCCGACCTGAAAGATGCGCTGGAAAAGCTCCGGTTGAACGATTCATCATTCACCTATGAGCCGGAAACATCGCTGGCGCTGGGTTTCGGCTTTCGCTGCGGGTTCCTGGGTCTGCTTCACATGGACATCATCAAGGAGCGTCTCGAGCGGGAGTTCAAGCTCTCCCTGATCCCCACGGCGCCGACGGTGATCTATCAGGTGACGAAGACCAATGGGGATGTCGTTCTGATCGATAATCCTGCGAAGCTTCCGGATATTCAGGAGATACAGAAGATCGAGGAACCGTTCATCATTGCTTCGATCATCACCCCCGAGCAGTACGTGGGCCAGCTGATCGCCCTTTGCCAGGAACGGCGGGGGAACCAGAAGGAGATCACCTATATCACCAAGGACCGGGTGATGATACGCTACGAGCTGCCGCTGAACGAGATCGTCATGGATTTCTACGACCGGCTCAAGTCCCTGACCAAGGGATACGCGTCCATGGATTACGATCTGACGGGATACGTCGAATCCGACCTCGTGAAACTCGACATGCTCATGAACAGTGAACCGGTAGACGCGCTCTCGCTCATCACCCACCGGGACAAGGCCGCTATCCGGGGACGTCAGCTCGCCGAAAAGCTCAAGGAGGTCATCCCGCGGCAGATGTACGAGGTCATCATCCAGGCAGCGATCGGGTCAAAGATCATCTCCCGCGAAACAGTGCGTGCGCTTCGCAAGGACGTGACGGCAAAGTGCTACGGCGGCGATATCACCCGGAAACGGAAACTCCTCGAAAAGCAGAAAGAGGGAAAGAAGAAGATGAAGCAGATCGGCAGCATCGAACTGCCGCAGGAAGCGTTTCTCGCGGTGCTGAAAGTGGGGGAGTAAAATCAGTGAGCATTGCAAAATGTAAATTGCAAATAGTAAATTTTGAAATTTCCAATTTGATATTTACAATGCAGTTCTCGATCTTGGAGGGTTGATGGCAGAGGAAGCACGGCAGGAGCCAAGTCAAAAAAAGTCCTTTTACAAGGAATGGATCGAACCGTTCCTGATAGCAGCGGTCGTAGCGCTGTTCATCCGCCAGTTCGTGGTAGAGGCGTTCAAGATACCGTCGGGGTCCATGATCCCGACGCTCACGATCGGCGATCACCTTCTGGTGAACAAGTTCCTTTACGGGCCGAGGATCCCCTTTACGGACATCCGGTTCTTCTCCGGCAAGGAGCCGAAGCGGGGTGACATCATTGTATTTAAATTCCCGGAGGACGAAAGCAAGAACTTCATCAAGCGCGTTGTCGGTGTACCGCAGGACAAGATCGAGATCAGAAAGGGAGTTTTGCTGATCAACGACCAGCCGGTGCCGGTCGCCGATGTCGGACAGTCCGGCGACAAGGAGCAGGGTCCCCTGCAGCAGTCGGGATGGCCGCGTCTGCTCGATGAACAGCTCGGGAACATGAAGCACCGGATCCAGTATCTCCATGACCAAAAGGACATGAACTTCGGTCCGGTCCTGGTCCCCAAGGAATCGGTCTTTGTCATGGGGGACAATCGGGACAACAGCCAGGACAGCAGGGTCTGGAAGTTCGTCAAGTACGAAAAGATACTTGGCAAAGCGCTCATCATCTACTGGTCCTGGGACGGGAACGACGGCCGGTGGCTTCGGTGGGAACGGATCGGCAACCTGATCAAATAAGGAGGCGGCAATGCGTATCATAGACAGCGAGGACGGCGTCAGCGGCATAAAGGTAATGATCTGGCTGGTGATCCTGGGCGCTGGATTCTACGTGGGGGTCACATATTTGTCGGTCCAACTGGATTTCCAGCGGATGAAGGACGCCATGAGCAGCAAGGCAAGTGTCGCGCAGGTCCTCAAGGATGAGGAAATACGGAACGATCTCATGGGCAAGGCAAAAGAACTCGGGCTTCCGCTCACGGGCGAGAGCTTCGTCGTCATTCGGGACGAAGAAAAACGCATGATGACCATCAAGGCAGCGTGGGACGTGGAGGTCCATTATTTCGGAGGCCTGTGCGGGGACCTGTGCATCCAGACCTATCATTTTGAGCCGGTGGCACAAGAGAAGATCATTACAAAATAGCGGCGGGTGCTGTGGTGCAGGCACAGATCGAGCGAAGGGGAAATGACAGTGATCCGAAGTATGACCGGTTACGGGAGAAGCGACGTCAGGGACGCCGCGGGCAGTTTTACCATAGAGATGCGATCGGTGAACAACCGCTATCTCGATGTGCAGATCAAACTGCCGAGAAGCCTCAACGCCTTGGAACCGCGGATCAAGAAATCGGTCCAGGACGGTCTTTCCCGCGGACGGATCGATGTGTTCATCACGCGCAGCAGCGGTGAATCGACCCCATTCAGGTTCGCCGTCGATTTTGAACGTGCGGAACAGTATATCGGGGCACTCAGAGAACTGAAAGCGCGGTTCTCCCTCCCCGGAGAGGTGGACCTGTCCCTGCTCAATGCGCTCCCTGACATCATCGGAAGGGAAGAGGTCACCGAGGATATGGAATCGGTCTGGACCCTGCTGGCAACAGGCATCGGTCAGGCGGTGGCATCGCTCAGGACCATGCGGGAGCAGGAGGGGGAGGCGCTGTCCCGGGACATCGCGGGCCGTCTACGATCCATCGATGAACTGGTAAGCGCCATTCGGAAGCGCACCCCGCTGGTCGTCGAGCAATCAAGGGCACGGATGACCGAGGCGCTGGAGAGGATGCTCAAGGAACAGCCGGACCCGTCCCGTTTGGCGCAGGAGATCGCCATCCTGGCCGAGCGGACCGATGTAACCGAGGAAATCACGCGACTGGGAAGCCACGGAGGACAATTTCTCGCGCTGCTGCGGGGAACGGGCAGTGAACCGGTGGGAAGGAAACTCGACTTTCTGATCCAGGAGATGGGCCGCGAGGTCAATACGATCGCCTCCAAGGCCCTTGATGCGGAGATATCCCTGCAGGTCGTTACCATCAAGGCTGAACTGGAAAAGATCCGGGAGCAGGTGCAGAACATTGAGTAGGCGTAAGGAACGTACGCTGGTCAATATCGGCTACGGCAACATGGTCATGTCCACGAAAGTGGTCGCTGTCCTATCGCCGGAACCGGCGCCGATGCGCCGTCTGAAGGACGACGCGAAGGAGCGGACATGCTGATCGACGCGACCCAGGGGAGAAAGACCAGGTCCAGCAGTATCACCGATAGCGACCACGCCATACTCTTCGCAGTGCAGGTGGAGACGCGTACGCAGCGTTTCACCAGAGGGGAGGGAGCATGACCCGTCGCGATGGGATCCTCTTTGTTGTGTCGGCCCCGTCGGGCGCGGGGAAGACAACCCTGTGCACCGCGATCACGGATTCTCTGGAGAACCTGACCCATTCCATATCGTCCACGACCCGGAAGCCGCGGCCCGGGGAGGTCGACGGCCGGGACTACTACTTCGTGTCGGAAGAGCGGTTCCGGGAAATGAAGCTGGCAGGCGACTTTGCCGAGCACGCAGTGGTGCATTCCAACCACTACGGTACGTCAAAACGCGTGCTTCTTGATATGATCAAGGAAGGCGTCGATGTGATCCTGGACATCGACACCCAGGGAGCGCGGCAGATCAAGGACCATTGTAACACGGCTGTATTCATCTTCATCATGCCTCCCTCGATGGCCATTCTCGAGGAACGCCTTCGGAACCGGAGGTCGGACCGGGAGGACGATATCCGGAAGAGGATGCAGCGTGCGGTGGATGAGATACGGGATTTCGGCCTCTATGACTATATCGTCGTGAACCGTGATTTTGAACGGGCGCTCTCCGAGCTTCGCTCTATCGTCGTGGCTGAACGATGCCGCACCAAACTGATGAAGGTGAACTGGATCGAAGAACTATTAAAATGACAATAAATCCGAACAGGACCGTGGAGGTGAACAATGCTTAAGATCGCAGAAGACATTATCTCATTGCCGATCGAGATCAGGCCGAAGATGGCTGACTCAAAATTCCGGCTGGTGCACATCGCATCGCAGCGGGTGCGCGAGCTCTCCGCAGGGGATCCGCCGCTGGTGGCCTCGAAGTCCATCAAGGACACCACCATCTCCCTCGAGGAAAGCCTGCTGGGCGCCTACAAGGTCACCATTGGACCTGAGGCGATGGTGGCGAAAGAGGAGCTTCGCAAGCGCAAGGAGCAGGAGCGTCTCGAAGAACAGCTCTCCGCCAAGGAAGAGGAGATCCGGAAGGAGCTGTCCGCTTACCTTACGGATACCCAGGAAGACCTGGGCGATGGCGAGATCGGCGATGCTGATGCTGCTGAGGATGAGGCGGCTCCATCGGATGAGGACGCCGAAGAAGCGGAATCACCTGAAGAGTAACGTGAGGAAGGCCCTGGCATGATGTCCGGAAAGCGCATCCTTTTGGGGGTAACCGGCGGAATAGCGGCCTATAAGGCCGTTGATGTCCTGCGGCGGCTTCGGGAGCAGAACGCTGAAGTGAGGGTCGTCATGACCCGGAACGCAGCCCGGTTCGTCACGCCTCTGACCTTCGCCGCCTTGAGTGGAATGCCGGTGTTGACCGACGAGTTCGCCGAAGGGGAATGGGGCAGCATGGGGCATATTGCCGTGACCGATGGTCTTGACCTTGCCCTGGTAGCTCCGGCAACGGCCAATATCATCGGAAAAATGGCTGCTGGCATCGCTGACGATACCCTGTCCACAGCGCTCATGGCGGCAGCATGCCCGGTCATCGTTGCGCCTGCCATGAACGACCGCATGTACCGGAATGCCATACTGCAAAAGAACATTGCATACCTCAGGACGGCCGGTATCAGGTTCGTAGACCCGGATACCGGCGCCCTTGCCTGCGGCACGAACGGCCAGGGGAGATTGGCTTCACTGGAGAGCATTCTGCAGGCGGTTGTCGACGCCTGTTCGCCGAAATCCCTCGCCGGGATCAACGTCCTGGTCACCGCGGGCCCGACACGGGAACCGATCGACGCGGTTCGGTTCATCAGCAACCCGTCGACCGGGAAGATGGGATATGCCCTGGCAGCTGCGGCGCGGGACCGCGGAGCAACTGTCTTGCTCGTGTCAGGTCCGACCCAGCTTGTTCCCCCGCAGGGGGTCGACCTTATCGCAGTGACCACTGCCGCAGAGATGGACCGTGCCGTGAAGGAGCATGCCGGACGGTGCAAGGTCATTATCATGGCAGCTGCCGTGTCTGATTTCCGACCGTTGGAGACATCGGACCGCAAGATCAAGAAGAGCAGCGCCCCATTACAGTTAGCGCTCGAGCCGACCACGGATATATTGAAAGGTCTTGGTGATGCAAAAGAAGGGCGTATTCTCGTTGGATTTGCCGCGGAGACCGATGCGCTCGTCCTGAACGCCCGCGAAAAGCTTGTCCGAAAGAATCTCGATCTTATCATTGCGAACGACATCGATGCACCGGATTCGGGTTTTGCCGCAGACACGAACAGGGCAACCATGATCGACCGCACAGGTTCCGTTGATGAGCTGCCGTGCATGACGAAGGCCGAGATGGCTGTCCGCATCATCGACAAGGTCATAGAACTCAAGAAAAATCAAGGGCTTTGACTTGACTTTCCGAAACGATTTCTGGTACAATCAACGCAATTTGGACCTCGCTCTACCTACCCAATGGAGAAAGAAAACGCCGAAATAGAGAAATTGACGGAGCGGATCGCCAAGGATCCCAAGTCGAAGCTCTTTGTGCCTCTTGCCGAAGAGCATAAGAAGGCCGGGGACATCGAAACGGCCATCCGCGTGCTGACGGACGGACTGAAACACAATCCGGGCTACGTCACTGCGCGATCGTTTCTGGGCAGGCTGCTCATGGATAAAGGGGACCTGGCCGGAGCGCAGAAGGAACTGGAGGAGGTCATCAAGACCATTCCCGACAACCTTCTGGCGCAGCGCAAGCTGGGTGATATTTACGTGCTTCAGGGGCGGGGGACCGACGCGCTGCCGAGATATAAGGCGGCACTCGCGTTGAACCCGGGTGACAAGGACCTCCCGTCGCTCCTTGCGGACCTTGAAGCAGGCAAGGATGTATCTTCCCGGATACCAGGACCGAAGACACCTGCGTCACCAGCCGAAATAAAACCGCAGCCGGTCCCCGCAGCTCCCGCCCAGCCGAAGGCGGCCCCGGCCGCGGCCCTCAAGACCGCAACACCGCCGCAAACCGCCGCCGCTCAAAAATCCCCTGCCGCGCCTGTACCGCATGCCACCCTGAAGGCAGAGCAAACAGCAGCAGCTCCTGTTCCGCCTGTTAAAGCCGCAGCTCCACCTCCGGCACCGCCGGCCCCCGACGAGGCAGAGGTCATCGAAGATATCGTTGAACTTGAGTCGCTGGACCGCGCGGTCCCGGCTCCCGAACCGATCACACCGTCACCCGCAACGTTCCCTGTCCCTGCGCCCTTCGACCTGAGCGAAGCTCCGATCGAGACGGTTTCCGGCAGTGAAGAACGTGAGGCAGTTTCCTGGGAAGCGGCCGATGCAGCTGTTCCTGAACAAGTCGAGCAGTCGGGTGCGGACCAGGGCAGCGACGATCTGAACACGAATACCCTTGCGGAACTCTATATCTCGCAAGGTTTTTACGATAAGGCCATCGAGATCTATCAGGGAATGCTGAATGATCGGCCGGGCAACGCAGTCTTACAGCAGAAACTTGAGCAGATCAGGGCCATGTCCGGTGAGGCCGACAAGGGCCATGAACGGTTTACCGGGGCAACCCCGGGTCCGGGAGAATACGCCCCGCCCGCTGCGGATGTCTTTACTGCGGACCCGACGGCGGCCGTTTCCGGCGCATCACCTCCGGCAGCAGATGCGTCCTCTCGTAAGGAAACAATTCTCCGTGAACCAGCTCCGCAGATGACCGTTCAGGATCCATCAGGGGCACCTGCTTCTCCGCACGGTCCTCAGGCAGCAACCACCAGAAGAAAAGAGACGATCGACCGGCTCGAGTCGTGGTTGAACACCATCATGAAGGAGAAACCGGAATAATGTCCTTCGCCGATATCCTCAGAGAGGTCGTGAACGGTACCGAAGGTGCCCTGGGGGCGCTCGTGGTAGGGGTTGACGGGATCCCTGTCGATGAGTACTCCATCACGAAAGACATCGATCTTCAATCCATGACGGTAGAGTATGCCACGCTCCTGAAAGAGATCGAACGGGGATCGCAGGCCTCCCAGCTTGGCTCCACGAGGGAGGTCACGGTCATTGCGGACGCGGCCATGATCCTGCTTCGACGGCTCAATGAGGAGTACTTTATGGTGCTGATCATACGGCCTGACGGGAACTTCGGCAAGGGAAGATTTCTTCTTCGGATGTCGGTGCCGAAGTTGCTGAAGGAATTCTGACAGATCAAAATCCACGCAGGAACGTACGCTTCTCAAAACTGCCTCAGGCAGTTTTTTGTTTTCCGGGAGGACCATGAAGATACTGGTTGTACACGGGCCGAACCTCAATCTGCTGGGGAAACGGGAGCCTCACATCTATGGCACCGTTACCCTGGATGAGATCAACGGGCGACTGACAGCGCTGGCGAAGGAACTGGGGACGGATGTATCCTGCTTCCAGTCGAACCATGAGGGAGAACTGGTGCAGAAGATCCAGGACGCCATGGGCCAGTACCAGGCCATCGTGATCAATCCCGGGGCCTACACCCATACGAGCGTCGCGCTTCGCGATGCCATAGCATCGACGGGCATCCTTGCCGTGGAAGTGCATCTCTCGAACATCTACCGCAGAGAGGAGTTCCGTAAGCATTCGTACATTTCAGGCGTTGCTGCCGGCCAGATAACCGGTTTTGGGCCTGAGAGCTATTTGCTCGGGCTCCGCGCCGCCGTCCAGGCGGTACGGTCCGCAGCCGGTCAATGAACGATCTCCGAAGTGAAAGTGCGCGCGTTGTCGCGCTTCGGCGGCTCATGGGGGAACGAAACATAGAGGCCCTCCTCGTGACGCAGCGTGAGAACGTACGGTACCTTACAGGGTTTACCGGTTCATCGGGAAGCGTCGTGATCGCTTCCGGCAAACCGATACTGGTCACGGATTTTCGTTATCAGATCCAGGCGGCCGCAGAGGCCCCGAAGGTGAAGGTCCTGATCCAGAAGAAGGACCATGTTACTGCGGTCAAGGAAGCGGCGAAACGGCTTGGCGTCAATACCCTGTGGTTCGATGATGCCTCGATGACCATCGAACGAGCCAAAGCCTTCAGAAAACAGGGGCTCCACTTGAAAGGCATCAAGGACCCGGTCGCAGAGATACGGCAGCGGAAGGACCGTATTGAACTTGCAAAGATCAATACCGCCATTCACCGGGCGGAGGACGCCTTTCGGGCATTGAAGCGTTTCATCAAACCGGGCGTGTCGGAGCGTGAACTGGGATTCAAGCTGGAAATGCTCATACGCGAGCAGGGATCGCGCAGAACGGCCTTTGACATCATCGTTGCTTCGGGAACGAACGGCGCCATGCCCCATGCATCGATCACCGATCGCCGTCTCCGCGCAGGGGACCTGGTGACCCTCGATTTTGGCGCGGAAGCGGACGGATACTACAGCGATATCACCAGGACCGTCTGTGTCGGCCGGCCGACACCACGGCAGCGCAGGGTCCATGATCTTGTGCTCCAGGCCCAGACCCGGGCCATCGACGCGGTCAAACCGGGTGTGCGCTGCGCTGAGCTCGACCGTCATGCCCGCACCACCATCGCGCAGGCCGGTCACGGGAAATACTTCGGGCA
>CAKKRC010000047.1 GCA_919902495.1 Nitrospiria bacterium
TCGACAACAACTACTGCATCCTCTGCGGCCGGTGCGTCCGGGTCTGCAAGGAGCAGAACACGAACGTGCTCGACTTCATGGGCCGCGGCATCACCTCCAAGGTCTCAACGGCCCTGGACAGGCCGCTCCACGAGTCGGGCTGCACCTTCTGCGGGAGCTGCATCGACGCCTGTCCCGTGAACACCATCATGGAGCGCGACCGCTGGCAGCACGGCAGGGAATGGGACCTCGCGAAGTTCGAGTCGGTCTGCACGGCCTGCGGCTCCGGCTGCAGCGTGGTGGTGAGCAAGAAGGACGGCAAGATCGTCAAGGTGAACACGAAGGAAGACAACGGATACATCTGCGTGATCGGCCGGTTCGGCTTCGACGCGCACCGTTCGGCGAACCGCGTTACGACCCCCCTGAAGCGGGAAGGCAAGAAGCTCGTGCCGACGACCTGGAGCGAAGCCCTCAAGATCGCGGCCGACGGTCTGAAGAAGGCCGGCGCCAACGCGGGGTTCATCGCCTCGGGCTCGCTCACGAACGAAGAGGCCATGGCGGTGCAGTCCCTCGCGCGCGACGTGGCCGGGAGCGCCAACATCGACACGACGACCTCGGCCTACGCGGGCGGACTGATCAGCGCCCTGCGGTCGGTATATGGAGATGCCGGGATCGGCATTGCGTCCCAGGCAGACCTGAGCACGGCTGATGCCGTGGTCGTCATCGGCGCCGACCCGTCCCAGAAGAAGCAGACCATGCAGGAAGCGGATGTGATGATCCGCCGCCGCGCCCAAGCCGGCGCCAAGGTGATCGTGGTGAGCACGGAAAAGACGGACCTCGCCCATCACGCCAACGCCATCCTGCTGCAGCTCAAGGCCGGGACCGACACGGCCCTGCTCGCGGGCCTCATGTCCGCGGCGATCGCCGAAGGCGCGGTCCCGTCGGCGAAAGGCCTCGATGCCTTGAAGAAGTCGCTCATCGCCGTTGACGCGGCCGCTTCGGCGTCGGGCGTTTCCGCGGAACAGATCACGCTCGCCGCCAAGGCCTATGCCGCGGCGAAGAATCCGGTAGTCGTGATCGGCACGGGTATCTCGGCCAGCGAGGAGGCGTCGCTCCAGGCGTTGAACCTCGCGCTGCTGAAGGACGCGGGTGTGCTTGCGCTCCTGCCCGAGGCCAACGCCCTGGGCGTGATGCAGATGGGATGCCTGTCCGACCTGGGACCGGGATTCACCAAGATCAAGAAGACCGGCAAGGGCTACTCGGACATGCGGTCCGGCATGAAGGCGCTCTTCATCGCAGGCACTGTACCCGACGCGGACCTGAAATCGGATTTTCTCGTCGTCCAGACGAGCCACCTGACGCCGCTGGCCGAAAAGGCCGACGTGGTGTTGCCCATGGCGGCGCTGTACGAGCGGGGAGGCACGATCGTTACGATCTACGGAAGCCAGAAGACCTTCGCTCCGGCGCAGGACCCTGAGGGCGATGCCATGGACGGCGCGGACATCGCAGCCGAGCTTTCCTCCGCGGTGAGCAAGGCCAAGGGGTTCACGGTGAAGGACGTGACCGCGGCCGCGAAGAAGGCCAAGGCAGCAAAGCCTGCAGCGGCGGCGTTCAAACCTGTGGCGGCGAAGGCCGGGAAGCCTGTTTCGGAGTCCACGACCTCCATCCTGATGGCGCTGAATGCCGGGTTGATGGCGCAGTCGGCGGTCAAGAAGGTGCTTGTGGCGCAGGAAGCGGTGGCGAAGCGGTAGTCGGGAAGGCTAAAAATGCCGCGGCAGACTTCCTTCATCCAGGATTTTATCCAGGTACGTCGCCGTTCGTAACTTGCTGTAGCCTTTTTCATTGCTGTTTCGTATAATGCACTCCGGTCAAATAAATCGGGCGGATTTAGTCCCCCTTTTGATACGTGCCGACTGAAAGGAGATCGTAACGACCATGAAGGAAAATCAGAGATCCGTTGATCCGGCAGCCCAGGTCCTCTTGAAGGTTGCCGGTCAGAAGAACATAACGACCTCGTTCGACCGGGCCGAGAAGCTGAAGCCCTGCCCCATCGGACACCAGGGCGCCTGCTGCAAGATCTGCCACATGGGCCCCTGCCGCCTCGTGGGCAAGGAAGACGAGGCCGAGGGCGTATGCGGCGCGACGCTGCCGGTGGTGACGGCTCGGAACTTCGCGCGCATGGTCGCCGCGGGAACCGCTGCTCATTCGGACCACGCACGTGACCTGGCGAACACCCTGCTCGCGGCCGCTCGCGGCGAGGCCAAGGACTTCAAGATCAAGGACGTGCGCAAACTGAACCGCGTTGCCGGCTATCTCAACATCAACATCGAGGGCAAGCCCGTGAACAAGGTGGCCGAGGAAGTGGCCCTCAAGTTCATCGAGCAGTTCGGCCAGCAGAACGGCGAGCTGGTCTATCTCTCCCGGGCGCCGAAGCGGCGGCAGGAAATCTGGCGCAAGTTCGGCATCGCTCCCCGCGGCATCGACCGCGAGTGCGTTGAGATGCTGCACCGGACCGCCATGGGCGTGGACCAGGAGCCGAACAATATCATGCTGGGCGCCCTGCGCACTTCCCTGGCAGACGGCTGGGGCGGCTCCATGATCGGCACGGACATCTCCGACATCCTGTTCGGCACGCCGCACCCGGTCACCGCGACGGCGAGCCTCGACGTGTTCAAGGAAGATTATGTGAACTTCGTTGTCCACGGCCATGAGCCGTCCTTCGCCGAGATGCTCGTCGAGGCCACGGACGATCCTGAGATCGTCGCCTACGCCAAGTCCAAGGGCGCCAAGGGCGTGAACCTCGTGGGCATGTGCTGCACGGCGAACGAGATCCTGGTCCGGCACGGCATCGCCACGGCCGGCGGTTTCCTCCAGCAGGAGCTCGGCATCGTCACGGGCATGATCGAGGCCATGGCCGTCGACGTGCAGTGCATTATGCCGGCGATCGGCCAGCTGGCAAAGAAGTTCCACACAAAGATCATAACCACGACGCCCAAGGGCAAGATGGTGGACGCGATACACATCCAGTATGACGAGCACCACGCCATGGACATCGCGAAGAAGGTCCTGAAGATCGCCATCGACAACTTCCCGAACCGCAAGAAGGAACTGACCACGCCGGTCAAGGTCCACCCGGCCAACATGGTTGCCGGGTTCTCCGACGAGTATATCGAGTACATGCAGGGAGGCCAGTATCGGGGCTCCTACCGTCCTCTGAACGACGCCATCATCTCCGGCCGCATCCGGGGCATTGTGGGCCTCGCCGGCTGCAACAACCCGCGGATCAGCCAGGACAGCATCCATAATTTCCTTTCCCGCGAGTTCATCAAGAACGATGTCCTCGTGGTCCAGACCGGCTGCTCCGCCCACGCGTCGGCAAAGGCCGGTTACATGACCCCGGAGAACGCCCTGGAGAACGCGGGACCGGGCCTCCGCCAGGTCTGCGAGGCCATCGGCATTCCGCCCATCCTCCACCTGGGCTCGTGCGTGGACAACTCGCGCATCCTGACGATCGCGTCCCACATCGCCGAAGAGGGCGGCCTGGGTGACGATATCGGCGGCCTTCCCGCGGTCGGCATCGGCCCCGAGTGGATGAGCGAGAAGGCCATTGCCATCGGCACTTACTTCGTGGCCTCCGGCGTGCCGATCATCTTCGGCGCGGGCTCCCCGGTGAGCGCCAGCAAGACGCTGAAGGACATCATGGAGAACAAGTGGTGGGAGATGTTCACCGCCGGCTTCTTCTTCGAGGAAGATCCGGGCAAGATGCTCGAACTCGCCCTGAAGCTCATCGACACCGCTCGCGAGAGACTGAAGCTCCGGAAGTACGAGCCGGGCGCCTTCGGCACGGAACGCGTGCTGCTCGACATGAAGGCCCGTCGCGGCGGCACCTTCGCCACCCCTCACGGCGTGGACGTGTAGCTCCGGACACACTCTTTAGAACTTCATACGTTAAGAAGACGAGGTTGAACGCCGGCAGGTCTCTGACCTGCCGGCGTCTTTTTTGCCGTAAATACCATTCCTGCCGTGCAAAGATCCCTTGTCCGCGTACGGTTGTTCCCTTCCCTTATCTCTGTCTGGTCCCAGCGCACATGTTTTTCATCACCTGCACCTGGTCTGCAGCGGACCGGCATTCGATCGAGGTCCTCATGCCGCATGCGTGACATGTTTGTGCGTTCCTGCTGCCGGGACCAGGCATAAGGTTCGCTGAACAGGCAGCATACGGACTGCTTTGAAGGGGTATCGCAAGAGCGATCGTGAGTAGAAATGGGAAAGGTCTGTGTGAGGGCAGGACACTGCCAAGAATCCTGCTGGAGAACGACATCATCAAGGCGCTCCACCATAGCGATCATGGCCCTTCCGCCATGGTATGCGGTTCTTCCGGGCCGCGCGGCGAAAAAAAACGACGCGGCAGACCCGTATATCTTGTATTTTTGCGCCGTCAAAACACAAGATGCTGTATGTCCTTGAAAAAAATAAAATATTTTTTACTTTATTCTTGACAATCTAATTAGTTTCGTTATCATAGTAACTATACTTAATATGTATAGTACTAGTAGTCGGGTCAGAGGGGCTGCAATGGTCAAGCGCAAAAACCCAAGAATCTATAAAACGAAAGAGATCTGTGACCGGTTCGACATTTCGAGGGCGACCCTGTTCCGTTGGGAGAGCGAGGGTTTGCTTGCGGGAGTTGGACGGGACTGGCGCGGCTGGCGTGTGTACAACGATAACAACCTGAAAGTGATCGAAAAGATCATCCGGGGCAAAAGCGCCTGATGATCATCTTAGCGGGTAAGCCGCTTCCGGGGTGAGCATGCTGTTTTCAAGAAAAATAGAACCGATCGCCCTTGACATCGGGTCCACCTTTATCAAGTTGGTCCAGCTCAAAGGGTCCGGAAAGAACTACAGTCTCACGAAGTTCGGCATGGTCCCTCTGCCGGCCGAGGTGATCGTCGAGGGCGCGGTGATGGATGCGAACCGCGTGTCCGAGGCGATCAAGGAGCTCCTGGTCGCCCAGAAGATCAAGACCAAGGAAGTCGTCCTGTCGGTGTCGGGCAGTTCGGTCATCATCAAGCGCATTTCCATCGCGGATATGACCGACGAAGAGCTTGCGGAATCCATCAAGTGGGAGGCGGAGCAGTATATTCCCTTCTCCATTGACGACGTGAACGTCGACTTCCAGAAGCTGGGCCCCGGCGCCGCAGAGGGGCAGGCTGACGTGCTCCTGGTCGCCGTGAAAAAGGACAAGATCAACGACTATGTCAACCTGGTGAAGGATGCGGGCCTCGAGCCCGTCGTCGTGGATGTGGACGCCTTCGCCCTCGCCAATATGTGCGAATTGAACTATGACGTGGAGGCGGGGATCACGGCACTGTTGAACATCGGCGCGTCGGTGATGAACATCAATATCCTGCGCGACGGCGTTTCCATCTTTACCCGCGATATAACGGTGGGCGGCAATCGCTACACGGAAGCGCTCCAGCGGGACGCTGGCGTCAGTTATGAGGACGCCGAGAAGATCAAACGCGGCCAGGCTGTGGACGGGGCCGACATGGACCAGCTGAATGCAATCATCGCGACCGTGACCGAGGATATCGTGGGCGAGATCCAGAGGTCGTTTGACTTTTTCCGGTCCACCACCGGCAGCGACAAGGTTTCCCGGGTGCTCCTTTCCGGCGGATGTGCCAAGATCTCGCAGTTCACCAAGGTCCTGTCCGAACGGCTTGAGATCCCGGTGGACATCATCAATCCGTTCAAGAACATCAAGGTCGATCCGAAGTATTTTGAGGCAGGCTTCATAAGCGATGCGGCGCCGCTTGCCGCCATAGCGGTAGGTCTTGCAATGAGGAGGCCGAGCGACCGATGATCAAGATCAACCTCCTCCCGACCAAGCGGAAGCCTCCGCGGAAAGTAACCGAGCTCCAGAAACAGCTCATTATCGCTGTTGTGGTGATCGGCGGCGTATTCACCGCCATGGCCTTCTACTATATCAGCCTGAATGCGAAGATATCCGATCGTGAGAAGGAGCGGGCCGCGGCGATGGCCGAGGTAGCGAGACAGGATGCTATGCTGCGGGAGGTCAAGAACGTCGAGGACGAACGGAAAAAGGTGACCGATAAGATCGGGGTGATCGAACAGCTTAAAAAGAACCAGCAGGGCCCCGTTCGTCTGCTTGACGAGATAAGCAGGGCGATACCTGCCACGGCGGATATTACGTCGCTGACCGAGGTCGGCGGGAACATCAATCTCGGCGGCGAAGCATTTTCGAACGAGGATGTGGTCAAGTTCGTGGAAAACCTGAAGGCCTCGGCATATTTTACGGACGTGTACCTCATGGAAACGAGACACAACGTCAAGGAAGGTTACGAGATCTACGCGTATAAGCTTCAGTTCAGGTACAAGGGGTTATAATGGCCGCGCCAGCGATACTCGAAAAATTACAGAAGATACCTACGAAGACCCGCGCCATTGCGTTCTTCGCGATCATCGGCGTGGCCGTGGTGCTTTTCATCTGGCAGATCCACATTCCCAAGACGACCGAGATCAGGGTCCTGGAAACAGAGATTGCGACCCAGCAGGCCAAAATACGGGAAAACGACGCCAAGATAAAGAAACTGGACCAGCTGCGGGCAGAGGTGAAGTCCCTCCAGGAGCGCCTCAAGATCCTTACCGAGCAGCTTCCTCCCGAGTCCGAAGTATCCGGGCTCCTTCGCCAGATCTCGAGATTAGTGAGCAAGGCGGGCCTTTCGCTCAAGCTGTGGAAGCCCGAGAAGCGCAGGCAGCACGCGAGCGGCATGTACGAGGAGATCCCGATCAGCCTCAAACTGATCGGCGGGTATCACAACGTGGCCCTGTTCTTCGACAGTGTGAGCAAGCTTACCCGGATCGTGAACATGCTGGACGTAAAGATGGAGCAGCCGAAGCTCGGCAGAAGCGGCACCATGGAGATCAATATCGACTGCACGGCGATGACCTTTGCAGCAGTGGAGAAGAAAGTTGACACAGCGAATCAGCCCACGGCAACCAAACAGGTTAAGTAACCGGCTGCTCACGGTCCTTGCGGTCCTGTGCATGGCTGCGGCCGGCATGGCCGGCTGCGACAAGCCACAGCCGGCAGCGCCGGCGGCGCCTGCTCAGCAGCCAAGGTCCGCGGCGACCGCTACCGCAGCACAGGCCAAGGCCGAAGAGCAGACGCCCGCGGTCTATGTGTATTCGCCGGCCGGCCGGCGGGACCCCTTCATGCCCATTATCATCAAGGAAGAGAAGAAGGGCCTGGCCGGAGCCAAGACCCCGCTGGAGCGTTTTCCCGTCAATGAGTTCAAGCTCGCCGGGATCGTCTGGGGCGGGCTCGGCTACCATGCGATGCTCGAGGGGCCCGATGGCAAAGGGTACTTCATCCGCATAGGGACAAAGATCGGACCAAATCAGGGAGTTGTCAAGAAGATCACTCAAACGACCATGATCATTGAAGAAAAATATAAGGACCCGACAGGGGAAATAAATCGCAAGGAAATCACTATTGAGCTCCGTAAAAAACAGGAGGGGACACCATGAAATCCATTCAACCCCTTAGATACATCAGCTCCCGGGGTAAGGGCGGATCAGGGGGCAGGGGAGAACAGGGAACCGGAAGAGCGCGCTGCCGGCCTGTCGCCTGGGGTATGTTGCTTGTCATGGTCTCATCCCTGTTGTTCGCGGGATGCGGCGCCCGCAAAGGGCCGGATGCAGGCACACAGCCCGGCGGCAAGGTCGCGATACAGTCGATCACACCGCGCGAGAACGAAACCCGGACAGAGATCGTGATCGAGGGCAGTGACCAGATCATCCAGTACACCTCGTTCCAGCTTACCGAACCGCTCCGGTTGATCGTTGACATCACCGATGCGGATATCTCAAAATTCAAGGAAAAGATCGCCGTCAACAAGGGGTCGGTGGTGGATATCACCACGAGCCAGGTGGATAATATCGCCCGGCTGGAGATCGCCCTTTCCCAATCCGTGGACACTAAGGTCTATCAGGTGGGCGGCAAATTGATGATAGAATTGGCAAAACCGGTCGAAGCGGCAAAGGCGACACCGGAAACCGTGACCTCTGCGCCGGTCCCGGAAGCTCCCAAAGAGGCGGCCGCTCCCGTGGTCGCGCCGATCGGTGACGAGAGCGGAACTGCCAAGGTCGTGAAGTCGGTGCAGGCGACCGGCAGCAAGCAGGGCGCAAAAGTGGTGATCACCGCTGACGGGACCATGAAGCCGAACTCTTTCATGATAGAGGGCAAACGTCTCGTCATCGATGTCCCGGGAGCCAAGAGCCGCGTCAGACCCAGTGTGATCCCGGTCAGAAAGGGAGGCCTGGACAAGGTTCGGGTCGGTCAGCATGCGACCCCGGATCAAAAGGTGCGCATCGTTCTTGACCTCACGAAGACCATGGAATACACCGTTACTCCCGAGGGGAACACCCTCGTGGTGGCCATGAACATCGCTACGGCGCCGAAGGCAGAGGTAACGCCTCAGGAACGTTCAGCAGCCCAGCCGCAGGCGGCGGCAGCGCCTGCCGTTACGGAAAAAGCGGAAAAGGAAACGCCTGAGGCGGCGGCACCGGTGCCGGCAGCTGCGGTACAGGAAAAGGAGCAGGAGCGGGCAGCGGCCCGTCCGCAGTTGTATGCGGGAGAGTCCACCATGGTGGTGGGCGTAAAGAAGTACGGCGGCCGCAGGATATCCCTGGACCTTCAGGACGCGGACCTGGTGAATGTGCTCCGCCTGTTCGGCGAGCTGGCGAACCTGAACATGATCCTGTCGCCCGATGTCAAAGGAAAGGTAACGGTACGGCTTGTCAACATTCCCTGGGACCAGGCCATGGAGATCATCCTGAAGATGAACGGCCTGGGGTACGGCATTGAGGACAATATCCTCCGCATAGCATCCATGAGCGCCCTTGCAAAGGAAGCGGAAGATGAAATACGGACCAAGGAAGCCCGGAAGAAGGCGGAAGACCTGATCACGCGCATAATTCCCATCAATTATTCAACGGCAGGCGCCATCGAAACGACGATCAAGAAGTCCCTCTCCGCCCGCGGCGAGACCGTGGTAGATGCCCGGACGAACACGCTGATCGTGAAAGATATTCCCCGGAACGTGGACGATGTGGCAGCGCTCATCAAGCAGCTCGATAAGCCGACGCCGCAGATCATGATCGAGGCCCGGATCGTTGAAGCCTCGCTCAATTTCAACCGTACGCTCGGCGTGCAGTGGGGCGGCAACTTCAACGCCGGGGCGTCAACGGGGAACCCAACGGGCCTCCAGTTCCCGAACAGTGTCGGCGTCACCGGCGGGCCGACCATGGGATTGGTCCCTTCCGGACAGGGCAACTACTTTGTGAACATGCCGGCACCGGCAGGCGCGGGGACCGGCGGCGGCGCCATAGGGTTCTCCTTCGGTTCGCTCAACAAGGCGCTTAACCTCGACCTGGTCCTGTCGGCGCTTGAATCAACGGGTGAAGGCAAGGTGATCTCGACCCCGCGGGTGAGCGCCCTGGACAACAAAGAAGCCAAGATCGAGCAGGGCGTTTCGATCCCCTTTGCCACATCATCGGCCGGCGGCGCGACCAACGTCCAGTTCATTGACGCCAAATTGTCGCTCATCGTGACGCCCCATGCCACGCCGGACAACAAGATCTTCATGAAGATACAGGCAACCAAGAACGCGCCGGACACGTCGCTCCTCGGCGCGGGCGGCCAGCCGTCGATCAGGAAGAACGAGGCCCAGACGGAGATCCTGCTGAGCGACGGAGAGACGGCGGTCATCGGCGGGATCCTCGTCCTCGACCGCGGCCAGACGATCACGAAGGTGCCGTTCCTCGCGGACATACCGCTGATCGGATGGCTGTTCAAAAGCAAGGCAGTGCGTGAGGAAAAACGGGAGCTTCTCATCTTCATAACTCCCCGGGTCGTGAAGCAGGAAGTGATATAGAAGCATATCGGTACGGAGGTCTTCCATGAGAATGATAACGAAATTTACTTTGATGTTGGTACTGTTGCTCCTGGCATCGCCGGTCCTGCTGCTTCCGGGCTGCGGCGGAGAGGATGTGGCCAAGAGCCAGGGTTGTCCTTCAGGATCATATCTGTCGAACGTGTCAGATTCGATCGCGGGCTCAGCAGATGTTACGTTTGATCAGGCATCTTCTTTCGGATCGCCATTCCCGGGAGGAACGATACTGTTTTCCCCAGTAGTGTTCACCATAGTAGACATTGGTCAATTTCCCAGGAACAATGTCTGCCTCATTGTTTATACAGACGGCTTCTGGTATACAGATGCTACCTATTCGACCGTTATTACCGGTGTCGGTCCGATGAATGCCCGCGCTGTTGTAACGAATGACACCGGTATGGCTGTTCTCTACTGGTCCACCGAGCTCCTGCCCGCGGCGAACCCGGTGACCATCGCGGCAGGACCGCCGGTATCTTATACTCCCGGGGCCGACCAGACGGGACAATCGTGGATCTCGGTATACTCCGGGGCGAGTTTGGATGAGTATCATGTTGACTGGACGGTCAATGGAGAGCCGGGGCCTTAGTAAAATAGCATAACGGAGTTGCATTCTTCAGGCGGGATGATTTCCCGCCTGAGCTTGTTTTGAGGCAAGTTCCCGGGGGGGGGCTCGGGAACAGACAAAGGGTCGAAAAGCCGTTCGCAATAATTGTGGACGAAACGGAAATTGCTGGGTATAATATTTCTTGTTATGAGGCGCGAGTTGGTTCGGATCGTTCCTGATCGCGTTCAGCTCGGTTCCGAATGATGTGACCGATCGATCCCCCCGTCATCATGGCCACATCGCGTGCCAAGGCAGTGAGGAGGTCAGTATGAATAGAATATTCATTATTCCGGTGCTTCTTATCTGCTCCGTGTTCCTATTCAGTTGCAGTCCCGTGGATTTTAACGGTCTCGGAGCAGGCGGCGGAACCACGACTACGTCCACAGCAACCCTTGTCCCGGCTTCGATAACCACCAGCGCAGACGGAGCCGTATCGGTCGCCATGGTCCTCCAGTCGAAGGAACTCTTGACGACCAGCACGAACCTGTTCAAGAACCTCGGCTTCATCGCCCAGTCGAACATGGTGTCGGCGGCCAGCGGCACCGGCACAGGAACCTGCACCGATTACGGAACGTATGATTATACCCGCTCGTACAGCGGCGGGTCTTATGTTCTGATCTATTCTTTCAAATTGTGCAGAGAGAATGATTTCCAGTACGACGGCACGTACGTGGCAATGGGAACTCCGGCCTCATTTACGGGCAGATTGTCCGGCTTGACGATCCTGAATTTCAAGAACAATTATACGACGCTCATCGGCTCCTTGGTGGGTACAAGCGTGTCCTATGTAATGACCGGTTCCGGCGATGCCGCGAACGCACTATATATTTTTACCGCCAATGGCGGCATTTCCGGGTTTGATTACTATACCCTCGGACAGCACGATATGATGTTCACCGCGCTGGTCACCAATTATACGGTCTCTACCGACGCCGGGAACACTGTCCGGGACACCGCCATGACGACGAATGGCAGGTATTCGGTCAGGCGCTTGGCCGCGACGACCGCGATCACTTACGTGGGCTTTACCGTCAACACGCAGAAACAGTTGCTGACCAATATCGAAGATGTCACTATCGGAGGCAGGATCTCCGCCGACCGCACACCCACTGCCGGCTTCGAGGGTGTCTTCGATATTGCGACGCCGACCCCCATACGTACCGTGCTGGTCCCGTATCCGCCGAAAACAACACAGGGTACGGTGGTCACCAACAGCAGCGCTACGGTGCAATATGGCAATCCGGACTCAATAATTGTCAGCGTCGGGACCGATACGCCGCAGGCCTTTGCAAAAGAGTTCATGCTCCTGAAACAGGCTGATTTCTACGCCATGGAGCAGCAGTTGCCGATCGTTTCCGGTGCGACCGGGACCGCAACAGGCACGGTTATGTCCCTGTCGGCCCTTTCCTCGGGGCCGTCGTCGGCCGCGCTGGACTGCTACACCGATGTCCATGTGAGCTATTTTCTTTCGACAGCTCCAACGGCCACCATCCCGAACTGGTATGTCCACTGGGACTCGAACTTGAACACCTGTGCGGCCCAGGCGGGCATCCCGTTCCAGGAGGCAACGAGCAGCACCGGCATCGCGACGGACCCCTGCGATGTGGGGCTGGACATCAACGGAGCGTCCAAGGATATCGCATCGGGCGGTGTGGAGCATTTTCTGGCGGCGGCGCTTCCGCAGGGGTACTATGTCCTGTCTATCAATAATTACAGCTGCGCGACGGCGACAATTGGGAACGCGGCAACCGTAATGATCGGCGACTATCTTTTTGGTCCCTATACATGCAGTTATACGGCGCTTGACGGCGATAATTTCACACCCGGAGCGTGGTGCCGTCTTGCCGATGTCCGGGTGAACGCCAGCGGCGTCATCGACGTGCTTGCGCCGAACGGCGCGATCCCGCCGTGGCATCCGTAGCGAAGGCCATTGCCGCTTATCAATCCTGATTGCAACAGAGCTCAGATGCGCCCCCCGGGGCGCATCTGTGTTTTCCGCAAATGCAAGCCATGCCAGATACCAAGAAAACCATGAGAACGTTCCTGGAGAAAAACGAACTTGTACAGGTCGTCGCGCTCATACGCGATGAACGGCGGCACCTGTCCGCTCTGGTACGCCTTGCCTACGACAAAGAAACGCTCGCTGGCTGGAGGGCCATCAGGGCCATCGGGATGGCGGCGCGCGAGATGCTGGCAACGGACCTCGATGCTCTGCGCGAGACCTGCCGGAAACTTATCTGGTCCCTGTCGGACGAGTCAGGCGGGATCGGGTGGTCGGCGCCTGAGATCCTCGGCGAGATCGTGAGCGCTGACCCAAAGCGCTTTAAGGACTTCATCCCGCTTATCGCGTCGGTCTATGAGATCGAGGAGGACGTGTTCCGGGGAGGGGTGCTCTATGCCCTCGGCAGGATCGCCGGCCCGGCGCCGGAACTGGCGGCACCCTACCAGAAGATCGTCATTGCATCGCTTTCCGACAGGGATCCGCTCGTGAAGGTCCGCGGCCTTGAACTGGTCGGCCTGCTCTGGTCCTACGGTAAGCGTTCTTCTGTCTGGGGCCGGGAATATGGCGAACGGATCATCACTGCCGTTCAAAACCTGCGAATAGACAAGGGCGAGGCCTGGATCTATCGAGGGGATAACTTTACCTCGGTATCCGTTGGTGAAGAGGCGCATAGCTGCTTAAATAAGCTTATTTAATCATAGCGTTATATTTTTTTCTATATTACTTGACAATAGTACGCTCACATTTTATCATATAGTTGTTGTTATAATTAAGAGGCGATTATGAGCACTGAGACAAAAAGAGATTACTATGACGTGCTTGGGCTGAAAAAGAACGCCACCGGCGCGGAGCTCAAGAAGGCCTTCAGAAAGCTCGCGCGGAAATATCATCCTGATGTGAACCCCAACGACAAGGCGTCCGAGCAGAAGTTCAAGGAAATGAACGAGGCCTACGAGGTCCTCTCAGACCCCAACAAGCGCAAGCAGTATGATCAGTTCGGCCACGCAGCCTTCGAGCAGGGCTTCGGTCAGGGGCCCGGGCCGGGTGGAGGATTCGGGTTCGAGGGTTTCGACGGCCAGAGAACAGGGGGATTCCAGGGACGTGGATTTGAGGATATTTTCGGGAATCTCTTCGGCGGACGCACTACGAGTCCGATGGGGCCGCAGAAGGGCGAAGACATCACCTACACCGTCGAAGTGGAGCTCGAGGACGCAATATTCGGAAGGGCCATGCAGGTGGACCTCCAGCGGGACGTGAGCTGCACCGCGTGCGGCGGGAGCGGCGCGCAACCGGGCACGAAGCCTCGTACCTGCGCGACCTGCCAGGGGACCGGGAGCGTTGCGCAGGGTAGGGGGTTTATGCAGTTCTCTCAGGCCTGTCCTTCCTGCCGGGGTGAAGGCACCGTTAATTCCAATCCCTGCAGGAACTGCGGCGGGAGCGGCCTGACGCCACGATCGGAGAAGATCAACGTCAAGATCCCTGCCGGTGTGGACAACGGCTCCAAGGTCCGGATGGCCGGTATGGGTGCGCCCGGTGTGAGCGGCGGTCCCCCGGGCGACGTCTATATCATTACGCGGGTGAGGCCGCACAACTACTTCGAGCGCAAGGGGGATAACCTCTACTCCGAAGCGAAGGTGACGGTGAAGGAGGCGGCGCTGGGCGAGAAGATCGAGATCCCGACGGTGGACGGGCTGGTCATGCTCAGCATGCCACCGGGGATCCAGACAGGACAGCAGCTGAAGCTGAAGGGCAAGGGCGTGCCGCATTTCGGCGGAGCCGGTGTGGGAGACCATTACGTCACGGTCCATGTCGTCACCCCGACAAATATCACCGAGAAGGGCAGGGAGCTCCTGCGCGAGCTGGACAGGATGCATCCTGAGAATCCGAGGCAGGAAATAACGTTCCGGGGGTTCAGAAAAAGATAAGCGTCCTTCGGTAAGGAGGCCCGTATCGTCAAGCGTCCATGGGGCAACGTTGTTAAAACGAACGACCTCACCGAGCGACGAAACGGGCATCGTAACCGTTATACGGTAAAAAAAGAGGTGCGGTATGGTCGCACGGGGACATAAACTTTACATGATCAGCGTGGTCTCGGAGATGCTGGGGATCCATCCCCAGACGCTTCGTCTCTACGAGCGGGAAGGATTCATCAAGCCTAAACGGAGCGGCGGCAATACCCGTCTCTATTCGGAGGAGGATGTGGAAAAGCTGGAGATGGTCCTTCGGCTCACGCGGGAACTGGGCGTAAACCTTGCCGGTGTGGACGTCATCCTGTCGATGCGGGGGAAGATGGAGCAGATGCAGCGAGACATGGAGGAGACGATCCTCAGCCTCCGTGAGGAGCTTGCCCGGGAGATAGCGCGGAGAGAAGAGGCCCGGAACGCCCTGGTGCCGGTCAGGCGGATCGCGGTGAAAAGAGGAGAATAAGGTCAGCATGTTCATGCTGAATTGGAGATTGTAAATTGTAAATTTCATAATTCCAGTTTTCAATAGTGTTCTGGTTCAGGAGGTCCTTATGGCGCGGTTCGATAAATTCACGCTGAAATTCCAGGAGGCTGTCCAGGCCGCCCAGGAGATCGCAGCGAAACGCAAACAGCAGCAAATAGAGACCGAGCACCTCGTGCTGGCGCTGCTTGACCAGCAGGACGGTGTGGTCGTGCCGGTCCTGAAAAAGCTCGGCGCGGACCCGGGCCGTTTGCGGTCCGAGGTCGAAGAGGCGCTCGGCAGGCTTCCTGCCGTGGAGGGGCTTGTCCAGACGTATCTTTCCCCGCGCTTGAATAAAGTCTTCGAGAAGGCCGACGAGGAGGCAGAGCGGCTCAAGGACGAATACATCAGCACTGAACATCTCCTGATCGCGGCGGCGGACAGCGAGGGAGCTGCCAGGGACATCCTCGCCCGGCATGGTATCACCAGGGACCGTATCTTCACCGTGCTGGTCGACATCCGGGGGTCCCAGCGGGTCACGGACCAGAATCCCGAGGACAAGTACCAGGCGCTCGCCCGGTACGGACGCGACCTGACCGATGCGGCCAGGCGGGGCAAACTCGATCCGGTGATCGGCAGGGACGAAGAGATCCGGCGCGTCGTGCAGGTCCTCTCGCGAAGGACGAAGAACAATCCCGTGCTGATCGGCGAGCCCGGCGTCGGCAAGACAGCCATCGCCGAAGGCCTTGCCCAGCGCGTGGTGAGCGGAGACGTTCCTGAAGGGCTCAAGAACAGGCGTGTCGTGGCGCTCGATATGGGGGCGCTCATTGCCGGCGCGAAATACCGCGGCGAGTTCGAGGACCGGCTCAAGGCCGTGCTGAAAGAGGTCACCGAGGCCCAGGGCGAGGTGATCCTGTTCATCGACGAGCTCCATACAGTGGTCGGCGCAGGCGCCGCGGAAGGCTCCATGGACGCCTCGAACATGCTTAAACCCGCCCTCGCGCGCGGAGAGCTCCGCTGTGTCGGCGCAACGACCCTCAACGAGTACCGGAAGTACATAGAAAAGGACCCGGCGCTGGAGCGCCGGTTCCAGCCGGTGCTGGTGCGCGAGCCGTCGGTGGAGGACACGATCTCCATCCTGCGCGGCCTCAAAGAGCGGTATGAAGTGCACCACGGCGTCAAGATCAAGGATTCGGCGCTCGTCAACGCCGCGGTCCTTTCGCACCGGTACATCGCCGACCGGTTCCTGCCCGACAAGGCCATCGATCTTATCGACGAGGCGGCGTCGCATCTGCGGATGGAGATCGACAGCATGCCCACGGAGCTCGACGAGGTCGAGCGCCGTATCCGTCAGCTCGAGATCGAACGCGAAGCGGTGAAGAAGGAACAGGACCCGGCGTCAGCGGAACGGCTGGCAAAGATCGAGAAGGAGATCGCCGATCTGTCGGAAACGCGGGGCGGGCTCCGGGCCCAGTGGCAGGCGGAAAAGAGCGGTATTCAGAAGATACGCGGTATCAAAGAGCAGATCGAGCAGGCCGGGAACGATGCCGTGAAGGCGGAGCGCGAAGGGAACCTGGAGCGCGCCGCGGAGCTTCGCTACGGAAGGCTTCCGGAGCTTCGGAAGCAGCTCGAAGCGGGATCGGCGGGTCTGGCCGCGGTGCAGGCGCAGGCGAAGATCCTGAAGGAAGAGGTTGATGACGAGGACGTGGCCGAGATCGTCTCGAAGTGGACCGGCATCCCGGTGAGCAGGATGCTCGAAGGCGAGAAGCAGAAGCTCCTGCACATGGAAGACCGTCTCCGGATGCGCGTGGTGGGCCAGGACGAGGCCGTTGCCGTGGTCTCCGACGCCGTGCGCCGTGCCCGTGCAGGGATCCAGGAACCTGACCGGCCCATCGGCAGCTTTATCTTCATGGGCCCCACGGGTGTGGGAAAGACCGAGCTCGCCCGCGCGCTCGCGGAGTTCCTCTTCGACGACGAACAGGCGATGGTCCGCATCGACATGTCCGAATACCAGGAACGCCATACGGTCTCACGGCTCATCGGAGCGCCTCCGGGTTACGTGGGATACGACGAGGGCGGACAGTTGACCGAGGCGGTCCGGAGGAAACCCTATGCGGTCATCCTTTTTGACGAGATCGAAAAGGCCCACCCCGAGGTCTTCAACGTGCTGCTGCAGCTCCTGGACGACGGCAGGCTCACCGACGGCCATGGCAGGACCGTGGATTTCAAGAACACCGTGGTGATCATGACCTCGAACATCGGAAGCCAGGACATCCAGGAATATCAGAACGACGAGGCGGAGATGCGACGGCGGGTGACCGAGGCCATGCGCAGGCACTTCAGACCTGAGTTCCTGAACCGGGTGGATGATATGATCGTTTTTCATCCGCTCGATGCGGACGTGCTCAAACGGATCGTGGGCATGCAGGTCGGCCTGGTCCAGAGGCGCCTTGCGGACAGGAAAATCGAGATCGAGCTGACCGAGGCCGCCAGGGAACTCCTGGCGGAAGAGGGATTCGACCTGGTATACGGCGCCCGGCCGCTCAAACGGGTGGTCCAGCGGGACATCCTGAATCCCCTGGCATCCCGGATCCTGTCGGGCGAGGTGAAGGAAGGCTCACGCGTACGAGTGGATGTCGAGGGCAGAAAACTGGTATTTCGCCCGGAAGTCAGCGAAGCCGCCGTTTCAGCGCCCGGCGGCCGGGCAAGAAAAAAATAATCTTTCATGTTGAAAACAATTAATCTGTGCTATAATGAGTTCCGTTCAAAGGATGCGGCAACGTCATAAGTATCTGAGGCTGTTCATGCCCGGGAAAAAAAAGAGCTCGTCCAACATACGGAAGCCGGCGAAAACGAAGAAAAAAACGCCGAAGACCGCGCCGCGCAAAAAGAAGCCTGCCGCATCGGTGAAGGCAGCGGCAAAACGCGATTACAAGGCGCTCTTTCACCGGAAGCTGACCGAGAACCACCTGTTCTATGAGGTGGGGAGGATCATCGCATCAGAGACCGAACCCTTCGATCTCATCAAAAAGATCGTCGCTGTCATCAACAAGGAAGTTCCCTTCGAAGACGCCACCGTGTACACCGTTAAAAAGGACATGACCGGCCTCGAACCGTTCTACTACGGCGGACCCTTATTCAAGAATGCTACCCTCGACACCATCTACTACGACATCGGAGCGCCGGGCAACATTGCGGCAACGGGAGAAGCTATCTTCATGCAGGACGCAGCCCTCTACGAGGGTTTCCTGCAGTATCCCGAGGAGCAGCGCAAACCGGGAAGCTACGTGGGCATCGCCCTCAAGAACGAAAGCCGGGTCATCGGCGTCATGGGATTCAGCCACAGCGACCCCGGGGCATTCCGGGTGGAGGACCTTGATACGATCCGAACGCTGTCTCCGCTCATCTCCGCGGGGTTCGAAAAGGCGGAGCTCTTCCGGAAGACGCTGGAGCTTTCCCGCGTGGACGAGCTCACCGGCCTCCTGAACTACCGCGTTCTGATGGAAAAGCTGGCCGAGGAAGTGCGAAGGAAGATACGTACAAGCAGGGAATTCGCCTTCGTCATGATCGACATAGACGACTTCAAGCGGGTCAACGACCGGTACGGCCATCTCGAGGGGAGCAGGTTGATCGCCCAGATGGGGCCGCTGCTCAGGACCGCGTGCCGCACCGACAGCACCGACATCTGCTTCCGCTACGGCGGAGAGGAATTCTCGATCCTGCTCACCGAGACCACGATGGAGGAGGCCCGGGCCGTTGCGGAACGCCTTCGTCAGTCGGTCGATGAGTATCCGTTCACGGTCAAGGTGAACCACCCTCAGGAGACGATAACCATCAGCCTCGGGGTCTCCAGCATGGCGGGCGACAAGCAGAAGTCCATTACAGAACTGATCAACGAGGCGGACATCGCCCTGTACCACGCCAAAGCGGCCGGCAAGAACCGGGTGATCTGCTATAGTGAAGGCTGCGGGATGCCCGCCGCGAGCAGTGCGGAGCGCAAGGGGCTGCCCTAGGCCGTCAGAAACAGCCGAGCTGGCAGTCCTTGATCCTGATGTTCAGTTCATTGCAGACCGCGCCGATCTCCTTCAACGGAACATCCAGCTCCCTTCCCAATGCATGGGCCTTTTCGCACGTCAGGCGGCCATCGCCCGACGCTTTTGTGACTGCAGCAATGAGCGTTTCCTTCGATACCGGCATAGATACCTCCTCGTGATGTGTTCCGTATCATACCCGACCTCGGTGACCGATGCAACTACGCGGGACCTGCTTGCAAGCAAAGGCCCTTTACTTTTTATCGCCGATGACCGATAATATCGCTCACGAAAAAAAGTGGCGGGAGCCGCATGCAACAAGGAGAGCAGAGATGACGAATGGGTCCCGGAACGATAAGTTGAATGCGTGGGTGAAGGAGGCCGCCGATCTGTGCAGGCCCGATGCGATCCAGTGGTGCGACGGATCAAGGGCCGAGTACGACCGGATGATGGCACTGCTCAAGGAGCGCGGTATGGCGGTCCCGCTCGCCAAGCGGCCGAACAGCTTTCTCTTCCGCACCGATCCCAGCGACGTGGCCCGCGTGGAGGACCGCACGTACATCAGCACGCGTTCGCAGGAGGACGCGGGCCCCACGAACAACTGGGTACTCCCTGATGATCTCAAGAGGACCATGCGGGGTCTGTACGACGGCTGCATGAAGGGCCGGACGATGTATGTCATCCCCTTTTCCATGGGGCCCGTCGGCTCGCCGATCTCGAAGATCGGTGTTGAGCTTACGGACAGCCCCTATGTGGTCTGCAACATGCACATCATGACCCGGGTCGGCACGTCGGTAATGGAGGCGCTCGGCCCGACGGGCGGGTTCATCCCCTGCCTGCATTCCATAGGCGCACCTCTCGAGAAAGGCCAGAAGGACGCGCTCTGGCCCTGCGCGCCGATCGAGAAGAAGTACATCAGTCATTTCCCCGAGGAGAACCTGATCTGGTCCTATGGCTCGGGCTATGGCGGCAACGCCCTGCTCGGAAAAAAATGCTTTGCGCTCCGGATAGCCACGAACATGGCGCGAAGGGAAGGCTGGATGGCCGAGCACATGCTGATCATGCGGCTTACCAATCCTGAAGGGAAGCGCTTCCATATCGCCGCAGCGTTCCCGTCCGCTTGCGGCAAGACAAACCTCGCCATGATGCAGCCCTCGATCAAGGGCTGGAAGTGCGAATGCATCGGCGACGACATCGCGTGGATGAAGGTCCGGGGCGACGGCAGGCTTCACGCCATCAATCCGGAGAGCGGCTTCTTCGGCGTCGCGCCCGGCACTTCGTATGACACCAATCCCATGGCCATGGACACGCTGAAGGAGAACATTATCTTCACGAACTGCGCGTTAACAGACGATGGCGACGTATGGTGGGAGGGGATGGCAGACGCTCCGCCTCACGCCATCGACTGGAAGGGCAGGGACTGGACCCCGGCAAGCCGCGAGGACGCGGCCCATCCCAACGCTCGCTTTACCGCGCCGGCAGCGCAGTGCCCGGTCATCTGCCCGGACTGGGAGGACCCAGAGGGCGTTCCCATCGATATCTTCATCTTCGGCGGCAGGCGGAGCAGCGCTGTGCCGCTCGTGACCGAGGCCTTTTCATGGGACCACGGCGTGTTCATGGGCGCGACAGCGGCTTCGGAGACCACCTCGGCGAACATCGGCGCCGTCGGCAATCTGCGGCGTGACCCTTTTGCCATGAAGCCTTTTCTCGGCTACCACATGGGCGACTATTTCCAGCACTGGCTTGCCATGGGCGACCGGCTGGGGACGAAGGCGCCGCGCATCTTCTACGTCAACTGGTTCCGGAAGAGCGCGGAAGGCAAGTTCCTCTGGCCGGGATTCAGCGACAACAGCCGGGCGCTCAAGTGGATGTGCGAGCGCGTTGACGGCACGGTCGGCGCCCGGGAAACGCCGATCGGACTGATGCCCAGGGACGGCGACCTGGACCTCTCCGGCCTCGACATCGCGAAGGATAACATGAAGGCGCTCATGGATGTGGACCTCAAGGAGTGGAAGGCAGAGGTCCCGGACATCGAGAAGCACTTTGCGCTCTTCGGCGACCGTCTGCCTGCCCGGCTCAGGAAGCAGCTTGAGGAGATGAAGAAGCGGCTGGGATAAGTGTATCTCGCACGTATGCAGTGATAATGTCTTAAACCAATGCCCTGGTTCTTCATGGAATGAGGGCATTGTTGTTATCAGGCGCGCTGCGATCCATCTGACGGGAATGCAGTTAAATCTCATAACCATACTGCAGCCACGCGGTGATGTCTTCGGTGTTGATAGGGAGTCCTTTGATCATCCGGATCTGAAAGTGAACGTGCGACAGTATGGAACTGACCGTAATGATTCTACCTATATCAGTTTTGAGCGGGGAATGTGAAGATAAGACGGAAGGTTGAAAAAGCGGAAATCGTGCTTATCCAGCCGGTCACCGGGCCGTGGGATGAGATGTCCATTCGTTTCCCCGAATCGCTCCTCGCAGTGGCTGCCTTGCCTGTCTCAAAGGGATATCGCGTCAAACTTATAGACCGCCGCGTTATCAGCAATTTCCGACAGGAGTTGGCGGACGCCGTGGGCCCCGAAACGGTGGTCTTCGGGGTGACCGCCATTACGGGGGAACAGATCGGACACGCGCTGAAAACGATTGATTACCTGAAAGAGCACTACCCGCATGTCCCGGTTTGCGTCGGCGGAGTTCATGCGACACTTCTTCCGGAGCAGACCGCCGCCCACCCGCATATTGATTATGTGGTCGTCGGAGACGGCGATATCGTTTTCTGCGCGCTCTTCGAACGCCTGCGGGACCGACGGCCTGTTGACGATCTGGAGGGCATTGTTTACAAGACGCCTTCCGGAACGATACGATCGAATCCAAACAAGGTCATCCTCGATCTCGACGCCCTACCGCCGCTTCCGTACGAATTGATCGACCTTGATAACTACGGTGTTTTCCATGCGTCTGCCGGATCACGATCTGCAACACTCCATACGTCCCGAGGCTGTCCCTATCGCTGTAAATTCTGTTCTGGTCCGGTCATCAATCACGGTGTTTGGCGCGGGTTATCGGCTGAGCGCGTCCTTGAAAAGGTCGATCTGTTGTATGCGAAATACGGCTATGGGCTGATCTACTTTCAAGATGACTACTTTCCCGGATCAAAGAAGAGATTCATCGAGATCCTTCGCGGGTTAAAACGCTATAACCGAAAGTTGCTCTGGTCAACGCTGGGTATTAGGGCTGACATTCTCTCCGAGTTAAATGATGAGGAATGGGAACTCCTGCATGATTCGGGGTGCCATTCGCTCGAGATAGGAATTGAATCGGGGAACGAACGCATCATTCGGTATATCAATAAGGGAGAGACCCTCGAACAGATGCGGACGGTCAACCAGAGGCTTGCACGGTACAACATAAAGGTCAAATATACCCTGATCATCGGATTTCCCGGTGAAACCAAGGAGGAAATCGCAGACACGGTCCAGTTCGCTTCTGAGCTTGAGGAAAGCAATCCTCATGCATACTGTCTCATTTTCAACTTTTTACCGATAATCGGAACACCTTTTTATAACGAAGCGTTGGCGCATGGATTTACCGCGCCAGCATCATTGGAAGCCTGGGCAAATATGGACTTTGACGGTTGGATGAACAAATATACATACATGCACGCTCGCCGATTCGTACGAAAGCTGGAGCTTATTACGTTTGCATCATATTTTCACAATCAGAATGTGTATTACAAGTTCAGCGGGTCACATTTGCTCCGTCTCTGCTTCAAGTTGTATCATCCGATCGCCCGCTGGCGATTCAAACACCGATATTTCGGCTGTCCATTCGAGCTCTATTTAAAAAACTGGTTGTTAAAGATCAGATACGGGGCTATGATCATTTCCAACAATTGAACTGCACCACGGAGTTCGGGGGTCTGATCTGTACCGGCACAATACCCGGAAAAGTATAACAGGTCGAGGTCATTGTTCTGGACGAGGAGGTCTCGGTCAGTAAGGCTTATGAGTAAAACGCATTCACATCAGACCGCGCTTGTGAACGTCCTGGGCGTCGTCTACCTTCATAAGAGGACCGTGGACGGCGGCGACCTGTATCTCACCCGGTTCGCCGAACCGCACCAGGAGCACCTCGAGATACAGAACTGGTACGAAGAGAGCTGGTTCGTGAAGCATCGCGTGCGCCTTCTGGGCACGAGCTCGGTCTACCGCGTCCCGACGCGGCGCATCGGCGGCACCAGTCTCGACCTGGTGGTCAAGCACAACCGTGTCGGCGAGGACGTTCCGCTGAACACCCACACGCTGCAGGAATTCCTGAGCGCCGAGTTCAACAGCCCCTGGGAGGAGTTCGCCCTGGTGATGGAAATGGGCGACAAGCATTTCGGACAGATGCTCCAGTGGATCAAGGTGCAGAGGCCCCTGGCGATCTACGTTCCGCCCCAGCGGATGCAGGCGTGGCAAAGCGGCCGGTCGCGCGCCAAGATCAACCGCATCCAGGCGCGCCATCCGGGCGTCGACCTCGACATCCTGAAGCAGTATAAGCTGGTCTACGAATGGATCCGGGGCAAGAACCTTGTCGAGCTCTTCGAGCAGATCAAGGTGGAGATGCCCGACCTCATCCACCACCTGACAGCGATGCAGAAGAAGGCCCTCGACGATCTCACCGTCAAGGGATATCTCATGGCGGACATGAAGCCCGAGCACGTCATCATCGAGGAGCACGACTGCGACCGTATCGAGCAATTTGGCGGGAACGGAGATGCAAACGCGGCGGCGAAGCAGGTGGACCTGCTCTATCACCTGCTGGAGGTGGGGAAGTACTCGGTGATAGACTACGAGCTGCTCTTCCGGACGCCGGAGCACGAGGACCGGGTCAAGGCGACGCGGCGGATCTGTTATCTTGACGATCAGAAGTGCCGCCTCGAACCGACGCCGCTGCCGCCCCACCTGTCCCGCACGGAGATCTTCGGCGTTCCCTATGTCTTCGGACGCGCGGAAAGCACGGGCGGCCGCATGTGGGTCGTGGGACGGAACGCGCGCCTCTTCGATTATTTTCTTCCCGAGCGATGGCGGAAGACGCCCTCCCTGAGCCTGTCGGCCGACAACGAGGTATTTTACACGGTCACCAAGGACAACATTCATCTGGTCTGGGAAACGTCCCGCGTGGGCGAGTTCCCGACGGACAGCAAGTTCAGCCCCGAAGAGGTCGCGAAGATCAGGCGCAACGGCATCAACAGTCCCTTCGAGGAGTTTGCCATTTCCCAGGACTTGAACAGCCGCGGCATCCATGCCGTCTATGTGCGCGCCATCTATGTGACGGGCAGCCTGAAGGTCGAGATGTCGGTCGATCCCCGCCGCTATCAGTCCCACCGGACGATCGTCGATATCGACGGCGATCCCGTACTCGCGCCGGAGCATAACTACATCACCCTGCGGGGATACTATAATGGGCCGGATGATTGGGTGCCTGAGCACGAGGACAAGCTGCTCACCCCGGTCGATCTTGCCAAGGCCGTCCGCAAAGGCATTATCAATGCGGTGCAGGGAAAAACCTATCTGGACCGTGTCATCGCACGGCTTCTGGATGCTGGCTACGACGGTTCGCTCCTGAAGAAGAACGACCTTCTCCTGGCGATGAACTCCCGGGGCGAGGTCGTGAAGGACCGCTCCGGCGAGCCCGATATCATCATCTGCAACTTCGAGACCTTGTGGAAGCTTCCCGGAACTGCCTGACGGCCGATCACGCACCACCCTTGCAGCGTATCCCTCATTGATACCACCACACGGAGCGGCCCCCGGATCGCCAGCGCTTCGCGCCGCCCAGCCCCCGATCGATCAACGCGGTTTCACACACTTATTCCCATAAGCTGCAGAACAGCCGCAACGGTGCTATCATTATAGTAGGCCCGCTGGGGAGCTCGAGTTTCGGAACGCCGCAACTGTTCGGCGAAAGGAGGATGCCATGAAGATCACGATGAGCGTCATAAAGGCTGATATCGGTTCCGTGGGAGGGCACATCGCACCCTCGGAAAAATTGCTGGAGACCGTCCGGAAGCACGTGCAGGACAAGGGGCGAGGCATGCTGATCGACAGCTACGTGAGCTCTACCGGAGATGACGTGGCCATCCTGATGACCCACACCGGAGGCGTGGACAACGCACCGGTGCACAAGCTTGCCTGGGAGGCGTTCCTTGCCGGTACCGCGGTGGCCAAGGCCCAGGGCCTCTACGGAGCGGGACAGGACCTGTTGAAGGACGCCTTCTCCGGCAACGTCCATGGCATGGGGCCCGCGGTCACGGAGATGGAGTTCGAGGAGCGGCCGGGCGAGCCGTTCCTGTTCTTTGCCGCGGACAAGACCGATCCCGGCGCCTACAATCTGCCGCTCTACCTCGCCTTCGGCGACGCCATGAACACGCCGGGACTCATGCTATCACCCAAGATGGCAAAGGGCTTCAAGTTCGTGATCATGGACGTGAACCACACCGAGGGCGACCGGATCATCGAGCTTTCCGCGCCCGAGGACCTCTACGACATTGCCACGCTGCTCCGGGACCCGGAGCGCTTCGTCGTGGAGTCGGTCTGGTCGCGTGCGGCGGGGACCCAGGCGGTCTCCGTGGCGACCTCGCGGCTGCACAACATCGCGGGAAAATATACCGGTAAGGACGATCCGGTCATGCTCGTCCGCAGCCAGATGGACTTCCCGGCAACGGGCGAGGTACTGCAGCCTTTCGCCATCGGCCACTTTGTCGCCGGGTGCATGCGGGGATCGCACAATATGCCGATCATGCCGGTCAAGCTGAATTCCACGATCAGCTACTTCGACGGACCGCCGGTCGTGAGCTGCGCGACGTTCTGCATACGCGACGGCAGGCTGACTGGCCCGGTGGACGCATTCGACCATCCGTTCTGGGACCGGGTGCGCGACCATGTCGCGGACAAGGCCATGGACATGCGGCGGCAGGGATTCTTCGGAGCGGCCATGCTGCCCATGAACGAGCTGGAATACACGGGCATCATGGAGAAGCTTGCGGTTCTCGAGCAGAAGTTCGCGGTGAGGACGATGAAGCGGGCGGCATGAGCGTTGCAGCCTGATCTGACTGCGAGCGCTGACAACAGCAAAGGCCGGGGATCTGGTTCCCCGGCCTTCGTGTTGATCGTCGATGGTTGTCCGGTGTATCGTTAACCCTTCCTGATCTGGACGTTCTTGTAGTTGTCCTCCAGCTCTTCCTTGAGCCCCCGGAAATCCCCCATGTCGGTCGTCCGGATGACGACCTTGCGATAGCCCTCCCGGGTCCACTCATAGGACGTGAGGATCCCCTGCAGGTGGAATCCATGGCGCCGGACGATATCCGCGACCTCGCGGATCGAGCCCGGCCGGTCCTCGATGGTCACGCAGATGCGGTGGCCGCCATGGCGCACGCCGGTGATGTCCACCATGGCGTGGAAGATGTCCTTGTCCGATATGATGCCGACCAGGCAGCCGCCCTCGACCACGGGCAGACAGCCGATGTTCTTGTCCAGCATGATCATGGCCGCCTCCTCCACCGGCGTATCCGGGGCGGTCGTGAGGACCTTGGTCTTCATGAGACCCTTGATCTTCGTGTTCGCCAGGATGTAGTGGAGCTCGTAGATATCGAGCGTCGTGGCCTTGGAGGGGCTGAACTCCTTGATGTCCCGGTCCGAGAGGATCCCCTTGAGCTTGTCGCCCTTCACCACGGGCAGGTGCTTGATGCTCTTCTCCTTCATGATCGTGATGGCATCGGAGAGGTAGTCGTCGAGGTCGACGGTGATAACCTTTTTTGTCATCCAGTCGGATACGAACATGGCTGTCCTCCGTGTTGAAACAAGATGTTGAGAAGTTGGGAAGGTGAGAAGTTGGGATTGTTCTCAACCTCTCAACGTCCTAACCTCACATCTTCTAGAATATCATAAACCCAGATACGCCGCTTTCACATGGGGATCGTTCAGGAGCTGCGCGCCGGTCCCCTGCATGACCACCTTGCCGGTCTCGAGTACATAAGCCCGGTCGGCGATGGCGAGCGTCTGCTTCACATTCTGTTCGACGATCAGGACCGTTGTCCCTTCCTTCTGGATCTTCCGGATCACGTCAAAGATCTCCCTGACGAGGATGGGCGCCAGGCCCAGGGACGGCTCATCGAACATCAACAGCTTCGGCAGCGACATCAATCCACGGCCGATGGCCACCATCTGCTGTTCCCCGCCCGAGAGCGTTCCCGCCAGCTGCTTCCTCCGCTCTTTGAGCCGGGGGAACAGGCCGAAGACCATTTCCTTCGTCTGCTCGCGTTTTTGTTTCGCGTCGCCCCGGAGCGATCCCATGTCGAGGTTCTCCTCGACGGTCATCTCCACGAACAATCTGCGCGCTTCCGGGCAGAATGCCATGCCGAGGTCGATGCGGTGGTAGGCCTCGACCGTATGGAGCGAGGTCCCGTTGAACAGGATCTCGCCCTTCCGTGGCTTCAGAAGGCCTGAAACGGTCTTGAGCGTAGTGGATTTTCCCGCGCCGTTGGCTCCGATGAGCGCGACTACTTCCCCCTGCTTCACCTCGAAGGAAATGTCCCAGATCACCTGGACGTCTCCGTAGGTGACGTCTATGTTCCGTATTTCAAGCACTCTGCGCCTCTCCCAGGTATGCTTCGACGACCAGAGGGTTCTTGCCGATCTCCAGCGGCGAGCCTTCGGCGATCTTCTCTCCGTAATTCAGGACCACGATGCGGTCCGAGATGGACATGATCACCTTCATGTGGTGCTCGATGATCATGATCGTGATGCCTCGTTTCTTGATGTTCCGGATGATCTGAATGGACTCGTCGAGTTCCGAGGGGTTGAGCCCGGCGAACGATTCGTCCAGGAGCAGAAGGTCCGGCTGCGTCGCCAGCGCCCGGGCGATCTCGAGCCGCTTCCGTTTGCCCAGGGGAAGTCCCTTGGAGATCACGTTCCGATCATCGTAGAGCGCGGTGAAATTGAGGACGTCCGCTGCGATCGTGTCGGCCTCTTTCCGGTCCTTTGCGCGAAGGAACGCCGAGGCGACGACGTTGTCCAGCACGCTCATCCGCTGGAGCGGCTTCACGACCTGGAAGGTCCGGGCGAGCCCGCGCTGGCAGATCTGGTGGGGCTTGAGGCCCGATATCCTTTCGCCTTTGAAGAAGACCTCGCCGCGCGAAGGCGGGTAGAACCCGTTCACCACGTTGAAGACGGTCGTCTTGCCTGCGCCGTTCGGGCCGATGAGCCCAAGGATCTCGCCCTTGGTGATCTCGAACGAGACGTCTTTCACGGCCGTAATGCCGCCGAAGAAGCGGGACACCTTCTTGACCTCGAGCAGGCTCATGGAGCGGGCCTCCTCATGCCGAAAAGGCGCTTCAACTTCGAAAAGTCCCCGACGATGCCGTTCGGCAGAAAGATGATGATGACGATCAGGAGGACGCCGAACAGCGTGTGATGGGCGGTGCCGAGCTTGGGGATGGACCGGATGGCCTCGGCGAGCAGCACCATGATGATGGCTCCCACGACCGGGCCCCAGTAGGTCGCCACGCCGCCGACCATCACGACCATGATGGTGATGATCGAGATGTCATGGAGTGCGAAGACAACCTTGGGGTCGATATAGCCCATGTAGTTGGTATAGAAGACGCCGGCAAAGCCGGTGATCACTGCGCTCAGGATCAGCGCGATCGTCTTGTATTTCGTGGTATTGATGCCGAGGGATTCGGCTGCGTCCTGGTCCTCGCGGATGGCGACGAAATAGTAGCCGAGCTTCGACTCGATGACCTTCCGGACCAGGTAATAGGTCGCCGCCGCGACGATCAGGATGATGTAGAAGTACCAGGTCTTGTCGATCCAGGTACGTTCACGGATCATGATGCCCAGGTCGCCGCCGGTCACGCCGACAAGATTTTCCGCCACGATCCTGAAGATCACCCCCATGGACAGGGTGGCAAGGGCGAAGTACGGACCCCGGAGACGCAGGCAGATGTAGCCGATGCCCAAAGCAAAGACGGCGACCACGAACACGCTTGCCGGGAAGCCCCACCAGCCCGAGATGCCGAGCTTGCTGTAGAGCATGCCCGCGGTGTAGGCGCCGACGCCGAAGAACGCGGCGTGGCCGAAGGAGACCTGGCCGCAGTAGCCGGAGAGGAGGTTCCACGCCATGCCGATGACGGACCACATGATGACGAGGATCAGGATATGCATCAGGTAGCTGTTCAGGCCCAGAAGCGGCAGGAGGGCGAGCAGGCCGAGGACTATGTAGGTAATATATCGTTTCATATTGCGGATTGCGGATTGCGGATTGCGGAATAGAAAAACGGCATTCCGCTCAATCTGTATTCAATAGTTTGCATCAGTGTCCGTAAGTTAAAGATACTATTTTGCCGGTTCATTTCCCGAACTTCCTGCTCCTGAGGAGCGATGCCACGCCGCCCGGGATGAAGATGAGCACGGCGACGAAGATCATGAACCGCCCGACCGGCGCCCACCCCATGCCGATGTAGGTGGCGGTGAGCGACTCGAACAGTCCCAGGATCAGCCCGCCGAGGATGGCGCCGACCGTGGAACCGAGGCCTCCGAGGATCGTAATGACGAACGAGATGAGCGTGAACTGGCCGCCGATATCGGGATAGATATAGTAGATGGGAATGAACAGGCAGCCCGCCGCGCCGACCAGTGCCGAGCCGAGGCCGAAGGTGATGACCCGCATCCGTTCCACATTGACGCCCATCAGGAGGGCCGCGTCAAGGTCCTGGGCCGTGGCCCGGATCGACTTGCCCGTGTCCGTCTTGGCCAGGAAGAACCAGAGGCAGGCCGTGATGAGAACGGCGATGGTGAACGAGACCGACCAGGGGAAGGAGAGGGAGAGTTCGAGGGGGGCTCCCTTCCAGAGGTCGGTGAGGTACCACGCCTTGGTCGCGTACGAGACGGGTGTTTGGCGATAATCGGACTGGAAGATGATGGTTGCCAGGTTCGCCAGCACCATGCCGATGCCCACGGTGAGGATCACCTGGTTCTCGGGCAGGATGGCGTCCACCTTCATCACGGGATTGATGAGGAACTTCTGGAGGCCGACACCGAGAACAAAGAGGGCCGGCGCCGCGATGAAGACGGAGAGATAAGGATCGATATGGAGCCAGGAAAAGAGGACGAAGGCGATATACATGCCCACCATCATCAACTCACCGTGGGCGAGATTGATGATCTTCATGACGCCCATGATAATGGTCATGCCGAGGGCGATCAGCGCATAGAGCCCGCCGAGCAACACACCGGAGATGAGCGTCTGGAGCAGGACTTCGAGATTGACAGAGGACATGCGGAACTCCAAAGTCAGTGCGGAGTGCGGAATTCGGAGTGCGGAGTGAGAACCGATCTACTGCCGTAGGTGTTCATTCCGCATTCCGCACTCCGCACTCCCCACAACGCATTCAGGGTTATCTTCTTTCCTTCCACGACGGGACCGGATAGACGTAGGGCTTACTCGCGTGGTTCTTGGGCCAGATCGTCTCGAACTCGCCCTTCTGGACCTGGATGGCCAGGGTCTCGGCGAAGTTCTGGTTCTGGTAGCCTTCCTTGTCCTCGAACTTCACCGGGCCGAAGGCCGTCTTGAGGTCCGTGGCCTTGAGCGCGTCGCGGATGCCGTCCTGCGTCCAGTCCTTGGCCCGCTTTAGTGCGTCCGCGGTCACGTAGACAGCTGCATAGGCCGACGCGCCGTGGTAGGACGGATAGTCTTTGTATTTGGCCTTGTACTTTTCAGCGAACTCCTTCGTGCCGGGGTACTTGAGCTGGGTGGTCCAGAGGGTCGCGCTGACCACATATTCCGCGGCATCCTTCGCACCTTCGATGAACTCGGGAATGGCAAACCCGGCTGCGCCGCCCGAGAAGAGCTTCGCGTCGAGCCGGAGCTCCTTGATCTGCTTCATGAGGAGCTGTGCCTCGTTGGCATAGGAGACGGAGTAGATGACCTCGGGCTGCGCGGCCTTTACCTTAGAAAGGAGCGGTTTGAAATCGATGGCGCCCGTTTCAAACTTCTCATTCAGGACGACCTGCGCGCCGATCTTCTTGGCGTCGCGCTCCATGGCTTCCGAACCCGAGGTGCCGAAGGCCGAACTCTCGTAGAGAATGGCGATGGTCTTGGGTTTCACCACTTCCTTCAGGAACGACGTGAATGCGTCCGCGTAATGATCATTCACCTGGTTCTGCCGGAAGACATATTTATAATTCTGTTTGGTGATGGCGTCGTCGGCGCTGGCCACGACCAGGTAGGGCGTTTTGCGCTCTTCTGCCACGGCGGCCACGGCCTTCGCGCAGGCGGAGGTATATTCACCGACAATGAGGGGCTGTTTTTTAACGTCGATGAGCTTCTCAACGATGGCCCGCGCGGTTTCGGGCTTCCCGGCCGAGTCCTCGAAGGAGAGAGCGAGCTTCTTGCCCTTGACGCCGCCCTTGGCGTTGATCTCCTCGGCGGCCATCTCATAGGACCGCTTCATGATCTCGCCGAACTTTGCCTGTTTACCCGTGAGCGGGAGCGGGATGACGAGATCGAAGGTGTCCGCGGCAAGCACCGGGACGGCGAGCAGGGTGAACACGAACAGGACAGCGATTACCCATAACAGACGCTTCATTGTGGCCTCCTTGTAAATAGGAATGTTTCAGGTTATAGGAATTATTAATGGAGCAATTAACAACATAAATAGCATAGCACAAGGGAATTTGCAATGTCAAATTCCAGTTTGAGCATGGCACGGAAGCCATATGCTAGGTAAGCTTTGCCTTGATGAACTCGCGGTTCAGCTTCGCGATGAACTGGACCTTGATGCCCTTGGGGCAGGCCGCCTGGCACTCGTAGTGGTTGCCGCAGTTGCCGAAGCCCTGGGAGAGCATCTCCTCGGTCATGACGCAGACGCGGCGGGCCGCCTCGGTCCTTCCCTGGGGGAGCGTGGCGAGCTGGGTCACCTTGGCGGCGGTGAAGAGCATGGCCGAGCCGTTGGGGCAGGCCGCCACGCAGGCGCCGCAGCCGATGCATTCGGCGGCGTCCATCGCCTTGTCGGCGTCGTTCTTGGGAACGAGGATGGCGTTGCCGTCGGGCACGCCGCCGGTGTGTGTGGAGATGTAGCCTCCGGACTGGATGATCCTGTCCAGGGAGCCCCGGTCCACGACCAGGTCCCTGATCACGGGGAAGGCGCGGGCGCGCAGCGGTTCGACGTAGATGGTGTCGCCGTTCTTGAAGTGGCGCATGTGCAGCTGGCAGATGGTGGTCTTTTTCTGCGGCCCCTGGGGGATGCCGTTGATGACCAGAGCGCACATGCCGCAGATGCCCTCGCGGCAGTCATGGTCGAAGGCGATCGGGTCGTCGCTGTTCCTGACCAGGCCCTCGTTCACCACGTCGAGCATCTCGAGGAACGACATATCCGGCGTGATGTCCTTCGCTTCGTACCGGACGAGCCGGCCTGCGTCCTTCGGCCCTTTCTGGCGCCAGACGTATAGGGTTAGGTTCATAGCTGCCTCATTGCGGAATGCGGAATGCGGATTGCGGAATAAACTGCCGTCAAACCATCAAACCGGTAAAAAATGACAGATTTTCAGTTCATTTCACCCTGTCCCCGTGTCTCCGCGTCTCCGTGTCGGTCTATTTGTAACTTCGTACCGCCAGTTTCACATTCTCGAACGCAAGCGGCTCCTTGTGGAGCTCCGGCGCTTTGTCCGCGCCCTTGTACTCCCAGGCGGCGACATAGCAGAAGTTCTCGTCATCGCGCTTCGCCTCTCCATCGGGCATCTCGTATTCGACGCGGAAATGGCCGCCGCAGGACTCGTTCCGGTGCAGGGCATCGGCTGCCATGAGCTCCCCAAACTCGAGGAAGTCGGCAACCCGTCCGGCCTTCTCGAGCTGCTGATTCAGCTCCGACCCGGTGCCCGTGACCTTCACGTTCTCCCAGAACTCGGCGCGGAGCCGAGGGATCAGCGAGAGAGCGCTTTTTAACGATGCCTCGCTGCGGGCCATGCCCACGTTCTCCCACATGAGCCTGCCCAGCTCCCGGTGAAAATCATTCACGGTCCTTTTCCCGTTGATGGCGAGCAGCTTGCCGGTGAAGCATGCGACGTCCTCGCGCGACTTGAGGAACTCGGCATGGTCCGACGTAACGGCGCCCGGCGTTGTGCGGGCAAGATAATTGGCGATCGTGTAGGAGATGATGAAGTATCCGTCGGCGAGCCCCTGCATCAGGGCGCTTGCGCCGAGGCGGTTCGCGCCGTGGTCGGAAAAATTCGCCTCCCCCAGGACGAAGAGCCCGGGGATGGTGCTCTCCAGGTTGTAATCCACCCACAGTCCGCCCATGGTGTAGTGGGGCGCGGGATAGATGCGCATGGGCTGGTGGTAGGCGTTCTCCGCGGTGATCTGCTCGTACATCTCGAAAAGGTTCCCGTACCGTTCGCGGATCGTGCCTTCGCCGAGTCGGTCGATGGCGTTGGCGAAATCGAGATACACGCCGCGTCCGCCAGGCCCGACGCCGCGGCCCTCGTCGCAGACTTCCTTTGCCGCGCGCGACGCGATGTCGCGGGGTGCCAGGTTTCCGAAGGCGGGGTACTTGCGCTCGAGGAAATAATCCCGTTCCGGTTCGGGAATGTCGCTCGCCTTGCGTTTATCGTCCTTGTTCTTCGGCACCCAGACCCGGCCGTCGTTCCGGAGCGATTCCGACATGAGGGTGAGCTTGGACTGGTGTTCGCCCGTGACGGGGATGCAGGTCGGATGGATCTGGGTGAAGCAGGGATTCGCGAAGAGCGCCCCTTTCTTGTAAGCCCGGTACGCGGCGGTCACGTTCGAGCCCGCGGCGTTCGTCGAAAGATTAAAGACGTTCGTATACCCGCCGGTCGCGAGGCAGACCGCGTCGGCGGCATAGGACGATACCTCGCCGGTGACCAGGTCCCGCACGGTGATCCCTTTCGCCTCGCCGTTCACGGTCACGAGGTCCAGCATCTCCGTGCGCGGGTGCAGCCGCACGCTGCCGGCCCTGATCTGGCGCATGAGGCTGCCGTAGGCGCCGAGCAGCAGCTGCTGGCCCGTCTGGCCGCGGGCATAGAACGTTCGCGAGACCTGGGCGCCGCCGAAGGAGCGGTTGTCGAGATATCCCGCGTAGTCCCGGGCAAAGGGAACGCCCTGGGCGACGGCCTGGTCGATGATGTTGCCGCTCACCGAGGCGAGACGGTACACGTTCGCTTCGCGTGCGCGGAAATCGCCGCCCTTGATGGTGTCCATGAAGAGGCGCTCGATGCTGTCGCCGTCGCTCGGATAGTTCTTGGCGGCATTGATGCCGCCCTGGGCAGCGATGCTGTGGCCCCGGCGGGGCGTGTCCTGGAAGCAGAAGGCCTCCACGTTGTAGCCCAGCTCGCCAAGGGTCGCTGCCGCCGACGCGCCGGCGAGTCCCGTGCCGACCACGATGATACGGTACTTGCGCTTGTTTGCAGGTGAGACGAGCTTCATCTCCTGCTTGCGCTTGTCCCATTTCTCATGCAGGGGACCGGAGGGTGTTTTGCCGTCGAGGACCATAGTTTAAAACACCTCAAATTGTTTTACCACAGCCAGAAGTAGGCGCTTCTAAGCGAGAGCACAGAGAATTATTTAATGTAGGGGCAACCCTGCGTGGTTGCCCAGTGCGGGCGGCCACATAGGGCCGCCCCTACCGCACTATTTTCATCGCGATCAGGACCGGCACGGCGATATAGGCAAGGAACAGAACGATCGCCGCGAAAGCCCCGGCCCGCTTGATGATCGGAAGGCTCTGCTCGCTGTTCAGCCCCCAGGTCTGGAAGGAGCTCTGGATGCCGTGAGAGAGGTGCAGCCACAGCGCGGTCATGGACAGGAGATAGACGGAAGCAATGCCGAGATCCTGAAAGCTCTTTATGACCATCCTGACAACATCAGGTCTGCCCAGGGTGTCCATGTGTTTCGCCGCGGCAAGGGCGGGATTCGTGACCTGTACGGTAAAATGGAGCAGGTGATAGATAAGGAAGGACCCGATGACCGCCCCGGTCCAGACCATGTTCCTTCCGGCGAATGTCGCGCTCAGGTCGTTCCGCATCACGTAGGACTGCGGCTTCGCCGCGTTGTTCTCCAGGGTCAATGCAATGCCGTAGAATATATGGAAGGAGAACAGAATGATGAGGCCGAGCCGGAAGGACCACACCAGGGGCGGCAAGGCATGGAGGTGCGCTGCATACGCGTTGAGCAGGCCGAAATAGATGGTCGCATTCCCGAGGACGTGGAGGATGATGAACAGGACCATCAGCTGGCCCGTCGCGGCCATGACCAGTTTTCTGCCGACTGAAGATGTGGGGAGCATATTCATTTTTCCTGTAGGAGCAACCCTGCGTGGTTGCCCTTCGACGGGCGGCCACATAGGGCCGCCCCTACGATTATTTCTCCCCGATCCCGCCTTCGGTCATCGGTCTCGGGTCGAGGAGCCTGTCCAGGTCCTTCTTCGACAGGTCCGTCATCTCTGCCGCGACGTCCTTGACCGGCCTTCCTTCTTTATACGCCTTTTTCGCGATCTCCGCAGCCTTGTCGTACCCGATGACGGGATTGAGCGCGGTCACGAGGATGGGGTTCTGACCCACCAGTCCCGCGATCCGATCTTTATTGACCGTGAAGCCTGCTATGGCCTTGTCGGCGAGCAGACGCGAAACTTTCCCCAGGAGCGTGATGGACTGGAGCAGGTTATGGGCGATCACGGGCAGCATTACGTTCAGCTGGAAGTTGCCGTGCTGGTTCGAAAGGGTGATGGCCACATCGTTCCCGGTCACCTGGGCGCAGACCATCATGACGGCCTCGCAGATCACGGGGTTCACCTTGCCCGGCATGATGCTGGAGCCCGGCTGGAGCGAGGGGAGCGATATCTCGCCGAGCCCGGCGATGGGTCCGCTGTTCATCCACCTGAGGTCGTTGGCGATCTTCATGAGCGACGAGGCAGTCGTCTTGAGATGGCCCGACAGCTCGACTGCCGTGTCCATTACGGCCTGGGCGGCGAAATGGTTCTTTGTTTCCTGGAAGGGAATGCCCGTGCGCCCGGCAAGCCTGAGGGCAACGATCGAGCCGAACTCCTTCGGCGCGTTGATGCCCGTGCCCACTGCCGTGCCGCCGATGGCGAGCCGGGCCAGCCTCGGCAGGCAGGACTCGACCCGCTCGACGCCCTGCTGGACCTGGAATGCCCAGCCGCCGATCTCCTGGCCCATCCGGACCGGCATGGCGTCCATGAGGTGCGTACGGCCGGTTTTGACGATATCGTCAAGCTCCGCTTCCCGTTTCTTGAGTGCGCTATGGAGATGGGTGAATGCCGGGAGAAAGACCTCCTGGAGCTGAAGATAGGCGCTCACGTGAATAGCAGCAGGGAACACGTCATTGGACGACTGGCCCATGTTTACGTGATTGTTGGGATGGACGGTGGTGCCGCCAGGGAATAGCTGGTTCGCCCGGGCAGCGATGACCTCGTTGGCGTTCATGTTCGTCGAGGTGCCGGAACCGGTCTGGAAGATGTCCAGCGGGAAGTGGTCGTCCCATTTGCCCTCGGCCACTTCGAGCGCCGCCAGGTGGATCGCATTGGCGAGGTTTGCGTCGAGCAGTCCCAGGCCCGCGTTCACCTCGGCGGAGACGGCCTTGATGAGGCCGAGGGCGCGGATGAAGACGCGGGGGAAGCGGATGCCGCTCACCGGGAAGTTCTCGACGGCCCGCTGGGTCTGCGCCCCGTAGAGCGCTTCCTTCGGGACCTTCACTTCGCCGAGGGAGTCCTTCTCTATTCTAAAATCTGACATGAGCGCCTTTCACCGTGGAGAACGTCAAAGACAAGGCCAAATCCTTTTTTGCCACAGAGGGCACAGAGGTCTCAGAGAACGGCAACGTCAAGGCCTTGTCTCGGGTTAAAGTCTTACACCCCAATCATTGCTTGCTGAGTCATGCTTCCCTCTGTGTACTCTGTGACCTCTGTGGCAAAATGATTTTGCTGTTTCTCCGTGTCTCCCCGTCCCCGCGTCGGTCTTACCGCTCAGCGAGTCCGGTACGCCTCGCCGCCTCGGAAACCGCGTGGGCAACGGCGTGGACCACGCGCTTATCGAAGGGGCTCGGGATGACGTAGTCCTCGTGCAGCTCGTCGGCCTTCACCATGTGGGCAATGGCCTCTGCCGCCGCAAGCTTCACCTCTTCGTTCACGCCCTTCGCGTGCACGTCGAGAAGCCCCCGGAAGATGCCGGGGTAGCTCAGCATGTTGTTGATCTGATTCGGGTAGTCGGACCTGCCGGTGGCGAGCACCCGCGCGAGCGGCAGCGCCACCTCGGGCGCGATCTCCGGGTCCGGGTTGGCGAGCGCGAAGACAATGGGGTTCTTCGCCATCTTCCTGACATCATCCGTTGTGATCACGTTCGGCGCTGAGACGCCGATGACCACGTCTGCCCCCTTCATGGCGTCGCCGATCGTTCCCCTGATCCTGCGCGGATTGGTCATCTTCGCGAGGGCCGAGAGATGGGGGTTCATGCCGATCCGTCTGCCGGCATAGACCACGCCTTTGCTGTCGCAGACCGTGATGTCCTTGATGCCGTAGGCCAGCAGGATCTTTGCGATCGCAGTGCCGGCCGCGCCCGCGCCGACCATGGCCACCCGGAACTTCCTGATGTCCTTCTTGAACAACCGTCCCACGTTGATGAGCGCCGACAGCGCCACGACCGCGGTGCCGTGCTGGTCGTCGTGAATGACCGGCATGGGCAGCGCCTTCCGAAGCCGCATCTCGATGTCGAAACAGCGCGGCGCCGAGATGTCCTCGAGGTTGATGCCGCCGAAGGACGTGGCGATGTTCTTGACGGTGGCGACGATCTCATCGGGGTCCTTGGTCCGGAGCGCGAGGGGGAAGGCGTCGATGTCCGCGAACTCCTTGAAGATCATCGCCTTGCCTTCCATGACGGGCATGGCCGCGTCCGGCCCGATATCGCCCAGGCCGAGGACCGCCGTGCCGTCGGTGATGATGGCCACGGTGTTCCTCTTGATGGTGTACCGGTAGACGTGCTCGGGATGTTCGACGATGTCCATGCAGACCCTCGCCACGCCGGGAGTGTAGACCTGGGAAAGGTCATTGCGGTCGCGGATCGGCATCTTGCTGCGGATCTCGATCTTGCCGCCCTCGTGCGCGGTGAAGGTCCGGTCCATGGTCCGGACGACCTTGACGCCGCCAACGGCCTTGATGGCGTGGACGATCTCCTTCTCATGGGCCGCGTCCCGGGCGTCCACCGTCACATCGCGGATGATCTTTCCCCGTTCGACGCGTACGATGTCCACCGCGCCCAGGCTCCCGCCGGCCGTGCCGATGGCGACCGCGATCTGCGCGAATTTGCCGATGACGTTGTCGATCTCGAGGCGGATCTGGATGCTGTAGCAGGGGCTGGTGGCGCAGACAGATGGGGAAGGCATGGGAACGCTCCTTCAAGCAGGCGCGGGTGACGTGAAGCGACCGCGATCATGCTGAGAAGTACGGTAACAGGGATTGTTTTTTTTGTCAAGACACATTGCATCCAGCCGCCTTGATTTTTGCGTGGTTCTGGGGTAGTCTCAAGGCAGACACGAAGGAGGCGGCTATGACAGCATGGAAATGCAATAAATGCGGGAACACGATCAACGCGGAAACGCCACCGGAGATCTGTCTGTCGTGCAAGAAAGAATGCGAGTATGTCGACGTGACCTGTTATATCCCCGAATGCGGCGGGCCGGACTCCGGGAATATCAATCCGGACGTGTTCAAGAAAAAGGGGGACCCGGATAAGTGATCGACTCCTTTACGTCATGTTTTGTAAACCAAACCTAAAAGGTAATTTTCTCGCAAAGCCGCAAAGGCCGCAAAGAGAAGCGAAAAGCAACCTTGTTTTCATATCCTTTCTTTGCGTCTTGGCGTCTCACCTAGAGGTGTCTACTTTTGGTTGCGAGAGACGCCTTGCGATTTTGAAGTGCTTTGTGCCTTGCTTATCTGAAGCAGAACTTTGCTAAGTATTGAATCTTGAATTTTGAATACGGAATTATTCTTAGCACTATCTCCTAATGCCCGTTTACCAGATACCCGACGAACTGCTGTTCCCCGAGCCGGAGCTTGCCGAAGAGGACGGACTTCTCGGCGTCGGCGGTGACCTGTCGCCGGCGCGGCTGCTGATGGCGTACGCCAACGGCATCTTCCCCTGGTTCAGCAAGGGCGAGCCGATCATGTGGTGGTCGCCCGATCCCCGGTGCGTGCTGCGGCCGGAGAAGCTGAAAATATCCACGAGCCTTCGTCAGGCGCTCAAGAAGGGCAACTACGAGGTCCGGTTCGACACCTGCTTTGAAGAAGTGATCCGGCAGTGTTCCGCGACGAAGCGCAAAGGACAACGCGGCACCTGGATCACGAAGGAAATGGTGGACGCCTACATCCAGCTTCATGAGCACGGATTCGCTCACTCGACGGAGGTCTTCATGGAGGGAAAGCTCGCGGGCGGCCTCTACGGTATATCGATCGGCGGAACGTACAGCGGCGAGTCCATGTTCCATCTCCGGCCCGAGGCTTCCAAGATCGCGCTGTATCACCTTGTCGAACGGCTCAAGGAGAAGGGAGTTCCGCTCATCGATTGCCAGGTCACGAATCCGCACCTCCTGAGCCTCGGCGCCGAGGAGATGCCGCGCAAGGAGTTCCTGAAGCAGCTTGCAAAGAACCGGGAGAAGATGGAGAGTATGGCGTTTTAAGGAGAGTTCTGTTCGAGAAGACGGTGCAGGAGCTGAAATGAAAACCAAGAAAAACCTTATCATTGTCGGCGACCGGGTGCTCATCGACCCGGACGAGAAGATGGACAAGACGCCGTCCGGGCTCTACCTTCCCCCCACGGTCAAGGAGAAGGAGAAGATCCTCGGCGGCCATGTCAAAAAGACCGGGCCGGGATACGCCATACCGGACACGACACCGGACGAGTCCTGGCACACGGGGAAGAAGGAAGTGAAATATGTTCCGCTCCAGGCCTCGGAAGGGGACTATGCCATCTTCCTGAAGGACGCGGCCATGGAGATCGAGTTCGAGGAGAAGAAGTACCTCATCGTGCCCCATTCGGCTATCCTGGCGCTGGTCAGGACGGAGCTGTCGGAGGAAGGTTAGGAATAGACATAATGGTTGACAGTTGAAAATCAAGTGACCTGCCCCTTGCAACGTGG
>CAKKRC010000048.1 GCA_919902495.1 Nitrospiria bacterium
ATTCAGAGGCAATGAACCTGCAGTTAAACACCGTTTCAAGGTTCTTTTCGATGAGAGCCTGGATTTCCTTTTCCTGATTGATATTCGTCGGTCTCGTCAACGATAATTTAGTTCCAGCAATCTGAAATAGCGGCATGTTTTTGTCCTCCGTACATCATTAAACCGAAATAATCTCTACGATAAAGGCACAGCATCAAGAAATTAAACGTGTCACTATGAATCCAGAAAAAAGGTATTTAAACAATCTGGCCAAATTACAATACTATTTTCATGCCGCATCATCGTGCGAACAGGTCCGTCCTCAGATATAACAAACGCAACTGCTCCTGAGCATTCTGCAACAAAATCTATGGCAGAGCTATGTCTCGTCCCAAAACGTGACGTATCATAGGTTTCGAAAGCTTCTGCCGGGATAGTATTGTCGATTATACTTTTGTTCACTGTCCCGCTCCACTTATTGTGAATCGCTATTTTACTTCGGAAGCGAAGGGGCTTTAATTCATCATCAATAATCAATGCCCCATCAACGCAGCTTAGATTTGCAAGCAAATCAATATATTCGGCCAGCATTTTTTTACTATCTTCTCTCAACGCGAAAGTAGAGGCCCTGTCGATCAATTCTCTTATAAGCGTACTCCCACATTGTTTACCTGTAACCACAGTCCCCTCGCGAAGACAACCAAAAGCCTTCTCACGGATTGCAGAGGGAGCCCATAAAATAGTGCCGCCGCGACCCTTTTCAGCGGCAGTTGAATATAGTCGTCGAAGGCAGTCTCGATAAAACAACCAATAATGTGGTTTGTAGAGATCGTATTTCTCATGTTGTGAAATAATACTAATGATGTGACCGCAGAAGATGGACGAACCCCAGGGATCGAGGTTCGTCGGAACAAATTCTCCCCCTTCAAATCTTCCGACGACAGAATCGCCATAGGCGATAGCGACGCAACCAGGTGCTCGAACACTCAAAGTCAAAGCCTGCGGGCGTACACGACTTCCCTGCCCCTGACTTAGGCTCGACCCTCCCTTGCCGTAGAAAATCAACCCCATGAGTGCATATTGGCATTTTTTCCCCCGCGTCACTAAGAGCGCGGATAGTTCTTGATCGAACGCAGGTGCTAATTTTGCTAAGTTCTCGGGGGTAAATGTAATCTCGCTGTTGAAAACCATGAGGTCGAGTCTCGGCATTTTCTCGCTCATAGTCGCAACTGTTTCTTCAGCCATAAAAACAACACGGGTTTGAGATGAGACTCCTTCTTCTTTCTTGATGCTAGCTAAATAGCTAATCTCAAGGAGAGCCTTTAAATCGATGCTATCCGGCAAAGCATCGACAATCTCGCGCTGATTGCGCAATTTACCATAAACGACCCATTCAGAACGGATATCTTCAATGATTTTATCTTCAATCATACAATTCACCGTTGCCCACCGGGCCGATGAAGCCACTCGCAATTATTCCTAACATTCTTTCTGGACCAACCTACACTCTGCTTCTGTTACCCCATACAACCCATACACAATCCCATCTATCTTTTCATCCATCACCGCGATCTCGCGTTCGATCTTTTCGCGCTCGGCGGACGGAGGAAGGGCGGCTTTCTTTTTGTGAAGGTCGAGCATGCGCTCAACGATGAAGATGAGTTTTTCGTGGATGGCTTTTTCGGACGGGCTGCTGAAGTCAATAGTGCGGATGGGAAGCTTTTCTAGATATTGCGTAAAAAATCTAAGATATCCTCCTCGATAGGCAGCGAAGGAGTTTCTATAGAAGAATGTCATCAACGCTGAATTCAGAATGCCAAGCAGATATCTATCATCACTGATAATAAGGTAAGTTGTATTTGCTGAAAATAATCCGTTGCTCTGGTCGAGTGTAAAATTGCCTCTTACGGAAATATCCGGCAGCATTATCTTGGGCTTATCAAACTCTTCATAATAATCAATTGAATCCTGAATCTCATGCCATTTATACGATCCGGGTTTTCGTCCGGGCCATTCGCCACCCTTCCAATCTGAGGGTTTTGGTATGAGCTTCTTCTTGAATGGCAATAAATGCTCTTCAATTGCAGGATACTTTTTTATATCAATACCACGTCGTGTAAAGATTAAATAGCTTTTGATGTTTGGCTCTTCATAGCGCTTGATGTCACGGCCAAATAAAAAGGGCTTTATCAATTCTGCGCTGTTCCTATCTTTTTTAATGAGTTCTTTTCTGGTGTCAGCATCTATGATAAAAGCTTCATTTAGACCGGTTAATACGCCTCTGTACATCTGTCCCTTTACATATTCGCCGAGTAGAACTCCAACTCCTTGCAATCTGGTCAGCAGCGACTGAGCCTGTTCATTCACCAATGACCACCCTTCATCGCTAAGGGCGGTTTTATTAACAGTGTATGAATTTTCGCTCACATAGGCGGCGAGGTCGTTGAAGTCGAGCGTCTTTACCTGTGTAGCGGAGAACTTGTTTGCTGCGGCACCTTTTCGCATACGCAGGATGCACGGATATGTTGTCGCAGTCTCGAAGACTTGAAGATCACCGAAGTCGGTAATTTCTTCGATGCGCTGCTTCTTCATCCATTTACGAAGTGGCTCGCCGTAGTTAGCGCGCATCCACTTGTTGGCAACGATATAGCTGAAGAGACCGTCTTTCCTAAGCAGTGATACGCCCTTCTCGATGAAATAGGCATAGAGATCGGCGGTCCCATGATAGACCTCATAATGCTGCTGGAAGTAGTCTTTGAAATCGCCGAGCAACTCTTGTCTTACATACGGCGGATTGCCGATGACCGCGTCGAAGCCGCCGTTCTCGATGATTTCGCCGAATCCGGCAGTCTTCGAAGTCCAATCAAAGGGATTGATCTTGTCCTTCGCAGCATCGTCCAGGGCGAAGAACCCCCCTTGCATTCCCCCCTTGCTAAGGGGGGACAAAGAGGGGTCAACAATGTCATACCCGATCAGGCTGTTGCCGCACTTGATGTTATTGCCGAGGGCCGGGAGAAGATGCTGCTTCCGTGGCAATAAGCCGCGCTCGCCTTCGAGGGCCTTGAGATACAGGCTCATCATCGTTACTTCGACCGCCTGGGCGTCGATGTCCACACCGAAGATGTTGTTCCTGAGGATCTTCGCTTTCTCGCGCAGGGGCAGGGCGAATTCCTCTGCATTGAAGGGCATGTAAATGTTAAGGCTGAGGGTTGTTGCGTCCTTGGGATGGTCGCGGTAGTAACTGAGGTGATAGTCGATGAGATATTGATACGCCCCGAGAAGGAACGAACCGGAGCCGCAAGCGGGATCGAGTATCTTTATCTTCTCGATCTGCTTCGGCGTCTTTCCCTCGACCAGTTTGCCCACGGTGTTCTTGACGATATAATCGACAATGAACTTTGGCGTGTAATAGACGCCGCCCGCCTTCTTTATCTCCGGCTTTTCCTCAACCTTCACCCGCTGGGGCGTGACACGGATGGTGCTGCCGAGATACCGTTCGTAGATGCTGCCCAACAGCTCCACGGCAATCACGTCGAAACGGTACCGGCAATCAGGAAAATAGAGCTTATTGATGATGTCAGCTAATAGCTCAGAATCAACTTCCACGCTCTCGCAGGCATGGGGTTTGAAGATGTCGCCATTCAGATCGTCGTTCACCTCGCGGAACAGGTCAACAAGGGCGGGCATCATGGACTTGCGCTTGCCCTCTGCCCTCCATTGCGCCACGATCTCCCAAAGCTCCCGCTCCGGCCTGATCTTCCGGTCTTCGGCAATGCGGATGAAGATGATGCGGTCGAGCAGCTTCTGGACCACGTCGTTCAGCACATGGACATCGAGGTCATGATTCAGCTTGTTGATGTCCTTGGCCAGGTCCGTGCGCCACCCGGTCAGGTCTTCGAGGAATGACTTGTCAGGAGGTATCCTGAGCCGTTTGCTCTTCGGGTCCCGGGGCAGCAGGGCTTCGAGCGACCCCTGTTCGACCCGCTCTTTTGAAAGCTCCCACAGCTTCTCAATATTGGTGAGATAATCGGCGTACTTGAGATCGTAGAGCAGGCCTTCCTTCGGATATTTCGGATTCGGTTTGAGGGATGCATCGAAGAGCTTGAATTCCTCAAAGTCCGTCAGGATGACGAAGGATACCTGCTGCGTGTTCCACGCATAGTCCTTCGCCTGGAGGATATGGTTCACATCGTCGAGCGCCACTGAGGGGGCCTTGGCCTCGACGAAGAACTTGGTATTGCCGTTTATGCGGAAGCTGTAGTCAGGCCGGAGGTTGGAGGTGACGCGCTTTTCACCTGTGGGAAGAATCTCGATGACGACATCGCGCTTATCCGGCGGTTTGTGGGAATTGTTCTCGATGTCCCAGCCGAGAGCAGCGAAGAAGGGGTTCAGGAAGTCGATCCGTACCTGGGCCTCGGGGTAGCCCTTCTGGAGATAATGGTTTTTGTCCTGTTCGAACTTCCGGACCAAGGACTGAACGTCTTGCTTGAATGAATGCAGATCAGCCACCAATCAGCCCCCTTAAGCCCCGTCAGATATTCATTGGCGGATAGAATATCATTCAGGCCAGCTTATGACAAGCTGTTATTTTTGTATCGACAGGGTCTGACATGGACAATCAGAGATGAAAGAATTGATGCATGTGTGGCAATAAACACAACAAGGCTCAGAAGTATTGCACGATATACCTTATCGCAAGGAACATGATCGCAGTGCCTACGAATATTTTGATTAACTTCTGCGGCATGTATTTCTGCGTCTTCGCGCCAAGGTACATGCCAAGGAACCCGCCGGTGCCGAAGAGGATTCCCAAAGGCCAGTCGGGCACGGGTGACGCGCCGTGGGCCGCAGGGAGCACGCTGAAGAACAGGGCGCCCGCGACGGATGTGATGAACGTCCCCATCAAAGTGGCTCCGGCTATCGTATAGACAGGGAGACGGAAAAAGGCCACGCAGAACGGCGCGATGATCGCGCCGCCGCCGATCCCGTAGGCCCCGCCGATGATACCGACGATGAACGCCAGGGCGAACATGCCGAGCGTATTGAACGAGAAACGCTCACCCCAGAATTCGTACTCGACCTTCTTAAGCGATACGCTGATCGTCTTCACGACAGCGTCCGCGGGAATGCCGGCAGCCATCCTCGCATGCTGTTCTTTCTTCATTTCCGCCGCCCGGGCCTTGAATTTCTCTTCAAGGACCTTTGCGCCTGCCGACTGAGCTTTACTGCCGCTTCGCAGCTCGTTAAATATCCTGATGCCGATATATAACAGGACGCAGCCGACAAATAGTTTGAATGTCTTCGGATCGGGAAGGAACAGGACACGGAGATAATACCCGATGAAGACCCCGGGCAGCGTTCCGGCAATGACCACCCAGGTGAGCGGCCACGCCATGCGCCCTTCTTTGATATATCGATAAACGCCGCTCGGGATCGCGACGATGTTATAAACGTGGTTCGTCCCGCTCACGGACGGGGCTGTATAATTGAGGACACTCATCTGATACGGGAGAAGCAGAAAAGCGCCGGAGATACCGCCCATGGATGTAAAGAACGAAATGACCAGGGAAACCAACGGCGGGAGAAGAATGTTGATGGTCGCTCCCGAAATGGGAAAGGTCATTGTCAAGAAGTCCATTGACACCCCCAACAGAGAACAGAAAAAAATCCCGACCCATAACTACGAGTCGGGCTTGAGTATATTCCCGTACAACGGTCAAGTCAACCACGGGCATTCAGCTTCTGTTTCCTGGGAAACGACAATCCCCAACAAATTAAAAACGGGACCCCCGATCGGGGTCCCGGCCATAAACGCACCTGGTTATGGTTTGCAATGTTTAGATATCGGAGCACAGCAAAAACTCGCAGAGATGGGTCCGCAACCGGAGCGCTATAGTGGGGGCTACTCCTGTCTTCACCCTATTCACCGCATTAGAACAATGGATGTTCAAATGATAAATACAACAGCGCTCCATACTCTCCATGGGACGTACCGATCCCGATAGGGATTGAAAGACCGGGAACGATCTGGAGACCGGACTTGTAGTTCTTGGCGAACCGCACCCCGGGATTGACAAAGAACGTTGTTTCCCGCACCTTCGAGCCGCCGGGCTGGACTGCTTCCATGGAATTCCAGACAACCTCGGTCATGATGTTGAAGGTCTCTTCGGCAAGCCAGATGACGCTCGCGCCCAGATTGTAGCCCAACGTATCGGCTGTTGAACCGGAAGACTCCTTTGCATCGGGAGTGAACGTGGCGCCCGCATTCCAATGCGTCACCCATTGATGGCCGATCTCGACGCTGACCGGAAGATTTACCTGATACCCGGTCGCGCCTGTTCCCATTCCCTTCTTTTCATCGCCCGTCGGCAGGATCAGCGAGAACCTCGGCGACACGGCAAGAGGTCCGTTCATAATGAGCTGATAGCGATAATTGATCGCAATGTCGCCCAGACCGGTAGTGTCCCCCTCCTGGAAACGGGCGATGGGGATGGTGTAGGACAACTGGTGCGCCTGCTTCGGCACAGGCCACTCCTGCGTGAACGAGTAGAGCCAGTCCCGGGTCTTCTTATTATAAATATAGGATTGGATGTGCTGGATCACGCCGTCTTCCTGATTGTATGCCTCCTCAAGCAGAAAGGCATTGTCCTGTATCTTCTTGACCTCTTCAGCGTCGACCGGACCTGCCATCCCGATACATATCAGCGCCACCAGCATAGTTGCAAACCATCGCATTTCCGCTGCCCCCCTTTAATGATCTTGATAACCATTTTCATTACGGAGGACACTATACCAATCGCTCTGCCGTCTGTCAAGGCCTTTTTGAAAAGAAATGCCGTTCCGAAACGGTCTTTATCTCACAATCCGCCATGAAATCCTGACAAAGACTTTCAACACGCTCTATTTGATCTTTACTCCATTAAAATAGATCTCATACTTGTTTATTCCCTCAAGAAACGTCGGGATTCTCGTCGGTTGGATCTTATACCGGTATACTGGTTTGAATTCCAATGCCGCTTCTTCCCCATCGCGAAGAGCGATTTCCGCTTCCACGTGATATTCATCCTGCGGCAGCCCAAAGAATACCTTGTGCGTACCAGGACGAAGGCGAAGCTTTTTTTCCAGCACATACTTCATACCGTCTCCCGCCTCGGGATCGAGGCTCGTTTTGCCGTCCTTGTCATAGGCGGGTTTGGCATCCTTCTGTCCGTCTACCTTCCAAACCAAAGCATGGCCGTCGATGTTGAGCACAAAGGGATAGCCCGGCTTACCGTGCAGGCTCTTTCCCGACTCGCCGAGATAATAGCCCACTGCATGGGTTTTAATGTTCGCTTTCACGATCATGTCCGCAAAGCCCTGAGGCCTCGCTCCGACATCTGACACTTCGGTAAAAACATCCGTCCTCTCACTCTGTGACTTCGTCTGGGTCATTTTTGCCGATGCCCCGCAGCCCGAAAGGACCACAAACAACAGGACAACCGAAACATATGCTGTGTATTTTTTCATTTCATTCCTCCTTGTTTTATACGGCGCTTTCGCCTCGCTCCCTGGTCTTGATCCTGACCGCAGCAGCGCATCAACTGATTACCGAACATCATATCGCATCTTTTCCGCGTTCATTTGTTCTTATTTTTACTGCTTCTTCCACATTTATCACGAAAATTTTCCCATCACCCGTATTTCCCGTATGGGCGACTTTCTGGATCACGTTGACAACATCATCAGCCATCTCATCATGTACAACAACTTCCAATTGTATTCGCGGAACAAATTCCACCATCTCATATACGATCTTGTCTTTCGCATTCTTGGCCTTGCTTTTACCGAAACCTTTGATCTCCGATACAGTTACACCCGGCAAGCCTTTAATTTTATGAAGTTCTTCCGTTACCTCCAGCAATCTGAACGGCCGTATTATTGCTTTTATCTCTTTCATAGTGTTTCCCCTGTCCTTTCATTGATTACATTTCAGCTTCGACCTGTCTCTTTTCAAACCAGCTGTAAACCGAAGGAATGATCAACAGCGTCAGCAGCGTTGAAGTAAACAGCCCTCCCACAACAACCGTAGCCAATGGTTTTTGTATCTCAGAGCCGGCCCCGCCGGCCAGCAGCATCGGTAGTAAACTGAAAATTGATATTGATGCCGTCATCAATACCGGCCTCAATCGGTCAAGACTTCCCTTTCTGATCGCCTCCTGCAGATCAAGTCCTTCTTCCCGCAATTGCGAGATGCGCGATACCAGCACAAGCCCGTTCAAAACCGCAACGCCAAAAAGAACGATAAATCCAACTGACGCCGGCACGGACAAATATTGTCCGGACAGGTAGAGAGCGAAGACCCCGCCGATGAGGGCGAACGGCAGGTTGGAAATGACCAGCAGAGACAAGCTGACCGATCTGAACGATAAATACAGGAGAAGCATGATCAGGCCCACTGCGGCAGGTCCGATGATCATCAGTTTGTTCATCGCCCGCTGCTGGTTCTCAAATTGACCGCCCCACGTAAGGTAATAACCGGCCGGCAGCTTGACCTGCGCACCGATCTTCTGTTTTGCTTCGGCCACAAAGCTGCCGATATCCCGGCCCGTTATGTTCATCTCGATGCCGATGCGGCGCATCCCGTCCTGGCGGCTGATCTGGACCGGCCCTTCGATCATCTTCACTTCAGCCAGATGTTCGAGCGGAATATTGGTGCCGGTTTTCGTGGTGATCATCAGGTTCTTGATCGCTTCCAGGGAATTGCGTTTCTCCTCCGGCAGGCGCACCGCGATGGGAAAGTTGCGGTTTTCCTCGTACAACTGCGATGCCGCCTTGCCGGCCACGGCGATCTCGATCACCTTCTGAACGTCGCTGATGTTCAGGCCATAACGGGCGATCTTCGAGCGGTCGATGTTGACGGTCAGGTAAGGCTGCCCGGATACCTTTTCCGCGTTCAGGTCGGTGCCTCCTTTGATCGTGGAAAGCACCTTGGCGATCTTCGCCGATCTTTCGCTGAGCACATTGATATCCTCGCCGAAAAGCTTGACTATCAGCTGCGCCCTGGTGCCTGCCACCAGTTCGTCGATGCGGCACTGGATCGGCTGGCTGAAGCCGAAGGTGATACCCGCGATCGACTCCAGCGACTCCCGCATCTCATTGGTCAGCTTTTCCTTTGATATGTCCCGTTTCCATTCGCTTTTCGGCTTAAATATCCCCACGTAGCCGGTCTTGTCCGTGCCCCGCGTGTCCAGCGCGACCCCGGTCTGACCGATCCGCCCCACGACAGTCTCCAGTTCCGGGAACTCTTTCAGCTTGGCTGCGGCATGCTGATTCACCTCCATCGCTTTTGCCAGGGAAACACCGGGGAGCATGGACACATCCATATCGAAAGCGCCCTCATCCATGATCGGGATGAATTCCGTCCCCAGCCGGGTTGCCAGAAAGAGCGACACGACGAGGAAGGCTCCCGCTACACCCAATACCACCCGCTTCCTGTTCATGGCATAGTCGAGCAGCGGCAGATAGAGCCGGTTTGCATGCCGCATGATGTAGCTCTCCTTTTCAGGGTGCGGTTTCAGGAACAAGATGCAGAGAGCTGGTATGACGAGTACAGAAAGGAACAACGAGGCGAGTAGGGCGATGGCGACCGTGATCGCTAGTGGCCCGAACATTTTTCCTTCGATCCCTTCCAAGGAAAGGATCGGGATAAAGGTGAGCGCGATAATTAGTTCGCCGTAGATACTCGGTTTTCTTACCTCCATGACCGCCCTGAGCACCGTATACAATTTGGGGTGTTGTGCCCCCTCATCGCTCAGGTGCCGCTGGACGTTCTCGACCTGAATAATGGCGGTGTCGATGATCATTCCTATGGAAATGGCCAGCCCGCCGAGAGACATCAGGTTTGCGCTGATCCCCGCAAGCTTCATGACGATGAACGTTGCCAGGAGCGACAGCGGCAATGCTATGAGGACCACGATACTGCCCCGGATGCTGTTCAGCAGCAGATAGAGCACGATCAGGACCAGCAGGGAACCCTCGATCAGCGCCTTGTTCACCGTGCTGACGCTCGCTTTCACAATATCGCTTCTGTCGTAATAAGGGACGATCCTGATCCCCTCAGGCAGTACGTTGTTTTCGTTGATCTCCCTGACCTTTTCCGCAACCCGGCGCACCACGTCGCGGCTGTTTTCGCCGCGCAACATCATGACGATGCCGCCGACACATTCATCCTTGCCGTTCTTTATGGCGGCGCCCATGCGGACAGCCTCGCCGATCTTTACCTGGGCAACGTCACGGATAGAGGTTGGCGTGCCTCCCGCCGATTTCAGGACGATGTTTTCGATGTCCTTAACATCCTTGATCAGCCCTACTCCCCGGACAATGAACTGGTCCGCACCCCGTTCAAGCAGGTTCCCGCCGACGTTTTCATTGTTGTTGCCTATAGCCGAATAGACATCGTCCACGGTGATGCCATACTTCAGCAGTTTTTCCGGAAAAACAACCACCTGGTACTGCTTGAAATATCCGCCGAAGGAGTTGATCTCGTTCACTCCTGCGACACTCTTCAGCTGCGGCGTGATGATCCACTCCTGAATGGTCCGCAGGTTGGTCAGGTAGGTGATTTTTTGCGCCGGGTCATTCGGCATGTTGCCTTCAAGGGTATATTGATAGATCTCCCCCATGGCCGTGCCGATAGGCCCCATGGCGACCTCTACACCCTTCGGGACCTTTTCCCGTGCCTCCGCCAGCCGTTCGAACACGAGCTGCCGGGCAAAATAGATGTCAACATTATCCTTGAACACGACCGTTACGATCGAGAGCCCGAACTTCGTGACCGAACGCATCTGCTCGATATCGGGCAGGCCGCGCATTGCCATCTCGATCGGGTAGGTCACATTCCGTTCGATCTCTATTGCCGAAAGCCCGTCCGCGTGGCTGACAACCTCGACCTGGATGTTCGTAACGTCAGGAAAAGCGTCGATCGGCAACTTCCAATAGGAGTACAATCCGATTACGACAATCAGAAGCGAAAGAAATATGACCATCCCTTTCTGCTTCAGCGTATATTCGATAATTCTTTCCAGCATGATCGATGATCTCCCGGTAACAAAAGGTTGATAAAGCAAAGTCTCAGACCGATGGAGCAGAACCAACATCAAAAGCATCTCTCGCAAAGCCGCAAAGGCGCAAAGGAAATCCTTAACCGACGGGGGTGTAAACCCAATAATAGCTGGAGCTTATCTTTGCGGCTTGGCGACTTTGCGCGAAAATTGGTTTCTGGTTTTGACTCAACACTTGACTCAAAATATAAGACGTTGGTTCGTAACGTACTTATTTACTTGCCATGGCCATGCTCGTCGACGAGCTCACCCTTTTTCAGCTCTGATTTGAGAATGAACGCACCCTTTACGGCGACCGACTCTCCTTTTTTGATTCCACCGATCACTTCCAGACGCTTGCCCAGCGTCCGGCCCGCTGTTATCTCGCGCATTTCAAATTTCTCCGGCGCGGTTTGGATGAAGACATAGTTCCTGGAACCGTCGAGAAATACCGCTTCCTCGGGCAGCATGATCGCTTTCTCCATCTGCGCGCCCTTTGCATCGATGGTCACAGTGGCGAACATGCCCGGTTTCAGGAGACGGTTCGCGTTCTCAACTTCCACGCGGGCCTTCACGGTCCGCGTCTTTTCATCCATGACCTCGCCGAGATAGGATATAAAGCCCCGAAAGCTCTTGTCGGCATAGGCCGTTGTCGACACTTTGACCGCCGTTCCCGACTTTATCCGGCCGAGGTCTTTCTCGTAGATATCGATGATCACCCAGAGTTTCGACAGGTCGGCGACGGTGAAGAGCGGTTTTTCAGGGCTCACGACTTCTCCCTGTGTTGCCGTGCGCTCGATGACCGAACCGCTGATCGGCGAGGTCACGGCGATGAGCGGATGTTGGTCGCCTTCGTGCTTTTTCTCGTACTGGTCGATGTCGATACCGAGCAGATGGAACCGCTCGCGCGCAAAGGCGAGATCAGCCCCGGCCTCGGCAAGCTCCTGCCTCGCCCGGATCACGTCCTTTTCCGGGGATATCTTCTTCGAGAACAAGGTTTCCTCGCGCTCAAGGTTCTTGCGGGCAAGATCGGCCCTTCCTTTTGACTTTGCGTATTCAGCCAATGCCTGCCCGAGCTCGGGGCTGTCGAACCAGGCAAGCGCCTGACCGGTCTTTACCGCATCGCCCTGGGACGCCGCGATCCTCACAAGACGTCCCGAAGTGCGCGCGCTGATCTTCGCAATCCGGTCTCCGTCCAGCTCGATCGCGGCCGTTGCCTCGATGGGGGCCGAAAAAGGCTCCAGCGCCGCAGCCATGACTTCGACGCCTGATGCCTTCTGCGCTTCTTTTGACAGATGAACTACGGTTTCTTCCCCGTGTTCGCCTTCCTTGTGTTCATCTTCTCTGTGTGCTGCTTCTTTGCCGCGCTCTTCACCATGTTCTTTACTCGCCGTCGAAATATAAAAAGACAGGACCGCTACCACGAGCGCGATCGCGCCGACGGCTATGAGCGCTGTTTTTTTGTTGTGCCGCGCCGTATCTTCCATAGTGCTCCAAATCTCCCGTATCAATTCTTTCGCTCCGCTCATTTCAGGCTTCCTCCCGTTGCTTTTTCCCACGCATTCAGCGCAAGCTGCAGCCGCACCTGCGACTCCAGATAGGCGAACTGGGCGTCGATGGTGTCCTTTTGCGCAAACCGCACTTCAAAAAATCCGAATTTACCCTCCTTGAAGGCAAGGTTCATGAGGCCCAGATTTTCCACGGCTTTGCCGAGAACCTCTTTTTTGAACAGGGACAGCTCTTCCGCCGCTGCAGCAAGGTTCGCGTGTGCTGCCTCGATCTCTCCTTCGATCGCCCGCTCAAGCGACGCCTGCTTGATCAGTGCCTGACCCGCTTTTGCGGCGGCCTCCTTCCTGTCCGCCTGCTTGCGGTCAAAGAAAGGAAGGGGGAACGACAGCATGACACCGGCCTCGTTCAGTTTATCGTCCTGATTGTAAAAACCAGTTACCGTGACGCTCGGGATCGCCTCGCGGCTTGCGACCTTCATCGCGGATTTTGCCTGCTGAACCTCGGCTGCGGCGGACTGCACATCGGGCCTTTGAAAGGATGCCGCTGTGATCTTTCCCCTGTCCGGGATGACCGGCGCTTCCGATGGCAGTGCGCCTTCAACGGTGAAACCGGCCGACGGTTTCAAGCCGAGAAGCTCCTGCATCCTGAGCAACGCCTCCCGCCTCTCACGCTCCGCGAGCATGCGGTCCCGCCTGGCCTTGCCGAGCTCCACGTCCGCGAGATTCTGTTCAAGCGCCGAAATATCGCCCGTCTGGTATTTTACGGCAGCCGAAGCGACCAGTTCCTCCTGGAGTTTGAGCACTTCCTCTGCCAATTCTATTTTTCGATTCGCGGCAAGGGCTCGCGCAAAGGCGTCCTTGACCCCTGCGATCAGAACGCGCTCCTTGTCCCGAATATCCTGGAGCACTTTCTCACGTCCGCTCCTTGCGGCATCGACGCGGAGGCCCCGCTGTCCTGCCAGCTCGAATTCCTGGGAAAGACGCAGACCATAGTTCTTGACCTTCTCGCCACCCTCGGGCAGCGTGTCCTTCCTGGATACACTTCCCTCGATGACGGGATTGCTCTTAAGCAGCAGCCCGGCTTGGTCAAGCCTGCCCTGTGCTGCTCCCTCCTCAAGCCTGACAATCTGTACATCGGGATTGTTTTTCAAAGCGGTTTCGACCGCGTCGTTAAGCGTCATGGCGTGCGCAGAAGGCACAAACAGTAAAAGTGCGCACGTAAAAATGATCATTCGCGTCATGAATACACCTCACTTCGATTCTTATGATGGGAAACAGGTGCGTGAGCACGCGATAGTACAACGGGTGACAGGTATCACTCGCGGTACAATGCGGCTACATGAAGGAAACTATGGGGTTTAGTTATGAGGCGGCTTGGTGATGGAATACGAGGGGTCTGAGAATGCAATAAGCTTCGGAAGATGATTCGTATGGCTGATCATTAATGGAGCGCCGCAGCATGCGGTACCCATGGCAGCGCCGATATTGGCGCAAACCGGGCAGAGGTCCTGAGCGCTTGCCGTCCTCTGAGAATTCGAGGCTCCGGAATTAGACGACAAGAGATTGTCATCTGAATGATCCGCGCCATTCGTCGAGCGCAGTTGCATATCACGAACCGGGACGAAATCGCGGCAGTCATCGCAGGCTATCGCGTCCACGACGGGGGCGGCAATGACGATCACCAGAAGTGACACTATGAGGTGCACATTCAGTCGCATGACGTAAACATGGTACGTCAATTTTCAGCGTAAAGCAAGTGCAACTTCGTCCGTTGTCAACTTCGTCCGTCATCTGCAAGGTTCCAGTAATATCCCCTGAGCGTAGCAAATACTACAGAAAAAAAACCGGGACCCCCGATCGGGGTCCCGGCCATACACGCACCTGGTTATGGGTGTGCTGCTTAGATGTCGTAGTACAGGAAGAACTCGTACGGATGGGGGCGGAGCCGGAGCGCGTCCACTTCCTTGGTCCGCTTGTAGTGGATCCACATCTCGATGGCGTCCTTGGTGAACACGTCGCCCTTCAGGAGGAAGTCATGGTCCGCCTCGAGGTTGTCCAGCGCCTCTTCCAGAGAACCCGGCATGGACGGCACACCGGCGAGCTCCTCGGGCGCCATATCGTAGATGTCCTTGTCCAGCGGCTGACCCGGATCGATCTTGTTCTCGATGCCGTCGAGGCCCGCCATCAGCATGGCCGCGAAGGCCAGGTAGGGGTTGCACGACGGGTCGGGGAACCGCACCTCGACGCGCTTTGCTTTGGGATTAGCGCTGTACATGGGGATGCGGATGGAGGCCGAGCGGTTCCGGCTGGAGTAGGCCAGGTTCACCGGCGCTTCGAAGCCCGGGGTCAAACGCTTGTATGAGTTCATCGTCGGATTGGTGAAGGCCGCGATCACCTTCGCGTGCTTCAGGATGCCGCCGATGTAGTGCAGCGCCATCTGGGACATGCCGGCGTACTGGTCGCCGTGGAACAGGGGCTTGCCGCCTTTCCAGATGGACTGGTGGCAATGCATACCGGACCCGTTATCGCCGAAAAGCGGCTTCGGCATGAAGGTCACGGTTTTGTTATGGCGCTTGGCAACGTTCTTGATGATGTACTTGAAATACATGACCTGGTCTGCGCACTTGACCAGGGGGTTGAACCGGATGTCGATCTCGGCCTGGCCCGCGGTCGCGACCTCATGGTGTTGACGCTCGACGTAGATGCCGACCTTCTGCATCTCCATGCACATCTCGGAGCGGATGTCCTCCTGCGAGTCGATGGGCGGGACCGGGAAGTAGCCTTCCTTGTGGCGCGGCTTGTAACCGAGGTTCGGCTTTTCGTCGCGGCCGGTGTTCCAGACGCCTTCGCTGCTGTCAATATGGTAGTAGCCTTCATGCGAGTTCTGATCGAAGCGGACGTCGTCGAAGATGAAGAACTCGGGTTCAGGGCCGAAGAAGCAGGTGTCGCCGATGCCGGTGGACTTGAGGTACGCCTCCGACTTCTGAGCGATGAAGCGCGGGTCGCGCGAGTAGCGCTCCTTGGTGATCGGGTCAACGATGTTGCAGATCAGCGAGAGCGTCGCATACTGGGTGAAGGGGTCCATCACCGCCGTCTCCGCATCCGGCACCACGAGCATGTCAGAAGTATGGATCGACTGCCAGCCGCGGATGCTCGAACCGTCGAAGCCGAGGCCTTCCTCGAAGATCCCCTCGGTCAATTCGTCCACGGGCACGGAAAAGTGCTGCCACAACCCTGGAAAATCCATGAACTTGAAGTCCACCATCAACGCCTTGTGCTCTTTTGCCATTGCCAGTACATCTTTGGGTTTCATTGAGCCCTCCTCTTAAAATAAATTCCAAATCTCAAGCATCAAATCCCAAATAAGCTCCAAATTCGAATAATCAAACCGTTTGGCATTTGAATATTGGGGTTTGCAATTTATTTGTAATTTGGTTCTTGGGATTTGGTGCTTGCCTTAAATAGCCGACTCTCCCCGTTCGCCCGTCCGGATCCGGATCACCTCTTCCACAGGGATGATGAATATCTTTCCGTCGCCGATGCGGCCGGTCTTTGCCGTCGTTTCGATCGTTTCGATGATCTTCGGTACGAGGTTGTCGGCGGCAATGATCTCGATCTTCACCTTGGGCAGAAAATCCACGACGTATTCGGCACCCCGATACAGTTCGGTGTGGCCTTTTTGCCTGCCGAAGCCCTTTACTTCGGCCACCGTGATCCCCTGGACACCGATGGCATTCAAGGCGTCCTTGACCTCATCAAGTTTGAAGGGTTTGATGATCGCTTCGATCTTCTTCATGGATAGCCTCCGATGGGGAATATATAGCAATTCCAGTGCTAAAGTTAAATCATATATATATCAACGATTTAATGCGATAAAAATGAGGATCGGCTGCCTATTATGTAAGCAGCCGATTAAATTATGGGCAAAAGTAAAGCCTATTTCTTGATCTTCTTGGTCTTTTCTTCTCGTTCTATGCGAGCCCCCTCTTCCAGGAACTTGAAGGAGATCTCTTTTTCTATGTCCTCCTTGATCGCGTCAAGGGAGATAAAGTCGCCTTGCTGAAGTTCCTGGACCTTGGTAGCCACATCGCGATAGGCTGGATCGATGGCAAAGACCTTCTGGAACTCCTCGAGGGAGGACGCGTTGTTCCCGACGCCCTGGTAGGCAAGGCCCAGGTCGTAGTGCATCCCGACGCGTTCCTCGCTGGCTTCTCCGAAACTATAGGAATAACCGAGCGCGTTCTGTATCTCCAGGATCGCAGCCTCGTAGTCCCCCTTCTCCAGATAGCAGAGGCCGAGCATATAGCGGCTCTGTATGAACTTGGGCTCCCCCTCGTTGGTCATGTTGAACTCGGAGACGGCGTCGTCGAGGAGACCCATTTCACGATAGGCAACGCCCAGATTGTAATGGGTGTCCTCGTCCTCCTTCCTCTCGTGGTCCTCAACACCCTTCTTGAACTCCTCGAAGATCTCATCGAGGCTCTGATCGTGGGACGTTGCCGACGTCTTCTGGGCCGGTGCGGCGCTCAGTTCATCCCGCAGCTCTGCGGCAAGATCGAAGAACTCGCTGGATTCTGCCGCTTCCTCGGGCTCCTCGGACGGCCGCGGCGAAGGGACCTTGGGGACCGCGGTGCCCTTGAGGTCCCGTGCGATATCGGCGAAGGAGTCTTCGAACTCCGAGGTCTCGTCGACCGGTTCCGGGGCCTTCCTGGCCTCGGAGGCAGCGGTGCTCTTGAGCTCCCGTTCAATATCGGCAAAGGAATCTTCGAACTCCGAGGTCTCGTCGACCGGTTCCGGGGCCTTCTTCACCGGTCTCTTTTCGGCAGGGGCGGCCTTCTTCCCCTTCCGCATCTCGGTGATCTCCTGCATCAGGGACTTGACCGAGTCAACATCGGTCGCGGTAACCTTTTCCTCGGTTGTCCCGGCGGGTCCTGCCTCGACCATGCTTTCAAGGCCCTCCACGGCGTCGGCAAGACGGGAGAACTCCTGGTACTCTTCCTTCTCCCGGGTGATCTCGACGACGCGGTCCATGGCGCGGCGGTCTCCGGGTTTCAGCTCCAGGATCCGTTCATAGTGCTTCCGGGCCTCGTCGAACAATCCCTGCTGGTAATAGAACTCCGCTTCGGACCAGAGCTCGGCAGTGTCCGTTTCAGTGATGTGCTCATGTACAGGGGCCTCCTCGGCCTCATCAAAGGGCACTTCTTCTCCAAAGGAAACCTCCTCGGCCTCCTCCGGCTCAGCAGGGGCGCGGCGGATTTTTGCCGCTTTCGGAGGTTCAGCGACAGGCGGTGCTTCGAACGAAAGCCCTTCTTCATCGAGCCCCGCATCAGGTATCTGGAGCTCCTCGAAGGCTTCATCTGCGGGCGTTTCCAGCTGCAGGTCGGGAACAGCGAGGTCCGGAATTTCCGGGATCGTCTCAATGACCTCGGGCTCTTCGATCGTCTCTATGACCTCGGGTTCCTCAGCCGCCCCCATGCCCAGCTTGGCCATGATCTGAACGTTCCCGGGCGCCAGCTGCAAGGCGGCCTGGAGCACGGACCGGCTCTCCTGCTCACGCCCGAGCTTCTCGTACAGCTCCGCGAGCATCAGCGCCTGGACCACTGCCTTCCCGGTGTTCTTCTGCTCACGATACAGATCGAGAAGCCTGGCGCGCAGCTTCGGATTCTCGGGGTAGATCCGGATGACCCCTTCGAGCTGCTCTACCGCCTTGGCCCCGAGGCCATACTTGATGAGCACGTCCACTTCGGTAAGCGCCTCGACGATAGAGTGGTCTTCCTCCTCGGACGGCGCTACCCTGACCGGCGGCGGGGCGATCCCGGGCTCCCCGGGCAGTTCTTCGAGGACGGCGGCAGGCTCTTCTTCCGCAGTGAGTTCCTGTGCTGGTGGGGTGCCGGACGCCTTTGCTGCCGCCGGTGAGGCAGATAGTTCGCTGAGCTTCTCCTTGACCTCGTACAGGTCCGGGGCCAGGATGCCGGCCTTGGCGAGCACCTCGCGGGCATCGTCGGGACTTCCGGCCGCAATGAGAGCATCTGCAGCCTTCACGAGCTCCCGCGCGCCCTCTGATGCGCGGCCGAGCCTGGAGAAGAGTTCTGCAAGGGCCGAAGCGCCTGCGACCGGATCATGCGTAACGGCTATGAAACCCTTCAGGATATCAGCGGCTCCAACGAAATCCACGGTCTCCGCTTTGTGCTCGGCGAGGGCGACGGCCTGTTTCAGCGCCCGGTCGTAGTCTTTCTTGGAAAGATATATCTGGTAGAGCTTCTCGCGAAGATCGATCCGGGTCGGATCGAGCACCAGGAGCTTCTTATAGACCTCACTGGCATCCTCCGCACGACCGGCCTTCGTGAGGGCCTCCAGGTAAAGATTGATGAGGTCCTGGTTCTCCGGATCGTTCTCGAAGGCCGGCTTGAGCGCCTTACAGGCCTCGACGAACTTCCCCTCCTTGAAGTACACGATGCCGGCCTTGTGATAGACCTCTTTGTTGTTCGGCTCGACGGCCAGGACCTTCTCGAACATCTGACGCGCGTCCTGGAACGCGTCCTTGGTCACATGCTGATCGGCCGCGTCGAGGTAGGCCTTGACACCCTCCTTCTGCATGCCCTCCTTGAGATACATATCCGCCAGCTTCATGCGGAAAGCAACATTGGCGGGGCTCAGATCGGCCATCTTCTGGTAGATGCCCAGGGCCTTGGGCATATCGTTCTTCTTTTTGAAATGGTCGGCGACGATCTTGTAGCTTTCGAGGGCGTTCCCGGTGAGGCCTTTGTCGGCGTTCATGTCGCCGAGGGCGAGATGGGCCTCGACCTTGTCAGGGTCGATATTGAGGACCTTCTTATAGAGGGCTATTGCCTTGGACGTGAAGCCGTCCTCGGCGAGAAGGTCGGCGGCGCGCTTGTACGCGTCCACAGCTTCTTCCTTGGAGTTCTTCTTGAGGCACAGGTCGCCGATGGTATTGAAGAGTGTGGCGTCGTTCGGCGATTCCTTGACGAGCTTCCGCCATTCGGCAATGGCCTTGTCGAACTGGCCTTTGCTCGCGAACTTCTGCGCTTCTTTGATAACTGTATTTCTGTCAACTGCCATAGCGTAACAAAATACCATACTTAGCGGGAAACTGTCAACACTGATTCGACCGTAAAAGCCATCTTTCCCTTGATTTTTCAATATAATCGTGGTAAACATGGAACCCATGGCAATTCGAGAGATAAAAACGTTTCCCGACCCCGTCCTGCGCAAAAAAACAGCCGCCGTCGGGGCCATCGATGAGGAACTCTGTCGACTGATCGACGACATGGTGGAAACCATGCACGCGGCTCCGGGCGTCGGCCTTGCTGCCAACCAGGTGGGAGTTCCCCTGCAGGTCGCGGTCATCGACATCGGCGATCATGAGGAAGAAGGGAAGAAACGCCCCCTCGTGGTCCTGATCAATCCCGAGGTCGTTTCCCTGGAAGGTACCGTCGTTGCCGAGGAGGGCTGCCTGAGCGTCCCTGACCTCACCGAGAAGGTGAAGCGCGCGGCGCGGATCAAGGTCCGGGCGAAGGACCGCGCGGGCAAGACCTTTGAACTGGAAGCCGACGGCCTCATGGCGAAGGCCCTCCAGCATGAGATCGACCACCTCAACGGCATTCTGTTCATCGACCGGTTAAGCCCCATCAAGAAGAGCATCTTCCGGCGAAGAATGAAAAAGGCCATGGCGGAGACCGCATAACGGCAAGCACCAAATTTCAATAAACAAATCCCAAATAATGACCAAGTTCAAATTTCCAATTTCCAATCCACTGGAATTTGGTGCTTTGAGTTTGAGTATTATTTGGGATTTGCTATTTCGTATTTGGGATTTTCCTTCATGAAGATCGTCTACATGGGCACCCCTCCCTTCGCCGTCCCGCCGCTCCAGTCGCTGATCACGGCCGGTCATGAGGTCGTCGGCGTGGTCACGCGGACCGACAGGCCGGCGGGACGGGGCAAGGTCCTGACGCCGCCGGCGGTCAAGGTCGCTGCTGAGCGCTCCGGGCTGCCCGTGTTCCAGCCGAAGCGGGTACGGGAACCCGAAAGTGTCGCCAGGATCGCGGCCATGAGACCGGACGTCATCGTCGTCGCTGCCTACGGCCAGATCCTGCCCCGGGAGGTCCTGTCGCTGCCACGCCTTCAGCGTGGCTGCGTCAACATCCACGCATCGCTCCTGCCGGCCTATCGGGGCGCGGCACCCATCAACTGGGCCATTATCAACGGCGAAACGCGAACCGGCGTCACCATCATGCAGATGGACGAAGGCATGGATACCGGAGCGGTCCTCGCGCAGGAAAGCATCCCCATCGGCCCCGGCGACACGGCAGGCGGCCTGACGGCGAAGCTCTCCGAATTGGGCAGCCGGCTTCTCGTCGACACCCTGTCCCGCATCGAGGCGGGCGGGTTGACAGCAGTACCGCAGGACAATAGCAAGGCGACGATCGCCCCCCTCCTCAAGAAGGATGACGGGCTGGTCGACTGGACGATGAGCGCCCGGGAGATCCATAACCGCGTTCGGGGACTGTCTCCCTGGCCCGGGGCGCATGGCTACCTTGACGGAAAACTGATCAAGGTCCTCGGGACCGAGGTCATCGAAGGCGCGGGCGAGCCGGGAGCGCTGTATGAAAAGGACCGGGACGGCCTGGCCATAGGCACCGGCAGCGGCCTGCTCCGAATTGTGACCATCCAGCCCGAGGGAAAGAAACCCATGACCGCGGCAGAATTCCTGCGGGGACACCGGAGGATAGTGGGGGGAAAATTTTGCGTACGTCGGTGACGAAGCCCGTTTCGGTCACGTGTCACGTCGTTCGTCTTTAATACATTACCGATAGACGCCCGACGATACGGGCATCGTTACCGTTCCCTTTAAGAATATGCCTGAACCGAAAAAAAGAATCTTCATCGGCCTCATCGTCTTCACGGTCTTCCTCATCACGGCGATCACCGTGGGGCTCTATCTGATCCCCTACATCGGGTTGAGGAACATCCACCCCCTTGCGCCGACGGTGGTCTGCGTCACGATGGGCCTGGTCATCGGAACGCTCATCGTGGGCGTGACGCTCCTGATCTCCACGCTTATGGCGGGAAAAGAGATCTTCTTCGCGTCGAAACTCCGGGGCGTCGTGGTCGAGGTGCTCTTCCCCATCATGATCCTGGTGGGCAGGCTCCTCGGCATATCCAAGGAAAAGATCCAGCAGTCCTTTGTGGAGGTGAACAACCTCCTCGTCAGGGCCAAATGCAATGCCGCCCGACCCGAGCGGATCCTGCTCCTGATGCCCCACTGCCTTCAGTTCAGCGACTGCGGCATCAAGATCACCAGCGACGTCAATAAGTGCCAGGCCTGCGGCAAATGCAAGATCAAGGACCTCGTTGAACTGGCGCACCGGTACAACGTCCACCTCTCCGTCGCCACCGGCGGGACCCTGGCCCGGCGGCGCGTGGCCGAAGCGAAGCCCCAGGCGATCATTGCGGTGGCCTGTGAACGCGACCTTACCAGCGGCATCCAGGACTCCTATCCCCTGCCCGTCATCGGCATCCTGAACGACCGGCCATTCGGACCCTGCTTCAATACCAGTGTGGACATTTCCAAGGTCGCCGAGGCCCTTGAATATCTTGCGCGTGGGCGATGTGAAACCCCAGTCTCAAAGGGATAGACCGCGAGAGCGGTCCCTCGCCGTCCTCTGCGGGGCGGAACGGGGCACCTTCGCCGACTCCCTGCTGGAGGCCGCCCGCAGGGAGTTTGACGGCCGGGACAGCGCCTTTATCCTTGAACTGGTCTACGGCGTCCTCCGGCACCGCTCGTGGCTCGATTGGACCCTTGATCGATTCTCGGCGAATCCCCTGGGAACGACCGATATCGAGACGCGGAACATCCTTCGCCTCGGCGCCTACCAACTCCTGCTCCTTGACAAGGTGCCTGCCAGCGCCGCCGTGAATACCTCGACAGAACTGGCAAAAGAATACGGAAGAAAATCGGGCTATGTGAACGGCCTCCTCCGGAACCTGGAGCGGAACAGGAACGCCCTTCCCCGTCCCGCCTATGACGAACCGGCACGGCAGCTCAGCGTGCTGTACTCGCACCCTGAGTGGCTGGTCAGGCGCTGGGTCGCGCGGTTCGGGCAGGAACGGACCGAGAAGCTCCTCACCGCGTGCAACCAGCACGCTCCGTTCGTCATTCGGGCGAACACCCTGAGAACGACCCGCGATGAGCTCAAGCAGGCACTCGCAGCGGAGGGCGCGGAAGCGCGTGAAACGCCGTATTCGTCAGCTGGTCTCGAGCTGCTGTCATCGCCGGGGCTGAACAATCTCGTTGCTTTTCGGGAAGGCCGGTTCCTCGTCCAGGACGAGGCCGCGCAGCTCGTAGGCATGATGGTGGCGCCGGCGCAGGGAGATACGGTGCTCGATGCCTGCGCGGCCCCCGGCGGCAAGGCAACCCATCTCGCCGAGCTCATGGGCAACCAGGGCAGCGTGACCGCCCTGGACAGCGATGCGGGCAGGCTCAACCGGGTGGCCGAGAACATCACCCGGCTCGGAACGACCATCGTCCGGCCCGTGGTCGGAGACGCGGCGAAATACCGGGATGACCTCTTTGACAAGGTGCTGGTGGACGCGCCCTGCTCCGGGCTGGGGGTCCTCCGGCGGCATCCCGACGGAAGATGGACCAAGAGCGAGAAGATCGTGGCGGAACGGCAGACCGTCCAGAGGAACATCCTGGCGAACTGCGCCGCGCTCCTGAAGCCGGGCGGCGCGCTGGTCTATGCGACCTGCACGACGGAACCCGAGGAGAACGAGGACCTCATCAATGCTTTCATCGCCTCAGGGCGCGGCGAATTTCGGGTCGATGATCCCCGGCCGTACCTCCCGCCCTCGGCTGGCCCGCTTATTGGTCCCGAGGGATTTTTCCGGACCTTTCCCGATGAACCGTCCCTGGACGGGTTCTTCGGAGTGAGACTGGTAAGGAATAGATAGTCAGTTAAGAATCAAATACTACTCGCAAGGGCAAGAAATTTTCTCGCAAAGACGCCAAGCTCGCAAAGAAAGGCAATATCCTTTGGTTTTAAAAACCAGGATTTCAGGATTTAAGGATTTCTTTGCGTCCTTTGCGGCTTTGCGAGAGAGCGCTTTTGCTTTTGGTTTCGCCTTGTCCCGGTTAGGGTCGAAGAGTACGTGATTTCCGTGACAATCTGGAGGATGTTCCCTCGTCCATCCTTTGTTCTGTGCTCCGGGTCCCCACCCGTTCTTCTCTTGCATATTCTCTTTACTGTTGGTAAAATACGACCTCATCTTTCGTCATGAACCGGTTTATTAAAGGCATCGGGATATTTTTTACGCTGATCGTGGTCGGCGTGGTCAGCGCCTTTGCGGTCATCGCCCTGCTCCTCCGCCAGGAGGAGGTCCGGGTCCCGGACCTGGCGGGCCAGGACATTGTCTCGGTCATCGAGGTGGTCGGTCAGCTGGGCCTGCAGCTCAAGGTAGACAGGCGGGTCCCGAGCCAGGCCGTTCCTCGGGATGCCGTGATCTCCCAGACCCCGCCTCCGGGGACCGGCCTCAAAAAAGGCCGCGCCCTGCGGGTGGTGGTCAGCCAGGGTCCCAGCGAGCTGCTGGCCCCACGGGTGGTCGGCGAACAGTATCGCAAGGCAGAGATCATCCTGCGGCAGGGCGGCCTCCTTTTTCTCGATATAGCCCGGGTATGGTCCGATGCGATCGAGCGTGATGTGGTGATCGCCCAGGACCCTCCGGCAGGTACGCCGATCGAAAAAGGCGGCGGGGTCAGCCTCCTGGTCAGCCTCGGGAAAAAAGGCAGGACGTATGTCACACCAAAGCTTCTGGGGAAAAAAGCTGAAGAGGCGGTGCGGCTCATAGACCGGATGGGACTTCAGCATAGTGTGCTGTCGCGAACCTCGACGTCCGGCGCCCCGGGAAGCGACCGGATCATCGTGAGCCAGAAGCCGCATCCCGGCTATCCGCTCGCTGCCGACGGCGTGGTAGAACTGATCGTGAGCAAGTGAGCCCGGAAAGGCATTGGAAAGGTTAAATTAGAAATTGTAAATTTCAAAAGTAACGTCGCGGAGATGTCATCTTCAATTTGCTGTTTGCTATTTACAATTTGCATTTTACAATAGTGACCAAGGACCTGTTTCTATGACAAAAAAAATCAAGGTAGCACCCTCGATCCTTTCCGCCGACTTCTCCCGCCTGGGTGAGGAGATCAGGGCCGTTGAAGCGGCCGGCGCGGACCTCATCCATATCGACGTCATGGACGGTCACTTCGTGCCGAACATCACCATCGGCCCTCTGATCGTGCAGGCCGCCCGGAAGGTAACGAAACTGCCGTTGGACGTGCATCTCATGATCGACAATCCCGAGCTGTACATCGCCGACTTCGCGAAGGCGGGCTCGGATTACATAACCGTTCATGTGGAAGCCGCAACACACCTTCACCGCTTGATCCAGAACATTCGCGAGCACAAGGGCGTGAAGGCCGGCGTATCGCTCAATCCCGCCACGCCGCTCGATACGGTGGATTATATCCTCGGCGACATCGACCTGGTGCTGATCATGTCCGTGAACCCGGGCTTCGGCGGCCAGGCATATATTCCCTCGGCAACGGACAAGATCCGCAGGCTCCGGAAGATGATCGACGACCGGAAACTGTCTGTGGAGATCGAGGTGGACGGCGGCGTCAAGCCGGAGAACGCCGCGGAGATCGCCGGGGCCGGGGCCGATATCCTCGTTGCGGGATCGGCGGTCTACGGCGCAAAGGACTACGCCGCGGCGATCCGGAAAATACGGGGAACGTAGGACCGAAAATCATTGCAAAATGCAAATTGTAACTTGCAAATTGAAAAATGAAATCAAAGCTCATGCAATTTACAACTTGAAATTTCCAATCTTCAATTTCCAATTCATGTGTTGTACTCGGAGGTCGCAGTGACGATGAAGAAGCAGAACGTAAAGATCCCTTATGAGCTCAAGGACGTGAAGGAACCCGTCCTCTACCGGGACATTTTCCCGTACTCCAGCGTGCCGAAGATCGAATTCGAGGACCGGCTCATCCAGATCAATATGCCCAAGGATATCTGGCTCACCGACACGACCTTCCGCGACGGCCAGCAGTCCAGGCCGCCCTACACGCCCAAGCAGATCGCCGACATCTTCGACTTCATGCACCGCATGAGCGGACCGAACGGCGTGATCCGCCAGACGGAGTTCTTCCTCTACTCGGAGAAGGACCGGGAGGCGGTGCGGCTCTGTCTGGAGCGGGGTTACCAATTCCCCGAGGTCACCGGCTGGATCCGGGCGAACAAGAACGACTTCAAGCTCGTGAAGGAGATGGGGCTCAAGGAAACAGGCATCCTCACCTCCTGCTCGGACTACCACATCTTCCTGAAGATGAACCTGTCCCGCAAGGACGCGCTCAAGGCGTACCTCGACATCGTGGCCACGGCCCTGGAGCAGGGGATCGTGCCCCGTTGCCATCTTGAGGACATTACGCGGGCGGACTTCTATGGGTTCGTCATCCCTTTCGTGCAGGACCTCATGAAGCTGTCCGAGGCCGCCAAGATGCCCGTGAAGGTCCGGGCCTGCGATACCATGGGCTACGGATTCCCCTTCCCGGGAACGTCGCTGCCGCGGGGTGTGCCCGAGATCTTCTACGCGCTGATCCACGAAGGAGGCGTCCCGTCGGAGCTCCTCGAATGGCACGGCCACAATGACTTCCACAAGGGCCTCGTGAACGGCACCGCGGCGTGGCTGTACGGCTGCTCGGCCGTGAACGGCGCGCTGCTCGGTTTCGGTGAACGCACGGGCAACACGCCGATCGAGGCCATGCTCATCGACTACATCAGCCTCACCGGGAACGACGCGGGCATCGACACCGCGGCGATCACGGACATGGCGGAATACTTCCGGCGGGAGATGGGTTTTGACATCCCCTCCAACTACCCCTTCGTGGGCTCGGAGTTCAATTCCACGGCGGCAGGAATCCATGCGGACGGCATGATGAAGAACGAGGAGATCTACAACATCTTCGACACGACCAGGATCCTCAAGCGGCCCATGGGCGTGATCATCACGGACAAGTCCGGGATCGCCGGCATCGCCCATTGGGTGAACAGCCACCTCGGCCTCGATGCGGACAAGAAGATCGACAAACGCCATCCCGGCCTCACCAAGATGAACAAGTGGGTCCTTGAGCAGTACGAGCAGGGCAGGACCACGAGCATGTCTCATGATGAATTGCAGGAGAAGGCGAAGAAATACCTGCCCGAGTATTTCATCTCCGATCTCGACCGGCTCAAGAAAAAGGCCTCGGAGGTCGCGCGGCACATCGTCGAGGAATTCGTGGAGCGGAAGGAGATCCGGACCATGGAACCGGCGAAGCAGGAGCCGGTGATGGAGAAGCTGCAGAAAGAGGACCCGTACATCCAGTTCGCGTACGTGGTGAACGCGAAAGGCAAAAAGATCACGCGCAACATCACGGACGTCGAGAACAAGGCAAAGTTCGAGATCGCCGGCCTCGGCGACGACTTCTCGGACCGCTCCTGGTTCATCAACCCCATGAAGGACGGGAAGAGCTTCGTCTCGGACTTCTACACCTCGAAGATCACGGGCGCCCTTTGCATCACCGTATCGGCGCCCATTGCCGACGACGAGAGCAACATCATCGGCGTCTTCGGCGTGGACATCCGGTTCGAGGACCTTGTGCGGGCGGAATAGCCTTACAGCGATAGGGAACACACAAAAGGGATGCGGAAACTCCGCATCCCTTTGCTATTTTCGCTATCCGCTATACTTCACGGTCGATATGTTAATCCTTGTCCCGGCCTTTTCCCTTCCCTTTCCCCTTGCCCTTTCCGTGGCCTTTTCCGCCGCCGCCATCAAGGTCATGGCCCCGCTTCAGAGCGTGGAACTCCGGCGATCCGGGCTTGATGCCCAGGCTCTTTGCCAGGTTGCCCCATCCCTGCCCCTTCCCGGTCCGGTACTTTTCGGCTACGCGGTCCGTAGGCTGCCCCGACATCTCCCCGAGACGCAGCACCATGTAGGCGTCAGCGGGCTTCTCGACATTGCTCAACACCGTCGTTATCTGCGCGTCGCCGATCTTGAAGCGTGCGGCAAGGCGTGCCTTGAAGCCCGACGGATCGGCCTGGGCCTGAATGTTCAGGTCTTTGAGCCACTCGAAATCCTTCGCCGCTGCCGCCGACGCGATGGATAATACCATCAGCGATACAACCAATACCGTGCGAAACGTTCTCATTCTCTCCTCCTGGATGCAACAAGATACCTGTCGGCACTGCAGCCGGCAGATGGTGATCGACAGTTCTGCTCCCTCTGAACTATTTCCTCATCATCACAGCGGTCGCTATAAGCAGCACAGCTGTCAGCCCGCCCGCCCACATGGCCTCGGTGTTCAGCCCGCCCAGCCGGAACAGGACGGCCGCGCCTCCCGCGCCCACCGTAAGGATGGCTAAAATAAAGGCTCTGCCGATGCGGCGGATGCCGCTCAACTCCCGCACGATGTCCCGCGAAGTGATCTCCACGCGCGTCTCGCCGCGGCCGGTCGTAACGAGGAACTCGGAAAGCAGTTTCGGGATCTTTGCGAGCGAACGGACCGTTCCGGCCGCCTGCCGGAAAAGACCCGCGGGCGTCATTTCCTCGGCCTGGATGAATCGCCGCGCGTAGGGCGTGGATATCTCGATGATGTTGGTTACCGGATCCAGCTGCGAACCGAGGCCGTTCAGCATGCCCACGACGCGCCCGAACAGGATGAAGTCGTTGGGGATCTGGATGGACGGATTGAGCTGCACCGCCTGCTGGATGTCGCGGCCCATCTCCTCGATGTCCATGGCCTTGAACTCGCCGGGAGAGATGTCGCGGTATTTCTGGAACATCCGCTCCACGAACTGCACCAGCGGCTGGATGTCCTTGGTGAGCGGAATGAACCCCATGTCCACCATAGCCCGCACCAGTCCCAGGCTGTCGCGTTCCACGATGGCGATGAACGCCCGCCGGAGTTCCTCCTTCTTCGGGGCTGAGATGCGGTCCACCATGCCGAAGTCCACCAGGATCACCTCGGGCCCCCGCCGGACGAAGATGTTCCCGGGGTGGGGATCGCCGTGGAAGAACCCGTCCACAAAGAACATCTGGGCATAGGCCTCGGCAAGGATGCGCGCCACTTCCTTCCGGTCGATGTCGCGCCGGTCGATCTCGTCAAAGTCGGTGATCTTGATGCCCTCGAGGTACTCGAGCGTCAGCACCTTGGACGTGGTATAGGGCCAGTACACGATGGGGATCTTGATGCGGTCGTTCTTAGCGAAGTTCCGGGCAAAGGTCTCGGCGTTCTTCCCTTCCAGCAGGTAATCCAGCTCCTCGGACACGATGCGGGAGAACTCGGAAAAGATGACGTCGAGGTTGATCTGCGTGTAGAGCATCCGGAGGATCCGGACCACGAACTTGAGGGCCCGTATATCGGCGGCGATCACCTCTTCGATCCCCGGATACTGGACCTTGACCACGATGCAGTCGCCGTCCCGGAGGCAGGCCCGGTGCACCTGTCCCAGGGACGCCGAGGCGATGGGTATCTCACTGAACGAGGAGAATACTTCATCCATCGGCCCCAGTTCTTCGGTGACGCGCTTCACGATGTCGGAGAACGGCGCCGGCGGCACCTGGTCCTGGAGCTTGGAGAGCTCGGTCGTATATTCTTCGGGGAGGATGTCGACGCGTGAGGAGAGGAACTGTCCGATCTTGATGAGGATTCCCCGCTGTGCAAGCATCCGCTCGCGCAGGAGACGTGCATTCTTCCCATGAAGCAGCTTATACCGCTCCTGTCGCACGGGGGGAGACGTGAAAATATTTCTGAGCGAGAAAAACCTATAGCTCAGGAGGACCCTGAGGAACAGGGTCACCCCCTTGATGACCCGTCCTCGATAGCGGAACATGTGCATGATTGATTATACCAGATTAACGGATTTTCGTTCCAGGAATGAAGAGATCAGACGCGGAGACACGGTGACGGGGAGACAAAGTCCCTTCTGTGATCACGAATGTCACGAATGCAATACTTCATTGCTTCTCTGTGACCTCTGTGCTCCCTGTGGTGAAAAGCCCTTGCCTGAAGAACAAAAACAGGCCGTTCTCCGCGCTCTCTGCGTCCTCTGCGGTAAAATAGCCGTTATTTATTTGATTCAAAGGTGTCTCAGACGGGCATTGGGCAGGGCCTACTTCACAATATCGCCGTATTCCGAAGGCCTGCGGCGGCGGAGAAACCCCCAGGTCTCGGCTGCCTCATCGCGGTCCTTCAGGTCGATGTCGGCAATGACGATGGCGTCCTTGCTCCCGGCCAGTTCAGAGACCATCTCCCCCCAGGGCCCGGCGCAGAAGCTCCTGCCGTAGAAGGAAAGCCCATCCTCCTGGCCCACGCGATTGACCCGGAAGACAAAGAGGTTGTTGGCAAAGGCATTGGCCGTCACCGCCCGCTCCCACAGGGCATGGGTGTTGAGCGATGCCGCGGTAGGCGCGAAGACCACATCGGCCCCGTTCAAGGCCAGGATCCGGGTCCCTTCGGGAAAGAGGTTGTCCCAGCAGATCTGGATGCCGATCCTGCCCCGGGAGGTCTCGAAGACAGGGAACCCGGTGTCGCCGGGAGAGAAGTAGAACTGTTCCTTATAGAGAGGGAGATCGGGAAGGTGGACCTTGCGGTACATGCCGGCGATCCTGCCGCAATCAATGACGACAGCGCTGTTAAAGTATCGGTCCCCGTCCTTCTCGAAGAATGGGAGGACGATGACGACCTGGTGCTTGATCGAGGACTTCACAAAGGCGCTGATCGCCTCGCCGGAGACCTCGTGGGCGAGCGAGAACCGCGACCGGTCCTCCTGCCGCGGGAACCACGGCGTGAGGCAGAGCTCGGGGAAACCGATGACCTTGGCGCCCTTTTCTGCGGCGACATCGGCCATTTCCACGCCGCGGGCGACGTTCTTCTCAACGTCAGGTCCCGCGTTCATCTGTATGCCGGCGATTCTCATAGGTCAGATGATGAAACTATCGGATCGGAAACCGGAGGAGAACCGTAAAAATATTTCCCCCGTCCTCCCATGCTCCCCTCTAAGGTTTTTCCGGGCTATTACGCAGCTCTTTTGCCCTGCAGCGGTTTTATCGCGTCTATCGCCTTCTTTGATTTCATCCTGGCCCAGTACAGATCGTAATCCGCCTGAAGGCCGATCCAGACATCGGGTGATGTCCCGAAGTAGCGTGCGAGGCGAAGCGCCATGTCAGGACTGACGTTCCGCTTCTCGTTCAGGATCTCATTGACCGTTCGAAAAGAAGTCTTGAGCGCCTTGGCAAGCTGAACCTGGGTGAGCCCGAGCGGTACAAGAAAGTCCTGTTTCAGGACCTCCCCGGGATGAGTTGGATTTCTTTTGAGTTCATACCTGGCCATGGCAATATCTCCTTAGTGGTAATCGGTCACCTCAACTTCCGATGCATCGCCATCGGTGAAGCGAAATACGATCCGGAACTGTTCATTGATCCGGATGCTGTATTTTCCTTTCAGATCGCCCTTCAAGGCCTCCAGATGATTGCCCGGCGGTGCCTGCAGATCCTGTAGCCCTTTGGCCTTGTTCAGATAGTCGAGCTTTCGCAAGGACGTCTTACCGATGCTCGCAGGAAATCGCCTGCTCTTTCCCGTGACATACAGGCGTTCCGTTTCCTTGTCGGCAAAGCTCACGATCACGAAGCACATTATAACACTTAGCGTTATAATGTCAAGGATGCATCGGGACGGAAGTTAACATTTAAACAACCTGATCCGAGAAGTTTTACAGCAGTAGAACTATACTCCCTGTCGCTGTCAAAAATAGTACCGCGCCCGCATCTCCACGCGATAGTCGTACGGTTTCTCGCCGTATTCGCTCAGCCGGTCTCCGGCCAGAGCCATCGCCCTGAGCCTCAGTTCAAGGTTCGTGATCCCTGTGTACGAGATCTCCGGTGAAAGCGAATAGCTCCTGTCTTCGGCGTTCACGATCGCCGTTACCGCGGGCGTCCAATAGAGAATGTCGAAGGGGTCCTTCTGGCTCACGCGCAGGTACAGATATGCCTGCCCCGCGTTCGGTCTGCCATAGTTCTTGTCGGTCACTGCCGTCGCCTTCCGGAGGAGCGCTTCATTTCCCGTCGAACGATAGGAATCGTAGGCATTGTGCACGAAGGTGAGGTAATCCCGCGTCTCCTGTTCGGTGAAGCCCGTCCCGTTCCGGTAGTATTCGAAGATGTATGTCGTGTCCTGTTCGGTGAGATACCGGAGCCCGAGGAGCCAGTTCGTGGCTTCATAGATGGTCTGATGCGTGGTCCCGTCTGCGGCGATGAAACTCCGCGTGAAATCGTTTATACGGGCGAACTCTCCATGGACCTCGAGGTTCGTCGTGATGTTCCGGGAGAGGTCCATGCCGTAGCGCCGCGGCCTGCTGGCGCCCGTCAGGAACAGGAAGTCGATGTCCGTGTCGTAAAGAAGGAGATAGATCTTTCCGGCCGTGTTCAGGTGGGTCGTTGTTCCTAAGTCGTCGTTCACGTGCTCCGAGACCGGCACGAGCACGGGCGTGACGGAAAGCGTCTTGAGCAGCGGCCCGCGGAAGCTTCTGATGTAGTCCGCAGAGACCACGACGAAGCCTTCGAGATTCAGGTCGGGATCGTCGGGATTCTTCGGCCGGTCCACGAATGCCACGGGGTTCCAGGCATAGCCCTTGCCCCACTTGAGCGTCTTTTTGCCGGCGTCGATCGTGAAGGACGGCGATGGTTTGACGGACAGGAAGGCCTCGTAGACCGTCGTTGTGGATGTCGCGCCGAGATAGGAATCCTGATAGGCGGTGTTTGTTCTCACGAAGAGCTTCGTTATGCCTTTTTCTATACCGCCTTCAAGCTGGATCGCAGCATTGTATTCGGGCAGGGTATGATCTTCGTCCCGGTTATAGAACCGGAGCTGGTACAGGGCCGCGTCCCGGTCGAGTCCGTATAAGATCGGCCTGATCTCCGCGTACCCGCCGAGATGGTAGGGTTTTTTATCGACCTCCGAAAGATCGAAAGAATAGTCTTCGGCGAAAGCAGGAGACGGAAAGCCGCAGAGTGGCAACAGAAGACTGAAGGCAGACATCAGCAGAGAGACCACAGAAAATGCGGCAGGTGTCTTTTTTGATATCTGTTCTCCGACGTCTGTCATATGTCCTCTGGATTACCGCAAGGATTCGAGATTCGGCATGAAAGTCAGGGTGAATACCTCGTCCTTGAAGTCCCGCGCCTTGATCTTCGCCAATATCATGATCGATCTGTAATTTTTATAGAGCGGGCTGTCGGTCTCGATGACAGCGGGCCGCACAATGCCGCCGAAATCCTTTATATCCTTGAAGTAGAGGGTCTTGATCAACATGCCGGCTTCCGTCAAACACTCGATCTTCGTCGGGAGTTTTGTTTCCTTCCCGGCCCGGAGACGTATCCGGTCGTAGGCAACGGTCTTCGTCTTTGCTTTGAGATGGAGGAGGTATTCGTTCCCCTGCTCTTCCACCTTCTCGACGATATATTCCGCAGTGTAATCGAGCTGCAGGATGTCGGCGTTGTTGAACACCCCGCCCACCACGGACTGGAGACTTGTAATGCGGATGGGCTTGCCCACGTTCGGGATGTAAAACCACATGTTGTCCCCAAGCCGCAGGGTGCTCCTGCCTTTTTCGCTGGCAGGCGCGATAAAGAGCGACACGACCTTGTCCGCGCCCTTCTTGACGGTGTACAGAGTGAATTCCTTCTTCCTGCCGTCAGGCTCGATGTTGATGAGCTTCCGGTAGGACTCGTAGGACTCGGGATTCAGGTTGCGGTCCACCTCTTTGAGCAGTTCCGTGCCGTCAACGGCGTACGCGGGAACAGTGAACAGCATCACTAAGATGACGATCAGTGCTTTCCACATGCTATTTCTCCTATACATGCCTCAATGCCTCGATGGGCTCCATCCGTGACGCCTTGAACGCCGGCTGGAGGCTGGCGATCACCGAAACGATTATTACCGTTATCGATATAATGAAAAGATCGGCCGGCCTTACCGTTGCCTGCAGGACCAGGCCCTGCTGCATTCCGAAATTGAAGGTGATCCTGGAGATATTGATGATGGAGACCAATACCGCCCCGACAATATTCCCTATGACCGCTCCCACAATGCCGAGACAGAATCCTTCGATCACGAACATGCCGAGTATTGTTTCCGGCAGGGTCCCGATGGCCGCGATCGTGCCGATCTCCCGTATACGCTCATAGACGGCCATGATCATCACGTTCATGATGCTGATCAGGACAATGGCGATGAGCATGAGCTTGATGAAGAACGTCATCACATCGATCATACGCGCGATATTATAGAATGGCGAGAGCTGCTCCCAGGTATGTACCTCGAAGACAGGCTTGCCATCTTTGTTCAACTCCTGCGCGAGCCGGACATCCAACGCCGCCGTGAAAACATGAAGCCCGTCGAACTTTTTCAATCGAATGGCGAATTCGCTCACCTCCGGCTCCTCCATCCGCAGGACCTCCACGGCGTCGTCGAAGTGGATGTAACCGTCCCGGCCGCCGGGGCCGGTCACGCTCTGGAGGATGCCGCCGACCTTGAACTGCTTGCCGTTCACGGAACCGTCTTTGTTCGTGGCCACGATGACCACCACATCTCCAACCTTCACCTTCATGCCCTTTGCAAGAAGCTCGGGAATAAGTATCGCGCCCCGCTTCATCTCCTTCTCGCCTTCAATGATCCGGGAGGTGAGCAGCGGCACGACGGCAAACTCCTTCTCGGGGATGACGCCGTTCAGCCTGATGTTCGTGGTCTCCGCGAAGTTGCTGAACATGCCGCCGAACTTGATGCGCGGCGACCAGGCCGCGATCTCGGGCCGATCGTCCAGGACCGCCCCGACACGTTTTGCGGCGCCTTCCGTGAGGTTCAGGTTCAAGGGCAGGTTGTCGATGGACGCGACGTAGCCCGTGCGGTGCACCTGCGCGTGGCCGAGCATGGAATCGGTGATCTGGCCGATCATCATGTTCTTGAAAGAGCCCGACACGGACATGAACACGAGTACAAAGATCACGCCGATGGTAATGAGCGAGGCGGTGAGCAATGTCCTTCTTTTATATCGCAATAGGTTCCTGACGGCTATTTTGAAGAGATTACCCATTGTTCTTCCCTCCCTGTACCTGCCTGTCCATCAGTTCGCCGTCCTCGAGGGAATAGATGATCTCGGCCTCTTTTACGATCTTCTGGTCATGGGTCGAGAAGATGAACGTCGTCTTGAACTCGTCCCGCATCTTCTTCATCAGATCGATGACCATATACGCTGTTGTATGGTCCAGGTTGGCCGTCGGCTCGTCGGCAAGCACGAGCTTCGGGTTTGTGACCAGTGCGCGCGCCACCGCTACCCGCTGTTTCTGGCCGCCCGATATCTGGTCGGGGTATTTGTCCTTCTGTTCGCTCATGCCGACGGCAGCCAAAAGGGCCGCTACCCTCGTTTTCCGTTCCTCTACTGGCGTGTTTTGGACCATCAAGAGCGGGTACTCGATGTTCTCATACACCGTGAGCACCGGGATGAGATTGAAGTCCTGAAAGATAAAACCGATGTTGTTACCCCGGAATGCCGCGCTCTGTTTCCGGTCAAGAGCCGCGGTGTCCGTATCGGCGACAATGAGCTTGCCGCCGGTGGGCCTGTCGAGGCAGCCGATCAGGTTCAGAAGCGTGGTCTTGCCGCTCCCCGACGGCCCGACGAAGGAGACAAACGATGCGGGCTCGATCTCAAAACTGACCTCCTTGAGCGCCGCGATGCTCACCTCACCCGCCTGATAGTCTTTCCGGATCTTTTCCGCTTGTATCAATACCATATAGCACTCCCTTTCTGGATACCCTTCACCTGATGGATTGCAGGGTGCATACTTCTATTAAGTCACACGTTTCGATCACCTGTTGCTTATTTGTATCAGTATATCAGAATGGGGAGCTGCATCACCGGTTAGAAAGCCGAACAGGCAATCCTTTCAGATGCAAATTGTAATTCATTGATAATAGCCTCATATATATTTCTTCAGGCTTCCTCAATTCATGATCAACCTCATGCCTCGACGTTGAGCAGGATTTTACGGCACATCGGGTCACTTGCCCCTGCAGTACTCGATGCTGAAATAGGTGCGTTGAAAGTACCTGGCTACGGTCACCAGGCTGATCAATACCGGCACCTCGACAAGTGGTCCGATGACGGCGGCGAAGGCGGCTCCTGAGTTGATGCCGAAGACGGCGACGGCTACCGCAATGGCGAGCTCGAAGTTGTTGCTCGCGGCGGTGAATGCAAGCGTCGCGGTCTTCGGGTAGTCTGCGCCGATCCTCTTTCCGAGATAGAACGAAACAAGGAACATGACCACGAAGTAGATCAGCAGGGGAATCGCTATCCGCACGACGTCCAGAGGCAACTTGACGATATAGTTGCCTTTCAAGGAGAACATCACCACGATGGTGAACAAGAGAGAAATGAGGGTGATCGGGCTGATCCGCGGGATGAAGACCGTCTCGTACCAGTAGCGGTCCTTGAGCTTGATCAGGACGAACCGGGTCAACAAACCGGCGATGAAGGGTATTCCCAGGTAGATGAACACGCTCTCGGCGATCTGGCCGATCGTAACATTGACGACCACTCCCTTGAGTCCGAACCAGACCGGAAGCACGGTAATGAAGATGTAGGCGTAGACAGAGAAGAAAAGGACCTGGAAGATCGAATTGAACGCCACAAGACCGGCTGCGTATTCCGTATCGCCGCAGGCGAGGTCGTTCCAGACGATCACCATCGCGATGCAGCGCGCAAGGCCGATCATGATAAGGCCGACCATGTATTCGGGATAGGACCGGAGGAAGATGATCGCGAGAACGAACATCAGGACCGGGCCGATGATCCAGTTCTGTATGAGCGAGAGACCGAGTATTTTCTTGTTCCGGAAGACCTCACCGAGCTCCTCATACTTGACCTTGGCAAGAGGCGGGTACATCATGAGGATCAGGCCGATGGCGATGGGGATATTGGTCGTGCCTATCTGAAAACTGTTGATGAAGGCTTCCGTTCCCTGAATGAAGTGGCCCAAGCCCACACCGAACGCCATTGCCGCGAAGATCCAGAGCGTAAGAAAACGGTCCGCAAAGGAGAGCTTTTTGTCCTTTTTTTCAGCCATTGAATGTCCCCTTTTTACAAAGACTAACGGCGGGTCATTCGGCAGCAACATCAACCGCAACAGCGGCCTTTGCTCCTCAACGACACAACTTTGCCATCGGTATTTTTTGTCCTGAGAAAAGCCTTCAGTCGTTTACTGTCCCCTGCTATGCTACTGTCCTGCATCCGCTCGCAGGCTGAGAGGAGCAGCATTCTTCTGAAGAGGTCTTTTTCGTTCAGGCTGTAATGGATCCATTTCCCCTGCTTGCGGTCCTTGATGAGCCCGGCTTCCTTCAGCGCACTGAGATGGAATGACACCTTCGGCTGCACCATGTCCAGCGCAGCCGTTATGTCGCACACGCACAGTTCGCCCTGCTCCAGGAGCTTTATGATCCGGAGTCGGGTCTCCTCCGAAAGGGCTTTAAATACGCTCAGAAGTTCTTCCATGATTTTCACTCCGAACTCATCACTCCGCACTGACATTACGCTTCGCCCTTGATCAGTTCCTTCACCATCTCCAAGCTCGGGAGCGGTTTCCCCGAATGTTTGATCTTGCCGTTAACCATAAGACCCGGCGTGGATAGAATGCCGTGCATGGCGATCTGTCCGATGTCGGTGATCTTCTCGATCCTTGCCTCGATGTCGAGCTCCCTCACCGCGGTCCTGGCCAGTTCCTCCATTTTAAAGCAGCTTACGCATCCAGGACCGAGCACTTTGATCTCCATGACTGAATCCTCCTATACTTTCTTGAACATTAATTTCAGCACCGGTATTCTCTCACGCATCTGCGGCGGCTGTATTTTGAACAGATAGGCGGCGGCAGTAATGCCCGCCCTGACGATCAGTTCGGCGGGGATCGCTTCATGAGTGTCACCGCCGTATTCTACTGTTCTGCAGTCGGCATCGCCGCAGGTTTCACAGCATTTGCTCTGACCCGTTGTTGCCCCCAGCCATTCTTCGAGTGTTTTCCCGGCGATGAGGATCTTGTTGGACTCTAACGCATCCTTCTTGAAGGTCTCCGGGTCGATCGCTTTCTTGACAAGGTTGACGGCTATATCAGAAGGAGCCAGCATCTGGTTGAGATCCTTAACCGCCTTTTCAACCTCCTGCTCCGTGGAGCCGCAGCGGGAACAGGTTTCTTTCTGTCCATCAAGGAGCCGTTGCCATTCAATTGCAAGTGTCTTCATATCAGCTCGCCTTCTATAAGATCGCGTTGAACAGATAACCAACGATGACTATTCCGATTGCCACGATCCCGAAAAACGTATAGATGAGACGCATCTTAAGCACATTCTTGAGAATGACCGCCTCGGGAAATGATATCGCCGTAACCGACATCATGAAAGCCAGCACCGTGCCCATGGCCATTCCCTTTCCCACAAGGGCCTGTACAACAGGAATCATGCCGGCAGCGTTGCTGTAAAGCGGGACGCCGATCAGGACCGCGACCAGGACGGCAAGGGGGTTATCGCGCCCTGCATATTTGACCACAAAGTCAGTAGGAATATAGCCGTGGACAATCCCGCCCAGCGCAATGCCGATGACCACATAAGGCCAGATCCTTTTCAGAAGCTCCGTTGTATAGTCTCGGGCATAAACGAGTTTCTCGCGGAAGGTTGTCTGTACGATCTCCCCTGCACCCGCCTTGATTTCCCAGACATAGTCCTGAACGTACTTTTCCATCTTGAGCTTGCCTATGATGATGCCGGACACGATTGCAAGCACGACCCCGGTGCCGGTGTAGATAAGGGCGATCTTCCACCCGAACAGGCCCCAGAGCATGATCAGGGCGATTTCGTTCACCATGGGCGACGAGATGAGGAACGAGAACGTGACGCCGAGAGGAACGCCCGCTTCCACGAAGCCGATAAAGAGCGGGACTGCGGAGCAGGAGCAGAACGGTGTGACGATCCCGAGCAGCGCCGCCATGGCATTGCCGATGTATTCCCGCTTGTGAGACAGCATGCGTTTGGTCTTTTCGGGCGGGAAGTATGCCCGGATGATTGCTACCGCGTAGACGATAGTGGTGAGCAGCAGGAATATCTTGAGAGTGTCGTAGATAAAGAAATTGAGAGCATCCCCTAAATGGCTGGTCGGCTCCAGTTTCAGCAAGGCATAGGTAATATAGTCGGCAAATTGCTTGAGCACGGCGGTCTCCTCATATAAACTTATTTTTATATGTTATACGCGGAGAACGTCTTTGTCAAGCCGTTTATTGGCTACTATTTATGTTACATATAATCTTCTTTATCCTCCTATTTGCGACATAGGAGACATGGCGGGATGGAGCAAAGAACCCTCGTGAAGAGCATGGCGGGCAGGTTTGGACAAGACAGCGTTGCGATAGAGGTTTTCCAGCTCTTCGTCGGACGCGCCGTTCCTGAGATGGGCTTTTATGTCCACGGAGGTTTCGGAGAAAAGGCACGGCCTGAGCTTGCCGTTCGCCGTAAGCCGCAACCTATTGCAGGAACCGCAAAAACAGTCGCTTATGGGGCTGATGAAGCCGATCATGCCTTGCGCGCCCTCTATGCGATAATTACGCGATGGACCGCCACCTTTGAACGGAAGCTGGACAAGTTTCCCCACGGATGCCACACGCTCCATGATCTCGTCTTTGCTCAGATACGCGTCAGGCTGCCATGTGCTGTGCTTTCCAACAGGCATGAACTCGATGAACCGGATATGAACGTCCTTATACAGTGTAAGGGCCGCGAACCGGGAGACTTCATCGTCGTTGACTCCCCGCACAGGCACCATATTGATCTTGACCGGCGAGAGACCGGCTGACTCGGCTTCCGATACCGCTTCCCATACTCGATGAATGTCGCCGCCCCTCGTCATCTCCCGGTAACGCTCCGCGATGAGCGTATCGAGACTGATATTCACCCGGTCGAGCCCGGTTTTTTTTAGCAATCCTGCCATTCCGGCAAGACGTTGCCCGTTGGTGGTCATACTGAGGTCTTGAATACCAGCAGTCTTGATGCTCGAAATAAGATGAATGATATCCTCTCGCAGAAGCGGCTCGCCACCGGTGAGACGGACCTTTCTGACGCCGTATTTGGATGCAATGCGCACGATCCTGATGATCTCATCGGTGGTAAGTATTTCGGCTTGATTGAATAGTTTGAGTCCCTTTTCCGGCATGCAATAGATGCATTTCAGATTGCACTTGTCGGTGATGGATATCCTGAGATAGTCTATCTGACGGTTGAAGGAGTCCCTGAAAGGCTCATCTGTCATGTGCATATCCGTTGAGGCTTTCATGCTGCGCTACCCCAGCTTCCCGAAGGGACAAACAGGATACCTGCACACATCGCACTTCATACACAGCCCGCCGTGCCCAAGCTCTGACAGCTCACGCCGCCCGATCTTTTCACCGGCAAGAATGCGGGGAAGGACCAGGTCGAATATCGTCGTCCTCGCGTACATACCGCAAGCAGGGATGCCGAGGATGGGAACGATGCCTACATAGGCGACGAGGAACATCGCGCCCGGAAGGACTGCTGAACCGTAGGTGATATCCCCGGCGCCTAGTTCCCTGATCGCGAACCGCGTTACGTCATCGGGATCAACGGACATGCCGCCCGTGGTGATCAGGAGGTCAGCCCCGGCCTTCAGCAACTCCCGCAGCCTGTCCACGATGATTGCCTTGTCGTCCGGCGCGTAATAGACGCCGACAAGTTCGCCGCCGATCTCCTCGATCTTCTTCGTAATGACCGGGGCAAAGGCGTCCTTGATCTTGCCGTGGTATACCTCGTTTCCGGTGATCACGACGCCGACCTTCGGCTTTTTGATCTCCTTCACCTGGATGATCTTTCCTGCGCTTTCACCGATAGTGACTGCCGCCTGAACGACATATTTCTTAACAACTAACGGGATCGCCCTCGTCCCCGCCAAGGTCTGCCCTTTCTTCACGACCGTATTGTCATGAAGCGTTGCACACATCACTTCACCGAGCATGTTGAACGCAAGCAGCGCATCACGGTCGATCTTCAGAAGACCGTCCCGCTCCGCAATGATGCTGATCTTGCCTTCTTTCGGCTCGCCTTTGATAGTGACCCCTTCTCCCATGAGCGCCTTGGCGAGCGCATACGCCGCGTCGTTCTCGTGCATCTCGTCCTCGGCGACATGGAGCACATAGAGATGTTCCTTGCCGAGCCGCTGAAGGTGACAGACATCCTCTTCGCGTATAAGGTGACCCTTCCTGAACGCGCGGCCCTTGAATTCACCCGGCCTGATCTCGGTTATGTCATGAGCGAGGATCGTGCCGACCGCCCGCGCGACCGGAATAGCTTTCATTGTGGAATCCTGAGCTTCATGCGTATCGTCACACATACGATCCTCCCTGGAAAAGGGCTTTAAACTTCTCATCAACCACTTCGCGTATGCCTGTTTCCATTTGCTCGAATTTGTTCAGAAATACTCTGGCCTCATCGGTAATACGCGCACCGCCGCCGTTCTTACCGCCTGTCTGACGCTCGACAAGTTGAACGCCAAGACGTTCTTCCATGGCCTTAATGTGACACCACGCCTTCCGATAGGAAATGCCCACATCTTCCGCAGCCCGAGTGATCGAGCCGTGCGTTTCTATCGCTTCGAGCAGGAACCGCCTGCCCCTGCCGAACACGGGTTCGCCGTCCATCTCAATCCATATCTTTGACCGGATTGATAGTCCGTTATGACTTTTCCGCATAACGCACCGCCAAAAAAGGTTCTTTCACTGCATAGTAGCCGCCCTGAGCACAGGCAACACACAGGATCTTTCCGTCCTGATAGACTTCCCTCATATCCTGGACGTGCTCCCCGCAGGAGTCGCACTGTACTCTGCGCATCGGTCTCCCCGGCATGTCCTGGGGCGCGATGTTGATGGCAACTTCCATCACGTCGAACAACTCTTCATCCGGCATGATCTTGTATGCCTCAAGCTGTCCGGCATATTTATTCTCGATCTCCGGGAAGCGCTCCTTTGCCTTCTCGCGAGAGTCCTCACGAGCAAAGATCCTTACTGCCTTGTTTGTTTTGAGGTTCAGAAACGTCACCGCCATCTTTCCGTAGTCCAGGAACTTCATGCTTCTCTTCCCCAGACTGCACCCCGTAACAGACTGGACCGCGTCGGTGGCGCAGCGGTCCATCTCGACGAAGACAATGATGTTTTTGCGATCTTTTCCTTTCGGGTCGCTGATGCCGATCTCCCGAAGGCCAAGCATTGACATGCGGACACCCAGCACCTGCCCGGCGCAGAGGTGGCCGTGGATCTTTACCGATTCATTCAGCAGCGACTCATAATCCAACGCTATTTCCATAGAAGACCAGACCTCATTCGCCCGTAATTTCACCGTTACTGTTTTCCCGCCACGGCATGTTCGGTAAAAGCTTCAACAGTGCAACGATCATGTTCAAAATAACTGTTTCCGAAATATCCCGGATAAACGCTCACTGCCTCAGCAGGGCAAAAATCGCAGCACAGGCCGCATCCTGTGCATAATGAAGGATTAAAAAGCAGACCCGGTCCCTCCACGTCTTTTTTGATCTTCAGCGCGCCGGTCGGGCACATGCCGATGCAGGCAAAACAATGAGTGCATGACGATCCGGCATTCACCGTGAAAGCATAATTGTGCAAAATGCCCGCGGCCACATTACCAGCAGATAGCTTCTTTACAACGGTATTGAGCAAATCACGCTTCAAAGGAAGTCTTTTCGCCGTATACGACGCAGGTATTTCGACCTCGGCTTTGTCAAGCCCGGCTACCTGCGTAAAGCCCATTGTCTTAAGCGCCTGGAAAAAACCCCGCCTGTCCAGGGAAACATCTTCAAAGACCAGTTCCTCATTGTTTTCGGCCAATATGATTCTTTTCCCGACATCGAGCGATGTTTTCATCTGCGCGCTTTGGATGCGTTCTTTGAGCGTATCAACAATGAACGAGTTCCTGCATCCACTGCAAGCGGTCAGGTTGAGAGTGATCGGCTTGCCGAGATATCCCGTTAGCGAGATTATGTGCTCCTCGGACAGAAAGCCAAGACAGCTGGTTCTTTCGTGGGCCTCTGTGTCCCGGGCGTGTTTGCAACCAAGCACGGAATGCGTGATGGAATTCTGATTTTTTCGCAACCTGTAAAGAAGAGCGGGGAAGTCCTCGTCCGCGATAGAAAAACAACCCGAGGGGCACTCGGATACGCACTGCATGCACTCCGTGCATTTCCCCTCGTCAATGGCGATGCCGCCGTCGATGGTTATTGCCTTGGTCCTGCAGCTCTCAGTGCATATCGCGCAGGCGCTTTTATTGAAGCGCATCCTAACGCAACGCGACCGGTCCGCTGAAATCCGCGGTTCATCTTTGCTTAAGGCCAAATTGATGATCGTGTCCTGCAGCATTTTTATATTAAACTCGCGCCAGGCTGTCCCGCAGTTCTTCCGGCATAGCGCAGCGGTCTGCTTTCGAGATAAAAACCGACAGACATCCCGCAAGGGCACGGTAAAATCCGTTTTCCGTCCCCTCTGTTATCTTTTCGCAGAAGGGAACGACCCATCCGTCCAGGAATGTCCGCCGGAAGACTTCCTGTCTATTCAAAAAATGCACCGCCTTTTCCCTATCGTTCTTCTCAAGAGCTTCGACTGCCTGGTATGCGAGATAATACATGAATTCCATTTCCGCCGTGATATGGTCCGGCAGATTTTGAAACTCCTCGTCCATGGACAGGCCTTCCGCCTTGTAGAATTCCAGGGCCCTGGCCGTGGACTCGCCCATCACTTTTCTGCCCTCTTCCAGATATACGGAGCCGTACGGAGGGGCCAGCAGTTCGTTAGGCCCCACAAAAAGCCGCGCGTACTCCACCAGCAGTTCCTCGTCATCATATTGCATTACCGACGCTGCCATTATCTCCGAAAACGGCGCAGCATCCGGGCAGACGCCGGACAGCATATTACCAAGATCTGCAAAAACGTTCGCATTCAAAAGCATCGCTTTTTGCGGCTGATAGAAACAGGCTGCGAGCAATTTATAACAATCGCGCCGTGCCCGCTCAAATCCAATGAACTGCTCGATATCCATGCGCACCCCTCTCAGTTTTTTTAGTGTTTCCTGAGCTAGTTAAACGATCGAGCGATGGGGACCGGTCTTTAGGCCGGCCTCCCATCACTCCATGACCAATTTGTAATTACGCTTTACTTGCCGCAGGCTTGTAACTCCTGACATAATACACATTTGGCTTTGTGCCTTTTTCACCGGCCTTCAAAAGCAAGCCCTTGTTGTTCTTGAGCTGGACCGGTTTGTACTTCTTGAGGACCTGGCTGATCTCGCTGTTCGGATCGTCCTGATCGCCGAAGATGCGGGCCTTTGCCGGGCAGGAAACCACGCAGTACGGCAGATCGCCCTTCTTCACCCGGTGCTCGCATAATATGCATTTCTCCACAATGCCGCTCCTCCGGACACTCTCATATTCCGGATGTTTGTAGAGAGTGCGATGCGGAGGTGTGTCCCCAGCCGCTTTGGACACCTCCACACCTGAGGAGGTGCAGCCGGGGATCATCTCCTTTGCGTCATGGTAGAATGGATGGGTCGTGCCACCGTGGGCATTGAAGCTCAGCACGCTGTATGCAGCCTTGTCCTTCACGGCATCAGCGGTGCTGTAGGGACATGCCCGCTGGCAATTCTGGCAGCCTATACACCGTTCGTCGTTGTGCATGGTAATGCCGTCGGGCGTTTTGAACATGGCCTTGGGCGTCACCGGGCAGGCCTTCACGCACGGGGCGTCGGTGCAGTGGTTGCAGAGCACCGGCATTGTGCTTGCCTTGATGTTCGGGAACTTCCCTTCCTCTTTCATGATGTAATCGGCCCAGTTGAAGGTCTGTCCGTCAGCCCGGTCCTGGGTATTATTCTCCGTCTTGCAAGCGAGGGCGCATGCGCCGCAGCCAACGCATTTCTGCAGATCTATCACCATTCCGTATTTAGACATGTGTTATCTCCTCCTTTCCTATATCTTCTCGATCTTGACGCCGGTAAAGCCGCCGTTGCGGGCCGTGGCGCCGCTCAACCGGTCGTAGTCGTCAACGAGCAGTTCGTTGTTGTTGCCGCCGCGAGGCTGCGCTTTGGCGTAATCCTTGGCAGCCACGCGACCGTAGGCCCAGTGGCCCTGACCGTAGCACTTGGCAACCGTGCCGGGGCGCACGCCTTCCCACAACTTCGCCTTGGTGACGATTGAGCCGGTGGTGGAGGTTAGGCGGATGGAGTCACCGTTCTTGATCCCCAGCTTTTTGGCATCGCTCGGGTTGATCTTGGTCACGTCGTCCCAGCTCACGTCTCCCTGGTCCATCTTCTTGAATTCGTGGTACCACGTCGTGTTCTGGCTCCGGCCCTCCCGGTTGAGCCTCGACTTGTAATCGATGAAGGTGAAGGGATATTCCTCGGCGCTGCCATGACGCTTTGGAGACTCGTAATGGGGTACAAAAACCAGCTCGCCCTGCGCCTCGTAACCGCTTCCTTTCAGTACCTCGTCAATGCTGATCTTATGTTTGGCGGCAAACAGGGTGAGGGTTTTCTTT
>CAKKRC010000049.1 GCA_919902495.1 Nitrospiria bacterium
GGCAACGCTGGTCTTGAGCGCCTTCAGGAAGAAGTAGGTGAAGAGGCTGTGGTTCTTGTCGGGATACCACGAGCTGATCTGGTTGCCCTTGGCGCTCGTGAAGACCGCGGTGTTCTTCTGGTTCAGGGCGGAGGTGGTCGTCTCGATGAAGATGGGGCTGGCGTCGGGGATGATCATGCCTTCCTGGGACCCGCCGCTGAAGCACGAGTCGAGGACGATGGTGATGTTCTTCGGCATCTTCTCCTTGTTCAGCTTCGCAAGGTTCATGTAGAGCGTGTCGAGGGGATAGGCCGTGAGCCGGATCACCGTGGGGTCCGCGTCGGCGGGCACGAGGTAGGCTTTCTTCGACACACTGTCCGGTGCGCCGTGGCCGGAGTAGTAGATGAAGACCTCCGAGGAGCCCTTGCGCACCCGGTTGTACAGGATGCCCCGGTGGTCCTGGGCGTCGCCGAAGAGCTTCACCAGGTCGATGAACGTAGCGTCGCGCATCAGGATGATGTTGTTCTCGTCGTAGCCGAGCGAGTCCACCAGGTAGCGTTTCATGATGGCCGCGTCCTGGGCCGCGAACTTCACGGCGGGCAGGGTGGGGTTGCGGTAGTTCTTGTTCCCGATGATCACGCCGATGGCGTCGGGGCGGCTCTGGCCGGTCTTTGGCGGCGTGTCCACGTTCGCCGTGTACAGCTCCAGCGTGACCTTGTACTGCCGGTTGTTCGGCTCGAGCTCAACGGCCTTGGCCGCGAGGCCCTCGCCGAACTTCTTGTCGCCGCCCGCCTTGACGTACTGGATGTAGGCCATGGCGTTCAGGGCTTTGGCGTAACTCGCGTTCAGCAGGATGGCCTGGCTGATCCGGTCCTCGGCGTCCTTGAGCCTGCCGCTCTGGAAGTAGACCATGCCGAGGTTCAGGTGGAGCGAGGCGCTCTTGGGGCAGAGGCCGATGGCCTCCTTGAGCTTCTTCTCGGCCACGGTGGGGTTTGTCAGGAAGACCTCGCTGGCGTCGTCGGACAGCTTTGCCGCGGACTCGCAGTCTGCCGGTGAGTTCGCGGCCGGGGCCGGGGTCGTCAGGATGAAGGAGAAAAAGGCGAGGCACAGGATCCATGACCATCGGCGCATGGGGGAACCCTCCTGAAAGATAGGATCAACACTTGAGAGGGAAATGTTCGTAGTGGTTCGGTGCTGGTATCATGCCCTAAAATGCAAGTCCTTGTCAAGTGGATCGGCGGGGTATATTCGGGGGAGGAAAATCGTTGACTTGCGAGCGCTTTCTGCGGTATTGTACCAAAACATAAAGCTGGGGGAGCCGCATGGCTGAGAGTCCTTTTGAGGACGACCCTTGGAACCTGATCCGGGTAGTTCCGGCGTAGGGAAGGCGAGAATGAACGTGCATATCCAACCTCTCAAGCCGTATCCTATCCCGGGATGCGGTTTTTTGTTTGTCATAGGGGAACTGCAAAGGAGAACGTCAACAACTAAAAGAATATTAACCACAGATGAACACAGATAAAGTCATAAATAACTAAAGATGCTATTTTCAGCGGCAATACTTCCCTTGCCGTATCTGTGTCCATCTGTGTTTATCTGTGGTTGCAATGGGTTGAACTGAACATATGACCATTATCCTCAACGGTAAGAAGAAGGACGTCCCCGACGGCATCACGGTCATCGGCCTGCTCGGACACCTGAACATCCAGCACCAGCGGGTGGCGGTGGAGCGGAACGGGGAGATCGTCAAAAAAGCAGATTACGCAGTAACCGTACTCAAAGATGGTGATGCCCTGGAAGTGGTGAGTTTCATGGGAGGCGGGTAAAGACGGACACGGGGAAAAATATAAAGACAAGACCACTAGTCAAGATTCAAAAAAGGAGGATTTCATGGAGAAAAAACCTTTTCTGAAACACTGGTCGAAACTGCGTGCGAACCAGAAGCTGAGCCCCAAACCGGTGCGGTACACCCACGAGGGCAGCACCTACGCCGAGGACGGCGTCAGGATCACCGGCAGCAAGGCCTTTGTGGACAGCGTGCTGTCCCGGCTCAAAGATCTCTTGAAATTCGAGGAAGAGGAGACGCGGCTCCAGGTGGTATATAAGAAGAGCACGGACCGCGAGAGCGGAAAGACGCTCACCTCCTATAATTGTTATGTGCAGGTCCATGCGCGGGGCGGCGTGCCCGCGAAGAAGAAGGCTGAGAAGAAAAAGACAAAATAGAAGCTTTTACCGCGAAGGCGCGAGGGACGCGAAGGAAACACGGGCGTTGATTTATGTAGGGGCAACCCTATGTGGTTGCCCTGATGCGGGCGGCCACGCAGGGCCGCCCCTACAACATCCTCCGTGTTCATCCGTGGCAAAACATTAGTCTGTTGTTCGGAGGTATTTAAAAATGTCAAACGATAATCTTGTCATAGCAGGCATCGAGTTCAAGTCCCGGCTCTGGGTGGGCACGGGGAAGTACAAGGATTTCGACGAGACGCGGCGGGCCATCGAGGCATCGGGCACGGACGTGGTGACGGGCTCGGTGCGGCGCGTGAACATCGTCGACAAATCCAAGGAGAACCTGCTCGACTACATCGATCCGAAGAAATATAAGATCCTTCCCAACACGGCCGGCTGCTACACCGCCAAGGACGCCATACGGACGGCCATGCTGGCTGCCGAGGCGGGCATCACGAAGCTGGTGAAGCTTGAGGTGATCGGCGACGAGAGGACGCTTTTTCCCGATAATGAAGCCACGCTCGAGGCCGCGAAGGTGCTGCTGAAGGAAGGGCTGATCGTCCTGCCCTACATGAGCGATGATCCCATCATGGCGAAGAAGCTTGTGGACATCGGCTGCCCGGCGGTGATGCCGCTGGCCGCGCCCATCGGTTCCGGGCTCGGCATCAGGAACCCCTACAACATCAGGATCATCATAGAGACCGTGAAGGTGCCGGTCATCGTGGACGCCGGCGTGGGCACTGCCTCGGACGTTGCCATTGCCATGGAGCTTGGCTGCGACGCCGTGCTGCTGAACACGGCGATCTCGGCTGCCAGGGACCCGATCATGATGGCCGAGGCGATGAAATACGGCGTCATGGCAGGACGGCTCGCCTACAAGGCGGGCAGGATGCCGAAGAAGCTCTATGCTACTGCCAGCAGCCCGATCGAGGGGATGATCGGGGGGTAAAGACGGAGGCGGGAGGCATTGGAAATTGCAGATTGTAAATAGCAAATTTCAAATTGAACTGCGCAGTTCAATTTACATTTTACAATTTGATATTTCCAATTTGAAATGATGCTCGATTTTAGGATCTATCTCATAACCGACCGTAAGGTCGCGACGAAGCCGCTGCCCGAGGCGGTTCGCCTGGCTCTCGAGGGCGGGGTCCGGTGTGTCCAACTCCGGGAGAAGGACCTGCCTATCCGGGAGTTGCTGGCGCTGGCGCAGGAGCTTCGGTCCATTACCCGCGAGTTCGGGGCAAAGCTCTTTATCAACGACCGGGTGGATATAGCGGTGGCCGTGGATGCCGACGGGGTGCATCTCGGGCATCAGAGCATTCCGGCCAATGCAGCCAGGAAGGTAGTTGGAACGTCCATGCTGATCGGCGTTTCGACCCATAATTTGGAAGAAGCTAAGGCAGCGGTGGCAGGCGGAGCCGATTTCATAACTTTTGGACCCATATTCGAGACGCCTTCAAAGGTGAAATATGGGGCGCCGGTGGGATTAAATGACATAAAACAACTCATTGTAGATGTTGCTGTCCCAATATTCGCCATTGGCGGCATTAATGGTGGGAATATCCAGCAAGTCGTTATGTCCGGCGTAGCCGGTGTGGCAATGATATCGGCGATACTTGCTGCTCCCGACATCAAGACGGCCGCGAGCAAGTTCGCTCAGGCGGAAAAGATCATAGAAAAGTTCCGTTGCAGCGATTGCGCTCCCCGTTAGGCCCGCTATCCGCAGGAGCCAGAGAGGTGAGGTAGGTCATGAACCAGATCATAGAGGCACGAAAAGGAAACATCACTCCCGAGATGGAGGCCGTTGCGCGGGCCGAACGCGTGAGCGTCGAATATGTCCGCGACGGCATCGCTACGGGCACCATCGTCATCACCCGGAACACCCGGCACACGAGCATCACGCCACTCGGCATCGGCAAGGGCCTCCGGACCAAGATCAACGCGAACATAGGCACCTCCAAGGACCGCATGTCCATCGAGGACGAGATCGAGAAGCTCAAGGTGGCGGTCGCGTCGGGCGCCGACGCGGTGATGGACCTCTCGACGGGCGGGCCGATCGTCGGGATCCGGAAGGAGATCCTGCGGCAGTCCACCGTTGCCATCGGCACGGTGCCCATCTACCAGGCAGCGGTCGAGACCGTGGAGCAGGGCAGGTCCATCGTCCAGATGGACCCGGACCTTCTGTTCCGCGTCATCGAGCAGCAGTGCGCCGAAGGCGTGGACTTCATCACGGTGCACTGCGGCGTGACCCGGGAGAGCGTGGAGCGGCTCAGGAACCAGGGCAGGATCATGGACGTGGTGAGCCGCGGCGGCGCGTTCCATCTGGAGTGGATCATCACCAACGACGCCGAGAACCCGCTCTTCGAGCAGTATGACCGCCTCGTTGAGATATCGAAGAAATATGACGTGACCCTGTCGCTCGGCGACGGCATGCGGCCGGGCTGCCTTGCCGACGCCACGGACCGCGCGCAGATCCAGGAGCTCATCACCCTGGGAGAGCTTCGCGACCATGCCCATGACGCCGGCGTGCAGGTGATGATCGAGGGGCCGGGGCATGTTCCGATCAACCAGGTGGAGACGAACATCAAGATCCAGAAAGAGCTTTGCAAAGGCGCGCCGTTCTACGTGCTCGGGCCGCTCGTGACCGACGTCGCGCCCGGCTACGACCATATCACCTCGGCCATCGGCGGGGCCATCGCGGGCGCCGCGGGCGCGGACTTCCTGTGCTATGTCACGCCGTCGGAGCACCTGCGCCTGCCCGATCTCGAGGACGTGCGCGAGGGCGTCATTGCCTCACGCATCGCGGCCCACGCAGCCGACATCGCCAAAGGCGTCCCGGGCGCCATGGAGTGGGACAAGGAGATGGCGCGGCGGAGGAAAGCGCTCGACTGGAAGGGGCAGATCGAGCTGTCCATCAACCCCGAACGGGCGAGGAAACTGCGCGAATCCAGTCTGCCGAAGGAATCCGACGTCTGCAGCATGTGCGGCGAGTTCTGCTCCATGAAGGGAGTGTCGAAGTACCTCAAGAAGGAGCCAGGAGCCAGGAGCCAGAAGTCAGGAGAAAGAAAATAATAATGCGAAATGCGGGATACGACAAGGGTCAGGGGGAACAGTTCAGTGCGGAAGGCGGAGTGCGGAGTGAAGAATAAAGTAATCCATATCATTTTCATTATCCTCATCGGTCTGGTCTCAGGAAAATATTCTTTTGCCGTGGAGCCGTCGATCGTGCTCTCACCGAAGAAGGTCGGACCCGGGGATCTTATGACTGTGACCGTGAAGAATGCCGCCGGACCTGTCGAGGGATCGTTCAACGGGAAACACCTTTACTTCAATCCCGTGAAGAACGCCTTCAAGGCCGTCGTCGGCATAGACCTCAAAACCGATCCGGGGACCTATCCGCTCAGCCTGACCGTGGACGGAAAGCCGCTCACTAGCGACGTGGTGATCGCCAAAAAGAAATATCCCGTACAAAAGTTGACGCTGCCGGAGGACATGGTGGTCCTCTCTCCGGAGAACGAGGCGCGGGCGGACAGGGAGCAGAGGAAGATGGCGGCCATCTGGCCGTTCGATTCCCTCCGCGTCTGGCAGGGAAGTTTTATGGACCCGCTGCCGGGGAAAGCGATGGGCACGCCCTTCGGTGTGCGCCGCATCATCAACGACATCCCGAAGAACCCCCACTCGGGGGTGGACATCACCGCCGACGAAGGGGAGCCGGTGAAGGCGCCGAACGACGGCGTCGTCATCCTTGTGGACGATCAGTTCTACTCGGGAAACAGCGTCGTGCTCGACCACGGCCAGGGCATCTACACCATGTTCTTCCATCTCTCGAAGATCAACGTCAAGTACGGCCAGGCGGTCACGAAGGGCGATGTGATCGCCCTTGTGGGGTCGACCGGCAGGTCAACGGGCGCGCACCTGCACTGGGGCGTGCGCGTGCAGGGAGCGAAGGTCGATCCGCTGGCGCTGATAAAGCTGAAATTGGATTGATTCGAGAAGATCTGATCCGATAAAGTAAAAATTCGTAAATCTTCTTTTGCCACAGAGAGCACAGAGGTCACCGAGAAAAACAACACAAGCATCTGTTGTTGATCTGGCCGTCCTCTGTGCCTCCGTGTCTCCGTGGTGAAATCTTTATGATAAAGGTTCTTTCCATCGCCGGCTCCGATCCGTCGGGGGGCGCGGGCATCCAGACAGACCTCAAGACCTTCCAGGCGCTCGGCGCCCATGGCATGGCCATACCCGCCGCGCTGACGGCGCAGAACAGCGCTAGCGTCACGGGAAGTTATTCCATTCCTCCCCGGGAATTGTCGCAGCAGATCGATACACTTCTTTCCGACATCAAGCCTGATGCCGTGAAGACCGGGATGCTGCTTACGCGGCAGACGGTGATTGCGGTAGCGAGCGCAATGCGCAACTACCGGATCGTGAACCTTGTCGTCGATCCGGTCATTCGCTCCAGTTCCGGGAAGACACTGCTTAAGCGTGATGCCGTCCGAGCCATGCAGAAGGAGCTTTTTCCCCTGGCGCGGGTGATCACGCCGAACATCCCCGAGGCCGAGGTCCTGACAGGGATGAGGATAATGACCGACGAGGACATGGATTTCGCGGCCGGGACGCTCATGGACATGGGGCCGCGGTATGTGCTGATCAAAGGCGGACATGGAAAAGGACCGGCAATTGACACTCTTTATGGCGGAAAAACGGTCCTGAGCTTTTCCACGGAACGTCAAGAAGGCGAGTTTCACGGCACGGGATGCGTGCTTTCCTCGGCGATTGCCGTGTTCATAGGGAAGGGATTGCCTGTGGAAAAGGCTGTGGAAAAGGCGAAACTGTTTGTGGAAAAGATGTTGAAAAGGACGAATCGCGTCGGGAAGGGCAGAGCGAAGTATTTTCAATTCTGAAACACATCGAACATTGGTAACCACAGGCGACCTCGTCGCACACGGGGCTTCGCCACACGGATAAAGACAAACCAAAGTTCTTCTTGATATAAAGATAAAAAATACGGAATTGTTGCTTCTTTCGATTTATTTGTTTCGGTCGTACCGTGTCCATCAGTGTGTCCCGTATTTCGGGACCCGTGGTTAAATTTCATGGAGGATTCAATGCGTATTGACGGCAGAAAGGCGGACGAGCTCCGCAAGTTGAAGATCACCAGGAACTACATAAAATCCGCCGAAGGTTCCGTCCTGATCCAGATGGGCGATACCTGGGTCATCTGCACGGCCACGGTGGAGAACTCGGTCCCCCCGTTCCTGCGGGGCAAGGGCACCGGATGGGTGACCGCGGAATACGCAATGCTGCCGCGCTCCTCGGCCCAGCGCATCCAGCGGGAGCGGGCCAGGATCGGCGGCCGGACCCACGAGATCCAGAGGCTCATCGGCAGGGCGCTCCGCTCCGTCGTGGACATGAAGGCCCTGGGCGAACGGTCGGTGCTTATCGACTGCGACGTGGTCCAGGCGGACGGCGGGACGCGCACGGCCTCCATCACCGGCGCCTACATCGCCCTGGTGGATGCCCTGCGGCATGTGAAGAAGCAGGGGACGATCGCGCACGTTCCGGTCCTCGACCACCTCGCCGCGGTGAGCGTCGGCATTGTGGACGGCAAACCCATGCTTGACCTCTGCTATACCGAGGATTCCGGCGCCGAAGTGGATATGAACCTGGTGATGACCGGGAAGGGCGGGATCGTCGAGATTCAGGGCACGGCGGAGGGGGAACCGTTCTCCAAGGCCGAGCTCGCGAAGCTGCTGGCATTGGGAGAAAAAGGCATTAAACAGCTGATCCAAAAGCAAAAGGAAATACTGAAATGAAATGTTCTCACCGCAGCCAGAAGTAGGCGCCTCCAGGCGAGGGCGCTGAGTGCGCAGAGTAGGCAGGGCCTTATAATGATCTTATGGTCGTTTGAAAGATATTTCTCCGCGTTCTCTGCGATCTCTGCGGTAAAATAGGGTGCTGTTCAGCCTGAGAAGCAGTAAAAAAGAGGAATTCTATAATGATCGCATTCTGGACCTCGCTTGCCTTCGTCGTGCTCGCCGAGATGGGCGACAAGACCCAGCTCCTTGCCATGGCGTTCGCTGCCCGGATCCGGTGGCAGACGGTGATGTGGGGCGTCTTCTGGGCCACGGCGGTGAACCATCTCCTTGCGGTGCTTGCCGGCAACTACCTCACGCACCTCGTCCCGATGCAGTACATCAAGATCGCGGCCGCTGCATCCTTCATCATCTTCGGGCTCTGGACCATCAGGGGAGACAAACTTGAGGGCGAGGATAAGAAGTATAACTTCAGCCCCTTCTGGACCGTGGCCATCGCGTTCTTTTTCGCCGAGATGGGCGACAAGACCCAGCTTGCCACGGTGGCCCTTGCCGCGGACTTCAACACCATCATCCCCGTCTGGACCGGGACCACTGCGGGTATGCTCATCGCCGACGCCATCGGCATCATCGTCGGGATCGTCCTCCATAAGAAACTTCCGGAAAAGCAGGTCAAGTGGTTCGCCGCGATCACGTTCATCCTGTTCGGTGTATGGGGATTGTACGAGGCCATTCAGGGAGGTTGATGCCGGCCCGGTATTCTGTGCCGGCAGTTCCCCTGGCCATCAGGGAGGGTTGACAAGGGAGAAAGACGTGTCTATAGTTGAATTATAGGTAATGCGCTTACTCCTTGAGTCAAGAGCGTGGACGATGCGTATCGCGGCATGCTATAGGACAGCAGCGATCATTGTTTGTGTGATCATGATAACGGCTGGATGTTCAAGTCCTGTCCGTTACATTGATGAGGCGCCGCAGTTCAGGAGTGTACTGGAACCGGAACCGTATTCCAGGAGCATGCTCGATCAGGATATAAAATTACACGGTGTTCTGGAGTCAGAACCATATTTCAGGAGCGTGCTCGATGCGGATATCAAGCTGCAGGGTGTCCTCGCTGCAGAGCCGTACTCCAGGAGCATGCTTGATCCGGACGCCAAGCTGCGAAGCGAACTTGATGAACAACCTTTATTGCGGCCTGTCCTTGGACGTTAGTACAGGAGAGCATGTAGAGGCTTGGAACCGCATGCTCTGTCCATAGGTCCTGTCCCGTACGCGTCTGGTGCATGCAAAGCTGAAAAAAGCAAAGGCGGTGAGGTCATTCCCTCACCGCCTTTGTTCGTTCATGATGCCTGAAGCAGTTAAGACCGGGATATCACCGCAGTTTCTTCCAGTAGATATACTCCGCCGCGCCTTTCCGGATAAGACCCTCGATCTTGCCGACCTTTGTATATCCGCATTTCCGGTAGAAGGCCTGCGCGGACCGGTTGAAGGACGAAACGCAGAGAAAGAAGTTTGGGGCTTGCTTTGCCGTGGACTTTTCAGCGAAGGCCATCAGGAGCTTCCCTATGCCGAACCCCCGTATCGCAGGCGACACGCCGATGGCGCGGAGGTAGCCGCCGCGGGCGAAGACCGGCTCATGGGTAAAGACCACGAACCCCGCCACAGCCCCCTCGATCACCGCCACAAAGGCCTGCTTCCTTTTTATGGATGGCAGGAAATCAACGCTTTCCCGCAGGGACTTCCAGGGCTCCGAGGACGCCACGATGTCGCTGCACGCAATGATATGGGCCTTCGTCATGGGGACAATTCTGGTGCTGCTCTGTTTCATTCCCGCCTCCCTGATTCCTGCTTGAGCTTCTCGTAGATCTCCCGGGTCTGCTGCTCCGATGATTCACGGGTCCCCGTATTGTCGATCACGTAGTCGGCATGCTTCCGCTTTTCCTCCAGGGGCATCTGGCTCGAGATCCTCGCCAGCGCCTGCTCGAGGGTGAAACGGTCCCGTTCCATAAGCCTCTTCACCTGGTCCTTCTGCGCGGCATAGACCACGATGAGCTTGTCCATCCTCTTGTGATAACCGGTCTCGATCAGGAGCGCCGCGTCCATCACCACGATGGCGTCGGGCTGGCGTTCACGCAGGTGGTGGACCCGGGTCTGGTAGGCCTGGAACACGCGGGGATGGATGCACTGGTTGAGCCAGGCGCGTTCTTCGGGATGATTGAAAATGATATCTCCCAGCTTCCTTCGGTCAATGGTGCCGTCAGGCAGCTGGATGCTCCCGCCGAAATGGCCGATAACCTCGTTGCACGCGTCCTCACCGGGCGACAGGAGGTCATGCACGATCTTGTCGGCGTCGATGATCTGCGCCCCCAGGTCCCTCAGGACCCGGGTCACGAGGCTTTTGCCGCTGGCGATCCCGCCGGTGAGTCCAACGATGAGCATATGTTTGTCTCTAGAAAGGAATTGGTCTCAACAACACTGCCGAACACGAATGGCACGAATGGACGAATGGCACGAATGAAAGACCAGACCTTACATCATTTGACGTATTTGTGTCATTCGTGCAGTTATTCGTGAAATTCGTGTTAGGGCTATTTTCAAGGGTAAAGAAAATCTACTGCGCGATCCATCCATACAGCTTTAAGATAACCAACGCGATCAATCTGACACTTTTCATTATACCATCAATCAGGTATGCGGGATAGCTCATGTCCTGGGCGAGCAGGAGGCGGATGAGGAGCGCCGTAAGAATGATGTTGAACAGGAAGATGAGCGGATAGGAGAAGAACGCGCCGTGCTCCCTGATGTCGTTCTGGTCGGTCTGCAGAAAGATCGCGGTCAGGACGATATGGAACGCGAACGAGGCGCCGGCGAGAAGGACCAGCCACGGCTCCAGGGCGGGCGCGTTTGCCGCCCGGGCAAGCCAGATGGCGACAAGCGTGATGAACGTATACAGGGGAAAGAAGTAGGGCGCAAGCGTAATGACGAAGTTTGACTTTGTAAGGTGGACCTGGCCGCCTTTCTCGCTCGCGTGGAAGGCCTTGACCGAACCGCCGAAAAGGATGGCAAAAAGCGCGTGGGTCAGTTCGTGGCCGACCACGTAGCTCAGGATCGGTTGTTTGAAGAGGAAATGGATGATGAGATAGAGCAGGAAGCCGCCGGTAAACCAGTAGGGGATAAGAGGCCGGTAGGTGATGATGAACACGGTGTCCGCGAGCTGCCAGGAAAATCCAATGCAGAAAGGGATGAGGAAGATGCCGAGGAGAATTGTGCCGGTCCGTCTGAGCATGGAGTATTGGGAGGACCTCAGAGCAGATTGTCCATAATGAACTTGGAGAGCTGATCGTCGTCAGACGCTTTTTCCGCGGCCGGTTCAGCCGCGGTCACCGGCGGTCCCTCCTGCTTTGCCCCGGGTGTCACGGCTGTCTCAACGGGTTTCGCTGCCGGCGGTTGGCCGGGGACGTTCTTTTCCGCGATGTATCCGGGATCGGCCTGGTAGGCGATGTCCCGGTAAATGATGGAGTCCATGTAGATCTCCGCGCCCAACTCCTTGAGCTCGGCCTCGGACCTGATCTGCCCCACGAGGCCGTTGAGATCGGCCGAGTCGTCGATGGTCTTGACGAAACGGTACGCCTGTTTCAGTTCAAAGGTGGGATTGTCGCCCGTAAGCATGGTCAGGACGCCTTTGTCCACCTTGATCTTGCCGGCATCCACCATGCTGTCGAGCATGCTTTGGGAGAAAAAAGTTCGTTTCATGCTGGTCTATCTCTCACTCCTGGCACAACGTAACACCCTGACCGGTGAATGTCAATATACCTGACCCGGACAAGCCCCGACTAGTCGGGGCAGGCCGGCAGAGCCCCGCGTCCTATTTCTTTGACAAGGTGCGGGGAACTAAAAGGCTACGGTAACGGTGACGACGCCCGTTTCGTCCAGCGGTTACGCTATTCGATCTTTTTCATTACCGTTACCCGAAAGACATTTGACGATACGGGCATCGTAACCATAAGACGTTACAAAGAAATTCCGCCATTTTGGCTGGAATTTCATTTATAACTGACTATACTTGTCGCTGCATCCGGTAGATGGCCAGCAGCGCTATGACCGCGAAGACGAAGTTGGCGAGCCAGGCCGCCTGCAGCGGGGCCATGGTGCCCGAGAGTCCGAGCGCCCGCCCTCCGCTGGAGAGGGCCCAGTAGATCGCTGTGATCAGCAGGGCCAGGGCTATGCCGCGAGCAGCTCCACCGCTCCGGACCGACTGGAGCGAGAAGGGAGTGGCGATCAGGACCATCAGCAGGCTCGCAAAAGGAAAGGCCACCTTTTCGTGCAGGTCCACCTCGTACCGGACCGCCTTATAACCGCTCGACTTGAGCCGCCGTACGTAGTCCCAGAGCTCTTTGAAGCTCATTTCGCCCGAGCTCTTGACGATCATGCTCATATCTTCCGGTTTTTCCACGATGTTGTAGATCTCGCCGTCCGCCGGCTTCGTGATGACGGCTTCGCCCTTCGTAATGAACTTCTGGCCGTCCCGGAGCTTCCACGCCGTGTCCTCCCAGACGAGCCGTTCGGCTTTGATCCGCTCGCGTATGCTGAAATCGGGGTTCAGCTTGTAGATGTTGATGCCGATCATCTCCTTGCGGTCCGGGGTCACGAGATTGATGTTCGCGATGCTGTTGTCCGGGCCCCGGAGCCAGAGGCGCCGCTGCTGGAAAACGACGCGCTGCTTCTTCTTCCCCACCTCCACGTTCTTTATGTGGGCGGCGCGGGCGGCATAGGCCGGCATGATCACTTCGTTGTTCAGGAACCCGAGGCAGGAGACGAGGATACCGCCGAACACGACCGGTGCGACGATGCTGACAAGGCTGACGCCTCCGGCGCGCATGGCGGTTATCTCCTGGTGCCGGGATAGGTTGCCGAGGGAGAGCAGGGTCCCGATAAGAGCCGCGAACGGCAGTGCCTGGCCCGCCATGCCCGGAATGCTGTAGAGATAATACATCGCGATCTGGATGACGCTGGCATGCTGTTTGATAAAGTCGTCGGCCTCCCGAAGGAAGGTGACGCACAGGAACAGGACCAGTATCCCCGAGAGGATGGTGAACGAGGTCCGTATGAACTCGATGAATATGTAGCGGCTGAGCAGTTTCATTCCATGATATCCCGTACAACGATACGAAAAAGAGCGGTCCTCTATGGTGCGGCAGAGAACAACGCGATGACCGTGCGCTTCGGCAGGACCGTCTGCGGCGGCCGAGTTACGGTGTCTTGTGCTCCTTTTTGAACAATGACAACAGGGAGCGCAGGAAAGCGTTGACACGGAACCCGATGCCGAAGTAGATCTCGTTCCCTTTTATATAGACCAGAGCGATTGCGGCCGCGGTGATCATTCCGTTCGGGATCCAGGTGGCGGCGGCAGGAGACAGGGCCCCGCTTTCCGCGAACCGTGACGCCGTCCCGAGAACGAGATAGTAAACGAGAATGACGCCGATGGAGATCGTGATCCCCGCCGACTTGCCGGACCGGCTCTTGCGGATGCCGAGCGGCGCGCCGATGAGACCAAAGACCAGACAGGCATAGGAGACGGACATGCGTTTCTGGAACTCGATCTCCAGGTCCTTCGTGGGGAGGTTGCCGGCGCGCGCAGACCGCCAACTCTGGTACAGCGAGAGGGTGTCCAGTTCATCGATGTTGCGCCCCGCGGCATCATTTCTTCTGAAACTTGCCTCATCGATATCGAGAAAGAGCTTCCCGGCATCAAAGGACATGAGCGAATAGACACCGTCGCCATGCGGCTGCGTGTTGATGGTGCCCTGTTCCATGACGAGGGTGACCTTGAAATTGTCAGGGTTGGTGATGAGCCTGCCCTGCTTTGCCAGGATCGTGTAGGGCTCGCTGCCCGAGCGTTCGTCGGAGATGAATATGCCGCTGATGTCGTCCAGAGAGTTCATCTTGTCAACGTAGATGACCATGCCGTTGAAGGTGCTGCTGAACACACCCTGGTCCAGGCCGATCATGGCGCGTGATTTCACCATGTTAAAGAGGTGCGCCTTGAAAGCGTACGTCGCATGGGGCGCCAGGAAATGTGCGATCACGGAGGTAACGATGAACAGGATGATGGAGAACTGCATCACCGGCCGTACCATGGCGTAGAGGCTGATCCGGGAGGCCTTCATGGCGGTCACTTCCGAGTCGGAGGAGAGACGGCTGAATGCCGTGAGCGCCGCGACGAGAAGCGACATAGGGATGGTTATCGAAAGGAAACCGGGCATGATAAACAGCAGGAGCTTTCCCGTCGCGGCCAGCGTGGATCCTTTGGACAGCACGAGTTCCATGAGGCGGAACATCCTCTGCAGGAAGAGGGCGAGCGTGAGGACTGCGATGCTCAGGAAAAAGGGCGCCAGGAGCTCACGCATGATGTACCGGTCGATGATCCGTGCTCTGAACATGGCTATTTTCGGAGTTCCTCAAGGATGTCCATATCTATCTGGTTCATGTCGAAGTAGTCCCGCTCCAGTTCTTCCACATAGAAGCGATCAAGGCCGCTGTTCGTGAGGAAATCCTCCCGGACGCGGTTGTCCCGCGACACAATGATGTGCGGAAGGAGATTATTGAGATAGAACGACTCCTTCCTGATGTCGAGGATGATGTCCTCATAGATGTGGTGCACGATGGGACCCTTGACGATCCCTTTGGCCTGGATCTCCCGGTTCAGGTCCTGGATGAAGATCTCCTGGTCCTCCTTGGAGTTCAGCTCGGCATAGATGCTCTTGAACCGGTCCTTGATATAGCGGTGGATCGCCATGGAGGTCCGCTCATCGGCATTGACGGCATTCAGCGTTGACGACACCTCGCGGTAGGTGCTGTCGCCGGACCGGATCTTCTCCAGTCCCTCATAGAGCTTTTCGACCTTCTTCCTGCCGTACCGCGTCAGATAGCGGTTTTCCTTCAGCTCCGCGATGAACAGCTCCTTGAAAAAATCGGGTTTCACCTTGTCGAAGACGGCCATGTTGCCGGCGAGGCTCCGGATGCTGTCCTCGCCGAGGGATGAGCGTTCCATGAATGCAAGATTGTTGATCACGGTCGCGGTGCTGTCATACCGGTCGAAGTAGGTGAGGACGCTGCTCATGCCTTCCATGATGCTCAGGTCGTTGGTGTCCCGGGCGTGTTCGTCGCCGGCGCGGACGGTATCCAGGAGCAGGCTTTCGAATGCCGGGTCGCGGTTCGTCATGGAACGCTGTTTTGCCTTCAGGAGCTTGACGAGGTCCTCGGGACCAACATGGCTCCTGAGCTCTCCGGTCTTGAGGAAGAACCCTTCGCAGATGGCGCGGGTCTCGCGAATGTAGTCCGGTTCCTCCACCTCGATGATCTGCATGTCCTTCAGGAGCAGTTCGTCAAGGGTGTCGAAGAGGTTGTTGGGGATATTGAGGCGCAGGCTCAGGGTGCGGAGCCGCGAAAGTTTCGCCAGTTCGGACGGGTTGACCTCCCCCGTTTCCGAAACGGCGATCAGGATGTCCTTATATTCGTCGACGACCTTCTTGTTCTCGGTCAGCTTGTACATCCCGTCGATCTTCATGCGCTCCTGCTGGTAAGGCGGGATCTCGTGGAGATCGGACAGGGCGCTCAGGATCTCCACGTCTTGGGGAGGGATCTGCTTGTGCTCGGCGTAGACCTGGTTGAACGAGGTGAAATACTCCTCGTTGTGCAGGTTGACGAACCGGAACAGGAATACAAAGGCCTTGGGGTCCTCCAGGGCATCATAGATCTCGCCGCAGAACCGGGAGTCATCCCGGGCGCCCACGGCCTGGCTCCGCTTTACCTGTTTGCCGAGCTTCCGGAGGATCTCCCGCTGCAGCTCCCTGATCTCGTTCTTCTGGGTCATATCCGCGAAAAAAAAGTAGTTGGAGACGGCGTTGCCGGTGAGGAAGATGCGGTCGAAGGACTCTTCGCCCACCGTGGTGTTGGTGAAGCTGATGCTGTCAGCCTTGTCGTAGTAGGCGCCGAACATGACCAGGCGGTTCGAGACGTCCTTGCGGAGGAGGTCCTTGAGCGGCAGGTCCACGCCGAACATGTACTGGCAGACCTGGCCGCCGGTGCCCATGTAGCGGACGCCGTTCCTGGTGATGATGAACTCGTTCCCGCCGGAGAAGAAACGGTCCCCCTCGGGGACCGACTCGTAGTAATAGCGGTTGCTGAGGTCGGCGCCCATGATGGTGACGGTGTAGTCGACCTTGTCGTTGGCCTTTCCCAGCAATTTTATTTCGCGGATCATAGATCGTTATTATATCAGAGCGCCCGGTTTATTTATACCACATTTTTGCTTGCTCGCGCGGAAATGAAGGGTTATAATGCCCTCCGCATCTGCATCCGGGAGCATACGGCTGGGAGCACAAAGCGCTCGCAAAGGATGGTAAACGGAATGAAGAAGGCAACACTGATCGGGATCATTGCTGTCCTGGCTGCCATCGGTTTCCTGTTCGTCTATGGACAGAACAGCGGTCAGCGGGTGAAGATCATCCGTGAAGGCGACCGTGCGCCGGAGTTCCGCCTTCTTTCTCTTGAAGGCAAGGAGATCAGCCTGTCGTCCTACCGGGGGAAGGTGGTCATGGTGCATTTCTGGGCCACCTGGTGTCCGCCGTGCGTCGAGGAGCTTCCCACGCTTGAACGCCTGCACCGCGCCTATTTCGGCAAGAACCTCGAGATCCTCGCCGTGAGCGTCGACGAAGGCGGCGCGGGGGCTGTCGGGCAGTTCATGCAGAGGAACAAGTTCGCGCTTCCGGTGCTGTTGAATCCCGACCAGTCGGTGGCAAGGTCGTACGGGACCTTGAAATTCCCCGAGACCTACCTCGTTGATCGCGAAGGGATCGTCCGGAAAAAGATCATTGGCGCCGCGGACTGGATGAGTCCCGCGGCCCATGAGATCATTCAGAACATGGTGGGGAAGAAGTAAGTCAGGGGTCAGGGGTCAGGAACATCTCCTGTCAGCACGTTTTCATAAAATTTAATAATGTTCTTCGGTGATCACTTATGTCTGACAACCAGTTCATCAATATTCTCATCGGCGTCGCTTTCATGCTCGTCATCGGCGCGCTCCGGCGCGGCGGCGGGGGCTGAGGCGTCGACTCCGGTCCCGTCTGTAGACGGGATGAGCCGCACAAGGACCCCAAGGACGAGAAGAAGTAACCGCGAACCATGAAGAAGACCCTCCTCGCAGCCCTCGGCGCCGTTGTGCTCGTCGTCCTTTTCCTTGCCATCTGGGTCGTCCGGACCCTTTCCGACCTTCCCGATGTAACCGCCCTGAAACACTACCGGCCTGCCGCGGCATCCGAGGTCATGGACCGGGACGGCAGGATCCTCGCGCACTATTACGATCGCAAATTCCGCATCTGGACGCCTATCGCGTCGATCCCGGACAGCATCATCCAGGCGGTCGTGACCGCCGAGGACGATACCTTTTTCGGCCACCAGGGGATCAACTACAAGGCCGTGTGGGATGCCTTGCGGCACGACGTGCAGAAGAAGCGGTTCGCCCGGGGCGGCAGCACCATCACCCAGCAGATGATAAAGAACGTCCTCTTGTCAAAAGAGAAGACGCTGACACGGAAACTGCGCGAGTTCGTGCTGGCGAGAAAGGCTGAAGAGGTCCTGACGAAACGACAGATCCTGGAGATCTACCTGAACGAAGTGGAGTGGGGCGAGAACATCTACGGCATCGAAGCGGCGGGACGGTATTATTTCGACAAGCGCGCGGCCGAGCTCACCAGGGCCGAGACCGCGCTCCTGGCCGGCATGCTGCCGAACCCTCGCTATTACGATCCGTACAAGCGGATGGACAAGGCCCGCCAGCGGCAGGAGCAGGTCCTGTTCAATATGTTCCAGGCGAAGCTCATGACCCAGGACGAGTATGGCCAGGCCATGGATGCCCCGGTGACGCTCCGGGATGCTTCGTCGCGCAGGTTCGACCTCTCGATGCTGTCGCCGGGAAGCGGACGTCCCTGCCACCTGAAGGCGCTGGAAGAGGTGCTGCTGGCATACGTTGGTGAACAGGGGTTGTACCGCGAGGGCCTCACGATACGAACGACCATCGATAAATCCATCCAGGACAGCCTCATCGCGTCCTCTCCGACGGGCACTGTTCCTCCCGATGCAGCACTTGACCGCGTTCTGCTTCTGAAAGAAGGGAATGAGATCCGCGCGCTGACCTGCGAGGGGCATGAGGATCAGGCCCGGTTCTTCGTGAGTTCGCTTGGCACACCGAACCCGGTCTATGAGATCATTACGGGACCGCTCAAAGCGATCAGGAAGGACGATATCATTGCTCCCGAGCCGTCGGCACCAAAGCCGGCCGCTGATGCGTCAACGGGGCCGGGGCGTGAGCGGTAACGACTGCATGAACAAAATAAACGACAGAAAACCTCAGAAAAATGCTTAATATGCGCATTCCGCAATGATCTTCCCCTGCGCGTCCTCAAACCGCTTGACTCTCTCTGAACAATTCATTACTATTGCAACTCGATGGTCGGGGATCTCGATCCGCTGACCAGCGTCATCTTAGCGGGGGGAGGAATAACGCATGAAAAAAGTATTGATCGTTGCTGTTCTGGTCCTTACGGCGGTGCTCATGGCCGGACCGGTGTTCGCTGCCGCAGGCGGCACCACCATCGACGGTTCGCTGGTGTTCGCCACCGAACCCATCGGAGGGTACGATTCCACGGTCGGGATCGGTGTGGGCGCTCTCATCGACATGGCCGGCCGGATGAAGTCGTCGTCAAAGGATATGAAGCTCGGGATACGGGCGGATATGACCTACTTTGATTGGGACGGGCACTTCTACGGGATCGATGTTTCGTACCAGCGGCTGATGTTCTTCGGCGGACCGCGGCTGACCTTCCAGCCGGGCGGCAAGAGCGCCATCGCTCCCTATGTGGAAGGCGGGCTCGAACTGGGCTATGGAAAAGCCGAGGTAGTTGTGCCGGGTCTGGGGAAGGCCAGCTCCACCGAGATCGATCTCGGCCTTGCCGGCGGGGGCGGCGTCGACTTTGCACTTGCCAAGAACGTCAAGCTCGGCGTCAGCGGCAGGCTGCATCTCATCGCTGATTCGTTCCTGACCCTGGCCGTTACCGTTGGCGTGGAGTTCTGATCGTCCCGAAGATCCATTCGTATCGTACAACAAACAGGGCCGGCCTCGTACTCAGAGGCCGGCCCGTTTGCGTCCCGCGTCGTTCCCGCTCTTCCCGCCCAGTGCCCCGGTACCCGCGTTCCTGACAGAGATATCAGAACTCGAGGTTCGGCCGGAGGATGATCTGGGTCTGGCTGCCCGTGTGGTCGGCGGCGAGAGCGCCTGAATACTTATTGGCCGATTCCCAGACGAAACCGGTGGCAAGCGAGAAGGCCATCTTCTTGTTCGCGAAGGGCCACTTCTTGTCCACGAAGAAATAGTGGCGGATCGGGGTGAACGTGCCGCGCTCCATGTCCACCGTATATTCGAAACCGCTGTTATTGAACACCGAGCTCTTCTCGGTCTTGAAGTCAAGCCTGCTCCTCCGGAAGGACAGGTAATAGATGTCGGTGATCTCCGGATTCCCGTGGATCTTTGCGCCCACCCGGAAGCTCCAACTCATCTTTCTGTCCTGCGTTCTGCGGTCGCCCTTCACCTTCCATTCCACTTCCCACCAGTCGTCCCGGATCAGCTCACTGCTCTTGATGTGATAGGTGCCAGCGCTGTAGAGCAGGCCGCTGTAACCCAATCCCTTGCTCTTGGGATCTTCAGGGATCGAGAAGTCCACGATGTTTCCGAGGAAGACCGAGTAGGCATAGGGTTCCTCGAATCCCGCGGTCACGGCCTTGATCCAGTTGAAGCTGCCGGTCACCCGGGCCTCATCGTAGAAGTTGGCGTGATGCTCCTTGATGTTGGTGCCAAGATAGGGCAGCGGATTGACGCTGCCCTCGATCACCAGGAACCGCGGCGCATAGGCGCGGGACAGCAGCGTCAGGTAGAGGTCCTTCTCTGACTGGTTCCCGACATGGGGGATGGGGCTTTTTGTCAGTGCGAGATACAGCCCGAGGCTGGTGTAATAGGCGTCGGGTTCGAACTCCACCTTGACCCATTCGGGGGCGGCCGCAGGTTCCGCCGGGGAGGCCGGCACAGCAGGTGCCTGTACAGGGTCCGCTCCGAGGGAGGGTGCGGCAGGGAACGACAGGGAGATCAGGGCGATGAGGAACAGTCTCCGGAAGAACGATCGTATGGAAAAGGCAGTGTACATCATGTTGCAGGAATCTAACATGCCTGAACAGCGATTGCAAGACCGGGCCGTGCAATAAAAAACAGGACCGGCACGGCCGGTCCTGCCTGAAACGGACTGTCAGGGCCGTCCCCTGTCGTCAGGGCAAGTCTGGCGACAAGGGAACAGCACGGACAGGGAAAACACGGTTAAAAAACATTGGAACCACAGATGACCAAAAGTAGGCGCTTCTAAGCGACACAGATAACGTCAAGATCAACGACTGCACGGCTAATCCCTTTAAGTTTTGCTTCTATCAGTGTTCATCTGTGGTTGCCTGAAGTTGGTCGTTTTCTTAAGGACTCTTACGCCATTGCCGCCTCGCGGAGCTTCACCGAGACGACCTTCGAACAGCCGGGTTCGTCCATGGTGATGCCGTAGAGCGCGTCCGCCATCTCCATGGTCCCTGTTTTGTGGGTGATGACGATGAACTGGGACCGGGCGCTCATCTCGCGGACAAGACGGGTGAACCGCATGACGTTGGAGGCGTCCAGCGGGGCGTCGGCCTCGTCGAGCATGCAGAAGGGGCTCGGCTTCACGAGGAAGGCCGCGAAGAGCAGGGCGATCGCCGTAAGCGCTTTTTCGCCGCCGGAGAGCGACGTGATGCTCTGGACCTTTTTGCCCCGGGGCTGGGCGATGATCTCGATGCCCGATTCGAGGACATTGGACGGATCGAGCATGACGAGCTCCGCGCGCCCTCCTTCGAAGAGGCGGGTAAAGACCTCACGGAACTTATCATGGATATCGTTGAACGACTGGGTGAATAGTTCGATGGTCTCCACGTCGAGCTTGGCGATGGTCTCCTTGAGATTGGCGATGGAGTCATGGATGTCCTGCTGCTGGGCCGACAGGAGGTCATAGCGTTCCCGGAGCTCATTGTATTCCTGCAGGGCGTCCACGTTGATGGGCCCCATCTGTTCGATCTTCAGGCGAAGTTCATCGAGGCGCAGCTTCGATTCGTCCAGGTTGATCTCGAACCGGCCCAGCTCCTGCACCATGGCCTCGAGCTCGGTGTGGTAGGCGGTCCAGATGTTGTCCTTGAGGTGCTCGATCTTCATGCGGAGCTCGGTACGCCGGACCTCGATGGCCGAGAACCGCTTCTGCGCGGCGTCGATGTCGTGCCGGATCTGACGGGCCTCCTCCTCGTGCGAGGTGAGGGCCCGGGTCTTCTCGGCATGGGCCTCCTGCTTCACGGCCAGCGCCTCGCGCTCCCTCTCAAGGACCGCGATGTTCCCGCGGATATCTTCTTCTGCGGACGCAATGGCGGCCTCGAACTCCCTTACCTTGTCCGCGATCTCGCCGATCTCGGACTGGCGTTTCCGGAGCCGTTCCGCCAGGTCCAGCGCGGTCAGGGCGAGGGCCGCGAGGCCTTTCTCGGCCGCGGCCTGCTTCTCCTGGAAGGACGTAACGGCCATGCGGACCTCGGTGATCCCGGTCCTCGCCGCTTCCAGGTGCTCGCGCTCCGCGGCAAGCTCGCGCTGGATGCTCTCGATGCTGGCCTGGGCGCTGCTGTGGCCGTCCTCGAGGTCCTTGAGCATGGTGGAGGAACGCTCGATCTCCGCGCGGAACTCGGTCCGCCGGGCGGCCCGTTCAGCGCCTTCCGAAGCGAGCGTGCTGACCCGCGTCCCGGTGCGCCCCGTTTCCTCCCGGAGTGCGGATGCGTCCTTTTCCTGGTGCAGCAGCTCCAGTTCCGCCTTGTGGACCTCCTCGGAAAGCCGTGCTTCGGACCGCGTGTCCTCTGCGATGGCCGCCTCCAGGGCCTGGACGGCGGTCTCGAGCTCCACAATGCGCGTCGTGAGCCCCACGACCTCGCTCTCCAGGTCCTTGATCTCGCGCCGTTTCCGGAGCATGCCCGAGCCGCCCGCCTCGACGGCGCCGCCCGTGAAGGCGCCCCAGGGATCGACGATCTCGCCGGTGAGCGTCACGATCGTCTTGTGGATGCCGTTCTTGTGAAAGAGGTAGAGCGCCGTGTCCATGGTGTCCACGACGACCACGTCGCCCAGAAGGTACTGTGCCACATTCTTGTAGTCTTCCTTGAACTTGACGACGCCCAGGGCGCTGCCGATGACCCCTGAGTGGCCGTTCTTCACGAAGGGCTCGGTTTTTATTTCGCGCGGGGATTCGGGGATGAAGGTGCTCCGGCCGCCGCTGCTCGATTTGAGATATTCGATGGCCTTGAGGGAATCGTTCTGGGAGCCGACGACGACGTTCTGGAGCCGGTCGCCGAGGACCGCCTCGATGGCCGTTTCGTACTTCGGTTCCGTCTCGATGAGGTCGGCCACGAGACCGTGAACGGTGCCCACCCGTTCCGACGCGGACTGTTTCTTCGCCGCCATGACGGTCTGGACGCCTTTCTGATATCCATCGAGGCTCTGTTCCAGCTCGATAAGGGAATGGAGGCGGGAATTCTGGCCGGCGAGGCGGTTCTTCGTTGTGCCGAGCTCCTCGTCGAGCGTTTTCTTCCTGGCGACGGCGTCGGCGAGACGCGTGGTGACGCGGGCATGCTCCTCCTGCAGGGCGGCGCGCCGCGATGCGGTCTGCCCGATCTCCTCCTCTTTCTGGGTGAGGAGCACCTTGAGGCCTTCCAGTTTCTTCGCCAGTTCGCCCGACTCGCCCTGCGCCGCGTGGTCCTGTTCGTCGAGGTGCTGGATGCGCGATTCGATGTTCGCGATGCGCGTCTTTTCCGCGGCCGATTCGGTCATGGCGCTGTACACGCCTGCCCGTGCTGCCTCCAGGGCGGTTTCCTTGCTCTTCAGCGCCTGGCTGAGGTTCTCGAAGGCCACGGTCTTCTCAAGCAGCACGATGTTCTGGGCGGCCAGTGAGGCCGCGATGCTGCCGGACTCTTCTTCGAAACGCTTCTTCTGCTCGGCGTTCCGTTCGGACTCCTGGTTGAGATATTCGATATCCTTGAGGTCCCTGCCGCGCTGCTCGGTGAGCGCGGAGATCTGGGTGCGTGACATCTCGACGCGGTGCTCCGCCTGGCGGAGGGAGTTCTCGGTCTCGTGGAGCTGGCCCTGGAGATGGGCAAGCTCGCGCTCCGACGACAGGGCCTCGGCGCGGGTCTCTTCGATGGCAGCCTCGATGGTGCTCAGGGAGGCGTGGAGCCCGGTGACCTCGTCCTCGATCGTCTTGAACTCGTCCGTGGATGCGGTCCACTCCCGCCCCAGGTTCGAGTACTCGACGCTGGCCAGGCGGAACTCGAGGTCCTTCATTTCGCCCCGGAGCTTCTGGTAGCGTTCGGCCTTCTTGGCCTGGCGGTCCAGTGAGTTCACCTGGCGCTTCACCTCGATCAGGATGTCGTTGACCCGGAGCTGGTTCTGCTGGGTGGACTCGAGCTTGGAGAGGGCTTCCTGCCGCCGGGCCTTGTACTTCATCACGCCCGCAACTTCCTCGAAGAGGAACCGGCGGTCCTCCGGCTTGGAATCGATGATCTTTTTCACGCGGTCCTGTTCGATGATGGCGTGGAGCTTGGCGCCCACACCGGCGTCCATCATCAGGTCGCGGATGTCCTTGAGGCGGCAGGGGATCTTGTTGATCAGATACTCGCTCTCACCGGAGCGGTAGAGCCTGCGGGTGATCTCGATCTCGCTGTACTGGCCGAACTCGGACGGAAGTCCCGAGACGTTCGCCAGGGTAAGGGTCACTTCGGCCAGGCCGAGGGGCTTGCGGGACTCGCTGCCGCTGAAGATCACGTCCTCCATTTTGTCGCCGCGAAGGTGCTTGGCGCTTTGCTCGCCCAGCACCCAGCGGATGGCGTCGGAGATATTGCTCTTGCCGCACCCGTTGGGACCCACGACGGCTGTCACGCCGGGCTGGAACTGGAGCGTGGTCTTCTCGAAGAAGGATTTGAAGCCGAGCATGTTGAGGGACTTGAGCTGCATAGGCCTCCTGCGGAACATTGACGGACAGTGATCAGGATAACTATTGTTAACCACGGGTCCCGGAGTACCAGGACACACAGATAAACACGGTTAGGATTGTATGGTTTTCAAACCAAGATCAGTTAAAAACCGTGCGGCGCAGCCCCGTGTGCGCGCAGCGCCCGTGGTTATACCTCAATCGGAATAGTTGATGATTTTCAACAGCGTTTATATCATATGGCTGGGGTTTTGTAAAGGGAAAATTACAAGGTAAGGTATATTTTTTCTAAGACACCACAATATATAGTGGCCAGGCAGGGGGCTATATTTCCCGGTCTAAAAGCCGTTTCAGGCCTATTTTCATGGGCAAAATCACGGCAAGGACGACCAGGGCGATGACGAGCAGGAAGGTCAGGGCGATCCAGGCCCCTTTGGCGGGCCCCATGCTCGTGCCCATGGACTGGGCCAGGAAGATGCGGTAGACGGGCCATGCTTCGAGCGTGATGACCGTACCGATGAACAGCATGGTCACGATCATGTAGGCGATGCCGCCGAAACCGGTGGGGATCTGGGCCACGTTCTCATAACGGAACCGCGGGAACGCGGCGCCCATGCCGACGCCGAGGGCGGCGATGCCGACGGTCATCAGGAAGACCGTCGCCACGCCGATGATCATCATGAGGCCCGAGACCTTGAGCAGGATATTCGACAGCACGATCAGGACCTCGGCAAGGACAAGCAGGGGGAGCACGCTCGACCAGAATTTCGCCCACAGGAGGTCCTTGAGCGGCAGCGGCGATGAACGGATGATCCAGAAGGACTCGCCTTCGAGGCTGACCGCCGGGAAGACGAAGCGGACCGCCACTGCCGATGTGACGAAGCCGACCATGCCGAGGTTCAGGAACGAGATGAGGTTCTGGATATAGATCGTGGGCAGGGGAGACCGTTCCAGGGGCAGCAGTTTGAAACTGTAGATATACACCACGGTGAGCGCCAGCAGCAGGAAGAGCTGCGACCACTGGGAGGCGTCCCGGAAGAACAGCTTGATGTCCTTCAGCACGATGGCGCGCATCGTGCCGCGGAAGGGCAGGACGGCAAGGCGGAAGAACAGGTCCGCTGCCCGTGAGCGTGAGAGCTTCGCCCGCTTGCCTTCCTGCGACCGGGACCAGCCGGCATAATAGATCCTGCCGCAGACCCACTCGGCGATGACGATGCCCGCCAGGGCCGTGCTCCAGAGCATGAGCAGGAAGAAGATGGCGTCGCCGGCGTTCTTCCTGAGCAGGGGCGCCAGCGCGTCCGATGCCCAGGAACTGGGGATGAGCGGAGAAACGGGACCGCGCATGGCCGTAAGGTATTGCACGAGCGTGGGGAAGGCGTCCGGGTCCACGAGATTCTCGGGCCGGAGCATGCGGAACAGGATGTAGAGGACCACGAAGATCAGCAGGCCCATGAGCACCAGGATGTCCCGGGCGCGCCGCGCCGGGAAGGCGGAGACGAGCAGCATGGTCACGATGATCCCGATGGCCGCGGGGATGATCAGGAACGGCACGATCATGAACAGGAGCCCCGCGAAGTAGGCGGCCCCCGCCTTGAAGACCGCCCCGTAGGCGAGAAAGACCGGCAGGCCGTAGATGAGCGTCATCCACGAGGAGTCGATCAGGGTCTCGATGAACTTGGCGCGGTAGATGCTCTCGATCCTGACGGGGGACGAGTGCAGGATGTCCAGTTCGCCCGAGAGATAGAAGGTGGAGAGCGAGGTGACGACGTTGCTGAACACCAGGATCGAAAAGAACGTCAGCAGGACCATGGACAGAAGCCGCAAGGCCAGCAGGTCGCCGAGCCCTTCGACGGTACGGAAATAGGAGAGCACGCGGTAGGAGACGATGAACATGAAGGCCCAGAAGGCAACGCCCAGGAGGGCAAGGACGGCCGTCTTGAGCCCGTCGCCTTTTTTCAGGCGCGTGAGCCGGTTCTTGACGGCGTGGAAACGGGGATGGAGGAGAATTAACATAATTCCATATTCAATATTCAAGATAACGGCAACAGCTGAACACGAATTGCACGACCAAAAGTAGGCGCTTCTAAGCGATGGACGAATGACGCGAATAAGGGCCGGCCCTGATCCCTGTTCTTTCCCCCCGTCTCCGCGTCTCAGTGTCGGATTCTTCAAGCCCCCGGCATTGCCGCACACTCGCGGAAGATCCGTGCCGTGCAGACACGGCACCGCTCCGGGTCGAGGTGTGGAACGATCCGGTCGATCGCTTCGCGCTTGGAGGGAAAAACGTTCTCGTCGCCTATGCGCTGGAGATAGCCGCCCCGCCGCAACGTGTCCAGGGCCTCGCCTTTCAGCGTGCAGAGATACAGCTGTCTGCCGCTCACATGAAGCCGGTGAGCCTCATTGGCAAGCGCTTCGCATCCGGCGACATCGATGAAATTGATCCCGCTCCCCACGAGCAGGATATGCGCCTGTTCGGGAGAGTCCCGGGTCATTGCGCGCAGTTCCTGCGCGAAGTGGTCCACGGCCCCGAAGAACAGCGAGCCATCGATGCGTATGACCTTGAGCTGCGGGCATTCCTCCACCGGTTTCCTCGTGATATTGATGAAGCTCCGCCGTTCGCTGTCCGGGTCCGGAGCAAGAGTGATGAAGTGCGGATGCGACGTCCGGTTGAGGTACAGCAGCAGGGAAAGGATGACGCCCACGTAGATCGCGAATTCCAGTTCGACCAGGAGCGTCGCCAGGAAGGTCACGGCGAGCACCGCTGCTTCCGGGGTGCTTGTCCTGATGATCGTCCGGATGTGGGGGAAGTCGATGAGCCCGTACGCCACGACCAAAAGCACTCCCGCCATGGACGCGATGGGGAGATACGCGGTCAGAGGGGCGATCAGCAGAAGGATGGCCGCGAGGGACAGCGCGGCAAAGACCGCCGCCAGCGGTGTTTTCGCGCCGGACTCGTAGTTCACCCCGGTGCGGGTGAAGGAACCCGACGCCGCGTAGCTCGAAAAGAAACTGCCGATGATGTTGGAGAGGCCCTGGCCGATGAACTCCTGATTGCTGTCGATGCGCTGGTGAGAGCGTGTGGCGACCGCCCGGGCGATGGACACCGCTTCGGCGAGGCCGAGCATCGCCACGGCAAGCGCAGCCGGGGCCAGTTGGCGCACCGAGGCGGTCGAGAGGTCGGGGCTGGACAGGGGGGGCAGATGCGCGGGCAGTGAACCGATGAGCCGAACGCCGTGTTCCTTTGCGTCCAGGAACGAGGCCAGCACGCTGCCGATGACCATGGCGAAGAGCATGCCCGGCAGGCGCGGTAAAAAGCGCCGGAACAGGATCGCGGCGATCAGCGTCACGACGGCGACGGCGGCCACATACGGGTTCGTATGGGGCAGTGCGCTCAGCAGGTCCTCCCACACATGAATGAACGCGTGCCGTTTCGACCCGGTGACGCCGAAGAAGTTGCTGAGCTGGCTTGTGGCGATAAGCAGAGCGGCGCCGGTGGTGAACCCTATGACCACGGAATGGGACACGAAATTGACCAGCGCTCCGAGCCGGGCCATGCCCAGGCCGAACTGGAACAGTCCTGCGAGGAACGTGAGGGTCAACACCATCTGGATGTAATGTGTGCCCGCCGGTTCGGCCAGCGGGCTCACCGTGGTGAAGATGACGATGGAGATGGCGGTCGTCGGGCCGGAGATGAGATGATACGAGGAGCCGAGCAGCGCCGCGATGATGGCCGGCACGATCGCCGAGTAGAGCCCGTATTCCGGGGGAAGGCCGGCGATGACGGCGAAGGCGACGCCCTGGGGGAGCACGATGACCGCGCCGGTGATCCCGGCCATGAGATCGGCGCGCAGCGTGCGCCGCGTGACCGTCGGCCACCAGTTAAGTAAAGGAAGATAGTCCTTGATCTGCATGATACCCTTCGTGATTTCTGAAATACACCCCACCTGACCTCCCCTTGGTAAGGGGAGGGAGTCTTTTACGGCCCCTCGATCATGAAGCACCCTCTCCCTTTTTCCCTCTCTCCTCCGAGGGAGAGGGGCGGGGGTGAGGGGAATTATGATTGAGGGGTTGGGGAGGTGGACACGCTATATCGTCTCATCCCCGCCCGTCAACTTCAGGAAGATGGGCTCCAGGTGGCTGTTCTCCATCCGCGCCAGACGGCCCAGTTCCCCGACGCTTCCCCCGGCGATGATCTCTCCCTTGTTGATGATGGCAACGCGGGTGCACATGGCCTCGACGATCTCGAGCGTGTGGGTGGACATGAAGACCGTCACGCCCTTCGCGGCGAGGTCCTTGAAGAGGTCCTTGACCAGCCTGGCGCCGCGGGGGTCCAGGCCCACCATGGGTTCGTCCACGACGAGGACCTTCGGTTCGTGGAGCAGCGCCGACGCCATGACCAGACGCTGTTTCATGCCGTGCGAGAAGTTCTCGACGAGCTCACCGGCCCAATCGGCCAGGCCGAACAGCTCGAGCAGGTCGCGGATCCGTGCTGTTGCATCGGTCATCGTGTACAGCTCCGCGACGAACCGCATGAACTCCGCGGCGGTGAGCTTCTCGTAGAGGTACGGACGGTCGGGGATGAAGCCGGTGATGGCCTTGGCCCGGAGCGGGTCCTTCTGGACGTCGAAACCGCCGATCTCCACGCTTCCGCCCGTGGGCTGGAGGAGCCCGGCCATCATCTTGATGGTCGTGGTCTTGCCCGCGCCGTTGGGGCCGAGGAACCCGAAGACCTCGCCGGCCTGGACCTCGAGGTTGATGTTCTTGACGGCGGTGAAGCTGCCGTAGTCCTTGGTAAGATTGGTAAGCTTGATCATTCAGGTACTCCAATAAGTATCTTGAACACGAATGTCACGAATAACTGCCGAATGGCACGAATAAATCCTTTAATCCAGGTCTTGGTTTTCACTGCAGTTATTCGTGAGATTCGTCCATTCGTGTAATTCGTGTTCGATTGTGTTTATCTCTGCGCGTTTTTCTCATTTATATTCCACCACGTCCACTTTCAACTTCCCCACGAGCCTCAGGATCTCAGCCTGCTTCGCGAGGTCGCCGGTGACGAACCGGATGTGCGTGGCATCGGCGGGGAACTGATCGAACGTGGGGTCGATGGCCGTCCACTCGCCCAGCCACACCTCGGGCCATGCGTGGTAGTAGAAGCCGTTCTTCATATAGACGATGCCGGCGGCCATGCGTGTCGGGATGCCCGCAGCGCGCGCCAGAGCCGTGTAGAGCGTCGTATGCTCGTTGCAGTCGCCGACCTTCTGCTTCAGGACTTCGACCGCGCTCGGGATGCTTACCACCGGCTGTTTGTTGATCGCTTCGTAGACCCAGGTGTTCAGCTTCCGTGCCGCTTCGAGAGAGTCCTTCTCTTTCCCGATGATATCCGATGCCTGCTCCCGGATGTTCCTGTCGTCGCTCTGTACCAACAGGGTGGCCTGTAGGTCCGGGAGATGGTCCTTCCCGGCGTAGGGGACGGAATAGGAGGTGATCGTCGTCGCGGAGCGGACCTCGATGACGCCGTCCTTCCAGGTCTGACCGCCGCCGGCCAGCTCGAACCCGTCGAGTGTTGCCCCGGAAAGCCGGGCCTTCAGCAGCTTCACCCGGTTGGGATTAATGATCGGGCTCGACGGGATCTTCACCAGGGCGATGATGTCCACCGCCGGGCCGCGCTTGTCCAGCTTCAGGGCCTCGGTCCTTGTTTCCTTGAGCAGGGAGTACCCCAGCGGGCTTTCCTCCTTGATGGTCTCCCCCTCATGGGTGATCCAGGAGGTAGCCTCCATCCCCTGGAAGGATTCCTTCAATTTATACACCGTCTGTTCCGCGTCGCCGACCTTGATGGTCTCCTTTGCCTCCACGGTGACGAAGGCGTCCTCGGTGCTCATGGTGGCCGGGTTGAAGAGCGGGAACCGGTACCGCTTTCCCGGTTCCAGTCCCAGCCGTACGACAGCAGGCCGGATGTTGGGCGTGAGATAGATGGGCTCCTTGAGCGGAAAACGCTCTTTCCGCGTCTCGCCGCCGGTGATGATATCGACGACCAGCTGCGTTCCGACGACGGCGCCCTTGATGTCCATGGTCGTGACGCCGGACCGTAGCGTAAAGTCGAAGTACTTGAGCATGAAGGTCCTGGTCGTATAGGCATTGATCACGGTGCTGACCCGCTGGACCCGCTCCAGGGCCAGGACGTCCATCGTCGATTCCTCAAAGACGTGGTAGGTGTCGCCTTCCACGCGCGTCTGCGTGTGGGCATACCCGATCTTCCGGCCCTTTTGGTAAATGCCGAACCATTCGTCGCCGGCCTTGATGCCTTCCTCCGTGACGATGTCGAGCGCGACGACCGACGCCGGACGCAGATAGGTCCGCTCGATGAGCAGGCCCAGCATCACGAACCAGAAGAGCAGGATGACGGTCTTGATCACTTTCGCCATAATGACAATAGTAACCGTACCGCGGCAGGATGTCAAACGAACGTTGATTGCCATCTGCGCGGAGATCTATGCTATCATACTAACGACAAGTGTCCTGATGATTGGTCTATACAAGGAACAGGATGTTGTCTTGGTAGCCGCAGGCTTTAGCCTGCGAAATCGAGCTTTTCAATATCCTGTTACGTTACTATCATTGATATGCTGGACAACGCGAAGGGAGCTGCCATGAAGATACACAGGTCAATGCTTATGCTCGCGATCCCGGTCCTTCTGCTTACCGCCTGCCCGAAGGAGACGGAGGAGGACAAGGTGAAGAAGGTCGTCACCAGCATCCAGCAGGCTACGGAGGAGAAAAAGATCGGCGCGGTGCTGGAGCATATCTCGAAGACCTACCGCGATCCCCAGGGCAACGACTACAACGGCATCAAGGGACTTCTGGCCTTCTACTTCTTTCGCCACCAGAAAGTCTCGGTGTACATGCCGAACATCGACATCGTGGTGACCGGGCAGACGGCAAAGGCGGTCTTCCAGGCCATCCTGACGGGAAGAGGAGCAGGCGAGGCGTCAGGCGGCATCCTTCCCGAGTCTCTCGGCGCGTATAATTTCGAGGTGCTCTTAATTAAGGAAGACGGCACGTGGAAGGTCACGTCGGCCAAGTGGGAGCGGGCGGGGGAGGGAACACTTCCGCAATAATCAGTTTCAGTTCAATCATGCTGTTTGAAACATGTGCGGTATGATATAGTCGCTGTGCGATAGCTTCTTCCTGTACGTATTATGGTTTTCTAATAGTTGAAACACTTCAAGCATCAACCTGCATTCGTTTGCATATACAATTGCAAAATTCCACCGCTGTCGTTGAAGCGACCGCAGAAAAGACTCACAATTATTCTTGCCAGGACTTGTTTCTTATTGTATCTTTGCACGCAGTGACAGGGGAATCGTTTTGGGTCAGACATGACCTTGTAGTTATTTGGACTTCACGGGGGTAGATCATATGAAAAAATTCCTTCAGAAAAAAAGCTATTTTATCTTCATCGTACTATCTTTCCTGGTCTTATTACCACAGGCTGTGGTTGCGGGAAGAACGCCTGATGTGTTCGAAAAGGCCTTTTCCGTTGTAATGAAAAACCATGTCGAAGCTCCGAACCCATCTTCACTCTCCGCCAGTGCCATCCGGGAAATGATCGAGCTGCTTAGATCAAAGAAGATCGACCATAAAATGCCTGACGGTGATGGAAGCGCCGCCCCCCGGAACAGCGATGAAGCCGTCAGGCAGGTCGTCGCATTCTATAAAGAGATCGCTGGCTCGACCGATATCTCACCGGAAGAACTTGAGGGCGCCGCAATAAAGGGACTGTTAAAAGCCCTTGACCCTCACTCGCAGCACATGTCGGTAAGGCAAGTTAAAGATATGAGTACGGACATTACAGGCAAATTCACCGGGGTCGGGCTTCAGATAGGCATAAAGAACGAACAGCTTGTGGTGGTCGCGCCGATCGAGGACTCGCCTGCATTTCGTGCCGGCATCCAGGCCGGCGACGCCATAATGAAGATCGACAACGTACCGACGAAAGGGATGTCAATAACAGACGCCGTCGATAAATTGCGCGGTAAGAAAGGGACCCGGGTGAATATTACGATCGCCAGGGCTTCTTTCAAGGATCCTTACGATGTCACCATAGAAAGGGATACGATCACGGTGCGAAGCGTCAAGTCCCGGATGCTGGACGATGGCATCGGCTATATAAAGATCAGCCAATTTCAGGGACAAACGGCAAATGACGTTGAGGCGGCCTTGCGCGATCTCGAATCGAACGGGATGCGGAAACTGATCCTTGATCTGAGAAGCAATCCGGGCGGCCTGCTCGATGCAAGTGTGGGAGTCAGCGGTAAATTTCTCGTGAAGGGCAGTCTTGTCGTCACCTTGCAGGGAAGAGAACGGGCGGACAGAAAGGAATTCAAGACCTCGGGATCGTATATCGCACCTGATCGCCCGATGATCGTGTTGGTTGACAACGGCAGTGCGAGCGCGTCCGAGATCCTGTCGGGCGCCCTGAAAGATCATCAACGCGCGGTGATCGTCGGCGCAAAGACGTTCGGCAAAGGGTCAGTTCAGACGGTCTTCCCGTTGAATGATGGTTCGGCGCTGAGATTGACGACGGCGCTCTACTATACACCTGCGCATACAAATGTAGAAAAGGCAGGCATTACGCCTGACGTGGAAGTGGTCGAGAAAGAGAATGACGATGCCTCCCTCAAGGTGGCGCAAGCAGCTCTTCGGTCGTACAGTGAACCAAATGTCTCACATGCCAAGTTAGCACAAATTGCGTTACGGTTCGCCAATGATAAAAGAGAAGAGTTCGAACAGGCGAAGGCGGCGAATACGTTCGATGCATACGACAAGTTCCTGAAGGCATTCCCTTCTTCCGCCAACAGAAAGCCGGCCTTGCAGGCAATGGCTGTTCTCATCGAGAAGCAGAACAGGGGGTACGAGGAATACAAGAAGTTCGTCGCTGCCTATGAGGACGGGCTGGAATTCGTCCCCGGGAAATACCGCCTCGGCCTGACCGGACCCGAAGGCCTGCGGGTCGGCGATATCGCGGGGTTCCGGAAGAAGGGCGTCGGGGATAATATCATTGCGGCAAAGATCCGGTCGGGCAAGGGCAGGTACAGGGACTATTCTTTTGACGAGATAGACCAGCTCAAGAAGATGGGTATTCCCGAGGTGGTGATCGAGGCGATGATCGAATCGACGTCGCGGGTGACCCGGGACGAGGAAGAGTCGCAGAAGAAAAAGAACATGGAGGAGCTCCTGGCCGAGATCCAGCGGATGCAGAAAAAACTCGACGAAATGAGGACCGCGCAGGCATCGGGCGCCGCCGTACCGGTCTCCGCGGGCCAGAGTCAGGGTCCGTCGGTGGTCGATACCGTGCAGAATTGCGCCGCCCAGATCACGGCTTTGGAAGCGTGCAAGCATCTCCCGAGGCTCGGGGCCATGATATGCAGGGCTGCAGCGAAATCGCAGTTTCCCTGTGAGTAGTTCGTTGGCGGCTGATGGAATGCTTTTGCAGGCAGGGATCTGTTGGTCGTTCTTGACCCTGGACAGCCCTGGGTCTGACTGGATCTGTAGAGTTGTTGGCAACAAACGTCATGGCATCGCGCGAGATCAAGAGGCCATCCTCTGATGATGCCTGGCAATGAACGAAACGAGGATACTTGGATTTACTCCTGAACAATTTGCGCATACCCGTTGAAAAGGACGGGAGAGATGAGTATAGAAAAGCAGCAGCCCAAAAGCTGAACGTCAGCGAAGCGGCCCTGCACATCGTCAAAGTGCTGAGCAAGTCGCTCGATGCCGGCGATCAGGAGCAGTTCTACTACGACATATCCCTCGTGGTCCATGTTTCCGACAGCTTTGCCAACCAGGATAACCTTCCTCTATATACCGAAACAATAACGAAAGAGCGAGTACTGCAAGACAGCGCAGAGAGGCCGGTTGTCATAGGTTTCGGTCCTGCCGGTATGTTCGCCGCTCTGGAACTTATCGCCTATGGGCTGAAGCCGATCATATTCGAACGGGGCAAAAGGCTGGAAGAGCGCCATGTCGATGTTCAAAAGTTCATGCAGGAAAAGGTGCTCGACCCTGAATCGAATATCCAGTTCGGCGAAGGCGGCGCGGGCTCCTATTCCGACGGGAAACTGTTTTCGCGGAAGATCAATACGGACCATATCAACAAGGTGCTTGATACGTTCATCAAGTTCGGCGCGCCCGGGGAGATAGGATATGTCAGCAAACCCCATCTGGGCACGGACGTGCTGCGCGGGATCGTCCGCAACATCCGGAACCATATCCTCGAGCAGGGCGGTGAGATACACTACCGCTCGAAAATGACGGATATCCTGCTGTCGGACAATGCGGCCGTCGGCGTCGTCATCAACGGAGAAAAGGAATATCAATGTTCAAGCATCTATCTTGCCCTGGGACATTCCGCGCGAGATACCTTTGAGATGCTCCGGAACAAGGGCATCGCTCTTGAACAGAAGCCGATCTCTGTCGGGGTGAGAGTGGAGCACCCCGTGGAGGTCATCAATCGCATGCGCTACGGTGATAAGTATAAGGACTTCCCCGGCATCGGGGCTGCCACGTATTCTCTTAATTACACCGATCGAAAAATAGGAAGGGGCGTGTACACCTTCTGCATGTGTCCGGGCGGCGAGGTGGTGAACGCTTCATCGGAGCAGGGCATGCTGGTCGTGAACGGCATGAGCTACTCCCGCAGGGCATCGGAATTTTCCAATGCGGCCATCGTGGTAACCTGCCGGACCGGCGATTACCGGTCAACCGATCCCCTGGCCGGGGTCGAGTTCCAGAAAGATATCGAACGAAAGGCCTTTCATGCGGGGGGAGGGACCTGGGGGGTACCTGCCCAGAATCTGCCGGATTATTTGAGCGGCAAGGGTTCGGGCAGTTTGAATAGGAATTCCTGTGCAACAGGAACGGTCGCGGCGGATATGCGTGAGATGTTCCCCGCGTTCATAAATGATTCGCTCGTGGCCGCCTTCAGGACCTGGGAAAAGACCTATCCGACCTTTGTGTCCGCTCACGCCCTGTTGATTGGCGCTGAAACGAGAACGTCGGCGCCGCTCAAGATAACGCGCAGCGACAAATTTGAATCAGTGAATATCAGGAACCTGTACCCCATAGGCGAAGGCTCCGGCTATACCGGCGGGATAACGAGTTCGGCGGCTGATGCGATACGGGCGGTGGAGGCTGCACTGTCGGGCAGCTAACAGCGAGCGGAAAAACGTGTACGCTTGTCTTGCAGTGATCACCGGGCGGTTTCCTCAGTCTTGGGTCCAGACTCGAACGCTTTCGTCGTAGTTTTAAGAAGAGCACTTGATTCGTCTTGACTTCCTGCCTGTGTGCTGCAATAATAGAGTCATAGTGAATCATAAGTGAGTCACAGGAAGGCGGTGATCATGAAACAGATAACCCTGAGGAGCATTCCCGACGAAGTAGAGAAGACGGTGAGGAAAGAGGCAGAACGCAAAGGTGTGAGCCTGAATAAAGCGATCATTTCTCTCCTCGAACGGTCGGTGGGGACGAAGGTTCCGGAAAAGAAGAAACGGGTCATGTACCACGACCTCGACCATCTCGCCGGCCTCTGGTCGAGGGAGGAAGCTGCGTCATTCGACAAGACCTTGAAGGCCCAGAGAAAGGTGGATGCAGAGTTATGGAAAAAATAAAAGTAATGCTCGATACCTCGGCATACTCGGCATACTTGAGGGGAAACGAGGATATCAAACGCGTGATCCGGGAGGCTGATGAACTCTACGTGAATCCGGTGGTGTTGGGAGAGTTGTATGCCGGCTTTGCCCACGGCGGCAAGGAAAAGAGGAACAGGGAAATTCTCAGGGAGTTTCTCGCTTCACCGCGCGTGCAGGTTGCCATTATCGATGAAGAAACATCGGAGCGGTACGCGGCGATCATCGCCTACCTTTGGGCGAAGGGAACGCCGCTGCCTACAAACGATCTGTGGATTTCAGCCACGGCCATGCAATATGGTTTCAAATTGCTTACAACGGACAGCCACTATCGGAATGTGCCCCAGATCATTGTCGAGTGTTGTGCTGTTTAATAAACGGAACGGCAGTCTTCCCCTGCATCTCACTTGATGAACGCCGCATCCCTTCAAGATGTAGTGATATCAGTATATCCTGACGGAATATTACTATTATGAAAACGACGATATCAATTCCTGATGATATGTATAAAGAGATCGAGAAGATTGCGAAGGAGTCCCGCTTACCACGAAGCGAGGTAATCGTCACGGCGGTGAGGGAACGCCTGGAAAAGAGAAAATCCGTCAAGCTGTTTGAGGCGATCAACAAGGCGTTTGCAGGTGAGGAAACCACCGGAGATGGCCGCGTCAGGCAGATGAGCAAAAAACACTATAGCATGACCGTCCTGAAGGAGCGTCCCTGAAATTATAAAGATTTATGAAAAAGGAATGTAATAGCAGCTTTAATCTTACCACCAATAAGGCTTACGTCCCTTCCCCAACTACTCCTTGAATTCCCCCCATGGTTATGCGATAATTTCGCTCCACGATGAGCGAATCCCGGATCACTGTAACGCGGTGCCTCTCTTTTCTTGCGGTCCCCCTGTGGGCGGGGGCCCTTGCGTTCCCTTTTGCCGGTCCGTGGCGGGCGGTCCAGGTCGTCCTGGTCATCCTGGCCGGCGTCGCGCTCTGGGGCCTCCTGAAGACCGACACCGCATCACGGATCGTCGAAGCGGTCATATACAAAGCTTCTGGCCTCCGTGCAACCGCCACTAGTGTTCTTTCCCGGACCCGTTCGCCGCTCTTCCTTTCCCTATTTGTCGTCCTCCTGTTCGTCATTCCCTTCTTCCAGAACGATTATTACCGCGACGTGCTGACCCTGACAGGCATGTACGCTGTTCTGGCGCTTGGCCTGAACATCATGGTGGGGCAGACGGGTCTCCTGAACCTGGGATACGTTGCGTTCTACGCGATCGGCGCGTACAGCTACGCTATCCTCTCGACGCGGTTCGGGCTGAACTTCTGGCCGGGACTGGTTGTCGGCGCCGCGTCGTCGGCGTTCATGGCGCTCCTGATCGGGCTGTCCACCCTGCGGCTGCGCGGCGATTATTTCGCCATCGTCACGCTGGGCCTGGGCGAGATCACGCGCATCGTGCTGAACAACTCGGACGCGATCACCGGCGGCCCGAACGGCATTTCCCGCATCGGCAGGCCGTCCATCGGCGGCACGGTCCTGTCAACGCCCCTGGACTTCTACTATCTCATCCTCGTCATCGCCATCATCACGGTCTTCGCCATGAACCGGCTCATGGTGTCGCGCATCGGCAGGGCATGGATCGCGATCCGCGAGGACGAGATCGCCGCCGAGGCCATGGGCGTCAACACCTTCCGGCTGAAGCTCCTGGCCTTCGTGGTGGCGTCGGCCTGGGCGGGGTTGGTGGGCGTGTTCTTCGCGGCGAAGATGGCCTTCGTCTCTCCCGAGAGCTTCACCTTCTTCGAGTCCGTCATGATCCTGTGCATGGTGGTCCTGGGCGGGATGGGGAGCATCCCCGGCATCATCCTCGGGGCGTTCCTCCTGGTCACGCTGCCCGAGGTCTTCCGGGATTTTGCCGACTACCGCATGCTCGGATTCGGCGTCGCGCTGGTGCTGATGATGGTCTTCCGGCCCCAGGGGCTGCTGGGAACGGCGAAGAATTCAAAATAATATCGCTTTACCGCAGCCAAAAGTAGGCGCCTCTAGGCGAGATCGCAGAGAACGCTGAGAAAGACAAAGACCAACAAATCGTCATTCCCGCAGCGATTCTGAGCGGGAATCCAGTTCTTCAGTTAATTTGCTGGTTCCCCGTTTCCACGGGGACGACATCTGGATCCCCGATAAAGGCACTCGGGGATACGGTAATAAACAGAAAACATTGAGAACTATATTTACTCTGCGTTCTCAGCGTGCTCTGCGGTGAAAACTTGCCCTATGCTCTTACTTGAAACCAAAAACCTTACCAAGCACTTCGGCGGCCTCAAGGCCATCGAGGGCATCGACATCCGCGTCGAGCGCGAGCGCATCGTGAGCATCATCGGCCCGAACGGCGCCGGGAAGACCACGCTCTTCAACTGCATCACGGGCATCTACCGGCCCACGCAGGGAAAGGTGTCCTTCACCGACCGGGACGTGACCACAATGGCGCCCCACGACATAACCGCCCTGGGCGTGGCGCGCACCTTTCAGAACATCCGGCTCTTCGGCGGCATGACCTGCCTCGAGAACGTCATGGTGGCCGCCCATTGCCGCACGAAGGCGGGGTTCTTCGGGGCCATCATCCGTCCTTCGAAGGTGAAGAAGGAAGAGCGGGACATGAGCTACCGCGCCATGGACATCCTGAAGTTCGCCGGGCTCGAAGCGAGGCATGCCACGGTCGCGGCGAACCTGTCCTACGGCGACCAGCGCAGGCTCGAGATCGCCCGGGCACTGGGGACCGAGCCGCACCTCCTTCTGCTGGACGAGCCCGCGGCAGGCATGAACCCGCAGGAGACGCAGGAGCTTATGAACCTCGTTCGCAGAATTCGCGACAACGGCGTGGCGATCATCCTGATCGAGCACGATATGAAAGTGGTCATGGGCATCTCGGACCGCGTGGTGGTGCTCGACCACGGCGTGAAGATCGCCGAGGGCCTGCCGAAGGACATCCAGCAGGACCCCGCGGTGATCGAGGCGTATCTGGGGAAAGACCATCAACAGCACACATGATTGCGGATTTCGGATTGCGGAATGCGGAATGAACGTCAAGGTCCTTGAACTTTGAACCTTGAACTTTGAACTCGCTATGCTTCAACTGAACGACATATTCGTCTCCTACGGCATGATCGCGGCGCTCAAGGGCGTGAGCCTCGAAGTGCGGCAGGGCGAGATCGTGGCGCTCATCGGCGCGAACGGCGCGGGCAAGTCCACGACGCTCATGTCCATCTCCGGCGTCTCGGGACTTACCACCGGATCGATCCGGTACGGTGACCGGCTGATCTCCGGGATGCCTCCACACGAGATCGTCGCCCTCGGCATTTCCCAGGTCCCGGAAGGCAGGCGCATCCTGCCCCGCATGACGGTGCGGGAGAACCTGGAGATGGGCGCATTTCTGAGGGACAAGGATCAGCTCGTTCCGGATATGGACCGCGTGTTCGCCATGTTTCCGGCGCTCGCCGATCGGAGCGGGCAGCTCGGAGGGACCCTCTCGGGCGGAGAACAGCAGATGCTGGCCATCGGCAGGGCGCTCATGTCCCGGCCGAAGCTCCTGCTCCTGGACGAACCGTCGTTGGGACTGGCGCCGATCATCGTGAGCAGGATATTCAAGATCATCGAGGAGATCAACGGTCAGGGGACGACCATCCTGCTCGTGGAGCAAAATGCGAAAGCCGCGCTGCGCCTCGCCACGCGGGCCTATGTGATGGAAAGCGGCAGGGTCGTGATGCAGGGCCCGGCATCGGAGCTTGCCAGCGACCCGGGGATCAAGAAGGCGTATCTTGGAGAGTGAATAAATCGCGGATTTCGGATTGCGGAGTGCGGAGTGAAATTCATCGAATCGCAGATCAAGGTCTTAAAAGCATTTCACCGCAGAGAGCGCAGAGACCGCTGAGAAAGAAGATTTAAGATAAAATTATGAATTTAGATTTAAGAATTATGAATCAAGATTAAACTCTGCGATCTCTGCGTCCTCTGCGGTGAAAAAGGTTCTTAGTATGCTCCGCAACATTAAATTAATTCTCGAATACGACGGCACGAACTACCACGGCTGGCAGTCCCAGCAGGGAAGCGGCATGCCGACCATCCAGGACGCCCTCGAAGAGGCCCTTCGGAAGCTCACGAAGGAGGACATCAGGACGGTCTCGTCCGGCAGGACCGACGCGGGTGTTCACGCCCTGGGCCACGTGGCGAATTTCCCAACGGAGAGCCCGATCCCCGCGGAGGCCTGGGCGCCCGCCCTGAACCGGCTGCTTCCCAAGGACATCCGGGTCATCGTCTCGGACGAGGTGAAGCCGGACTTTCACGCGCGGTTCAGCGCCCGGGGAAAACAGTACCGGTATGTCGTCCTTGCCCGCAGCGCCCCATCGGCGCTCCTGCGTGAACACGCCTGGCATGTAGACCGGAAATTGAACCTTACGAAGATGCGGCGGGCTGCCCTGCACCTGCTCGGAAAGCATGACTTCTCGGCCTTCCGGAGCTCTGCATGCAACGCAAAGGTGCCGGTCAGGAGGCTCAAGACACTGTCGCTACGGAAGAAGGGCGACCAGATCGAGTTCATCCTCGAAGCGGACGCCTTTCTGATGCACATGGCCAGGAATATCGTCGGCACGCTCGTTGAGGTCGGGCTCGGCAGGTTCTCTCCCGATGACGTGAAAAAGATGCTCAAGTCCCGGGACCGGACCACGGCAGGCAGGACGGCCCCGGCGTACGGACTTTACCTGGTACAGGTATTTTATTCCCGCTCCTGATCCTTCCTTCTTCAAATACTTTTGACACGGAATTACACGGGTAACAGCTATGATAACGGCGGATACAACGAAATCGGTCAAATGCTAAATCATCTTTGACACTGAAGACACTGACAACAGCTATGATCACAGGTTTATCTACATGTATTTCTTGCCGATCCATCAGTGTCCTCAGTGTCTAAATGGTCCGCCTTTATCGCATTACCAAGCCGTTTATGTCCGCGCCAAAGAATTTATCTTCTCTCTCCTATCTTCCCCTCTCAAGCTCCAACTTTGCAAAATCTACTTGCCTAAATTACTCTGTTGTGCTACTGTTGCAACTTGCAACTTGCAACTTGCAACTTGCAACTTGCAACTTGCTGTACCTCGATCATTCGAACGGGGGAGGCGGCCGCGTGGTCCCTTTGCGGCTGTTCCGCATCACAATAAAAAATATCTTTTTGAAAGGAGTGAGTATGAGGATTTGGCTGAATGCATTACTGTCGATGCTGTTCACCTTTCTTCTGATCACGACAGCGGGCGCGGCGACCGATTCGGCAACGTGCCTGAGCTGTCACGGATCGATGGAAGGGGCTGTCAATGTCAGCAAGGATAAGTACGAGAAGTCCGTCCATGGTTCCTTTGACTGCGTCATGTGTCACGTAGCGCCCAAGGGCGCACAGCACCAGGGCATGGGCGGCGCTGCGCCGGACAAGGCGGTCAAGGAGTTCGCCGCCGCCATCGCGCCGAAGGGGCTCAAGGACACCCTTGCCGCGGCCGCCTGCGTGGGCTGCCATCCGGACAAGGTGGAGGACTACAAGGGCAGCATTCACGGACAGAACGTGATCGTCAAGAAGTCCGCCGACGGACCGGTCTGCACGAGCTGCCACGGGGTTCCCCACTACATAGAGAAGCGGCCGAGCATGGCGTCGAAGGTGTACCGATTCAACATCGTCGAAAGCTGCGGCAAATGCCATGAGGAAAAGCACATCACGGAGAAGTACAAGTTCTCGCCGCTCGTGATGGAGCGGTATAAAGAAAGCTTCCACGGCAGAAAGCTCAAGCTCGGCCATGCGGGCGCTCCGTCCTGCGCCAACTGTCATGGCTCCCACGCGATCGTGAGCGCCAAGGACCCGAAGTCGCCCGTCAGCTCGGTCGAGGCCAAGAAGAAGACCTGCGGCAACGCCGCATGCCATCCGGGAGCGACCGAGAAGTTCGTGGCCGCCATCACCCACCAGCCGCTCCACCCGGTCGCCCACTTTGCCGAGATCGCCCTGATCCTTCTCACCGTGGGCGTGTTCATGTTCATCATCATCCATGTGCTTCTTGACATATTCGCGGACATTCGCGACCGTCTGTTCAGGAAGGGAGGCGACCACCATGAATAAGAACATTCCGCAGGAGATCCAGCGGTTCGACCTTTCCGCGCGCATCCAGCATATCATCATGTTCACGACGTTCCTGATCCTGTCCTTCACGGGCTGGGGGCTCAAGTACGCCTACGCCGAGCCTTCAAGCGCCTGGATCAGCATCTGGGGCGGCCCCAGGGTCGCGGGCATCATCCACCGTATCGCCGGCATCGCCATGCTGCTCGATTTCATCTACCACCAGTTCTACCTGCTCAACCTGGCGCGGAAGAAGGACCTCCGGCTCACGATCATCCCGATGCCGAAGGACCTGGTGGACATGATCCATCAGTTCATGTACTACTTCGGCCTCCGGAAGGAGCGGCCTTACTTCGGCAAGTTCACGTACCTCCAGAAGTTCGATTACTGGGCGGTGTACTGGGGCATGTTCATCATCGGGACCTCGGGCTTCTTCCTCGCGTTCCCGGTGACCGTGTCGGCGCTGTTCCCGACATGGACCCTCGCCTGGGCCTGGGACGTGCTGTTTATCATGCACAGCGATGAGGCGCTCCTGGCCATCGTGTTCATCCTTATCATCCACTTCTACAATGAACACCTGCGGTCGGAGTATTTCCCCATGAACTGGTTGTGGCTGACCGGCAAGATGCCGATCGAACAGTTCAAGCACCATCATCCGGCCGAATACGATCATCTCTACGGCAAGGGTTCGGAGAAGAAGAAGTAGCTGTACGCGAGGTTTCCAACAGAGAGAACAAAGAATAACAGACGGCGGCCGCTCAGGCCGCCGTTCTTATTAATAACTCATGATAGAATTGGTTCATTCGGTATTAAAATCGAAAAGCAACGACGGACTTCTGTCTCTCGCAAAGCCGCCAAGACGCCAAGAGGTCAAAGTCCTTAGGCTTGTTTTCTTAAAAGCCGTGCTTTTCTTTGCGCCTTTGCGTCTTTGCGAGAGATGCCTTTTATTTCAGGTTTGTCCGGGTTAGGTCTGTTCAAGTATGTTTCAAACACTATTCTCACGGAGGTGTTCCATGCGCAGCACGGCTCCCGGTATCATGATCATTGCCGCCACCCTGTTTCTCACGACCGCGGCCCATGCCGACCTGATGGACAAGGCGAAAGCGATGTTGAACAAGGACAAATCCAAACCGGGCGGGCAGGCCGACGCCACGCCGGACAAGGACATGGTGGCCGCAGGCCTCAAGGAGGCCCTCACCATCGGTTCGCAGAACGCCGTGAAGTCAGGCGCGCAACCGGACGGGTTTTTCATGAATCCTGCCATCAAGATACCCCTGCCGGAGAAGGTCCAGAAGGTGGAGAAGCCGCTCCGGAAGATCGGCCTCTCCAAGCAGGTCGATGAGTTCGTGCTGACCATGAACCGGGCGGCCGAGAAAGCGGCGCCGGTAGCGAAGGACATCTTCGTGGGGGCAGTAAAGGAGATGACCATCCTGGACGCCATCACCATCCTGAAAGGGGGTGACACGGCGGCCACGGACTACATGCGGTCCAAGACCTACGACAGGCTCTACGGGGCCTTCAAGCCTCCCGTGACCCAGGCCGTCATGTCCGTGGGCGTTACGAAGGCCTATGCGAACCTGGTCGACAAGGCGAAGAAGACCAGGCTCATCAAGGACGAATCCCTGGACCTGGATCACCACGTGACGATCAAGGCGCTGGACGGGCTGTTCTACCTGTTGGGGCAGGAGGAGAAGAAGATCCGGAAGGACCCGGTGGCCCGGGTGACGGACCTGTTGAAGAAGGTGTTCGGGAAGTAGCGCTTTTATTTATATAGTAGGACTCAGGAAGGGAAATGCGAACGGCGGCCGATGAGGCCGCCGTTATTTTGTTGGAGCTTTAGAACAGGGAAGGGGCTATTTATGTGAGGCGATCGAGTAGCGCACGCCGAGTGTCGCGGCTGCATCGCCGAGCCGTTTATCAAGGGTCCAAAGGGGCGCGTGTGATAAGAAGGATGACGCAAGCAGATGTGCATCGATGTATCCGAGGCCCCTGCCCATCAGACGGTGTCGTTCAATGAACTGCAGGACCTCATCGTCTTCGGCAAAGCGAACGACGGGGAGTGTCCGAAGCAAGGAGAGGATGTCCGATCGGTTCCTGAGGTTGCCGCACGCAAGTTCGCCGATGATGAAGGGATGGCAGAGAACCTGGCCCTCGCTCAAGGCAGGGTCAAGCCCGACCATACCCCGCCTCAAGTGGTCGACCCATACCGACGTATCGACGAGGACCATACTACTTTCCCGCTGCCCTTCTGCGGGGGATCGGTTTCAGGCCTTTTTCTGACCCTCCCAGACGGGCAAGGCGCTTCCCGTTCTCGATCGCGATCAAGGACTCGAGCCCGCGCCTGACAAGGGATGTCTTTTCCTTGATGCCGGTCAATTTTGCTGCCCTGCTCAACAGGTCGTCCTCTATATTCAGGGTGGTTCGCATGGCGCCTCCAGGAATGATATGCATATAATGATGCTATAATATGCATCAATCAGATGCCTTTGTCAAGGTGTTCGGAAGCTGGATCATGCGGGAAATCTGAGTGAAGGGGAGAACGACGAGTTCATACGCCGCTCTTTTGCGCTTATGCTTTCCGGTGTGCCGGCGCCTTTCCCCGGTCCAATGCGTCGAGGAATTCCCGGACCGGCGCGGGATCGCATTTCCGCATCAACGAGCCGACATACCGCATTTGCCGGCCAAGCGGGCCGTGTTTTTTTATGGTCTTCGCCGCCTTCACGGCCTTGAGAACTTCTTCGGGCAGACCGATCCGGCAGAGCTGTGAGTCGGACAGCTTCACCAGCCGTTCGCCCAGGTCCTGCAGGGACTGTACCGCTTTTTTCTGCTGCGTTCTGCTCAAGAGCGCCGGCTGCTCTCCCTGCTCCTGCCCCGGTTTCGCCGTCTTCTTCAGGTCTTTTTTCCTTACCAGTCCCATGCCTTCACCTTTATGTTCCCTTCCGGGTGATCTTCTCCTGCATCTTCGAATCGAACATCTCTTTGTTGATGACAAAGCGTTCGTGTTTTCCCTTGGAGATCAGCTCCACGCCGTCGTGGGCCTCGACCTCGAACAGCAGCCGCCGTTTATCGACCTCGATCAGTTTTACCTTCGCGGTGACGTCAAAGCCCGCCGGGGTCGCGGCAACATGGCTGACGTCGATATGGGTGCCGACGCTCTGTTCAGCCGGCCAGTCGAGGTGCGGATTGATCGCTTGGATGCAGGCCCACTCGAGAAAACCCACGAGGAAGCCCGTCGCGAACACCTCCGGCATTTCCTGAAATTCAGCTGATTCAGGGTAGAGCGCGGGGACGGTCTTTGTGCCGGGGACATGAAAGGTGAAGGTTGATTCGATCCCGGGTTTCAATGTGTCCTTCATAAGCGTTTTATTCCTCCTCCAGCCCGTACTTCTTGAGCTTCCGCCAGAGCGAGACGCGGTCGATGCCGAGGATCTGCGCGGCCAGGGTCTTGTTGCCGCCGGCCTCGTTCAGCACCCACTTGATGTAGGTCATCTCCTGTTCTTCCAGTGAAGGGATCTTCCCCTCCACTTTCCGGAAGGTCTTGAGGCTCAGCTCTTTCAGGTGTTCCGGCAAATGGGCCAGCTCGATGGTGTCTCCATTGGCGAGGGCGATCCCGCGCTCAATGATGCTTTCCAGTTCCCGTACATTGCCCGGGAAACCGTACTCCGTAAGCAGGCCGATCACCTCTTCCGCGATCTCCTGCACGGGCTTCTTCAGGGCATCCGCGTACTTCTTCAGAAAATAATAGGACAGGAGGGGGATGTCCGCCTTCCGGCCGGAAAGCGGGGGAAGGTGCAGCGATACGACATTCAGACGGTAGTAGAGGTCCTGCCGGAACGGGGCCTGTCCCGGCGCTTCGAGCGGTTCCTGCTCGGCGGCGGCGATGATCCGCACATCAGTCTTGACGGACCGTGTCCCGCCGATGCGCTGGATCTCCTTCGCTTCGAGCACCCGGAGCAGCTTTGCCTGGACCGGTAGATGCATCGCGGTGATCTCTCCAAGAAAGAGCGTTCCGCCCGCAGCTTCCTCGATGGCGCCTTTCTTCGCGGCCGGCCCATCCGGAGACATGCCTTTTTCATGGCCGAACAGTTCGTCCGCGAGCTTTTCCTCGGTGAAGCTTCCGCAGTGTACGGCAACGAAGGGATGTTCGAAACGCTTGCTCTTGGCATGGATCGAGCGCGCGAAGAGCTCTTTCCCCGTGCCTTTCTCTCCGATGATGAGCACATTGGATTCAACGAGCGCGACCTGACGGGCGGTATCCAAGGGCTTCTGCATCGCCCGGTCACGGCTGATGATCCCGCCTTCTCCCGGGAAGTCCTCAGCGCGTTCCTTCAGACGCTTGATCCCTTTCTTCATTTCGACGCGACTGACGGCCTCGGAGACCGCCTTCCTCACCTCGTCGAGCTTGAAGGGCTTCGCGATATAGGAGAACGCCCCGTGCTTCATCGTCTCGACGGCCGCCTCCAGCGTCGCGTACCCGGTGATCATGATGACCTCGGTGTCGGGTTGGCGCTCGCGGCATTTTTTCAATACCTGCATGCCGTCCACCTTCTCCATACGCATGTCGGTAAGCACCACGTCGAACTGCTGTTCATCGAGATAGCGGATGGCATTCGAGCCGCTCTGCGTGCCCACGACCTCGTAGCCTTCCTTTTTCATGATGTACTCGAGGTTCTTGAGCGCCACACGCTCATCATCAACGATCAATATCTTTGCAGGATTATTCATTTGTATAACCTCAGAACAGAAATACCCTCTTGCCACGGAGGCAGGTCGACACGGTGAAAATAAAAACCTTTGACACGGATAAAATCCGATAGAAACTATGATAACGGCGGATACGGCAACTGCTTATATCATATTTCATCCGAGTTGTTTCCGGTCTTCTTTTCCCTGTCCCCCTGTCGGTTCTTCTTTGTCCCCGCGTCTCCGCGTCCCCGTGTCGGCTTTTTCACTTCACCGGCAGTCTGATCAGGAACGTTGTGCCTTTTCCCGGTTCGCTGCTGACCGCGATGCATCCGTCATGCTCCTCGATGATCTCATGGACGATGTAGAGCCCGAGCCCGGAACCCTTGCCCACGTCCTTGGTAGAGAAGAACGGGTCGAAGACCTTGGGGAGGACCTCGGCGGGGATCCCGGCACCGTTATCCATGAACTCGATGTCCACGGTGTCATCTTCGATGGTGCATTTGCCGCGGTACTTGAGATACGTGGTGATCCCCGTGTCGTCGTCCGCCTTGTCCACGGCGCGGCGCTTCCGGGCTCCGATGGAAATGGCGCCATTTCCCGTGACCGCCTCGATGGCGTTCTTGATGAGGTTCAGGAATGCCTGCTGGATCCGCTGCTTGTCGGCAGTGATGGAAATATCGTCCGGCACGTTCAGGGTGATGGTCACGTTCTTGGGCATCTGTCCTTTCACGAACCGGATGGTCTCCTCCAGCGTGTCTCTGAGCGGCAGGGACTGCTTGCTGAAATCCATGGTGCGTGAGAACTCGAGGAGGGACCGCACGATGTTCCGTGCCCGGTCCGTCTGCTCGTTGATCTGGCTGACCAGCTCGATCATAAACGCTGAATCCGGGACCGGTGTTGCCTGTCGTGTCCCCTGAGCCCTGACCCCTGACCCTTGACCCTCCTTCAGTTCCTCTGAAAGGATCTGTCCCGACGAAGAGATGTTCGAAAGGGGATTGTTCAGCTCATGGGCCACCCCCGAGAGGAGCGTGCCGAGCGAGGCGAGCTTTTCCGACCGGACAAGATGGCGCTGCCGGAGCTCGAGCTCGCGGATCATCCTGTTGAAGGCCCGGGTAAGCGAGACGATCTCCTGCTCATGGGACCCGATCTGGATGTTGACGAACTTCCCATCAGCGATCTCGTCCATGGTCGTCTCGATGCGCTGCAGGGGCAGCAGGACGATCCGGGAAAGGACCCTGCCCGCGATGACCACCAGGACGGCAAGCACCACGATCGATCCGATGACGATCCTCTGGGTACCATGGCTTTGCTCGATGAGGCTCTTGCGTTCGCTCATTTCGACGTCCAGGGCAGCGGTCGTGATGTTGTCCCCGATGCTCCGTATCCTGAAGTCGATCATGTTCTTGCGCTCCTGGATGGACGGGGCGAAGGTGAAGGATATCTTGCCGGAGAGGGCAAAGTGCCGCTCCATCTGCTCCCGGTACTGGTCAAGGAGCTTCTGGACGGCCTGGATGCGGTCGGGGGACGCGATGGTGTCGAACCGTTTGCTCTTCATGACGAGCAGGTCCTGTGCCTGGGCAATGTATCGCGCATTCTCCCGGTAGTCGGTCTGCCGCTCATAGAGCAGGTAGTTCTTCTCGAAGCGCCTTACCTCGAGGACGGTATCGAGGAACTCATGGACCGCGGCGCCGAAGATCATCCTCGTTTCCATGAATTCCATCTGCGCCAGCGTGATGATGGAAAGGCCGATGACCATCCCCATGAAGGCATAGTATCCGAAGGTGATCTTTTGCCGTATGCTGAGCTTTGCGTTGACCATGGTTTCGTCCCGGTGCTGCGTTCGAGCGGCCACGTCTTCGTTTCTGCAAGGATGCCGAGTGAAGAAGCCTAATGCTGCCATCCTGCTGCCGGACCAGCGCAATGATGCATTTTACAACACAACCGGCGAATACGCAACTGCCCGGTTCCTTGCCGCAAAAAGGCACAAAACACGCAAAAAGCCTTGCTGCTTCCCTTTTTGCGCCTCTTGCGCTTTATTGCGGCTACTATTCTTGCTTCTGACTTCCCGGTTGCTTTGGCGGCCCGGACAGGATTTCCTGTTGCCTCCAGGGAGCTCAATGTGCTACATTCGAATCAACCCTACCATGTCCCTTAAGAAAAAAATAGCGCTCGGCTTTTTTATCAGTGCCTCCATCATCGCCATCCTTGCCGCGTTCATGTACGTCAATTTCATCGAGATCCGGAAGGAGATCCGGTATCTCGAGGTCACGGACACCTTCACCCGCAAGTCGCTCCAGCTCCGCAGGCACGAGAAGAACTATTTCCTGTACAGCCCCCAGAAGGCGGACGAGGAATCACAGGCCGTGCATGCCTACCTCGCAGAGCTCAAGGGCATCCTGGAGCAGCACCCGAACATGGAGAAGGTGGATACCGAGGCGCTTCGTTCGTATCTCGCTGAATACGAGCAGCGGTTCAACCATATAGAGTCTTTGGTGCGACGGTTAACGGCGGCATTCGGCAGAACAAAGGACGAGCATATGCAGCATGCATTGTTCATTTCCCTGGCGGAGCTGGCCTTCATAGAAAAGCCGTCTCAAACAGCGATCTTTTTGAGCAAGGTGATCTCATTCCCGGCCGGCCATGCGCTGATCAGCGGGCTGAGGGAGCTCGAATCGGATAACGCCTTGCTCCGTAAAACGGGCGAGTCGATCGTGGAAACGGCCAAGGACCTGGACAAGGCAGCCCGTGAAAAGGTCGAATCGGTCATTCGTCTTTCGCAGATCGCGATTGTGGTGATCTTTCCGTTGTTCTTCGTCGTGGGCATCGGGACGCTCTTTTTTATAAGCAGGTCCGTGTCCCGGCGGCTGATGCTGCTGATCAGCGTCGTGGAGAAGACCGGGACGGGGGCGTTCCCGCACGTCGCGGCGCCTGAGCGGAAATGGGGGAACGACGAAGTGGGCCTGCTTATCCGGAAGTTCGATCACATGGAGGACCAGCTTGCCGAACATGCGGCCGAGATCGAGCGGAAGAACAGGGAGCTTATCCAGGTCAAGAAGCTCGCCGCCATCGGGACGCTTGCCGCGGGCGTTGCCCATGAGCTGAACAATCCCCTGAACAACATCCATCTTTCGGCGCAGGTGCTCGCGAAACAGGCGGGAGAAGACTGTTCTCCGATTATGCACGAGGCGGTCGACGATATCCTGGGCCAGACGGTCCGGGTGAAGCGGATCGTGAGCGAGCTCCTGGAGTTCGCCCGGGGACGCGAACCCCGCCTGCAGAAGGTCGACCTGTGCGAACTGATGGGCGGTGTCTACAAGAAGCTCAGCGTGGACACGGCGAAGGTGAGGTTCTCCCTGGATGCAGGATCGGAGTGCGTCATTCTCGCGGCGGACCCCGAGCAGATGGAGCAGGTTTTCATCAACCTGTTCACCAACGCTGTGGAGGCCATGCCCGACGGGGGAGACCTCGCTGCGAGTGTCAGGGCGAGCGACGGCGCCGTAGTCGTCACCGTCTCGGACAGCGGCAAAGGAATAGCGAAGGAATCGCTGGACAAGGTCTTCGAGCCGTTCTTCACCACCAAGGACAAAGGCACGGGCCTGGGCCTCGCCATCGTGTTCAACATCATCAGAAAGCACTACGGAGAGATCGCGGTGGCAAGCGAAGAGGGAAAGGGCACGACGTTCACGATCACGATGCCCCGGGAGCTGTGAAGATCGGAGATCCGTCTTGGTAGGGTGTTGCATAACTAATATCGCAGGCTAAAGCCTGCGGCTACCAATGTGTAATGCATTGTTTTATGCTAGGTAGCCGCACCCTTTAGGGTGCGTTCTTGAGTCATGAGACCTTTTTCAGCCACCTGTTATAGACGAAAACACTTCCGGATCGCAAGGAAACACCATGGCATTCAAAGTACTCATAGCAGAGGATGAAGAGATAACCGTCAAACATCTGACGAACGCGCTCAAGGCGGAAGGCTGCCTGGTCACCAGCACGATGAACGGCCTGGACGCCCTGCAGAAGATCGAAGCGGGGTCCTTCGACCTGCTGATCGCTGACATCAAGATGCCGGGGATGACGGGCATCGAGCTCCTGGCTCGGGTCAAGGAGAAGTCCCCGGAAACCGATGTGGTCATCATCACCGGCTTCGGCAGCATCGGCTCGGCGGTGGAAGCGATGAAGAAGGGCGCCATCGAGTACATTACCAAGCCCTTCGACCTCGACGAGCTGACCCTGAAGGTGAACAAAATACGCGACCGCAAGGGCCTGCTCAGGGAGAACATCGCGCTCAAGACCTACCTGGGCATGGACAAGAAGGTGTCCATCATCGCCCGGAGCAAGAGCATGAAGGACATCCTCGAGACCATCGAGGGGATCAGGGATTCGGAGAGCAACATCTTCCTGACCGGCGAGACCGGCGTGGGCAAAAGTCTGCTCGCGCGGATCGTCCACTTCACCAGCAAGCGGCAGGAGCGGCCGTTCCTGTCCATCAACTGCGCCACCCTGACCGAGGAACTGCTCGCGAGCGAGCTCTTCGGCCACGAGCGGGGCGCCTTCACCGGCGCCGTCAAGACCAAACAGGGTCTTGTGGAGATCGCTGACACGGGCACGCTGTTCCTCGACGAGATCGCCGAGATGGTCCCGAACCTCCAGGCCAAGCTGCTCAAGGTGATCGAGGACGGGGAGTTCTACCGCGTCGGCGGGACGCGGCCGATCCACGTGGACGTGCGGTTCATCGCCGCCACGAACCAGGACGTGCGGGGCATCATCGCCGCGGGAAAGTTCCGCGAGGACCTCTACTACCGCCTGAACGTCATGGACATCTTCATCCCGCCGCTCCGCGACCGCCGGGAGGACATCGAGCCGCTGGCAAGTTATTTCCTCAAGAAGCATCTGCCGAAATCGAACAAGAAGATAACGAGCTTCACGAAAGAGGCCATGGACGTGCTCCGTCACTACAGCTTTCCCGGGAACGTCCGCGAGCTCGAGAACATCGTCGAACGCGCCATCATCCTCGAAAAGAGCGGAGCGATAACGGCCGCGAGCCTTCCCCAGAGCATGAAGGCATTCCAGATCGAGACGCTGCAGCCCGGCAAGGTCAAGACCATCGAGGAGTTGAACAAGGAATACGCGGAGTCGGTGATCGAACTGTACGGCGGCAACAAGTCCAGGGCAGCGGAGGTCCTCGGGATATCGAGGACGAGCCTGTGGCGCATTTTGAAGGAGGAAGAGTAATCCCGGCGAAACACATTATTGAAAACCGGTTTCTCGCAGAGACGCCAAGCTCGTAGAAAAAAAATCCTTGAATGTGTCTACGTCTTAACCTCTGCGGGCTCCGCGAGAGACGACCCACATTGCTTTCCGACCTACCCGTCCGGTTAGGTGCATACATCCGCATATATAATGCAAATTCTTGACTCCAGCGCTCAGATCTTATATTCTCAAGCCGTCGGGAGTTCCGCGCGGTAGTTCCTTCCTATTCCTCACCCTCCCGTCGCCTATATGTAGAAGAAAGAAGTGACTTCTGCCCTCTTAATTCTTAATTCATTCTTGTACAAAAGCGGAAGACGGTTTGCAGAACCACGGGAGAGCGATCATGATCCGACCGGTAAGTAGCATCAAAATAACCACGCTGATGATCCTGTTTGCCTGCACGGGTTGCGCGCAGGTAGCCTATGACAGCCTTCGACAGAACCAGTCTATGAACTGTCAGCAGATGCAGGGTACGGCAGACAGGGATGACTGCATGAGGCGCTCGGACATGAGCTATGACGAGTATCAACGGCAGATGAACAAACAGAAACAGGAAAGATGACCTTAATGATGTACGATCGTGGGGGATTCTCGGTCTGACCTCGGACCAACGTCCTGCAGCGTAATTGAATTGCCAGAGCATTAGGTCAGGCAGAGAAAGGTTAACGGGGATGCAGGAAAGACGACAAGGAAAGGCTGTAAAGATCTTCATAAGACTGATCAACCAGATCATCGATCCCTATTTTATACTTCAGTGCTGTATTGCCGGTTTTCTCGGATATGCCCTTCTCGGATTCTTCGATATTATCGTAAGGGTGCCGATGTTCCTCTATGTATCGGCGGTCTTCGGCGCATGCCTGCTGGTCGCCGTATTTCGCTGGGATTGGGCGGCATTGATGAAAGAGGTGACCATCGACGAGGAAGCCGTCAGGCGTGCCGTCGAGACAAATGCGCATTATCACAGCGCCGTTCTGGCTGAGCGGAAGGAGAACTACGGCAACGCCGCGGAGCTGTATGAAAAGGTGCTTGACCATGATGGTTCGAACATGCAGGCGAGGTTCAATCTGACGAGGATCTATATGGGAAAGCTGAGCGACCGGGACAAGGGGCTCAGCCACCTGCAGATATTAGCGGAAACGGCGCCCAAAGGGCATCCTTACCATAACTATGCGTTGGGTCAGATGGCAAAGATGAAGAAGGAGAAAGGGCTTTGATCGCAGGCAGCGCCAAGTGGTCGCTCTACCGGGCGCTTGGCGGTTCGGAGAACGGCAGGAAAGCGTAGATAGAATGATGTCCCCAAAGATATCACGACCAAAAACTCGGCTGTTGACTAATGGTAGCATATATGTTACCTTAAGAGAAATTGATGGCCCAACGAAAAGTCATCGAATATGTAAGGGCAGGCTCATCAACCTTTGCCAAGTGGTTCTCGGCGCTCGACGCGCAGGCAGCCGCAAAGGCGGCCGTCGCGCTCTATCGTCTGGAACAGGGGAATTTCTCCAACGTAAAGTCCGTTGGAAAGGGTGTGTCGGAATATAAGATAGATTTCGGCCCAGGGTACCGGATCTATTTCGGCCAGGAGGGAGACGAACTGGTCATCCTGCTTGGTGGTGGCGCCAAGAAGACCCAGCAAAAGGACATCCAAACAGCCCAGATGCACTGGGCGGAGTATAAGCAGGCCAAATCGAGACAGAAATGAGGTAGCAACATGCCCATTACGCGAAAATTCAGAACAACCATCCTGGACCGTGCCGTAAGCGATCCGGCATTCAGAAGACAGATGCTGATCGAGGCCGTGAACGAACTGCTGGCAGGAGACCTCGATGCGGGCAAGGCCATGCTCCGCGACTATATCAACGCGACAATCACCTTCCAGCAGCTGGCAAAGAAGCTCAAAAAGACGGACAAGAGCGTTCACCGCATGCTGGGACCGCGAGGCAATCCACGTGCGGATAACATTCTGGAGATCATCAAAATTCTTCAAACGAACGAGCGGGTGAAGCTCCGCGTGGAAGCGCATAAGGCTGCGGCGTAGGCAATGTCAAGCCGCACGACCTGACCCTCAGGGGTTCCCCAGCCGACCGTCTACGCCGGTGGCTGCAGCGGGCGTTAGTGTTTTTGACAAAGGGAGGTCATTGCATGAATAATTTGATGACGCTGCGATATCGAACCGCTATAACTGTTTGCCTTATCTCAATTTTAAGCACAGGGTGCGCCACCACCTATCAAGAAGTCGATGCTGCCTTACTAGAGCAAAACAAAAGTAAAACCTTTAAACTTGGAATAGTCAAAGCTGCAGGGAATCCGTTGGTCGGCCTTTTTGGATCATCTTATATTGATGAAAAAAAGAAGGCTTTAGATAATGTGCCGATTGCAGAAATATGCTCAATACTGAGCAACAAGTATTCGATCACCATTGATACTAACGTGGACAAGACAGTTAAAGTCGTCACGGAGGCAATGCGTTCCGGTCCTCCCACAGGAGGTAATCAGCCGGGCGTCTTCATTACGTTAAATCGCCCGATCGAAAATGCCTATTACGGAAATCTCGTATACGAAAACGCAAGTACCCTGGGGTTAGTGTTCGGCAGCAGCTCTCAGATCATCAACAAGAAAGAATTTCCCGATGTCGTAAATGTGACCTATTCGTTGGACCCAGGGTTTAAACAAACATTTTTCTATGATATCAATATAATTTCATCCGAACAAGTGATCCTTAAGATGCACGGCATTGTCGGAAGCATTGAACCTGATAGCATAGGGTTTAACTACGATTCATATGTTGACTATGCTGGACGCATCAGTGAGGCCTTAAAAAAAGATCTGTTTGAAACGGCCAATAAGTGAGTGCCGCGAGATATGTTTTTTTGTTAAATAATGAATTGATATGAAAGTAGACCTGAATCCCAGGGGTTCGCTCCCGGGTCTTCAAGGAGGCTTCATGAGCCTGTTCACCATCGACGAAAAGAAATGCAAACGCGACGGCATCTGCGTTGCCGAATGCCCCATCAAGATCATCGCGATGAAGGATGCTTCCTCAACGCCTGAGCCGACGCCTGACGCGATGGAGCGCTGCATCCGGTGCGGCCACTGCGTCGCGGTCTGTCCACATGGCGCGTTCACCCACTCGATGCTGAAGCACGAGGACTTCCCGGCTGTCGACCGGGCGCTCAGCCTGTCGCCTGCACAGGCCGAGCAGTTCCTCCGCTCCCGTCGCTCCATCCGCACGTACCAGGACAAACCGGTTGAGCAGGAGAAGCTCCAGAAGCTGGTCGAGCTTAGCCGATACGCGCCCACGGGCGGGAACAGCCAGCTCATAAGCTGGCTCGTCGTCAATTCCCGCGACGAGGTGAAGAAGATCGCCGGCATGGTCGTTGATCACATGCAGGAACTGGTCAAGGCCAAGGCCCCGATCGCGCTGAACTACCGTCTCGACCGCGTTGTGGACGGATGGAAGCAGGGCATAGACGGCGTGACGCGCGGGGCACCGGCGCTCGTCCTTGCTCATGCGCCGAAGGCCTACGGCCTGGGCGCCGTTGACTGCACCTCCGCGCTCGCCTATTTCGATCTTGCAGCGCCCACGTTCGGCCTCGGCGCCTGCTGGGCCGGCTTTGTCATGGTGGGTTTGCTCCAGTGGCAGCCGCTCCGGGAGGCCCTGAAGGTCCCCACGGACAACGCTGTCCATGGCGTCCTGATGGCGGGATATCCGATGTACCGGTACCAGCGGCTGGTGCCCAGGAATGCGCCGAAGATCGAGTGGAGGATGTGAGGACGGGGAAAGCCTGGCGGGTGAGAAGGTGAATTCTGAAACTTGACCTACAACCGACCCGAATCTCAATAATTAAGTTTAACCCCGGGTTGGTCCTGATGAACTATTATGACAAAGCTCATGGAGTATGCGTCCGACTGGAATGATTTCCTGACACGATTACGAGGGGATCTTGTGCTGCGCACACCGAGAGGGCAGGCGCGCATGATTGGTCTGCTGTTCGTGCGACCAGATTCAGAACTGGCGAAAAATGGTGTGCTTCCACATCTCGGATACTATCACGTGCGCTCAGCGGAACATATCACGTTCTATTGTGTGGGGTACGCGCAAGAATCATCAGAGGGCGACGAAAAGATCGTTGTAGAGTTCGAAAGGAATCGCTGGACGTTCAGCAATAGCAAGTTCAACAGCATGCGCGAAATGCTGGAATACAGAACGAAATGGCGATATAGCGGTATGGTCGACCTGATCATCGCCAATAGCACTATCCCTGCTCAGCCTGGCGAGACCCTAACCGCGTCGATTGATTTTTCGACCGCCATCTGCATCAATCTAGACAGGCTGGTGGAGACAAAGGCGATCACCGGCGTTGAAGCATTGTTCGAGCGTATCTTCAGATATGCAGAACAACCCGATCCCCTTGACCCGACATCCGGGCTAAGTGATGCGGCGGGGATTAAGATAGTGCGTTCCGCTTTCAGGAAGATGGTTTTTTCTCTCATTCCCGAACATCTGAGACCGGAGATGGAACAAGCGTTTCAGTTGGCCGTCCGCGATATCGAAACAACTGATTGATGGATTTCCCAAAAGGCTACGCGCAAAAGATGGTGTCGTTCCTGTATCAGCGGTTCATGACAGGGAAAAAGAACAATAGGGGATGTTGTGTCCTGGGTGTCCTTATACTATACAAAGTCGATTTTGTATTATGATTCTTAATGCCATGTCGGACACAACGTCCCCTAAGTTGTACGGCGCGAAGGGATCGCCGAGCACAAGATGGAGGCGATGCTGGAACCTGCGTCGGAATATCTATGGACCGTGAGAGCGCGTTTCAAGATCGACGGAAAGACACGGATCACACCGTGGTCGCATTATTACACATCGATCAATCGACAGCAATGTCTAGGACGCGACCTGCCTGGCTCTGGTATGAACTACTGGTTCAGGACGCCCTAGTACAGCGTAAAATAAGTTCTTGCTAGTTAATGCTTTTCATGGCACACTCTT
>CAKKRC010000050.1 GCA_919902495.1 Nitrospiria bacterium
CTAACCCGGACAAGCCCCGACTAGTCGGGGCAGGCCGGCAGAGCCCCGCGTCCTATTTCTTTGACAAGGTGCGGGGAACCAAAAGGTTATGGTAACGGTGACGACGCCCGTTTCGTCCAGTGGTTACGTTATTCGGTCTTTTTGCATTACCGTTACCCGAAAGACGTTTGACGATACGGGCATCGTAACCACAAGACGTTACCAACAATTCTGCCATTTTGGCAAGAATTTCATTAATAACTTGCTAAATGATCCCCTTCCTTCTTGCGGCGACCAGCGCCTCCGGCCGGTCCTTCGCATGGAGCTTTTCATAGATGTTCTTGATATGGGTATGGACGGTATGCGGGCTGATGCCGAGCTTTGTTGCGATGTCCTTGTAGGTCAGGCCGTTCTCGACCTCCCTGACGATCTCTATCTCCCGGTGGCTCAGGAGGTATTGCTCATCGACCCCTTCATCCTGAAACTCACGGATCACCTTGCGCGCGATCTTGGGGCTCATGGGAGATCCACCCTTGGCAAGGGTGTGCAGGGCGTCGATCAGGTCCCGCGGCGTGCTGCCCTTCAGGATATATCCCGATGCCCCCGCCTTGATGGCCGAAAAGACGGTCTCCCGGTCGTCGAACACCGTGTGCGCCATGATCTCGAGGTCCGGCATCAGGTCCTTCACCTTCCTGATGAGATCGATGCCCGACATGCCGGGAAGGCCGATATCGGCCAGCAGTATGTCGGGACGCGCCCGTTTGATCCCGGCCAGGGCCTCCTCGGCCGATCCATAGGCACTGACCACGGAGATCCCCGACTCGCCGCTCAGGAGCAGTTTGAGGTTTTCGCGCAGCAGGACGTCATCTTCTACGATCGAGATCTTCATAATCAGGACTCTAACACATCATGCCGGTGAAAAGCCAGCGTTCCGATGGGGTATTTTCAGGGTATGGGCAGTTCGACGCGGATCCGGGTCCCGTTGTCCGAGGTGACGGCGAGGGACCCGCCCATTTCCCCGGCGCGGCTCTTCATGTTCGGGAGCCCCCTTCCGCTTACCCGACTGCCGTCCAGTCCGATGCCGTTGTCGCGGATATCGAGGATCGCCCGTCCACTATCGACGATAAATGACACGTCTACCGCTGATGCCTTCGCGTGCTTGATGACGTTCGCCAGCGATTCCTTGTAGATCCGGAACAGGTTCATGCTGACCGTGCTGCTTGGTCCGCCGATCTGCTTTCCCAACTGTGCGTTGAGCGAGAACGCCATGCCATGCGGCACGATGATCGTGTTCCCCAGGCTCCGGAACTCGGCCGCGATCGCGTGCCAGCTCAGTTCCTTCGCGTCGAGGCTTTGAATGAACGAGCGGATCTCCGAGAGGCTCTCACGGGACAGTTCGGAGATCGTTCCCAGCGAATTTCTGACCGCCTGAAGATCATCGTTCTTCCGCGCCAGCTCGGCCAGCAGGTTGATGTTCGACGTCAGCCCGCCGATGCCGTCATGAAGGTCCTTCAGGATCTTTTCCTTCTCCGCAACCATCCGGTCACGCTCTCGCTCGGACCGCTTGCGTTCCGTGATGTCCCGGATGAACGCGAAAAACACATTTTCCGTGCGATAATAGTTGACGCTGATCTCGACATCGATCACCGTGCCGTCCATGCGCTTGTGCCGGGTCTCGATGAGACCATGCCCCTGCTCGCGAATGTTCTGGAGCTGCTGCTCCATAAGTTCCGGGGACGTCTGGACGTCCATATCGAGGATCGACTTCGCCAGCATTTCATCGCGCGTGTACCCCAGCATCAGGCACCAGGCATCATTGACGTACAGGAACCGGTTGCCGGATGCCACAATGCAGAATCCGTCGCTTGTCGTGCTTAAGACGGCGCCAAACCGTTCCTGCTCTGCGATCCGCTCGCGATAGTACTTCTCGTTCTCCTGGTACAGCTTGGCCCGCTCCTCTTCCGCCATCTTGAGGTCCGTGACATCCACGAGGGTCGTAATGAGGGCTGGTTCCCCCTGCAGATCGATGGCCGCCGAGGTGGACAACGCCCACCGTTCCATCCCCGCCTTGGTGATGAACTTGAACTCGTTCTGAGGCGATACCTGCTGACCTTGCAGGATGGCTCTCGCGCGCTCGCGCGTAGCGCTCCGGTACTCCGGGTGGATGATGACCCACGGGCTCATGGTCAGCAGCTCATTGATGCCATATCCGCTTAGACGAGCGCTGGCCTTGTTGGCATAGATGATCCGGTCTGGCCGGAGGATGAAGATGCCGGCAGTCGTCGTTTCCGCCAGGGTGCGAAATATATTCTCGCTCTCCCGGAGGTTCGCCCGGGCCTTTCCGGCGTCTTCGAACAAATGGGCATTCTCGATGGCAACTGCCGCGTGACCAGCGACCGTCTGAAGCACGTCGATGTCGCTCTGGAGGTACGGTTCCCCGTTCTGCCGCTTCCCGAGGGTCAGCACGCCCAGCATTTGTCCCTTGGAGGTCAGCGGGAGGATAAGCTCCGCCCGTATCCTTCCGATCGTCTCCACCAGGCCGCCCGCAGCGGGTGCGCCGATCGCCAGCTCCTCGCTGATGATCGGCTGTCCGGCGTCCCTGAGGCACTCCACAATATTGTGCGGAAGGACGCACCCATCAAGTGTGTCCGAATTGACCTCGGCACAGTGGCGCGTGGAATAGACATCGTTCGGCCCTGCCAGGTACAGGAGAGCTTCCTTGACCCCCAGTCCGTTCCGGACGCTTTCGACGATATACCGCAGGAGTTCGTCGCGGTGCAGGATGGTGATCATGGCGTTGGCCGATTCCTTCAGCATCTTCTGATACTGATACCGGCCGCCCAGCACCAGGTCGTTGATCCATTGCTGCACGTTCCTGCTGAGCGGCGTGGCAAAGAAAATGACCCCGATGATCGGAACTGAGATGAAGATGGAGGTAACGGCGCCCACCACCGGCTCCAGTATCTTGAAAAGCAGGAACTGCAGCGCGGAAATGAAGAACGACAGGAACAGGATGAACACTGTGCGGGAGAAGATGAGACGGATGTCGAAAAGACGGTGCCGGGAGATGGCGTAAAAGATCATCAGGATCCAAGGGAAGCTGGCGTAAGCGCTGAGCGACGGCTCAAGCCCCTGCCCGGTGAACAACTGCAGAAACCCGCCGATAACGGCGCCGCTGGTCCCGAAGATGATCGTGCCATAGAGGTAATAGCTGAGCTGGGAGCGCCGGTATCCCGTGACCTGCCGCCTGAGCCGGAAGATCTCAAAGATGAGCCAGAACACCATCAGGCCGCCGGCCGTGCGGAAATACATCTCAAGCGGGCCGGGGCTGTTGCTGTACGGGATCGGCACATAGCCGTCCGTGACGATCAGGTTGGTGAACAGGCAGAGAAAGAGCACCGCGAACCAGAACGGATACAGGACATACCCCGTCATGCGTGCCTTGCGGCTTTGTTCATCCCTCAGGAACAGGACGGTCTGGAGCGCCGTGGGGACCGTGAACCACCCTATCCAGCTCGCACGGGCGAAGAAGATGAAGTCCATCCCGAGGGAAACGCGGATGTACATGAAGGCGGAACTGAGGGACCAGAGGCCAGCCGCGAAGGCACAGGCCGCGGTTGCCTTGTTGACGGGGCTGTTGCGGGGGTTCTGCTTCAGGAGCAGGAGGCCGAGAAATAGCTCGAGCCCGGAGAGCAGCAGCAGGGGATAACCGAGGATCTGGGCACTGTTCATTGCGGATCACACCTTCAGACCAGGGTGATGCGAGTATCCCAAACAGCGCGTTCCCCGTCAATCAGGACAGGACCGCCGAGGGCGGCACGGGGAAGCCTGAGGTCGTTACCGCACCAGCAGGTACAGCATGACGGCGAAGCCGACAAAGACAGCGGCGGCGGTCTCGTGCTCGGAATTCTTCTTCACGACCTCGAAACTCCAGCGGTTCGTTCCCCTGCCGGGGTACGGGGTGAGGCGCGGGAGGTAGTCCGGCACGGCCTTGTCGAACTCGGTCCAGGCCGCGCCGAAACTGCCGATGAGCTTCTCGTTCTCCTGCTTCTTCTTGTACGGCGCGTAGTAGATGAAGAACCAGACGAAGCCCGCGACCATGATCCATATGTTCATGGCCATGGCGCTGTAACCCACGGTGATGAGCAGCGTGCCGATGTAGAGGGGATTCTTCACGTACGAGTAGGGGCCCGTCGTGGTCAGCTGCTTGTTCTTCCGGAGGTGGCCTGCGGCCCAGAGCCGGAGCCATTCACCGAATATCGTGACCACGGCGCCAGGGATGAACCAGACAGGGGCAAGGTGCTTGTCCTTCGCCAGAAAGAACATGACGATGCCCACGATGCCGGCGAGGACCGTCTTCGTCGTCACCTTTGTCAATTTGTATTGTACGGTGTCCTTCACTGCCATGTGCGTCTCCTTATATCTGTTCCCCGGTCCACAAAGAACCTTTGACACTGATTTCCAAAAGTAGGCGCCTCTAGGCGACACTGATAGAAATCTGATAACGGCGGATACTGCAAAACCAAAGAATTGCGAGAAGCATCAGGACTTGATTGATCCATCCGCCTTTATCGTCTTAAAAATCCGCTTCTTCAGTGTCAAAGAAGTTGTCCGCATCCGCCTTACAGTTCCCAGTTCGTCGGCATGAAGCGGTTCCGTATCCGGATCAGTCTCCGGTCATCGGGCGTAAGCAGTTCCGGAGCGAAGATGGTCTTCATCTTGATGAGCGACAGCCGGTCGGCAAATCCCAGGAGACGGACCAGCCAACGCCCTATCAGGGGAACCCCTCCGGGATGGAACGCAGAGGCCAGGTCCACAACGAACACCCGGTCGTTCACCAAAAGAATGTTGGACCGCCGCTGGAGATCGAGATGGACCCACCCGCGCTCATGGAGATCATTGATGATCCGTTCGAACTGCCGGATGACCCCCGGCCCGATCTCGTGGCGCTCCACGCCCCCGAGGTCCCTGCCTTCGAGATATTCTATGGCCAGCGCGTAGGGCGACAGCCGTTTGAACCGGGCGGGAAGGCCCTCAATGCCGGCGAGGACCTCGTACGCCCTCGACTCGCGGCCGATGACGATACGGCCGATGAGGTTCCGCTCCCAGACCCCCCGCTTCCCGAAGTCCTTGACGATGAAGCGCTGCCCCCGATACGCGGCAATGAAGATGTCCGCTTTCGCGAATCGGCCTTTGGTGATGTGTTTTTCGACGCCCGAAACGGCATCGGCATAGGTCATTTCCCGGTACATAGTCCGCCTGTGCCGCTCAAAGTGCAGTCATTGTAGGGGCACCGCGGGAAAGAGTCAAGGATTTTATACGCGTCCTTCAGGCACAAAAAGGGCCGGCCCGATAGAGCTCGGACCGGCCGCATGCCATCTGGTTTACGCGTGCAGTCGGAGACGCTACTTCAGCGCGGGACCGCCCCGTCGCCAGCCTGCCCAGAGCGGCACACCGCTCTCGTCGCGAAGTTTCAGGACGTCTCCGCCCTTCTTCACCTCGCCGGCGAGGAAGAACTCCGTCCCGCCTCTCGACGCCTTGACGCCCTTCACCGCGACGATGTCGCCCGCTTTGATCGGGACCTCGCCCTGCTGCTCGATGTACCACTGTGGTCCCAGGTGGACGGTCATCTCGCCCGATGCCGTCTTGAGCTTCAGGCCGATGCCCGGACCCATCCTCCGTCCGCCGCCGATCTTCTCGACCGCCGTGACCTCGCCCTGCACGGTCTCGGCCCTGGCCGGGTCATACATCCTGCCCGGTCCTCCGCCCGGACCGCCGCCGCTCTCCCGGCACCAGCCGCCGCAGTCCTTCCAGCCCTGCCATGGCTGGCCGAACACAACCGATGCAAACACCATCACCACAACACCTGCCATAACAATACCGGCCAGTTTCTTCATGCCACTTCCTCCTTATTCCCCAACCGTGCTCCCCTCCCCTGGAGAGTGTGGGGATCATTGATGTACTGAGGATATGACACAGGACGGTGTGGTTGGTTGAAAGGCAGCTGAAAATATAACGATGTTTGCGTGCGAACAAGGAGCAATAACGCAAAAGAAAGGGAGTCTGAGCGGGATCCGTTACCGGTCGTGCTTGTTACTTAGCACCTGCCGCGTAGTCGCGCAGGAACTGCGTCAGCAGCCGGCAGCCGATGCCGGTCGCGCCCTTGGGCGTGTAGGGGCGGTCCTTGTCGGTCCAGGCAGTGCAAGCGATGTCGAGGTGGACCCAGGGATACTTCTCCACGAACTTCGAGAGCAGGCAGGCCGCGGTGATGACGCTGCCGTCCCTGCCGCCGGCGTTCTTCATGTCGGCAATGTCGCTCTTGATGAGGTCCTGGTAGCCGTCCCAGAGCGGCAGCTCCCAGACGCGCTCGCCGGTCTTCTCCCCCGCCGCGCGCATCTTCTGTTTGTACTTCTCGCTTGTGCCGACCATCCCCGTCGCTTCCTGGCCCAGGGCGATCCGGCAGGCGCCGGTCAGGGTCGCGATGTCCACGATCACCGCCGGTTTGTACCGGCAGGCATAGGCCAGGGCGTCGGCAAGGATGAGCCTTCCCTCGGCGTCGGTGTTGATGATCTCGATGGTCTTGCCCGACATCGTCCGGAGCACGTCGCCGGGCTTGTAGGCGCTGCCGCTCGGCATGTTCTCCGTTGCCGGAACGAGCGCCACGATGTTGAGCGGGAGCTTGAGCGCGGCCGCGTTCGCGATGGCACCGAGCACTGCCGCGCCGCCGCTCATATCGTCCTTCATCCTGTCCATGTTGTCCGACGGCTTGATGGAGATGCCGCCGGAATCAAAGGTGATGGCCTTTCCGACAAGGGCGACGAAAGGCCTCTTCCCGCCGCCGCGGTACTCCGCGATGATGAACTTGGGAGGCTGGACGCTGCCCGACGCCACACCCAAAAGCGCGCCCATGCCGAGCTTCCGCATGCGGTCGCGCTCCAGGACCTGGACCTTCAAGCGGTGTTTCCTCGCCAGTCCTTTCGCGATCCCGGCGATGTCCGTCGGGGTCATATCGGCGGACGGCGAGTTGACCATGTCGCGTACCAGGGCGGCCTGGGCCGCGATGATCTCGCCGGTCCGGACGCCCTTCTGGAACGCGCCGGCAGCGGAGGCCTTTTCCATGAGGACCGTGATCGACGCGATCTCTTTTTTACCGTTGTTCTTGTCCTTGGACTTGTATTTCAGGAACCGGTACAGACCGAGCGTGCTGCCCTCGGCCAGTGCCTGTCCGGCCTCAGCGGGATCGAACGATGATCCTTCCGGTGCAACAACGATGTTCTTCGCTCCGGCGCTGCGGCCCGCTGCAGCCGCTTTCCCCGCGGCAAGGCGAAGCCGGTCAAGGGTAAGGTCGGCACGTTTGCCGAGCCCGACCACGATAAGCCGCTCAGCCGCGATCTTCCCTTCGGGATACAGGAGGCAAACGCTGCCGGGCTTGGCGGTGCACTCGCCGCGCTTGATCAGCCTCTGGACCATCCCGCCGAGCGCTTTATCCACGCGCGCGGCAACAGGACCCGGCTTCTCGCCTTCAACGATCATGATGACCGCCGCGTCGGTCCTGATGGTTTCCAGTTTTCCGGGCTTGACTGTTATCTTCATTGCACCATTCTCCAGGTGATATACCGCACGAACGAAAAAACCTTCGTCACCGATCAATGCCCATCAAAATTCCTCTGATAACGAGGAAGAACTCCTGACTCCTGAATTTCTCAGTCCTTCCTCACCACCACCGGTTCCAGCCCGTCCAGGGTCAGCTTGCCCGCTACGCGTTCGGCCTTTTCCTCGCTGGTGTATGCCCCGACCCGGACGCGGTAGAACTTACTCACGTTCGACTCATGGGAAACGATGTACACCGTCTCATACTTCCTCTGGAGCCGGGTCTTGAGGGTCCTGGCGTTGTCTTCTTCCGCAAAGGCCGCGGCCTGGACCGTAAACACCGCGGGGTCTCTGACAGCTTCAAGGCTCTCCAGCTTCACCCGTGCCGTGCCCTGCGAGGCAAAACCAAGCTCTTTCGCCGCGCCAAAGGAAAGTTCGAGCACCCGGCCTTTCACAAAAGGTCCCCGGTCGTTGATCCTGACCTTGATGCTCTTGAAGTTGTCGAGGTTGGTTACGCTCAGGACCGTCCCCAGCGGCAGGGTCCGGTGTGCAGCTGAAATGCTGTTCATGTCGAAGATCTCGCCGCTCGCCGTGGTCCTGCCCTGGAAGTCCCTGCCATACCAGGAGGCCATTCCGGTTTCCCGGTAGAGGGTGTCCGGGACCTGCGGGGAGACGGGTGATGGCAGGTCGGAGAGGACCGGTTCGTCGTGGCTCGCCTTCCCCGCACAGGAACCCATGACGAGCACGGCGCCGACAGCGAGTATCCAGCACGCAAGCCGCTTCATCGAGAGAATGACGATAGCAGTGTTAGGATGCCGCCGGAGCAGCGGCCTTCTTCGCCTTTTTGCCGCCGGTCTTGTATTTCTTCGCGACGCGGAGCTTCCGCTGGGCGCGCTTCACTTTCTTGATGGCCGTGCGCGCTTCGGGGTCTCCCCTTTTGCCTGCGCTCTTCGTGGTCTTCTCTTGTGCCTTCGCTTTCAACTTTTTTATCTTCTCTGCAAGTTCTTCCTGGTTGACCTTTACCACGGTACACCCTCCTGTTTCGTCCATCATGATTTGCCCGGCGCAGATCGCCCTGTAGGCCGCACAATAATAGACCAACCACCACGATAAATCAAGGAATTTCCTTCTCCTTTTACTTGCCCGGAGACCGGGATCGGGGCTATAATACCGCTCCATGAAAGGATACCTCTTCAACAGTTTGCTCGTTGTTGCCGGGAGCGTACTCGGCCTGCTTGCGGGAAAAAAGGTCCCCGACGGGGTGAAGGACGCCGTGTTCAACGCGCTGGGACTGGTGACCCTGTACGTGGGACTGAAAATGGCCCTGAACGGAACGGACGTCATCCCTGTTGTCTTCAGCTTGGCGCTGGGAACGATCGCCGGAAGCGCCCTGCGGCTGGAGGACAGGACCAGCGGCGCCTTGCAGCGGCTGAATGGGGCGTATCCCGCCGGGAAGCACGATACCGAGGGATTTCTGGTGGCGAGCACGCTGTTCTGCGTGGGGTCCATGACCATCATCGGTTCGCTGAAGGACGGTCTCTCCAATGACGGGACGCTCATTCAGACCAAGTCCGTCATGGACGGCTTCGCCGCGTTCCTGCTCACGGCGCACTATGGCGCTTCCGTGGCGTTCTCGGCGGTCACCGTGTTCGTGGTCCAGGGAGGCCTCACGCTGTTCGCGAAGCACCTGACCTTCCTCACGGCCCCCCGGATGATGAGCAACATCGACGGTGTGGGCGGCATCATCGTCCTGGCCATCGGCCTGAACCTCCTGAAACTGAAGCAGACGAAGACCATCGACATGCTGCCGGCGCTGGGTCTGATCGTGGTGTACGGATTGTGGGTGGGGTAAGAAGGATAATAAACTTCCTGTGCGACCTGATCATCGTGGCAATTTTTTTCGAGAAAAACTGAAAACTACTACAAACGACTATCTCTCGCAAAGCCGCAAAGCTCGCAAAGAAAGACAACGACTGAAGCTTAAGAATGGTCGATAGAATTTACTGCGAAGACATACATGAAAATTCTCTTTCTTTAGTTATAGATGTTTTCACGGCATACTCCATTTTGAGGGTTATTCTTTCTTTGCGCCTTTGCGTCTTTGCGCGAAAATAGTTTTTCCTTTAGACCTTATTGTATTTTGTCCATGCATGGCAATAAAATCACTTCAAACTTAAATACGAATGAAGCTTCTTTAAACAGCCAATGGAAACTGCCCAATTACATCGCATTCATAAAAAAATAGGCCCCCTCCTGACCGACCCAGGCGAGCTCTACCTCGTCGTGTCCATCGAGGAACAGGCGCTCTTCATCTGCACGAACGCTACGATCGTCGAGCGCTACGACGCCTCAACCTCCCGCTTCGGCCATGGCAACCGGGAGAACTCGCTCAAGACGCCGCTCGGCGTTCACCGGATCACGGAGAAGTTCGGGGCCGGCGCGCCTCCCGGCCGTGTCTTCCGGGACCGCGAGGACACGGGCGAGGATTGGGACCACAGCCGGAACGGGGACAATCTGATCCTGACGCGCATCCTGCGGCTCGAAGGCCTCGAGGAAGGGATCAACAAGGGATCGGGCGTTGATTCCTATGAGCGCTACATCTATATCCACGGCACGGGCCGCGAGGACCAGATCGGCACTCCCCTGTCGCACGGCTGCGTCTGCCTGCGCAATCTCGACATCATCCGGCTGTTCGGAACGGTCAGGGAGGGCACGGTCGTGTACATCGACCCACCGCCCGTCGTTATCGGCGGACGCCCGTGCCGCAGCGTCCATTTCACCGGCATCTTCGGAAGCGGCATGAGCGCCCTGGCCCAGCACCTTCGCTATCAGGGCATCACGGTCTCGGGTTCCGATCGCTTCCATGCGTGCGAAGACAGTTCCTCGATCCGGCGATCGCTGGAAGGACTTGGGTGCGCCGTCGTCCCGCAGGACGGTTCAGGTGTCGGCGCGGATACCGATGTCGTCTGCGTCTCGACGGCGATCGAGGACTCAAATCCCGACATCGCCGCAGCGCGTGACCGGGACATTCCCCTCATCCATCGCTCCGACCTGCTTGCCTCTGTCATCGAGACGAAACGGACCATTGCCGTCGCCGGTACCAGCGGCAAGTCTACGGTGACCGCGATGATATTCGAGTTCCTGACCGCATGCGGACAGTCGCCCTCCCTCCTGAGCGGCGCAAACCTGCGCAGGCTCGAGAGGCAGGGGCTCATCGGCAATGCCTGGAACGGCGGCTCCGATCTCCTGGTGGTGGAGGCGGATGAAAGCGACGGAACGCTGGTCAAGTATCGTCCCGAGGCCGCGGTCATCCTGAACGTCTCCAAAGACCACAAGACCATCGAAGAGATAACGAAGATGTTCAAGACGCTTGCGGCGAACACCCCCTGGACGGCCTCCAATGCCGACGATCCGGTCCTCGCTTCCCTTCCCGCGACCGTACGCTTCGGCCGGAATGGTTCTGGCTCGTGGCGGCCGGACCATGAGGAGCTCCTGCCGACATCGGTCAAGCTGGTGAAGAACGGCGTTGAATATCATCTGCCGCTCCCGGGAGATCACAATCTCGAGAACCTTAGCGCCGCGCTGTGCGTATGCGAGCATTTCGGATGCGAACCGGAGGCGCTTGCCGATGCGGTATCCATGTATGAAGGCGTGGCGCGGCGTTTCTTCGTGACCACGACGAAGCAGAACGTTCATGTGGTCGACGACTTCGCGCACAACCCGGCGAAGATAGCGGCCGTTGTCCGCGCCAGCCGGGGCCTTTCAGAACGCATTCTGGCCGTCTACCAGCCCCACGGGTTCGCTCCAACACGGTTCCTGAAGGATGAATACATCGCGACCTTTCAGAACATTTTCCGGCGGCAGGACTCGTTGTATCTCCTGCCGATCTATTATGCCGGAGGCACGGCGCAAAAGAACATCTCGTCGGACGATATCATCCAGGGCCTTGGCCCCGTGACATTCCGGGCTGAAGCGGTGAGCGGTCGCGATGACCTGCAGGCAAAATTGCAGGCAGACGCGCGACCGGGAGACTGCATTCTCCTCATGGGAGCGCGTGACCCGTCGCTGCCCGCGTTCGTACAGAAGATCGTAGATGCGTTCGGCGGAAAGCGGACGGTTTGATCCGATCCACCGGGAGGCACCATGCCCGAATATGAAGGCGTCGTCATACGGCCTCCCAGCGAGGCCGACAGCCTGATCCTCCAATACACCATCGGGTGTTCTCACAATCAGTGCATCTTCTGTCCTGCCTATAAACAGAAACGCTTCCGCGTGCGCGGTCTCGCCGAGATGGAGCAGGACATCCGCGGCTGCCTGCCGGACTGTGCGGGCACACGGCGGATATTCCTGGCCGACGGCGACTGCCTCGCTGCCCCCTTTCCGGACCTGCTCGCGCTCTTCTCGCTCCTGCGGACCTCGCTCCCCCGCCTCCAGCGGATCGGCATGTACGCCAACACGCAGAACATCCTGAAAAGAACGAAGGAAGAACTGAAGCAGCTCCGGGAGGCAGGGCTCGGCATCCTGTACCTCGGCATCGAGAGCGGGGATGACGAACTGCTCGGCTGGATGAAAAAGGGCGTGACCGCGGCAGAGATGGCCGAGGCGGGACGACGCGTCCAACATGCGGGCATCAAGCTCTCCGTCACGGTCCTGCTCGGGATCGGCGGGGCCGACAGGAGCCAGGAACATGCCCGGCTGACCGGAAAGCTGCTTTCCGCCATCGATCCCGACTATGTGGGAGCGCTGACAACCATGGTGGTAAAAGGGACGCCGCTGTATGAACTTCAGCGGCATGGCAGGTTCGCGCTTCCTTCCGCCTTCTCCATCCTCTCGGAGCTCGCGGAGATGCTTGAGCACACCGATATGACCCGCGGTCTGTTCTTCGCGAACCATGCTTCGAACTATCTTCCCGTCCGCGTCCGCATGCCCGCGGAACGCGACAAGGTCGTCGCAATGATCAGAGAGTTCGTGCGTGAGGGGGATGCGTCGGTGCTGAAGCCGGAAGGGATGAGGAGATTGTAAGAGGAAGGGTTGTTACTCACGGTGGTAAGTATCCCTCGACGATACCGGAGGAATAAGAGCGGGCGAGAGACGCGGTCGTCGCGCCCCTCACCCGTTGGTTGGTAGTCTATCATAGCAGGCCGCTGAACTGAAAATAACGTTCTGGGCTTTACGGGAACATTAAGTACTTTTTCGGCGTGCCGGCAACACCAAGATCAAAGCTGGACAGATCTAAGTTCGGCATGTGAGCGGCATTAGTTACATCGTACTGCGTAAGAGCTGCGACAGCAGCTACGTAGGTAGTGCAGTTGACACTAACGTCTCCCACGACAGTTGGTGCAATGCTTCTCAGGTCCGTCTCCGTTGCTCCGGCAGGCAGGCAATAGTAGTTAGCTCCATCCCTCATAAGGAAGTATTGCCCTGCTCCTTGTGAAACACCCTTGCCGACGATCGATTTTCCTGTTCCGCTGCCATTGTCCAAGGCGATCTTAAGTTCAAATGCATGGGTGGCGCTATTCCCCGAGATCGTAGTGCGTGTAACGAAACCGCCGCTTGGCGGGTAGCTTACGGTTTGAGCAAAGGTCAGCTGAACATCCTTGGTCGTGCTGTCAAAATGGGCCTGTATCGCGCCGATCGTGATCTGCGAGGCCGGGGTCGGCGCCCACTTGTAGGTTGCCAGCATGTATTTGTCACTGCCGCTCGCCTGGTATGCGACGCTGGTCCCATAGCCTCCTGATTCAGCCCTCGTCCCGCCGCAATTATAGCTATGGTTGAGGAAATCACTGAAGGCATAGGAAGAGATGAAACTGTCGGCCGTGAGAGACATCGAAGAGCACAGCATCGGCGCATCATCCAGATATCCGCCTGCTTCAAAGAGCACCTTGTAGATATTGGTCATGTCGATCTTGCCTTCATCGGCTGGATAGGTGTAGTTCCGGAGCAGTTGAAAGGCGAGATTCATTGCCGGATCGGTGAACGTCGCCGCCGAAAATATGCCCGATTTCATTTTGGGCGCCGCAGATACGGTGGCCGCGAACGCCGGCGTTGTATCCTTCACGGCAAGGAACAACGTGTTGGAACCTCTGCCTTGTGGAGTTGCGCCACCCCCACCCCCTCCGCCGCAAGCGAACTGGAGCATACCTACTGCCAATACAAGAAATACCGGAACCTTTCTCATGGCACTACCCTCCTTGTTCAAGATATATAAACATAAGGAAATATAAATATAGCACAACGAAGCCGAACGTGCCGCGATATTCCCCGGCCTGCGCCGGAACTGCCCTTTAAGCGGTCAAAGAATCCCATGCTATCAATAGATAGTGATGCATCGTACCGGCCGGCAGACAGGAAAGATCGGGACACCGTCCCGTTCTACCGCGTGGGACCGGACGATGTCCGGCTTTCGCTCCGCGTTGGCGCGGGAGCGCCCTTCATGCCCGAACAGTCCTTCCGGTAGTCGTCGTACTGAGCCCTGTAATCGGCCGAGTCGCGACGAAGCTGCTGCAGACCGTCAAGCTTCCGCCGGCACTCGATCGTCCGCTGCGTCCGTTCGTTGTCCCGCTGGGTGGCTTTCCATTCCTGCGCTGCCTTCCGCCTGCTGCGCTCATCGGTTGTTTTTCCGGATATCACCTCGGTGTTCTCCGGGTAGGCCCCCTGCTTGATCGAGGCAACGTCCTTCATGGGTACGCAGATCCGGCCCGCGTTGAGCCGGGTGCAGTAGCTGTCAGCGGACTCCTCGTAGTTCGTCCAGATGAAGGAACTGCCGTCCTTCATCAGAAAACGAAAACCGGAGTACCAGTCGTCGGTGCCCAGTTCCTGCACGGCCCGCGAATAGTCCGCCTGCCGCTCCATCTGGCCCTGGATGTCCGGCCGTGCCAGCCCCATGTCCTTCTTGAGCCGCTCGACCTCCCGGAGCGCCTGGTCCCGCTTCCGCTTCGCCTCCTCGAGCTCCCGCGTCCGCTCCCGGTCATGGCTCATGGCCTTGACGCGCTCCGCCACCTCCTGGGGGTCCACAACGAGCTTCGCTTTCAGACAAAATTCCTTCCCGTCCCATTTCTCGTCGAGGATCACGGCGCTTACGATCCCGGCGGTAAGCAGGGATATCTGGTCCTTCGTCATCTGGAAGTTCCTGACCTCGGTCTCGCTCACCAGGTAGGTGCCCAGCTGTTCCAGGAGCGCCCGCTTCACCTCCATGAGCGCGATGGCCCGGCTCGACACCTTGCTGTCCATGTCGCCTGCCCGGTAGGTGTGCTCCTTCACGAACTCGACCTTTGCGGCATGTGCCTGGCTCGTGATCACCAGGATGCCTGCCGCGAGGAAAAGGAGTTTCGTTGTTATGAACATTCTCGTCATGATAGAGGGCGTTACGATAGTGTTAACGATATTCCAGATTGTGGGAAATTGCAAGGAGGAAGGGGACGGATCAGGGGTCAGGGGTGAACGGTATAAGGGGAGCAATGTGGAGGAACGGAAGCTCTTCCGGCACTGGGTATGCGGATCACTTCTTCGCGGCCTTCATGAGCCGTTCATACTTCTCGGCGCCGACGCAGTCCTTGGCAAAGGCGCACCATTCGACGCAGGACGTGCCCATGGGCCGGGAATTGATATGGCCGCACTTCTTGCACGCCGAATCCGGCTCGTCGGTCCAGATCTCCATCTTTTCGCCGCACTTCTGGCAACGGATATCCTCCGGCTTCGGGGTGCGTATCTCTGAGCTGCCGGGGCAGCCTTCACTGAATATTCCCATGTTCTTATTATACCTCTCGGCGGAAAAAAAGATATGATGCAGGTCATAAGGCAGTCGAACGTCAGTCTAACGTCAGTCATACAGCCGTCATAAAGCAGTCTAACTGCAGTTAAGATTCAGTCAACTCCTGACTGCCTCACGACTGCCTCACGACTGCCTCACGACTGCCCCTCGACTGCCCCTTACAGCTTCACCTCGAACTCCATCTCCTTCTCTCCCAGCAGGAACCGCTTTCGGACGACTTTTACCTTCATACTATCGCCTTTGTTCTTGAAGAAAAGAGCCGTCTTGATGTCCGGTATGGACTTGACGGCAACACCGTCCAGGGAAACCAGCAGGTCATCGGCCCTGATCCCGGCCGCCCTGGCCGGGCTCTCCTGTACGAAATCATTGAAGAGTATCCGCCCGTTCTCCTCCTTGAAGGTGGCCATGAGCTTCGGCGCCGTCATGCCGTCGAGGGGCTGAGGAAAGATGACAAAATCGGCGATGTCCCGTTCGATATCGACGTCGTTCAGGATGATGGTGTACGACAGGCCGTTCCTCCGGAAGGTCCGCTTCGGGATGCCTGTACCGAAGACCAGGTGGCCGCCTCCGGCGATCACCGCCATCTGGTGGTCAGGGTTCTTTTTGAAATATGCATCGATCGACTCGGCCATGGTCTCGTCCCAGAGGACCTGCGCCTGCAGGAAGAAATCGAAGTTCTTCGAGTCCGCGCCCTTGTGCTGGTCGAAGACCTGCCGGATGCGATGACGGTAGTCCTCGTCGGAGAAATCGGTCTCCCGCGGAAGTTCCTTCCGTTCCTCATCGGTGAGCGCGTCCATGCCTTCTTTGGACACTTTTTCGGTGATCTCTTTTCTCAGGTTAAGCGCAACGACCGGGACCCGGGCCTGCCGGGCAAAATCAAGGATCGGTTTGTACAGGTTGTAGTCGAAACCCCATCGCTTGTAATACTCGACCTGGCTCAGGAACTCCCGCTCATCGATGGCGCCGCTGACATAGTCATCCAAGGTCTTCTGGAAAGGCCGCTGGAACATCTCCATGCCGATGGCGAACCGGGTGTTCCTGGCATACAGCGCCCGGATGATCTGGAGCTGGACAGAATGGTTGCTGAACCGGTCATGATACTCACCGACATACACGATCTTCTTTGCGGCGGCGCTTGCGATAACGTCCGAAAGCCTCCTGAGCAGGGAAAGGTCGACGACCGGCGGTTCCTCCCGGAGTTCCATGATGATCCCCCTCTCTGAAGGGGAGATCTTCTTGTCCACATTCTTCCCCTTCACGAACGCGAGACTGCTGTATTTCCCATAATGGGATATCTTCGGGAACGCAGCGTCCGCCTCCCCGGCCGATGCCGAATGGAATATTCCCACGACCTTCTCGGGATTCCAGGGGTTCTTCCGGATCTCAACGCTGAATCCGGCGGTCGGTGCAGCGGTCGCTCCGAACAGCCGGCCGAGCACGGGATTGTCGGCACCGAGGACAACGAGGTTTGACGCTTTAAGAACGGCGTCCGTCATGCCCTTGCCCTTCCCGTCATCCCCCTTCTTATCCTCCTGCCTGACAAAACCTATAACAACGGCCTGATAACTACCGAGCCCCGCCTCCCCCGCAACGATCACCGGCGCCGCATCCCCCAGCAGCCGCGCGATCACCGGCGGCATCTCGTCGGCCGTCAGCTTCCGGGCCAGATCATACGCCCCGTCGATGGCAACGGTCACCGGCTCCTCGTCCGCCAGGATCGAGATGCTCTTCTTGTCGGCGTCGAGGACCACGACGTCCTTTTTCTCGCCGCCCCGCAGGAACGAAACGGTCACCGGCAGGTCCAGGGGAACGGCGCTGTTCGTCCGCACCGCATCGATGGTTATCTCGAATTTTCCGATCTTCCTCTGGACCGACGCATGCTCCACGCGGACCTCCGGAAGGCCTTTCCCGTCGAGCCACTGTTTGAAGAACGCCGACAGGTCCTTTCCGGACCGCTTCTCGAAGGAGGTCTTGATATCGTCCCACGAGGCCGCCCGGAACTGTTTCTCCGCGATGAGCTGCTTCAGTGACGCGAAGAACTGTTCGTCGCCGGTCAGGGTCCGAAGCATGTGGAAGACCATGGCGGCCTTGCCGTATCCGATGGCACGCGAGGCCAGGTCCGTCCTGCTCCGGAACTCGCGGAGCGTTGTTTCGTTCTTTTCATTGACGTAGGCGGCGTAATTGACCAGGAGCTGTTTGCGGTACTCCGCCCCCTTGCCCTTCTGCTCCTCGTAGCGGTGGTCCGCCAGGTAGGTGGTCAGGCCCTCGCACCAGTTGCCGCGGTCGTCATCAACATAGACAGAATTCCCGAACCACTGATGCAGGATCTCGTGGCCCAGCGAGGTCTCGACGATGAACGGGAGACGCACCACATCCTGTCCCAGCAGGGTGAAGGTGGGCAGGGAATAGCCGGTGGGCAGGAAGTTCTCCACGATGGAGAACCGTTTATAGGGATAGGGGGAGAGCAGCTTCTCGTACTGCTCGATATAGTTCTTTGCGTATTGAAGATAGCTCCGGGCAAGTTCCCGGTCCTCCTTGAAGAAGTACGCGAAGAGCTCGATCGTGCCGATGCGGTCCCGGGTGATCTCATAGCGGTCCGTGGCCACGAGGGAAAGCCCGTCGACGGGATGGGGAAAGTCGAACGTGAACAGCGTCCCCCCGCCCTTCTTTTCCCTGGTGATGGTCTCGGCCTCCGATATCGCCTCGTATCCCGCCGGGAGCTGCGCCGTGACCTTCCATCGCGCAAGCCCGTCGGGCTGGGGATACCAGGTCCCGGTGAGCGAAATGCCCCGTTCATCGATCGTGCTCGAAACGACCCCGTAGTTCCGGTCACCCTGCGTGACGCCGCCCTTGAAGGTCCCCTCGTACCGGATCTCCGCGATCCCGTCCTCGAGAGGTTTGATCGTCAGCCAGCCGTCCTTGACCGTAGACCCCACATCCCGTCCGTTCAAGGAAACGGGGCTCACGGCAAGGTGACCGATCCTGAACGCCCGTTCCTGGCCTGCACGCACCGGTACCGTGACGCTCCCTGAGATCCTGGACCGGGCGACCTCAAACGCGACGTCAAGCCGATGCTCCCGATGGTCCTGCACTGCGGGCTCGCCGGCAAGGGCGGTCAAGGGCAGGAACAGTATAATAATAAGGAAAGAACAATAGTTCATAGCGTATCGGGTCCTCTCACCGCCAAGTCATAGTCGAAGGAATAATACCAAATTTTCACGGACTTAGCCATTACTTTCCGGACGGCACCGCCTGCTCCTGTCCAAAACGGACCGTGATTATTTCTTCCCAACCACGTTAATTAGCTTGAATTTGCTATGATAGATTACTATAATATGCGGCATTCAAAAAAGGGGGACTCTCGACGATGCCCCGATGTCCAAGACATCATACGAGAGCCGTCATCGGGTCAGGAGGAATGAAGGACCATGGCAGTAAAAAAGAAGGCCAGTAAAAAGGCTGCAAAGCCCGCAGCAAAGAGACCAGTGAAGAAAACTGCCCGCAAAGCCATAAAGAAGACCGCGAAGAAAAAATCCGCGAAGAAGGCCGTCAAGAGAACGGCCAAGAAAGCGGTAAAGAAAGCCGTTAAGAAAACTTCAAAGAAGTCCGTGAATCGGGCTGCGGTCGCTTCCCCGGCCCCGTCGCGGATGCCGGCTGCCGTTTCAAAGCGGAAGGACATGCTCAAGCGGTTGCTGCTCAAGAAGCGAAATGACGTAGTACAGGGTCTTGAGACCCAGATGGGCCGCAAGCTCACCCACGATTCGGGACAGAAGATCGACTCCGCCATGGACAGCGCCGACCAGTCGGCCCAGGACGTTGACCAGGGCATCGATTATTCCCTGCTCGAAATGAAGTATGAGCAGTACAAGGACATCGCCGATGCCTTCCGCAAGCTCGAGAACAACAGCTATGGCATCTGTGAGGAGTGCAGCGGAGAGATCAGCATCAAGCGGCTTGAGGTGAACCCCCTTGCCCGGTACTGCATCGAGTGCAAGACCCGCAAGGAAGAACTGGAAAAGATACAAAAAGAAGAAACCCGGTTCAAGGAATAAGCGCGCATTCGTTCCGGCTGCCGAAACAGGTTCTTCTTGACAAGCAAGCCGTGATTTAGTATTTTAACCATCTGCAAATCCACTCGTGGCGGTGTAGCTCAGCTGGTAGAGCAGGGGAATCATAATCCCTGTGTCCGGGGTT
>CAKKRC010000051.1 GCA_919902495.1 Nitrospiria bacterium
ACGTGGAGCAGACCTTGTTCCGGTTTCCCATGAGCAGTTCGCCGTTCGTGCCGATGTCGATGATCAGCACCATCTCGTCCTGGTTGTACGGTTCCTCGGCGATCAGCACTCCCACGTTGTCAGCGCCCACGAAGCCCGCCTCGATAGGCAGCACGTGGATATATCCCGCGGGATTGATCTTTAGCCCAAGGTCGCGCGCCTTGATGTCGAGCGAGCTCTGCACCGCGGGAATGAAGGGTGAACGGCCGATATACTCGGGGTTCAGGCCCAGCAGAATGTGGTGCATGGCCGTATTGAACACGATCGTGAGGTCGTCGATGACATGACCCGGGTTCGGCCCGTCCTTCCGGATCTCGGACACCACGCGCTCGATGATCTCGTTCAGTCCCTGGATGATCGCTTTCTGCATGGTCTCGAGGCCGCCGGGATTGCTCATGGCGAAGGTGATGCGCGACATCACGTCCTCGCCGTAGGGCACCTGGGGATTCATCATGGACTCGGTGTTCACCACCGTGCCCGTGTTCAGGTCCGTCAGATAGCCCACGCAGGTCGTGGTCCCGACATCCACGGCAAGCCCGTAGCTCATCTCGACGAACCCCGGCTCCATCTTGATGATCTCCTTGTCCATCCAGACGGTGGCCGTTGCATTCCATTCGCCCTTCCGCAGAACATCCTGGAGGTCCTTCAGGACCAGATAATCGAAGGTGAGCCCCTTCAGACCGTAGTTTTCTTCCAGGGACGTGAGCACGCGCTCCCAGTCTCCGGTCGTCATGTCGTGCAGCGAAGGTTTTGCGAGCGCGACATTGTATTTCTTCACGGCGGGGTCGAGCTTGATCGTGAGTTCCTTGGCAGCCTTGCGCACCACCTGCTTTCCGGCGCGAGACCGCTCGGGGACGAAGACCTTGATGTCGCCGTGCACCTCGGCCGTGCAGGACAGCCGGATGCCGGGCCCGTCCTCGGGCTTGATGTGCTTCTTCTCCGCCTCGGTCAACGGCGAAAGATGGGACATTCCCGAGTCGATGTTGTCCTTCTCGAAGTAGCCTTCCTCGATCCTGACCTTGCACTTGCCGCAGACCTTCTTGTTGCCGCAGAGCCCTTCGATGTCAACGCCCAGGGACTGGGCGGCCTCGAGGATGGTCTTGCCTTCCTCGATCTCGCCGCGTCTGCCAGAGGGCTGAAATATGACCTTATGTTTCTTGGACATGTACTTCCTCCCGTTAAAACACGAAGGTGGGAAGTTGGGAGGTTGGGAAGATGCGAAAAACCCAACGTCTCAAATTCTCGTCCTCGGTATCTCTTTTTCTTAACTCACCTTCTGCTTCTTCCCGTCGTCTGCCTTTTCCCACCCTCTCACCTTCCCAACTTCTCACCTTCGGCCTTTATCCTCCCATACGGGCAAATATTAATGCACAGGCCGCAATTGGGTTTGCCCGCGGTCTGCCGTTTGCTCGTCTTGTGGCTTCTGCACTCCCCCAGCCGCACAAGTTCTACAAACGGCGATGACCGCGACCATTCCAACCCGGTGATGGCCTTTGAGGGGCAGTGCTCCATGCAGAGCATGCACTGCCCGCACAAACAGTGCTCGATCGGCACATCCGGCCGGAGCGACGCATCCGTCAGCACCGTTGCCAGGGACAACCGCGGCCCGTAGTCCGGGCTGATGAGAAGTCCGTTCTTCCCGATCCAGCCCAGTCCCGCCGATGTGGCAGCCATCTTGTGGTTGAACAGGGAGTAGAGCTTCGAGATGAACGTGTCCTTCTTGCGGTCCGAGTCCGGCGGGATGACCAGCGTCCGGTGCCCCCGGGCCTTCAGGAACCGTGCCGCCCGCTTCTGGAGCTTCACGAGCAGCTTGAGCGTGTCCTCATTCAGTCTCCGGTCCACGCCGATGGACACCGCCCGGTCCAGGTGGGCGATCTCACCGCTCAGGTACCCTCGCAGGCCGGCGAACCCCACGACCGTTGCGCCGTGGTCCAGCAGCTCTTTCCGGAGCGAGGTCTTCATCGTTCGGTTCCTGATTATCACCCCACCCTCTCCTCCACTTAGCAAGTGGAGGAGAGATCACACCCCTCCTTGACAAGGAGGGGCTGGGGGAGGTGATTTTATCCTTTCTTCTTGGCTTCCACCTCATCCTTCATCTTCTTGAGGGACTCGATCATGTTGATGGCGTCCTTCAACGCGTTGGTAGCGTCCTTGGCGTACCCGTCGGCGCCGTACTTGTCAGCGACGTCCTGGGAGACGGGAGCGCCGCCGATCATGATCTTCACGTTCGGGTTCTTGGCCCGGAGGTCGTCGATCACCTTCTTCATGCCCGTCATGGTCGTGGTCATCATGGCAGAGAGGCAAACGAGATCCGAGTCTGTCCTGAGCTGCTCTGCGACGAACTTGTCGAGCGGCACGTCCCGGCCCAGGTCGTAGACCGTGAAACCGGCCACGTCGAACATCATCTTCACGATGTTCTTGCCGATGTCGTGCACGTCGCCTTCCACCGTCCCGATCACGACCGAACCCTTTACGCCCAGGTCCAGCTGTTTCACATGGGGCTTCAGGATGTCCAGGCCCGCGTAGAGCGCGTCCGCGCACATGAGCAGCTCAGGCACGAAATATTCCTGCGCCTCGAACATCTTCCCCACTTCCACCATCCCGGAGACGAGCCCGTTGAAGATGGCGTCGTTCGCTTCCATGCCGACGTCCAGCGCCTCCTGGGACGCTTCCTTGGACGTGTCTTCGTCGTACTGGATCACCGCGTTCCGCAGTTTCGCCAGGAGCTCTTTCTTTTTCTCTTCCGTAACCATAGGGTCACCTCCGGTATTTTTTTACTTCGTCCATCATGGCCTTCATGTTGTCCGGCGGCACGGTCGGCCAGATGTCGCATCCGGGCCAGACCGCGCTCACGCCGTCGTCCATGCACTTCTTGATGGTCTGCCGCACCAGGTCCGGCGTACCGGCCACCAGCACGTTGTAGGGATCGTAATTCCCGAAGATCAGCGCCTTGGGTCCGAGCTTCTTGCGCGTTTCGGCAACGTCGTTCTTCTGGTCCACGCTGACCGCCCTGGCGCCGCTCTCTGCCATGGCGGGGACGATGTCGTTCGTCTTGCCGCAAATATGGAGCACGCTCGGGACGGAGATCTTCTCGAAGATCTTCTTGAGATAGGGCAGGATCAGGCTTTTGAACACCCGCGGGCTCAGAACGTCAGACGTGGCTCCCATCTCGCGCACCGAGATATAGTCGACCCCGGCCTTTTCGTACTCCTGCGCCACCTGGATGATGACATCCGACATCTGGTCCAGAAGCTTCCCGATCTTGTCCGGCTTTTTGAAGGACAGCTTCAGGAGGTCGTTCAGTTCCATGATCTGTCCGGCCAGCGTAAAGGGACCGAGCACGAAGGAACCGATGGCCGCATCGTTACCGATGTCTTTTTTGAGCTGTTTGATGACATCGACCATCATCGGGACTCGGCCGCGCCCCGTGAGGCCGGTGGGTATCACGATATCCAGCTCGGCCTCGTTGTGGATCAGCTTTTTCTTGATCGTGGGGTACAGCAGGTCCTCGGAATGGGCGTACACGTTGATCTCGCATCCCATTGCCTCCGCCTCGATGCAGAGGTCGAAGGGGGCCACGCCGCATTCGAAGCCGAACAGCTTGTAGGTCGATGCCGCGGCTGCGGCCATCATCTTCGCGTCCAGATGCGTTGTCGCGAAGTTCTGGTTCAGCGATCGCAGCCCTTCGGTAGTCACATTGCCGAAACCGCTGAAGCAGGGGGGCCGGTCGACCTCCTCGCCGGCGAACATCTTCAGTACCCGTTCTCGTGCGTTCATTGATGTCATTACTCCTCCTTTACCATCCAGAAACCAATTGGAAATTGTAATTTGTAAAATGCAAATTGCAAAATAGCGGTGAAAAGCAGTTCAATTTGATATTTGCAATTTCCAATTTGCTATTTACAATAAAAGTTTCACGATCTACTTCCTCGCCGCTCCCGCGGTCAGCTTGCCCAGGAACTCGCCGAAGTACTTCCTGATCGGCAGGTCCGGGTTGTCGGGGATCCGCTTCGTCTCGTCGTAGAGCAGCGTCGAGAGCAGGATATGTCCTGCGGCCACCGCCGGGAAGATGCGCGGCGCCGTAACGATGGGGCCGTAAAAATTGAAATCGCTCCAAAGCACCGACGCCATGCCCTGGACGACCGCGTCCATGGCCTTGAACCCGTCCAGGCTCCAGATGGTCTTCGCCTCTTTCCACATATGCGTGCCGTTCGAGTAGGCGCCTCCGCAGGGAAGGCCGAGCTTCTCCTTGATGATCCTGTTGGCGATAAGAGAGAACGATGTTGAGGGCATGTTCATGACCGAGGTGTCGACGATAACGGTCTCGAAGTCCCCCGCCCCTTGGTCGAGCAGCTTTTCCAGCGATTTCAGGCGCCCTCCCGGCGTCTGGTCCGCGTCGTCGAATGCCTGCACCACCACGTGTTTGATCCCGAGGTCCTTAAGCTTCCGGACCTGGCCCTTGACGTCCTTGTCCCAGGGCGTGATGCTGTTGTACAGGAACTTGTCCTGCAGGCCCAGCTTGGCCACATACTCCGTGGCCTCGGCCCGCTTCTCGGCGACCCACATGTCGATCCCGAAGGCCATCGTGGTCGTCTCGCGGTAGAAATCAATGTATATCTTCGCCTCTTCCGCCGAGTTCGCCACCATGGCAACCATGGACGGGATCCCCGTGGAGGCCGACAGCTCTTCCTGCTTCCTGATCAGCTCGACCGCCTTCGGCCGGTCGAAGTTGCCCTTCCGGTCCGTGACGATCCGGTCCTTGTTGTGGAACATCGACGCGATCAGGAGCGGCGGGTTCTCCCCCGCCTGCCCGCCGACCTTGATCTTGTCGATGGTGAAGACCTTCTGTTCGCGGTTGAATCGAAACATGCTGTTCCCCTTTAAAAACGTGACCTAAAATGATAGATCTAAACCTTTTTTCACCGCAGAGATCGCTGAGACCGCAGAGAAGGATCTGACCGTATTATTTTCAAGACTCCTCAGCGAACTCTGCGTGCTCCGCGGTAAATCTGTCTTTAAATTGGTTCATTATGAATGTCGGTATGATTCCAAAAAACGGGGGAGCCTTCGAAACGCTCCCCCCGATAGCTAGAGTTAGAACACCCCGTGGTCGAACTTCGGCTGAGGGAGATACTCCCACTTCTCGCCCTTCTTGTACTTGGTCTCGATGTCGAGGCACTTTAAGGCATACTCAAAGGCATAGGGAATGCCCGGTCCGCCGGGAACGAAGCCCGCGAGGATCATGCCGACCGACGCCGCTTCGAAGATCTCCATCGTGGTCGCGCCTGCGTTGATCGCCGGGATCACATGGATGATGCATCGGGGCGAGCAATAGGCCACGCCGCCCGACATGAACATCAGCTCCTTCACCTTGCGCGAAAGGGCCCCGTCGGCAAAAATGCTCGCGTAGAAATCAGCGAAGGTCCTGCCCGGCTCCGGGCTCACGGTGTTGATGATCTGGAACATCCTCGGAACGAAACCGCACTGCTTCTGCATGTACGCATTGACCTCTTCCAACGTCATCTTCTTGTCTGCCATGTTCGTTACCTCCCCTTGCCCTGACGCTGTCTGCGCCCGGGAAAATAGCTTCTTCAACTCTTCCAAAATTCCCATGCTGCACACCTCCTGATTCAGATCTGGAAAGCGTTCACCTCCTTCTCATCTGTAAATGCACCCCACCTAACCTCCCCTTAGCAAGGGGAGGAATAATATGTAGCCCTTCGATGATAAAGCCCCCCTCTCCCTTTTTCCCTCTCCCGCTGGGGGAGAGGGGCAGGGGTGAGGGGACATGTTAAAGGTTGGGGAGGTAATCTTCAGGCGCCCTTATGCGCCTGATGTTTCGTCAGTATTTCCATTCGTGCGCCACCTGGATGAACTTCTGGATGTTCTCGTACGGTACGGTCGGGGGTATGTCGCATCCCGGCATGAGCACGAACCCGCCGTCGGTGCCGGCGGCCTTGATGATGTCCGTGCAGGCTGTCTCCACGTCCTGGACCGTGCCGTTCAGCATGATCTTTACCGGGTCCACGTTCCCGCCGAAGCACATCTTTCCGTGAAGCGCCTCTTTTGCCTTGGCGATGTCCGTCTTGTGGTCCAGGCTGATGCAACTGGCGCCGGTCTGCGGGAACAGGTCCAGCCGGTCCGTGGTGTTGCCGCAGATGTGGACCAGCGTGTGGACGCCCTTTGACCTGGCCCAATCGGTGAACTTTTTGAGGTACGGCACGGCGAACTTCTCGAACTGCTTCTTGGAGATCAGGTCGCCCGACGCAGTGGGGTCCGCGAGGCTGATGACCTCGAGGGTCTTGTCCGCGACGATCGGTTCGTAGAGATGGATCAGAATATCGGTCGCGAAATCGACCACCTTCTCAACGAAGGCCGGCTTCTTGAAGGTGGCCTTCATCATTGTTTCTTCGCCCACAAGCCGCGCGCCGAGGGTGAAGGGGCCCCAGGCCGTCATGGTCACGGCATACTGGTTGCCGATCTTCGCCTTGGTCTGGCGCAGGGCCTTTATGACGGTCGTGATGACCTCGTCCTTGTCGAGATCGCTGAGCTTGAGCTTCGCGAGGTCCTCCTCGGAGGAGACGAAATGGTTCTCCAGGTCCGGCGCTCCCATCTCGCGGAACTTGATCCTCCCGCCCAGGGCCGACGCGTGGAAGTTGTTGTAGCCCGAACCCGGATAGACGATATCGCACTTAAGCGTCTCGCTCATGGCGACCAGCATGTCGGTCATCTTGCCGGCGTCCCTCGACAGGGCCTCGAACGACGTCCCATGCCGCTTGATGCTCCACATGCCCGCGCCGAACAGGGTCACCGGGAGCCGGTCGGGCTTCCCCCCTTCGTACGCCTTCAGGATCACTTCCTTCGGTGTCATAGCATCTCCCTTCTGTAAGGTTAGTTACTGATCATTACCACGAACGAGTCATAAACACGAATGACACGAATTATACGAATAGCACGAATGAAATCCTTTAGAAGGCTATATTCGTTGAATCCGCCTTATTTGTGTCGTCCATGATCAAGCCTTGATCTTTTCATACCAAAAGGATTTCTGCATTAATTCGTGACATTCGTCCATTAGTGAAATTCGTGATCACGCTTGGCCTTTTTGTTCGATCAGACCGCGATGCTGTGGATCGTTCTTTTGAACTCTTCAAGGTCCAGCGGCTCTTCCATGCCGTCGGCAAGGTCCTTCTCCCGCTCTCTCCCCATGATCACGACCGGCATGCCGGGGGAGACGGACCTGATGACCTGGGCGGCCTCTTGAGCGGACATGCCGAAAGGCTCCGAATCCACAATGACAAGATCGTACACCCCCCAAAGGACCTTCTTGACGGCAAGGGCGGGATGCTCGACAATATCGACGGTGTAACCCTCGTCACGGAGAAACCCGTAAACGTTCTTGATCAACAGGGGATTGGAGGAGCAAAGGATGATGTTCTTCATGACAGATAGAGTGAATGCAACCGATGTGCCACCGGGATAGGACCGGAGCGGGGTAAATAGATCCTTGGCGGAAAAAGCAGGGTTGCGGCAGCGTGCAAGTGATGGCAACAGCATGCTGAATTTAAATACGATAGGAATTCAGCGACATACGTTACCCATGGTGATCCGGCAGATCAATCTAGCAGCCAATTTACCTTTGAAGGAACATTACCATGGATGCATAAGTCATGGATTGAGGCTGTCTCCAGCAAGAAGATTGATGAAAAATGCCCCACCAACCGGGGTATTATTCCCCACTGAAATGATAGACCAAATACGATCTTCGCCGTCCGTAGCGGTCTTTATGACTAATTGGACATGGCATCGCCATTGCAGGATATTTGAAGAAAGAAAAACCAATCACCGTCGTTTTATTATAGATTTGCACTTTTCAATTTACAATTTCCAATTTTCAATTCGGATTATCCGGGTAAGGATTCTTATGAAAACTACCGTTGTGTGCGGATTACTGGGCGCCGGAAAGACGACGTTCATCAGGAACTTCGTGACCGGCAGGACGGAGAAGACCGTGGTGCTTGTCAACGACTTCGGCAAGGCGGGCATCGACGGCGAGATATTCTCCGCGGGCGGCATCGAATCCGTGGAGCTGCCGAGCGGCTGCGTCTGCTGCACCCTCAAGTTCGATCTCATCACGACCATCCAGCGCATTGTGAAGCAGTTCTCGCCCGGGCACTTGCTGATCGAACCGAGCGGCGTTGCCTCGCCGTCGGGCGTGCTGGAGGCCCTCGAAAGCGCCGGTGCCGGCAAAGCGACGGTGATCGGCATCGTCGATGTCACCGAGTTTGCGGAGCTTTACGGGTCGGGCATGTATGGCAGTTTCTTTGAGGACCAGGTCGTGAATTCCGATGTTATCCTGGTGAACAAGATAGACCTGGCGAACGAACACGTGATCGCTGAAACGGAAAGGATGATCAGTTCCATCAATCCCCGGGCCATCCTGTTCCGCACAGTAAATGCACAGCTTGACGTGCCCCTGCCGGATACTTCACGCCCTCTCCCCTCGCGGGAGAGGGATGGGGTGAGGGGGATTAAATTGGAACGCGCTGAGAACCTCCGGCCGGTGAACCGTGAGCATTTCCATTTCGAGACCGTATCCATCATGATCAACGGCGCATCAGCTGTTGGCGTTATTACATCGTTCTTTGACGATCTGGCCACAGGGATGTACGGGTCGGTCGCGCGCGCAAAAGCGCTGGTCAATACGACAGATGGGCCTTACCGGTTCGATTGTACGTACGGTATTGTGGACGTGGTGCGGTTTGAGAAGGAAATTACAGAAAGCAGGCTCGTCGTCATCGGGGAAGGGCTCGACAAGGAGTCTCTCTCACAGACGATGGCCTCCTGTTCAACGACCTGATCCCTTGTTATTGAAGATGGTATAGAGTTATCATACGACCATGAACGAACCGAACGCCATGCCGGATGTCCTGGAACGGCAGAACAAAAAACTTTCCATCCTCTACGAGATCGCCCTGACCGTCGGCAAATCGCTCGATCTGAAGACCATCCTGAGCGAAGTGCTGGAAAAGGTGATCGCGTTCATGGGCGTGGACGCAGGGGTCATCTATGTCATCGACGACGAGACGCTGGAGATGATACCCATGACCTTTCGGAACATTTCCGACGCGGTGGTGAAGGACCTCTGTGAAAGAAAGGTCAAGGTCGGCGAGTGCATGTGCGGCAGCATCGCCGAATGCGACCGTGAAGTGATCATCCTCGAAAAGGCCTCCCTCGACCCGAGGTTCACGCGGGGGGTCCTCAAAAAGGAGAACATGGAGTTTTATGCCGGCCTGCCGCTCAAGGCAAGGAACAAGGTCGTCGGCGTGCTGTGCGTCATCTCTCATTCCCCCTATGCCCCTGATCATGAACTGCTCGACATCCTGCGGGCCGCGACCCAGCCGATCGGCCTGGCCATCGAGAACGCCCGCATGTTCGAGCACACGCGGAGAGAGACGGACGCGCGGATACGGTACTCCAACTTCGCGGGTATTATCACGGGAAGTGCGAAGATGACCTCGATCCTTGAGCTCGTCCGCAAGATCACCGATGTGCCGTCGAGCATCCTCATCTACGGAGAAAGCGGCACCGGCAAGGAACTGATCGCCAAAGCGCTGCACTTCAACAGCATCCGCAAGGACAGGCCGTTCATCGCCGTGAACTGCGCGGCGCTCAACGAAAATCTGCTGGAATCGGAGCTCTTCGGATACGTGAAAGGCGCATTCACGGGCGCGGCAGGGGACAAGATCGGTCTGTTCGAGGCAGCGGACAACGGGACCCTGTTCCTCGACGAGGTGGAAGCGATGAGCAAAAGCCTCCAGGTGAAGCTCCTCCGGGTGCTCCAGGACAGCACCTTCTTCCCGGTCGGAAGCACGCGCCCGACCACCGTGAATGTACGGATCATCGCTGCCACCAATCAGCACCTTGAAGAGACTATCAAGACGAAACAGTTCCGTGAAGACCTTTACTACCGGCTGAACGTCATCAGGATCGACCTTCCCCCGCTTCGCGAGCGCGCGGAGGACATCCCCCTCCTTGCGCGGTACTTCCTGGCCAAGTTCAGCAAACGTATGGAAAAGGACATCAGAAGGATTTCCGACGAGGCCATGCAGGTCCTTTTGAACTATGCCTGGCCAGGGAATATCAGGGAACTGGAAAACGCCCTGGAGCGGGCGGTCGTGGTCGCAGAGGCTGATGAGATCCGGGCAGGAGACCTTCCGTTGACGATAACTGCGCAGACAGCCGACCTGCGGCAGGACTGGTCGCTCGAGCGCGTGAAACAGGAACACATCGCGAAAGTCCTCGGCCTCGTGGGCGGCAACAAAAAGAAAGCCGCAAAACTCCTCGGCCTGGATACCACCACCCTCTGGAGAATAGCAAAGGCAATTGACGGACAATGATTGCATTTTGCAATCACGCTTTATTCCTGCATTCGTATGGATTATCAACCTCTTGTGCGTTCGCACCGGAATTTGAAGCTTATCAATGACTGCATTCTGCAGTTTTCGTCTGGCCGTCCATGCTTGCCTATGATTCTGATCCCCGGAATGCATTAGCCCCTGTCCTGAGCTACCCCCTATCAACAAACACCTTCATTTCAACGTCTTTCGGACCATGAGGCCCATCTGCTGCCTCGCGGCGTTAACGAACCACACCCCCGGAAAAGGTTTTGGCCAGAGACTTGCTATATACCATCATAGATACAGAGATCCGAAAACAGGTTTAAGGAGGAAAGACAATGCCTACGGCGACATTAGTGAACGGACTCGATGTTGACAACCTCATGAAGGTAGTTGGGGCGGTCAAGGCGAACTGGGAAAAGGGCAAGACGGTCTGGAAGGCATCAACGACCTGGAAGGGCGGCTTCAAGGTAGAGACGTGCTCCCGTGATTTCAAGCTCCTTGCCGACGAGCCGGAAATGCTGTGCGGCACCAACACCGCCGCAAACCCGGTGGAAATGATACTTCAGGCCTACGGCGCATGTCTGAGCATCGGGTATGCCATGAACGCAGCTGTCCGTGGCATCAAGCTCGACGACATCAAGATCGACCTCGAAGGCGAGATAGACCTGCCGGGATTCCTGGGCCTCGAAGCGCCGGAAAATCTCAACATGGCCAAACTGCCGGGATTCAAGAACATCACGGTCAACGTGAAGATCAAATCCCAGACCGACAACAAGACGCTCCAGGAGCTCCACCAGCACGTACTAGGCACGTCGCCGGTGGGAGTAACGCTCTCAAGGCCCGTTGCAATTAAGGCCACGCTGGAGTCGTAAATGCAGGCGACCATGGATCATACTTCTGCAAAACCCGCGGAAGAATGCCGGCACGACCTGTTCATCGTCCTGTGCGCCTCGGGTTTCGAGAATATCGCCCGGGCAAGGTCAGCCCTGATGTTCGCGGCGTTGGCGGCATCGGCGAACTACCATACGGTCCTGTACTGCATTCAGAACGCGGTGGACATCATGGTCAAAGGTGGAGTAGAAGAGCAGGAGAAGCCGCAGCCTGGCGTTCCCACCCTCCGTCAGCGGCTTGATGAGGCGCTTGAGATGGGCGTCGAGATCCAGTGCTGCACACAGACCATGGGCAACAAGAACATCAAGGAAAACGATCTCATCGCGGGCGTCAAGGCCGCCGGCGCCATGAGCCTCATCGAGATGACGTCCCGTGCGAAAGGCTCGCTTTCCTTTTAAGCGAAGCCGCCGCAGCGAAACAGAGTAGCAGCAGGACAAGAAGCAAGACGGGGGTCAGATCGCTGAGAGCTACCTGGAATTGGAACATTGGCGATCTGACCCCTCTCCCCTTTCCCGAATCCACATCAGCCAGGACATCTCACTTAAACGACATCCCTTTCCATTGCACGACAATGTTGTTCCGGAACACCGGATGGCTTGCCGTAGATGCTTTCATGAATTACAGGGAATCAGTCAGTGGTCATCGGGGAAGGACTGGATGGATACGGGATCGGCAAGGCCTTTGGGATTGTAACGAAGAAGCAAGCGTGACCCAAAAGCGATCTCTTACATCGCCGCTTCCGCCGCAATATGTCCCGCCAATGCCGCTACAAAAGGTTTAAGCCCGGTCAAATCGCTCATCTCCGAATACGCGCCGGTTTTAGAAGCAGTTCTTGGTGATAGAATAACGCTTGCAGCGGTATACAACCCTTCCGCAATCAGTTTCTCGCATAGAATCTTGTAACGGTCTGCATATGAGGCGCTTCGAAATTCCGGCAAGAGACGATAGTTCGGAGAGACATCTTTTACTGGTGAGCGCACGGCCGGACCGTCTTCGAGGAAAATCAAATATCCCACAAAAGGTCTTCTGTACTCTCCAAAAGTTCCCTGCCTGTAAGCAGCCTGCAGATCCATCGCTATGCTAAGCGCGTCCTTACATCCGCAGTTACTATTCTTTGCGAACGACATACTGACCAAGGACTCGTATTTTAAGGCCGCAATCAGATTTCCGTGGTTCATCACCAGCAAATCCCATGATTGAGTAGGACAAAAATGGCCGGGAAGCACAGGGCGTTTGCTTTTCTTTATTATATCCGCATCGGTCAGGCCATTGGCATGGACAACATCAATGACCAGGTCGATGAATCCGGCCATATTGCCGGCAGCCCGATTCTTTGTTCCGGCTTTTTTACTACTGGTCCAGAACGTCTTGACCGCTGAACGGGTTTTTATTTTATAATCGGCAAGATCAAGCAGCATCACGACACTCCAAAAGTAAAGCGTAGCGCTGTACAAGCAACTCAACTTCTACAACTAATCATCATAAGGACCGAGGAACCGTTCGCCGTTGAAATGGATAAGATGCGTCGGGGATTCTGCAACCCAGACTTCCGTTTCCCAAGAGATGTCATCGAGGTATTTCATCATGGCTCTGCGTTTGAGAAATGCCGTAACAAACACCAAACCGATCTTTGAACTGGAAAATAGCTCCTTCAATTCCCGTCTCCGCTTCGGGTTTACCGGGCCGTGGCTTGTCACTGCTTCAATCAGAACAAGCCAGTTCTTCTCCACGTAATGCATTACAACATCCGGCATCTTTCCATGTTCTTCTATCTCAACCCCTATCGCCCTCAAAGCATTAGTGTCAAAATATGCCCATTTGGTTTGAGTGTCACCGACATAGATTATGTGACCGCCTGGCGTAAATAGCTGACAGAAATCATCGACAATCTTTTTCACCAAGACGTTCTGTCCTCCCGGCGAAAGTTTGATCTTCTGCCCAGGCGCAAGCTTTACGGGAATACGGCGCGTATCCCGTTCCCGTGCGTAACGTTTCTTCAACGGCTCAACGGTGAGCAGATACTTTTTCAATTGCGTTTTCCAACCGGGTTTCCCCAACTCACGAAGCAGCTTCAACGCCGTCGGTTCGATTTGATACACTGCATCAGGGCTGTTTGTCGGCCTTGAAGGTTTGTCAGGATTCGGCAAGATCAAAGATGCCTGTACGAACTGGTGAACGGTAAAACGACGTACCGTTTCCCTTGAGTTAGGAGCATACTTCTTGTCATAGTGCTCAGCAAAATAATCCATCATGGGCGTAATGCCCATCAAAGGATCTGTGGCCCTCTCCCATGCGTCTGCGGGTTTAAGTCCGAGCAATGAAAGAAGCGTAAGCGCAGAGCGCTCGTTTTGTTGTTGTCGGGGCAATCCGAGAGCATCCAAGACAGCTAAGGCCTCAGCAATTTTCCTCGCCGCCTTCTTGGCATCTGCCTTTTTAGCCATTTGATTCACATTCCTCTTTTAGGATTGCATCCACAGTTTCCTGATCCGGCATGTGGTTCTTTACGTGCGAGCCAAGCCTGATCAATTGTTCACGGGAGGGATAATGCATCTTCCGCAGGTCCGTCGCATTGACCTGCGTATGTCCACTGAAAATACGAAAATATAGGTCAAAAAGCGTGGAATTGAGATATAGAGCCAAACCTCTAGCAAGAGTCGGGGCAAGCCCTTTTCCCTTTGCATGGAAGTAATTGACATGATTCTCAAACCCGACAAGCGAAGCTTTTACTCTATGGGGATCAAATATCGCCGACACGACCCGGCGTTTCTCTTCCTTGGACGAAAACCGCTTCAAGAGAACGTAATATCCCGATTCAAGCAACATATCTTTAGTATGCATGGAGGCTTCAATGGCATTCGGCTTTTTCTGAGATTCCATCGGCCACTGAATAAACCCGTCCTTGAAATGACCGGGATATATTAACGGTACAGTCCCTTTAGCAGCGTTCTTATGAAGGTATTTTTGCGCTCTAAATTCTACAACCGGACCAGTGGAAACCACCAACCCGAGATCGTCAAGCGGGGTTGTAAATCGACCCATACGCTCCGTTGCACTGGTGTCATCGTCACTCAGCGCAAGATGTATGAAAGCGTCCCGGTCGCCCGGCAAGATAATCCGATCATAAGGCACGGAACGCGTATTCGCATGATCAAAGTCAATCCCATTGGACGAAGAAAGCAGGATATGCTTCGGTTTTTCCGCAGCCCTGACCGCATGATAAATCACATTTTCCTGAAGTACATTATCATCACCAAAAGCCTTCCTGCGCGACTCAAACACATGGATGTGTCGCAGGCTCACCATGTCGAGCAGTCCTACCCGGAACCGGCGGAAATACGGTCCATTGCAAAAACTTCGTGGTGTTATTGCAACCAATTCGCCATCCGGTGTTAGCATCCGAGCTGAGAGCCACACAAACGCAGCATAAAGGTTGGAGACCTCTAGCCCTGCCGCGTTGAGTGATCGACGCATAGCTGTTTCACTACTGATTTTTTTATAAGGAGGATTCAAAATCGCATGAGTAAATCGTTCGCCATTTGTAGCGAACAGGCCTTCATCCGATTGTGCTATGGCAGATGCAACAAAATCCTCTGATCGTATTTCCCCGCAAAACGAAATACCAGCATCTTTACAAATCAGCCGGCATCGCTCTATTGTGTCTTTCAAATAGGGCAGAACGCCCCTATCATTTTCGTATGCAACCACAGTGATTGAATGCGGACGATCTTCTCCTGAAGCTAATGCTTCAACGACCGAAGCAAACAGAACCCCCGCCCCGGCTCCAGGATCAAGGATTCGCACATCCGTCCCAGCATGATGAAACAATGATGCCATATACCGCGCGATCATTGCAGGCGTAAAGAACTGGCCGATCTTCGACCGCTCAAGTCGGTCGGTGGCGCCGTTCAAAGACTTACGAACAACGTCCAGTGTATTTGATAGTTCAACTGTCATAGCGTAATAGTTATTTGCGATAGTCAGCTAAGAAGCTTTACATTGAGTCACCCAACAGTAAAGCGCCTATCAACACAAAGCAGTAAGCGGTCTCAAGGCTGGTTCATAAACATAAACCCTACTTATTCCACTCGTCATCATGCGGAATGCCTATTCTTAAACACTATCAACCAACTGAAACTCGAAATCAACCAGCAAAAGTGCTCACTCTTCCGCAAAGTAGTCAGAGTCCACCCTTCTTATCTCATACGTCGCCGTCGAAGTCGTTCCCAGCCCATAATCAATCATCAGTTCCGCGAGAGTTCTTCCATCAATCAGAATCACTTTGGGATCGATGCTCTCAACATACTTCACTGCATCCTCGGAGAATCTGCCCGTGGTGATGAAGACGCCCTTCTTTGCTCGTTTCCCATGAAGCGCGCCGACGAATTTCTGTATCTCCGGTCGGCCCACAGTGCCTTCCCATCTCTTGGCTTGCAGATAGATCACATCCAACCCGAGGCGGTCTTCCTTGATAATTCCGTCAATTCCTTCATCGCCGCTTTGACCGATTGACTTACCCGCGTCCGCACGGGAACCACCGTATCCGAGAGCTACCATGGCATCGACAACAAGCCGTTCAAAGAACTGGGGTGAATTGCCTTTTATCCGCTCCAGTATCTCGGCAGCTAAGTCGCCTCTGATGTTCAAATACGCCTTTTGAAGAGTCTCTTCGGGTGTTTCAACTGTGGAAGTTTCCGTGTGGCTGTCATCAGCACCTATATCGGGTTTTGCCGTATGGAACTCGACGAACTCTGGGAACTGATTCAATATCTTCACGTCAATTCGATCATGGCCCTTCTTGAGCAGTTCCTTACCCCGCTCCGTTATGCAAAACCAGCCCCTGCGCGCAGACTCAAAAACATTTGCCTGGACAAAGTAGCTCTTTGCCCAGGCAATGCGGTTGTCGAATTTCGTTTGGGTTCCGCTCGGAAGCATCTCACGAAGGTCAGCCTCGGTAATATTAATCCGCTTGGCGATAATTTCTCTCGCCTCTTTCATGGAGTGCTCTTTGCCATCAGCGGCAACATCCAGCAGGGGCTTAAAGAAAGACTGGAAATCAGGGACCGCCATATCTATCTCCTCACAAAGCCCGACCAGCAGCATTTTTCTATGCCGAGTATATCAGGGGCGAGTCTTGTTTGTAAACAGCAAATATCCCCTCATTTCCGGAATGCGGACGAAAATAGGGAGAGGCTTTTAGCCCCTCCCCTTCCGTAGAACTTTCTTGTTTTCAGCGAAGATGTTTTCACTTTAACGAACACGTCTTCATTTTTGTGAAAAGCCGCTTTGTAAAGACATAGGTCGTCCCCTCATCTCCGAAGTTTACCGTCCCGATATCTTTTTCCACCTCTCCAGCTTCTCCGGAGATACAAAATCGTTGACGAACTGGTTCGCTTCCTCCAGCCAGTTCAGTTTTGCTTCAGGAGAGGCATCTTTGAATTGTTTCAATGCCTCCTGCGACGGACGATAGGAAAATGGCTTTTTCCGAGGCTCGTGATCCATCACTTTTTCTCCTTCATACTGCCCGCCTCCGCAATTCCGTCCTGTACTGGCATGTATGGCAAACACGAGGCAAGGATACAATAACGATGGGGAAATGGCAAGGGCATTGAAGGTCTGGAACAACCTTCGCAAAGCGAAATATTACTGACTGATCCCGTACTTCTTGAGCTTGAGGTACAGCGTCTTTCGGTCGATGCCGAGGAGCTGGCTCGCCTTTGACTGGTTGCCATTCGCTTCCTTCAGCACCCGAAGGATATAGTTCTTCTCCATCTCTTCGAGAGAAGGATTCGTTCCAAGCTCCGAAATTGCCGCCGCGGACGGGATCGACAGGTCCTCGGCGCCGACCCTGTCCGTTTCGCACAGGATCACCGCCCGTTCGATCACGTTCTCCAACTCCCGCACGTTCCCCGGCCAGTGGTATCCCGTGAGCAGCTCCAATGCCTCCCCTGTGAAATCCTTCACGACCTTTGAAAGCTTCCGGGAATATTTATTGAGAAAATACCTCGCCAGTCCGGGGATGTCCTCTTTGCGTTCCCGGAGCGGCGGAATGGTGACGGTGATCACATTGAGACGGTAGAAGAGGTCCTCGCGAAAGGTCCCGGCCTTGATCATCTCCGGGAGGTCCTTGTTCGTGGCCGTGATCAATCGCACATCGACGACCAGGGCCTTGTTCCCTCCAACGCGCCGGAACTCGCCGGAATCGAGGAACCGCAGCAGCTTCGCCTGGAGCCCGACGGGCATCTCACCGATCTCATCGAGGAAGAGCGTTCCCGTGTCCGCCACTTCGACAAGACCATGTTTCAGTTGATGGGCGCTGGTGAAGGCCCCCTTCTCGTGCCCGAAGATCTCCGATTCGATGAGGTTCTCCGACAGGCTCGCGCAGTTCAGCGCGATGAACGGCGTGTCCTTGCGTTTGCTGTAGTGCCAGACGGTGTTGGCGACCAGTTCCTTGCCCGTCCCGCTCTCTCCCTGGATGAACACCGGAGAGTCCGTCGGCGCCACTTTTCTTATTAATGCCAGGATATCCTTCAACTGCCTGCTGGTGCCGACGAACTCGAAGGGAGATTCCTTCCGCACCAGTTCCTGCTCCAGCAGCTTGCTTTTGACGCTCAGACGTCCGTACTCGCAGGCGCGGTCCACGACGATCACCAGCTCGTCGAGCTTGTACGGCTTGGTGAGATAGTCGTAGGCCCCGTTCTTCATTGCCTCCACTGCAGTCTCCACCGTGGCCTTGCCGGTGAGCACGATGATGGGGGGCGCCGACGGGTCCTCCTTTAGTGACTTCATGAGCGACAGGCCGTCCACGCCGGGCATGACCACGTCGAGCAGGACCGTGTCAAAGGCGTTGCCGGACAGGAGCCGCTGCGCCTCTCTGCCGTCGGCGGCGACCGATACGGCATAGCCCTTGCGGGTCAGCTCGTTCTTCAGAAGCCTGCGGAACGGCTCTTCGTCATCGACAACAAGAATGTTCAGCATGTGCTATCCTAACCCGGGCAAGCCGGAACCGAACGTCCAAAGCTTAAAGGCGTCTCTCGCAAAGCTCGCAAAGGTCGCAAAGAAAGCAAGTCATTCGGGTGTTAATAGCCAAGTCTTAAGGATTTCCTTTGCGTCCTTTGCGAGCTTTGCGAGAAAATTTCTTGCCGTTCCCGTCTTCCTCCGTGTCGCTTAGAAGCGCCTACTATTGGCTCCGTGTCTCCGTGGTAAAAGCTCTTTCCCGGTTCACCCGTGCTTGATCGCCGGCAGTTTGATGATAAAGGTCGTTCCCTTCCCCGGTTCGCTTTCCACATCGATGGTCCCGCCGTGCTCTTCCACGATGCGGTGGCAGATGGTGAGGCCCAGGCCGGTCCCCTCGCCGACGGGCTTGGTGGTAAAGAAGGGGTCGAACACCTTGCCGATGAGGTCCGCGGGTATGCCCGCGCCCGTGTCCCGGACATCAAGCCGGACCCCGCCCGCGTCCTCCGGCCCGTCAAGACAGGTCGTGATCGAGATGCTCCCCCCTTCGGGCGTAAAATAAATGGCGTTCAGGAGCAGGTTCATCAGGAGCTGCCGGAGGCTTCCCGCGTCGGCAAAGATCTTCGGCAGGTCGCGGTTCAGCGTGAGCGACAGGGTATGCTGAAGCCGGGCGGTCCGGTGCTTGAGCAGGAGGAGCACTTCCTTGATGAGCTCGTTGATGTCGATCTCGCGGAACGTGCCGCCCGACGGCCGCGCGAACTCGAGCAGGCTCTTGAGGATCCCCTTGCACCTGAAGATCTCGCTGTGGATGGTCCGCAGATACTCCGGAAAGTCCTCGAAGCCCCGGACGCCGGAAAGCTCCGGCTCATGAGCGCGGTCGAGCAGCGCCTCGGAATAACCCGCGATGATCCCCAGGGGATTGTTGATCTCGTGGGCGATGCCCGCAACGAGCGTGCCGAGCGACGCCAGCTTGTCCGACCGGATGAGCTGCTGTTCGAGCCGCCGCTGCCCCGTCACGTCCTTGAGGTAGTGGACGATGGCGTAGAGCCTGCCATCGTCGTCCAGGAGCGGATAGGCCCAGAAGTGGAAGATATTCCCGGCATTGTTCTTCAGTTCCTGGAAGGTCGGCTGCTTGCCGGTCAACGTATCCCGGCAGAGGCATTGGCTGATCGTGAACCCGAGCCGGTCAAGCAGTTCTCCGCAGTGCCTGCCCGTGATCTCCGTCTTGGAAAAACCCGTTGTGGCGAGCAGGGTCTGATTGGCGCGGACGACCTCCTGTTTGCCGTCCTCGATCCAGACCATGTCGGTGATCGCGTCGAAGGTCCGCTCCCACTCTTTTTTCTCCTTCGAGATCTCCTCGAAGAGCAGCGCGTTCTCCAGGGCGATGGCGATGTGCTTGGCCACCATCAGCAGGACATCGAGGTCCTTTTCGGAGTACTGCCCGGGCTCGGTGCTGTCGAAGTTGAACACACCGAGCATCCGGTCGTGGTAAAGGGGGATGCTGACGGTGGAGCGAATACCCTCGCGTAAAAGCTTCCGGTCCAGGGAGAACTGCGTATTCTTCAGATCTTCGCTGATCCAGGGTTTGTTGTTCCTCACGACCCATCCGGCGCTTGTGCCTTCGATCGGCGCCTTGACGCCTTTTTTCATGGCCGTCTTCATCTCCGTGTCCAGGGCGAAGATCAGGAGCGTGTCGTCCATTTCGTTGTAGAGGAGGAGGCTCGCCCTGCTGTAGGCGATGAGCTTGCGCAGTTCAGAGACCACCATGCGGAAGATGGTGCCGATGCTGAGGCTGGAGTTGATGATGCCCGATAATTCATTAATAAGCTCGACCTGCGCCACCTTGCCGGGGGGCATGCAGGCGGGCGGGCCGCCTTCCGGAGCGTCCCGCACCACGAGGGTCCGGAGGCCGGACCTCGGGTCCTGGCCGGGAATGACGGCAATGCGCGAGTGGAAGGAACTGCCGTCCTTCCGGAGACAGGGAGAAGGCGCAGATACAAAGGATATTGAAACCTGAGAGGATTGCGCTCCCTCGAACGATAGGAACCGTCCCGCGTCGCGTCCGATCATCTCGTCCCGTTGCCAGCCGAAGGCCCGAAGAACACTATCATTGCACGCGACAACAATGCCGCCGGCGTCGATGACGAACACCGGCAGGTTCAGCACATCAAAGGCCTTCAGGAGTTCCGCGCTGTAGCTTTGAAGCACGGTTTTCATGGATCATAGTAGCATACTCCCCCGGGAGGTTCAATTGCGGATTTCGGATTGCGGATTTCGGATTTTACATCTTACTGTTCTTTCTTCCGTACTCAGCATAAAACTATTTTAAATTCCTTGACACTGATCAAGGCTGAGAAACTACCTGATAAAACCGGATAAATCAAAGTCTTAATCACGCCTTTTCATAAAAACAATCCGCCGTTATTAGTGTAAAAGATTTTACTGTTTTATTGTCTTTCACATTCCGCAATCCGAAATCCGCAATCCGCAATTCCCTTGCTTGACTAAGCAAGGGATGCGGCTTATTATGCATCCGTGAAGCTCAGGATCGGACATCTCTCCACCTTCTACCATACGGCCATCCTCCTGATGGCGCGGAAGGACATCACTTCCCGCCTTGGGCTGGCGGTCGAATGGACGCTCATGGGCACCGGTCCCGCGATCATGCAGGCCTTCGGCAGGAGCGAGCTCGATCTGGCGTACATCGGACTGCCGCCGGCCATCATCGGCATCGAGCAGGGCCACGCGGTCGTCTGCATCGCGGGCGGACATATGGAAGGCACGGTCATGGCCGGAAAGTCGCGCTGGCTGAGCTTCCCGGAGACCGACGATCTTGGCGCGGTCCTCGGCCAGTTCGAGGGAAAGACGATCGGCGTGCCCGGGAACGGTTCCATCCACGACGTCATCCTGAAAGATTCCCTCGTCCGATACGCGCCCGGAAGGAACATCACCGTCAGGAACTACCCCTGGGCGGACCTTGTTACCGAGGCAGTGGTGAAGGAAGAGGTGGCGGCCGCCTTCGGCACCCCTGCCCTGGGGATCGCCATCAAGCGCTTTGCCGGAGGAAAGATCCTCTACCCCGCCGCGAAGCTCTGGCCGGACAACCCCAGCTACGGCATCGTCGTGGACAGGACCTTTCTGAGTGCCCATCGTCAGGCGGTCGAGCGGTTCCTGATCGCCCATGAGGAGGCAGAGGCCGTCCTCAGGAACGACCCCGCGGATGCCGCGCAGGCGATCGCGGACCACGTGGGCATCGTCGACCGGGAGTTCGTACTCGAAACCCTGCGGGTCTCACCGAAGTACTGCGCCGCTCTCCCGGATGGATATATCGCTTCGACCATGAATTTCGTCAAGGCGCTCAAAACGCTGGGATATATCAAACGGGAACCGGGCAAGGATGAGATCTTTGATACGTCGTTGATCGAGAAGATACATCCGGAGAAGGACCACTACGGGGACGGGATAGGCCCTTTCTAAGTGAGCAAATTATAATTAACGTCATTTTGCCACAGAGTACACAGAGTCCACAGAGAAAATCCAGGACAAGAGGTGCTAAGCTTTCCTCTGAGTCCTCGGTGACCTCTGTGGCGAAAAGAATTCGATGATTTGCAGTAATTAGCGTTGTTTAGCCATGATATGATAAAAGCATTTTCATCCCTGCTGTCCCTCGGCATGCTCGTCGCCGGCTGTACCGGCAGCCGGCCCATGGACCTGGGCGTTCATGACGGCAAGCTCGCGCCCTGCCCGGCTTCGCCGAACTGCGTGTCGAGTCAGAGCTCGGACAAGGACCATGCCGTGGAGGCCATCCCGTTCTCCGGCACTCCCGCAGAAGCCATGGCAAAGCTGAAAGTGGTCCTCTCAGCCATGCCGCGAGTCACTATTGTGACGGCGACGGAAACCTACCTGCATGCCGAGTTCACGAGCGCCCTGTTCCGTTTCGTCGACGACGTCGAGTTCTGTCTCGACGAGAGCACCCGGACCGTCCATCTGCGCTCCGCCTCCCGCGTCGGGTCCTCCGACCTCGGGGTGAACCGGAAAAGGATCGAAAATTTGCGAACAGCAATGCGCGGCCTGCATACAAAATAACATGCCCCTGTCAATGAACAGAAACCCGTCGATCTCCGTGATCATTCCCGTCCTGAATGAGGCGCGAGGCATCAATGACGTCATCGCGCATCTTCGCTCGCAGGCCGCGGTCGATGCCGTGGAGATCATCGTGGTGGACGGGGACCCCGCGGGAAGCACCATCAAGGCCATCAGCCATCCCGGCATCATCACTGCCGTCGCGGAAAAGGGCCGGGGCAGCCAGATGAACTGCGGCGCAGTACGGGCAACGGGCGAAATGCTTCTCTTCCTTCACGCCGATACGCTGCTCCCGCCGAACGCCTTTGCCTGTATCAGAAAATGCATGGAGGTCACCGGTCATGTGGGCGGCGCCTTCGACCTGGGCATCGACACGGAACAGAAGGTCTTCCGGATCACCGAGCGATACGTGGCGTGGCGCACACGGCTCACGCGCATCCCCTTCGGGGACCAGGCGATCTTTCTCCGGAGGGACTACTTCGAGCGGATCGGCGGATACCGGGACATTCCGATCATGGAGGACGTGGACCTCATGCGGCGGATCAGGCAGCGGGGAGACGCCATATGCGTCGTCCCCGAAAAGGTCATGACCTCGGCGCGGCGCTGGGAAAAGGACGGGATCGTCTTCGGGACGCTCCGGAACTGGATGCTTCAGGCCCTGTACTGCTGCGGGATCTCTCCGGAGCGGCTGGCCAGGTTCTATCGGTAGTTCACCTGTGGCGGGCGGTCAGGGGACTGTGGTATAGTAATAAAGATTGAGAGCACATTATAATTAACATCATTTTGCCACAGAGAACACAGAGGTCACTGAGAAATGCCCTAACCCGTGATAAGAGGTGTCAGCATTCCTCGGTGTCCTCGTTGACCTCGGTGGCGCAAAGAATCTAAAGCTCTTGTCAATAAAACATGCCGTTTTCTGGACGGCTTACCTTCCAACAGATAGGAGTTAGACGTCACGATGCTAGTTCTCAAACCTCAGCCGCTCCCCCGGGGCTCGTTCCACGAGACCGTCCGCTCCCTCCGCCGCGAGCCGCTCACCGCACAGGGTGTCTCGACCCTCCAGGTCAATGTGGGATACCGCTGCAATCTCGCGTGTTCGCACTGCCATGTCGAGGCCGGCCCCGCCCGTACCGAGACCATGGACGGGAATACCGTCGACGAGATCATCGCAGTACTTCAACACGGCTCCATCGCCACCCTCGACGTGACCGGAGGGGCGCCTGAACTGAATATCCACTTCCGACGCCTCGTCGGCTCGGCACGGCAGCTCGGGAAGCACGTCATCGTCCGGACCAACCTTGCCGTCCTGCACGAGCCGGGCATGGCGGACCTCCCGGTCTTCTACCGGGACCACGGTATCGACCTTGTAGCGTCCCTTCCCTGCTACCGCGAGGACAACGTGGACGGCATGCGGGGAAGCGGCACCTTCGCGAAGTGCATTGCGTCGCTCAGGGAGCTGAACAGCCTGGGCTACGGCCTTCCGGATGAACTTCCCCTGCACCTCGTATACAATCCATCGGGACCGTTCCTTCCCCCGCGCCAGGGGGCCCTGGAGCAGGACTACCGCCGTGAGCTGGGCGGCAGCCATGGTGTGTCGTTCACCTCGCTCTATGCCCTTGCGAATCTGCCCATCGGACGGTTCCATGACCGGCTCGCGCGTTCCGGGGAGCTCGACCGCTATCGCGACCTGCTTGCCTGCGCCTTCAATCCCGCGACCCTCGACGGCGTCATGTGCCGCACCCTGCTGAGCGTGGGTTGGGACGGCCGGCTCTATGACTGCGATTTCAACCAGGTCCTCGGCCTGACCGTTGATCCGGACGCGCCCGCGCATATCCGGGATTTCGATTACGAAGCGCTCGCCCGCCGCACGATCTCGATCGGGGACCATTGCTACGGCTGCACGGCAGGCCACGGTTCCACCTGCACCGGCTCCACCACCTGATGTCCGGCAGAAAGGGACGTTCCCATGCATCTGCTCGCGTCCATCTGGATGATGGCAGTTCTCATCTCGGCGTTCCCCGCGTCCGCCGATGACCGGCAGGTCCTGTTCCGCGAGGACTTCGCGAACCTCGACAGCTGGAAACCCTTCACCTTCCCCAAGATCAAGAGCCACTCGACCTACACCATCGAACGGACCGGCAACGAACATATCCTGCGAGCCGAAAGCAGCGCCTCGGCCTCGGCCATCGTGTACAAGGACTCCTTCAGCGTTTCCGATTTTCCCCGGGTTAAGTGGCGGTGGAAGGTGAAAAACTTATATGCCAAGGGTGACGTGAGGACAAAAGAGGGAGACGACTATCCGATCCGGGTGTACATCATGTTCGAGTACGATCCGGACAAGGCCGGTTTCGGCGAAAGCATCAAATACGGCTTCGCAAAGTCCCTCTACGGAGAATATCCGCCCCACAGCAGCCTGAGCTATATCTGGTCCAGCAAGGACGACCCGGAAAAGTTCGTGGTCAGCCCCTATACGGACAAGGCCGTGATGGTGCTGCTCGAAAAAGGCCCGGCAAAGGTCGGTACCTGGGTTGACGAAGAGATCGACATCCTGGCGGACTACCAGAAAGCGTTCAAAGTGAAGCCCCCTGCCCGCGCCCGTATCGCCATCATGAACGACTCGGACAACACCGGGGAATCAGCGGTGTCGTACGTGGAATATATAGAAGTGTTCAAGTAATTTCGGCTACCTGGTGCTGAGCGCCCACGAATCCCCGCCTTCGCATCAAATCCCAACGCCCAAATATCACCTTGTTTTTGAAAAACAGGGGTGCTATTCTAAGCCCCACAAGCGACCAAGAGACCCAAGGGGGCTGATGAGTGTCTGATCTTCAATCATTCAGGAAGGAAGTCGAGTCCCTGGTCGCGAAGTTCGAACAGGACAAGCACCACTACCTCGCCAAGGGCTATCCCGAAGCCCAGGTCCGCATCGACTTTCTGGACCCTTTCTTCGCTGCTCTCGGCTGGGACATCGAGAACAAGGCCCACAAACCGCCGGATAAGCGCGATGTCGTCATCGAGATCCTTCCCACGGGTGAAAAGCGCGTCACTTCCAACCTCCGGCCGGACTACAGCTTCCGTATAAACGGCAACACCAAGTTTTTCGTCGAGGCCAAGGCCCCCTCAGTTGCGCTCGACGATGTGAACCATATCCTCCAGGCGAAGGACTACGCTTGGAACACTCAGCAGGTCTCCTTCGTCGTCCTGACGGATTTCGAGGAATTCAAGCTTTTCGATGCATCCCTCAAACCGAATCCGAAATATCCTAAGGAAGGCCTGCTCTACGATTTCAAGTACGCCGATTACCTCACCAATATCGAGAAGCTGTGGGAGCTTTCAAAAGAGCGGGTCGAGCAGGGCTCGCTTGAAGCGCTGCTTCCCCGGGACCCGAAGAGCAAACGGCTCAGGATACCTCCTGACAAGTCGTTCCTCGAAGACCTGACCGGGTGGCGCACGGAACTGGCCAAGGACATCAACAAGTTAAATCATGACCTCGACGTCCATGTACTGAATGACGTGGTACAAAAGCTCCTTGACCGCATCATCTTCATCCGTATCGCCGAAGACCGGAAGATCCGGCCGGAGCGGGAGCTTTGGGAGATCGTGGCGCAATGGAGAGAAGAAGGCAAGCGCAAATCCATGATGCCCGCGCTGGTTGATCTGTTCCGCGAGGTGAACGACGATCTGAACGGCGATATCTTCAAGCCCCACGCGTGCGAAAGCGTGGATGTGGACTCCGAAATCCTCGCCGAAATCATTGACAGTCTCTATTTTCCCAAGAGCCGGTACCGGTTCGACGTGATCGCTGTGGAGTTGTTAGGCAGCATCTACGAGCGCTATCTCGGCAGCACCATCCGCGTTACGCCCCAGCGCGTGAAGGTCGAGGAAAAGCCGGAGGTAAAGAAGGCAGGCGGCGTTTACTATACGCCGAAGTTCATTGTCGATTACATCGTCAAGAACACCGTGGGCAAGCTGATCGAGGGAAAGACGCCGAAGCAGATCGAGAAGATCAAGATCCTCGATCCCGCCTGCGGCTCTGGATCGTTCCTTCTCGGGGCTTATCAATATCTCATAGACTATCACCTCGGCTATTATCGCGACCATCCCAAGGACGCAACAACGCTCAGTCTCAATATCTATATGCCGTTCAATGCCGAGGAATTTGCCCTGCCCTTGCGCGAAAAAGCGAAGATCCTCAGGAACAACATCTTCGGCGTGGACATCGATGCCCAGGCGGTAGAAGTTACGATGATGAGCCTGTATCTCAAAGCGCTCGAAGGCGAACGCGGCATACTGCCCCGTAAGCAGCATCTGCTCCCGGCGCTCGGCAATAACATCAAGTGCGGCAACAGCCTGATCGGGTATGACATTATTGACCCCTCTTTGTCGAACCTTAGCAAAGGGGGAACCCAAGGGGGGTTCTTCGCCCTGGACAAGGACGCGAAAGACAGGATCAATCCCTTTGACTGGAATTCCAAGACCGCCGGATTCGGAGAGATCCTCGAGAGCGGCGGCTTCGACGCGGTCATCGGCAATCCACCGTATGTGAGGCAGGAACTGCTCGGCGATTTCAAGGTCTATTTCCAGCAGCATTACGAAGTCTATCACGGGACCGCTGATCTCTATGCCTACTTTATCGAAAAAGGTGTGTCGCTACTCAAGAAGGACGGTCTATTCAGCTATATCGTTGCCAACAAGTGGATGCGCGCCAACTATGGCGAGTCGCTTAGGCGGTGGATGAAGAAGCAGCGCATTGAAGAGATTACCGACTTCGGCGACCTGCCGGTATTCGAGACAGCGACGACGTATCCTTGTATCCTTCGCATCAAACAAGGTTCTGCAGCAAACAAATTCTCTGCCACTCAGGTTAAAACCCTTGATTTTGACAATCTCGCCGACTATGTTCAGGAAAACTCACACACTGTCAACAAGACAGCTCTTAGAGATGAAGGCTGGGCGCTGGTCGATGAACAATCACAGGCGCTTTTGGACAAATTGCAGAATGTCGGGAAACCGTTAGGAGAATATGTAAACGGCAATATTTTCTATGGAATTAAGACGGCGCTTCATGACGCCTTTGTCATCGACGCGGAGACGAGGAGAAAGCTCATAAAGAAAGACCGACGAAGCGCTGAATTGATAAAGCCTTTTCTATTGGGCCGCGATGTTAAGCGATATGAGATCACAGCGAAGGACGAGTATTTGATTTTGATACCGAAAGGTTGGACGCGAGATAAATCTGGTAGCAGTCGTGGTGCATGGAATTGGTTTAAAGAGACTTATTCGGCTGTTGCAGGCCATTTACAGCCCTTTGCAGATAAGGCTGAGAACAGGCAAGATAAGGGCGAATACTGGTGGGAGCTCCGTGCCTGCGATTATTATTCTGAGTTTGAGAAACCAAAGATCATGTGGCCAGAAATTGCGGGTAGTGCACGCTTTGCTTATGATAATACTGGCTATTATGCGAACAATAAAGTTTTCATTATTCCCGACGGTTCGAAGTATCTTCTCGGCCTGCTAAATTCTACCCTCCTCCGCTTCTTCATCGAAAATAACTGCACAGATCTTCAAGGCAATAGTTATAATTTCTCTGGCATCTTTGTGAGCCGCGCTCCCATCCGCACCATCGACTTCAATAACCCCTCTTGTCCTAGCGACCAGTTTATGATACCGGCTTTTTAAGAAAATAGGGTGACACTCC
>CAKKRC010000052.1 GCA_919902495.1 Nitrospiria bacterium
GACACGTCCATCGAGATCGGCAAACCGGAGGTCAAGCTCAGGATCAACCGTGACCGCGCTGCAAATTACGGGGTCAGCGCCTCTGCCATCGGCGGTGCGGTCAATACGATGATCGGCGGGGAGGTCGTCGGCAAGTATAAGGACGAGAAGGAAGGGGAGCGCTACGATATTACGGCGCGTCTCCTCAAGACGGAGCGGGACCAGCCCGGCGACATTGGCGTCCTGCAGGTCCGGTCGTCCACCGGGGAGCTCGTCCAACTGCGGGATGTTACTGAGCAGTCTACCGGTACCGGGCCCACGGTGATCATGCACATGAACCGGCAGCGCGGCGCTGCAGTGTTCTCGAACATCGAAAAGACGAAACCCATGGCGACGGCGGTCAATGACCTCGAAGCCATCATCAAAAAGAACCTGACGCCTGACATGTCCTTCAAGCACGTGGGCATGGCTGATGCTATGCTTGACGCCTTCAAGAACATTGCCTTTGCCCTGGTCATCGCCGTCATCATGGTCTATATGATCCTGGCAGCGCAGTTCGAGAGCTTCGTGCATCCCTTTACCATCATGTTCTCCCTGCCGGTCAGTCTCATCGGCGCCGTGGGCCTGCTGCTTATCACCGGCGAACGGATCAGCATCTTCAGCCTTATCGGCATCATCATGCTGATGGGCCTGGTGACCAAGAACGCCATCCTGCTGGTCGATTACACCATCACATTACGGCACAAGGGAATGAGCAGGGACGATGCGCTGATGAAAGCCGGTCCGGTTCGGCTCCGGCCCATCATCATGACCACCGCCGCAATGGTGTTCGGCATGCTGCCCACGGCGCTCAAGATCGGAGAGGGATCGGAACAAAGGGCACCCATGGCCATCGCGGTCATCGGAGGCTTGATCACCTCGACGCTGCTCACCCTGGTGGTCGTCCCCGTTGTCTACTCACTGATCGACGACCTGGAGAATAAGTTTAGAAAAAGCAATGTAACATATTGAAATAACAAGATTAAATAAATATTCGTAAATATCGAGTGTTACTCGAATTTATCTTTCTGGATTGAAAGAACTTTACGCAGGCGCTTATGCTGAGACTCGGCCATATCGTATACTCGAACTGCTTTCCTATCCATGCCGGGATACTTACCGGAAAGGTCGCTTTTCCCTTTGCGATCGTCGAGGGGATACCGACGGAGCTGAACCGGTACCTTGTGGAGGGCAAGATCGATGTTTCCCCGTCGTCTTCCATCGAGTATGCCATGAACCCGGGAAAGTACCGAATCCTTCCCGGTCTGTCGATCACCTCTCGGAACAAGGTCATGAGCATCCTGCTGGAGAGCAAGGTGCCCCTGGAGGATTTGGACGGCAAGACGGTCGCGCTGACAACGGCATCGGCCACATCGGTCGTACTGCTCAGGGTGATCCTGGAGCTCTTTACGGGTGTATGCCCGGACTTTCTGCAGTATGAACAGGGTAGTGAGGACCCCTATGTCCAGGCAGATGCGGTGCTGACCATCGGCGACCTGGCCATTCAGCGAGCAGCGAGCCCCCGGTTTCCTCATGCCTATGACCTCGGCGAGGTTTGGCACCGGCAGACGGGATTGCCTTTCGTGTTCGCGCTCTGGCAGGTGAACTACCGGAGATCGATGGACCAGGACCTGGCTCGGCTCAGTAACATTCTGAAGGAGTCGAAAGAGTACGGTCTGTCCCGGCTCAATGAGCTGGCAGAAGGACATGCAGCACAGTTCGGGATCCCTGTTGAGACGCTTGTTCGGTACTGGAACTGCTTCAGTTATGATCTCGGTCCTGAAGAGCAGAAGGGGCTCCTGGCCTATTATGGATATGCGATGGAGCTGGGCGTCATCGATTCCGTGCCGGGCCTCAAAATATGGACACCCGATGCGGCCCGGTAGGCATTCCACGTATGGGCGACAATGGATTTGAGTATACATGTTGTTGAAACGACTTGTTACGACAAAAACGCACCCTGAAGGGTGCGGCTACCAGTGAAAAACAAACCGCATTTTGGTAGCCGTTCCACTTGAGCGGGACGACAGAGAGATTTTCAAGAGCCGGTATATATCCGTGTTTCAACGAGGCCTGGAGCTATTTTCTATGACCGCACCAAAAAGACAGCCGGAACACCATGATCACGATCATGAGCACGGGCACGCCCACGGTCATGCCCATGATCACGGGCTGACAGGCGGCAGAAAAGGCCTCCTCATGGCCCTTGCCATAACGCTGTTCATGATGATCGCCGAGATCGTCGGCGGCCTTCTGTCGAACAGCCTTGCCCTCCTTTCGGACGCCGGCCACATGTTCACCGACACCCTGGCGCTCGCTCTCTCGTTCTTTGCCATGAAGTTCGCGGGGATGCCGGCGACGGAGAAGAAGACCTTCGGGTTCTACCGTCTCGAGATCCTTGCGGCGCTCCTGAACGGCGTCACCCTCGTCATCATCTCCCTGTATATCATGTACGAGGCCTATCAGCGCATCCTGGACCCCCAGCCGGTGGCGGGTACGCTGATGCTGATCGTTGCTGTCATCGGCCTGTTGGTGAATATCATCGGCGCGCTGTTCCTGATGAAACACCGTGAGACGAACCTGAACATCCGGGGCGCGTTCCTGCATATCATCGGGGACGCGGTCTCGTCAGTGGGGGTCATTATCGGCGGGATCGTCATTCTCTATACCGGCTGGTATCTCATCGATCCGATCCTGAGCATTCTCATCGCGCTCGGCATCATTGCCGGGGCCATCAGCCTGGTTTCCGAGTCCGTGAGCATCCTTCTTGAATCCGCCCCTTCGCACATCAATATCGCCGCGGTGGCGGAGGAGATCGCCAGGGTAGACGGCGTTCGGGAAGCATACCACGTCCATGTCTGGACCATAACCTCCGGTGTCTATGCCTTGAGCGCACATGTCATCATCGACGACAGGCCGGTAAGCGGGAGCAGGGAACTGCTTGATGCCATCAGGAAGCGGCTGATCGACCGGTTCAAGATCATGCACAGTACGATCCAGTTGGAGTGCGAACGGTGCGACGAAAACGGTTCCTGTTCTCTCCCTGCCGATATCAAGAATCACCGCTAAGTCCTCATAATTCTTGACAGAATACCCGGCATTCGCTACACTTACTCGACTTCGCAACGTACATTCACCATTATGAAACATTCTGTTACCGGCTCGATCCTGGTCACCGGCGGCACCGGTTTTGTGGGCAGCCATCTCGTGGAACTGCTGGTCAGCAGAGGTCACGAGGTGACCTGTCTGGTGCGTGACCCGGGGACTATCCGATGGCTCAAAGGCCAGCAGGTTAGTCTCGTTCAGGGCGATTGTAGCGACCGGAATTCTCTGGAAGCAGCCGTCCGGAATGCCTCGACCGTGTATCATGTGGCAGGACTTACCAAGGCGGCCCGACGGCGCGACTACTATGCAGTCAATCATATAGGCACCAGGAACCTTCTGGATGCTTGCGCTCACCATGGTTCCAAAACACAAAAGTTCGTTCTCGTCTCCAGTCTTGCCGCCGCCGGTCCGGCGCAGGCTGAACGGCCGGTAAAAGCTACGGACACCGCCCACCCGGTGTCTGATTACGGCAGGAGCAAGCTCCTTGCGGAAGAAGAAACACTCAAGTTCAGTGACCGCTTTCCTGTCGTCATCCTCCGTCCCTCCGCCGTGTATGGCCCGCGGGATACCGATGTCTTCGAACTGTTCCGCTGGGCGGCAAAGGGCTATATCCTGGACATGAGCGGCAGTGAGCGCTACCTGAACTGGTGCTATGTGAAGGACCTCGCGGAAGCGCTTGTGATGGCCGGCGAAAAGGCCGTGCCGAGCGGCAGCGTCTATTTTGTTGCCGAGGACCGGATACACTCCATGACCGGTTTCCAAAAGGCGCTCCAGGAGTCAGGCGGCGTTACTGCGAAGGTCATCAAGGTGCCCGTCTGGGCAGGTTACCTGATAGGACTTGCAGCGGAAGCAGCAGGGCTCCTGAGCGGCAGGACGACCATCATAAGCCGTCAGAAGGTGCGTGAGGCGGCACAGCGCTACTGGACCTGCGATCTGGACACGATCCGGGACGACCTTGGTTTCCAGGCAGCCATGCCCCTGGAGCGGGGACTGTCAGAAACGTGGAAATGGTACCGCGAGAACGGATGGGTCGGCTGATACTACCTAACCCGGACAAGCCCCGTTAGTGGCGGATGCCTCTAAAGCGGGGCAAGCCGTGTTCAAAAGGTTGCGGTAACGGTGACGACGCCCGTTTCGTCCAGCGGTTACGTGATTCGGTCTTTTTAGATTACCGTTACCCGGAAGACGTTTGACGATACGGGCTTAGTAACCATAAGACGTTACCGGAAATTCCGCCATTTTGGCAAGATTTCATTTATAACGGACTGCATTACGAAATTACGAACCAGAAGTGGGGGAGGCAGAACATTGGACCTTTTTGAAAAGTGCGGAAAGTATACGGCTGCGAAAGAGGTGATGGCGGCCGGGTTCTATCCCTATTTCCGGGTGGTGGAATCGGAGCAGGATCCCGAGGTGATCGTCCAGGGCAGGAAGATGATCATGCTCGGTTCGAACAACTACCTGGGCCTCACGAGCCATCCGAAGGTCAAGCAGGCGGCGATCGATGCGGTGAAGAAGTACGGCAGCGGATGCGCCGGCTCCCGCTTTCTGAACGGCACGCTCGATATCCATGTACAGCTCGAGGAGAAGCTGGCGAAGTTCTTCCGGAAGGAGAACGCCCTGACCTTTTCCACCGGGTACCAGACCAACCTCGGTATCATTTCCTCCCTGGCCGGAAAAGACGATGTCGTGGTGATCGATAAGCTTGACCACGCGAGCATCATCGATGCCTGCCGGCTGTCGTTCGCCGATATCAAGAAGTTCAAGCACAGCGACATGAACAGCCTCGAGTTCGTCCTCTCGGAGTGCGGCGACAGGGGCAAGCTCGTGGTTGTCGACGGCGTGTACAGCATGGAGGGGGACATCGCGCCGCTGCCGGAGATCGTGAAGCTCTGTAAAAAGTACGGCGCCCGGCTCATGGTGGACGACGCGCACGGCGTCGGCGTGCTGGGCAGGACGGGCCGCGGCACGGCGGAGCACTTCGGGGTCGAGAAGGACGTGGACGTCATCATGGGCACCTACAGCAAGTCCCTGGCGTCCATTGGCGGCTTCGTGGTCGCAAGCGAGGACGTGATCCATTACATCAAGCACACGTCCCGGCCGCTGATCTTCTCCGCCAGTCCGCCGCCGGCCTCGGTCGCGTCGGTCATCGCGGCCCTTGATATCATCGACCAGGAACCTGAACGGCGGGAACGTCTCTGGCACAATACGAACAAGATGATGAAGGCCTTCAAGCAGATGGGCTACGACACCGGAATATCGGAAACACCCATCATCCCGCTGCTCATGGGTGAGATAGACCGCGCGTTCATGATGTGGAAGGTCCTGAGCGACGAAGGTGTCTTCGTGAATCCCGTGGTGCCGCCGGCGACGCAGCTGGGCCGCAGCCTCATCCGCACGAGTTACATGGCGACCCATACCGACGAGATGCTCGACCGGGTGCTGGTGATCCTGGAAAAGGCGGGGAAGAAGTTGGGCTTCATATAGTGTAGTGAGTCGTAAATTACTTTACCTATGCAATTCAACTGAAATCACCCCACCTAACCTCCCCTTAGCAAGGGGAGGGACTCTTTACTGCCCCTCGATGGTAAAGCCCCCTCTCCCTTTCTCCCTCTCCCACTGGGGGAGAGGGGCAGGGGTGAGGGGAGATGTTAAAGGGGTTGAGGAGGTGGTTCGAACCTGATGTCGTGAAGGACTGTAATCCCCCCTTTTCAAAAAAGAGAGACCGCTTAAGTAAAGAAGCGTTGGACGCACTACACTAATAATCATATCTATGAAGATCGATCTCGTTTCCGACAAAAAAAGCATGGCGCAGTTCATCCGTTTCCCCTGGGCGGTGTATGAGGGGAATACGAACTGGGTTCCGCCGCTCATCAGCGACATGGAGTTCATCCTGGGCGAGAAAAATCCCTTCTTCCATCACGCCGAGTCCGCCTGCTTCCTCGCAAAAGAGGGGGAGAACATTATCGGCCGCATCGCCGCCATCATCGACCGCAATCACATCAACACCCACAAGGAGCAGGCGGGCTTCTTCGGCTTTTTTGAATGTCTTCCCGATGCCGCCATCGCATGCGGCCTTCTGGATGCGGCGTCGGCCTGGTTGAAGGAACGGGATATCGAGGTCATGCGCGGTCCCATGAACCCGTCGACGAACGATGAGTGCGGATTCCTTCTCGAAGGGTTCGATTCCCCGCCGATGATCATGATGACCTATACGCCGCCTTACTATATCGATTATATGGAGCGGTGCGGCCTGGTCAAGTCCAGGGACCTCTATGCCTACCTGTCGATCATCAAGGATGTATCCGCCGGCGGACGGCTTGAACGGCTTGCGGCGGGGGTGCGGGCGAGGGTCCCCGGGCTCACCGTGCGGCCGGCGAACATGAAGGACTTTGCTCACGAATTGGAGATCGTGAAGGACATCTATAATTCCGCGTGGAGCCACAACTGGGGATTCGTCCCCATGACCGACGAGGAGATCTCGTCCATGGCGAAACGGCTCAAACCTCTCATCGTGCCGGAACTGCTCATCATGGCAGAGGTGAACGGCGACCCTGCCGCGTTCTACATGGCCGTGCCGGATTACAACCAGGTCCTGCGCCGGGTCAATGGGCGGCTCGGCCCCGTCGGACTCCTGAAATTCCTGTGGTATTCCCGGAAGATCACCGATGTCCGTGTGCTGACTATGGGGGTGAAGGAAGAGTATCGAAAGAAGGGCATCGAAGGCATTCTCTATCTCGAGGGATTAAATGCCATAAGCAAAAGAGGCTATGCGCGGGCTGAGTTGTCCTGGATCCTCGAGGAAAATCTTCTGATGCGACGGGCTTGCGAACACATGGGCGGGAAACTGTACAAAAAATATCGGATCTACGAGAAAAGTCTCAAATCTCAATAATCAAATTACAAACCACAAATAATATCCAAATACGAAATGCCACGTGCGATTCATTGGGCCGTTGAGTATTGGTACTTGGGATCTATTAAAGTTTGCTGCGTGGAGTGTGTCATTCAAGATGAAGCATATCGGTCGCAAGCTCTATCATCTCCTTGGCGGTCTCGGACTCCTGTCTCTCTATTTCCTTCTGGGACGGCAGAACGCGCTTGTGTGCTATGGCCTTCTGTTCCTGGTCGTCCTTGCCCTTGACATCACCCGCCTTCGCGTACCCGCGTTCAACCGGTTCGTCCAGACGCGGTTCAGCAGCTTTATCCGGAAGAACGAGGAGAACAGGCTCACGGGGACCGCGCCGTATGTGCTGGGCATCGGGCTGACGCTCTTCTTCTACCGGACCGATATTGCGACGGCGGCGATCTGTTTTCTTGCGTTCGGAGATGTTGCGGCGACAACGGTGGGGGAGCGGTATGGAAGAACGAAGATATCGGGAGAAAAGAGCCTTGAGGGGACCCTGGCCTTTGTTGCAGCTGCGTTGACCGTCGGTTTCCTGCTGCCGCTGGCCGGAATCAGCCTAATGCACGGCATTATGCTGGCCGGTGCGATTGCCGCCGCAGGTGTCGAACTCGTCCCGCTGCCGGTGAACGACAATCTTGTCATTCCCCTGGTATCAGGAGGGGTAATGGAGTTGATCTGCAGGGTGACCGGCTGCTCGTGACAGCAGCGCCGAAAGCGGGCGGGCAAGGTATACGGTCAACACCGTGAGCGCAATGCCGGCAATGACATCGATCACGTAGTGGTAGCGGAGATAGACCGTGGAAACAATGAGACCGGCGACCGAGGGGATGAGCAGGGCGACAAGGACCCGCTCCCGGAACTTCCATGCGTAATAGAGCGTCATCAGGGCAACAGCGGTGTGACCGCTGGGAAAGGCGTCGGTCTTGGTGTTCTCCAGCGTGTTCAGCGTGTCCTGCAGGGCGATCACGAGGGGACTCGCAGCGAGGTCCCGGGTCTGCAGGTGCGCGAGGGTGAAGCGGGGGCCCACGGCGGGGACCAGCAGGTAGCCGATATAGGACAGGTAAAAGCAAAGAATGATGCCGAAGACCGCTTCGTTGAAGACGGTCTCTTTCTTTTTCACGAGAAGCACCACGGCAAGGACAATTGTCATGGGATAATAGCTGATATAAGCGAACTGCATAATCGTTGTGAGCCAGGGACGGATGAACCGTTCGAGCAGGACCGTGGGGTGATGGCCGCCGAAAAGGCTGAAGTCAATGGTAATAAGCAGTTCGTCGAAATAGTGCGGCCAGATCCAGGGGATCAGGTCCCCCATGCTGTTGAACAGGACGGGAATAAGGATGACCGGCAGAAAGGCGTGGAGCGCACGAGCCCACTTCGCACCATCAGGATGTCCCGCAGTGCGGCTGATGATGACCAGTACGGCCATGAGGGCGATATAGCGGGCGAACAGGAGGCTGCCGTGAGGAAGGCGGGGCAACGCGAAGAGCGTTACCACGGCCATGCATGCGATGAACATGATCGAGAGCAGATCGACAGGCTTGATGTTCCTGAGCATGTTTTCTTATACAGTACCTTCCAGCTAATTGCAAGGACATCTGTGTTATACTAAAGAGGACGTATGTGGTCCTTGGCAGTACCGTGAACAAGCGGCTTTAACGGATCGATATCGATGTGCGCGCGATCCCTCCTGGCAAGGCGGGGATCGGAGAGGAAGGGAGCATGCCAAGAGTAGAATCCATATTCAGGGTCAACCTGCCGCTGAAGGCTGTCTGGTCCTTCATGTCCGACCGGAACGAGGTAGGCTGCCTTTTCCCGGGATGCAAGGGGGTCAAGATCCTGGATCACCTGGATGCGATCTGGAACGTGCGGGTGACCTTCGGCCCTTTTGCCAAGATAGTGAACCTGAGGACCCATACGACGGTGTTCAAGGAGTTCGAACAGCTCTCATGGATCGGAAGCGGGGACAACATCCACATGTCAGGGGACGTGATGTTGAAAAAAATTGCCGACGACGAGACCGAGGTCACGTATCACCTGGAAGGGCATGTGACCGGACACTTTGCCGCGCTGCAGGACATCGTCGTGGCCGAAAAACTGCGGGAAGTGAAGAAAAAATTCATCAAGAACATCAAAGAAGAGCTGGAATGGCAGATCGTTGAAGACGAGGAGAAAAGAAAGTGATCTCGTTCAGGAGCAGGAAGATCATTTGGGCGGCTGCAGCTGCTGGAGCGATCATCGCTGTCATCGTGGTGCTGGCAGGCAAAAAGCCCGTGTCGGTGAAGGTCCTCGAGCTCAAGCCGGGGGAACTGCGTGTCATCGTGAACGCGACGACCACGTCGACCATCAAATCGGAGTACGAGGTCATTCTTTCCGCGCAGCGCACCGGCAGGGTCGTCAAACTTCCGGTCCGGGAGGGTGACCGCGTCCAGCAGGGGCAACTGATCGCCGGGCTCGACCTCACGGAAGAATCGGTCCAATCGGAGAACCTCCTTGCCCAGAGCAAGGCGACCCATGAGGAAGCGGCAAAGAACCTGAAGCGGTCCGATGACCTTTTTGCAAAAGGCATGATCTCCCAGCAGGAACAGGAAAGCGCGCGCAGGGCCTATGAGGTCGCGCGGTCCCAGTACGAGGCCTCCCGGGACGACGTCAGGGTAAAGAAGGACTATTCCGCCATTAAAGCTCCGTTTGCCGGCGTTGTGTCAAAGAAATACACGGAGGTCGGGGAGCTCCTGCTGCCGGGCAAACAGATCGTGACCATCGTGGACCCCGACCGGATCTACGTACTGGCAACGATCGATGAGGTCGATGTGGGCAGGCTTCGTCTGGGGCTTCCGGTGAGCATTTCCATCGATGCTTTCGCCGGTGAACGGTTCGAGGGAGCCATACGCCGGATCTCGCCCATCGTCAGCGGCGGCAAGCTTGAAACAAGGACCGCGGATGTATGGGTCTATTTCAGCAGGAAGGACGCCAGGATCAAACCGGGGATGTCCGCCGACATAGAGATCCTCATCACGACGCTGACGGAGGTTCTTTCCGCGCCATCCCAGGCCATCATCGAACGGGATGGGAAAAAGCAGGTCTATGTGGCGGAAGGCAAAGGTCTTGCTGCCGGCTCCGGCACCCGAGTGCGTTTACGTCCCGTTGAGGCTGGGGAAAGCAACTGGATCAACACCGAGATAAAGAAAGGGCTGTCGCCTGGAGAATTTATCGTCACCACTCCTGAGGCTGAGGGATTGAAGACCGGCGCAAAGGTGAGGATCGAGTGAGTCATTGTAAGTTGCAAATTGTAAATTGGAAATATTAAAATTTGGATTTGATAATATGAGAAATCATGGCCGTCCGCCATACCACAAATTTGCAATTTGATATTTACAAATTGCAATGCTGATCCAACTTTCATGATCCATCTCTCCGACATATCCAAAACCTACCGCATGGGTGAACTGGATATCTGCGCGCTCTGCGGCGTATCGCTTACGGTGAAGGCGGGCGAGATCATCGCCATCATGGGGCCGTCGGGCTCGGGAAAGTCGACGCTTATGAACGTTCTGGGCTGTCTCGACCGGCCGACCGGCGGGACCTACACCTTTGAGGACCGCGAGATCAGCGCCATGAACGATGACGAACTCGCCCACGTTCGGAACGCGAAGATCGGTTTCGTGTTCCAGTCGTTCAATCTTCTTCCTCGCTTCTCCGCCCTCAAGAACGTGGAAATGCCGCTCGTCTACAGCGGTGTACCCTCGAAATACAGGACCGAGCGGGCCGTGCCGGTCCTGGAAAAGGTCGGTCTCGGGGACAGGATGGAGCACAAACCCACGGAGCTTTCAGGCGGCCAGCAGCAACGCGTCGCGATCGCCCGGGCGCTCGTGAACAACCCGCCGCTCCTGCTCGCCGATGAACCTACAGGCAACCTGGACAGCCGTTCGGGCGAAGAGATCCTGAACATCCTGGTGGACCTGAACAACCAGGGCGTGACCATCATGATCGTGACCCATGACCACGATGTCGCCGCGCGCTGCAAGCGGATCATCAACCTCAAGGATGGCCAGGTCGTGGGGGACCGGGTACAAGCATGAACTTCCTCGAAACGTTCAAAGTCGCTCTTGAAGCTATCCTGTCGAATAAGATGCGGTCGGGCCTCACCATGCTCGGGGTGATCATCGGCGTACTCGCGGTCATATTGCTGGTTTCCATCGGCGAGGGGGCCCGCGTCTACATCACCAAGGAATTGACCGGCCTCGGGACGAACCTGCTCATCATTACTCCGGGCAAGACCACGACCAGCGGCGGATTTCACCCGCCGTCGGCAGGGACGGTCAGAAAACTTACCTATGACGACGCCCAGGCGCTCCGCCGGCGCGCATGGCTCTTGACCGACGCCGTCCCCATTGTGCTTGGAACGGGAAGGATCAAGTTCAAGAACCTCGGCCGCGATACCATGGTCATCGGCACGACGCCGGAGTTCCAGCGGGTGCGAAACCTCTTCATAGGGATCGGAAATTATGTGTCCCAGAACGATGTAGACACCAAGGCAAAGGTCGCTGTACTGGGCACCAAGGTCAAGGAGGAACTGTTCGGCGATCAGAACGCCCTCGGGCAGGTGGTCATGCTTTCCGACGCGCGCTATCGTGTGATCGGGGTGATGCAGAAGAAGGGGACAAGCCTGGGCTGGGATGTGGATGATGTGATCTTCATCCCCGTGACCAGCGGCCAGGAGCTTTTCGACACCGATTCGCTGTTCGAGATCCTCGCTTCGACGCCGCGCGCGGAGGACGTCGAACGGGCCATCGCGCAGATCAAGAATATCCTGATCAGGCGCCACGCGCACAAGGAGGATTTCTCGATCCAGACCCAGGGCGCCATGCTTTCGACCATGGACACGATCCTCGGCGTTTTGACGGCGGTGCTTGGCGGGATCGCCGGGATATCGCTGCTCGTCGGAGGCATCGGCATCATGAACATCATGCTCGTCTCGGTGCGGGAACGGACCCGGGAGATCGGCATCCGGAAGGCCATCGGCGCCCGGAACAGCGATATCATGGCGCAGTTCCTGATCGAGGCCATTACGCTCTCCGGTGTCGGCGGCGTCATCGGCATCATTCTGGGCGTGGGGATCGCTCTTCTGATCCCGCTCTTCGTCACGGTGCTCCCGACGAGCGTCTCGCTCTGGTCGATCGCCATGGCCTTCTCGTTCTCCATGGCCGTGGGAGTGTTCTTCGGCGTGTACCCGGCCCGCAAAGCCTCGCTCCAGGACCCGATCACGGCGCTTCGCTATGAATAAAAAATGCGGCGAGGGATAGATTGACGTTATTCTTTTGCTATACTAGAGTACAGAGCAGGGGAGAACATCAGCGATCGGGAGGACATGATCCATGGCGAAGCGGACAGGCGTCTTTATGGTCAAGACGAACTGGTGGTACATTGAACGGCTGGTCTGGCTCATCGCAGGGACCGACGTTCTCGTCAGCTCTCTCCTTGCGGCGACCCATCATCCGAACTGGACGTTCTCGATCCTGTTCGTCGGCCTGTGTTCCATTTGCGTCGCGCTTACCGGTTTTTGCATCGTCGGCAACGTCCTGTACTGGTGCGGCATACAGCCGCTGGTGCCGGACAAGAAGACCCTGCAGAACGGCAAATGGGGCAGCCTGTATTTCATGCAGACCGATGAGTGGTTCCTGGAGCGTTACATCTATATCTTCGTCGGTGTGAACCTTTCCCTGTCGTCGATGCTCGCCCGGTTCGTAACCCCCTCCTGGCTGTTCTTCACCGGGTTCGTCGGCTCAGCTACTATCGTGTTCGCGTTCACGGGATTCTGCATCATGGCAAACCTGCTCTACCGGCTGGGAGCGGAGCCGAAGATGTGCCGCTTTATCTAGACCACGAGCCAGGTCAGAACTTGTCCGCCTGACCTTCCAACGTTGCAAGGGGAATAAGATAGTTTCCCTTTTCCATTCTGCCGCTGATCCGGATAGGATAGCACCCCCCCAGGCCCTTCTCCAATTTATACACCGAGAAACTCATATCGCAGGCACGGCACAGAACGTAACCCTCCTTCTCCTGATATCCCCGTTTTTTCGGATAGCAGGTCACGCAGGCGTCGAGGAACGAAAGGACCTTGTCTTGGACCTTCAAAATGAAGAAGTTAACGTTCTTGTCCCGGTGACGGTAGGTGAAGAACCGGGGGACCTCGGGTTGGAGCATGGCGGGATCAATGCTGATCGTGCTGCCTTCGATCGGTGGGGCGGGATAGTGCGGCTGGCTCGAACAGGAGATCACTAGTGCTGCAAAGGCAATAAGGAGAAGTATAATAGTCGGAACATGGTGCGTTATGATCTTTTTCATGTCAAATACTCCCGAACCATAATACCGCTGCGGGACCGGTTTGGCAAGCCGGTCCCGCAGATAGTACCAGCTTCAGTTGTTATTTGCTCCTTCTGCGATCCATTGCCTGACAGCTTTGTAATCAGCGTCATCGATCGTCCAGAAGGAACCTCCTGCGTGAATCGTCGTCCCCGGGTCCTGAACTTTAGTTTTCGTCAATACGGGACTTTCATCGGGATTCGACGTGTTGACGAAATCCTTGATGCCCTGCTTGGTCACTGTTGTCGAGCCGCTCGTGTAGATTGAGCCAGCGTAGGACATGAAATCCTGATTATTGCTGTAGTCGATGGACGTGACCGTCGTGTTCGTGAGCTGAACGTTCGATGTGTTGGTTGACGAGGTAGTAACGTCGCTCATCGTCGCGAGTCGGGTCATCCGGGAGCCGGGGATGTGACAGGGCGCGCACTTGCTCACAAATATCGGCAGGATGTGCTTCCGGAGGCTGAGCGACGAGGTAGGATAGGTCGCAAGGGAGTTCTTCCTCGATGCCCATGCAGCTCCCGTGCTGCCGAAGGGAGAGTGGTGCATGTTGCAGCTCATTCGAGCCGTTGAAGCCGAAGAACCGCCGACAGGCGCTATGGTCACCATCTGGCGGATCGCGCCGTCGGAGTTCTTCACCCAGGCCTTGTACTGCCAAGTCCTCGAATCAGTCGGGCTTGCCTGTGTGACCGATCCGTCGGCATTCACGGCGTAGAGATAATCAGTGATCCCGCTATGGCTCGAAAGCGCATAGTGATTGCCCGCCATTTCCGCATAGGTCCAGAAGTTGCCGGCTTCATTCGTCGTCATGCTGATTACAGTTCCCGCGTAATCCTGGAGGATCACTTCAGCGCCCTTGAGCGGCCTCCGGGCGGCGCGGTCTTCGTAGATCGTGCCCGCCACGGTGAACACATAGTTGCCGGCCTTGCCGTTCGGCGTATGACAGATGCCGCAGTCCTCGCCGGAGTTGTGCAGGCCCTGGCCGGGCCCGCTGTCCTTGCCCACAGTGTGGCCTGTCGGCGCGGGCTGCAGTTTCCGAGCGTCGGCGTTGAAGTTCGTCGAATCATAGGTAAGCGTTTGCGCGTAGAGCATGCCGAAAACGGCTACGCCGAGCAAACCGATAATTGCTGTAGCGATAAGCTTTCGTTTCATGGTAATTGGTTCCTCCTTGGGTTCCTGTCTCGATCAATGGCAGTCGCCGGTGCCGCCGGTCGCGCCGCCGCTGCTGCCGCCGGGGACCGCCTGGCCTGTCGCGGGATCGACCATCATCACGCCGCCGGTATCCATGTTGGACCGGGGAGCTCCGATCAGAAGCATTCCGCTCGCGCTTTTCGCCAATGACGTGCCGAACTGATGGTTCTTCACCAAGCCTTCAAATTCCGTCGAATTGGCGAGGGTCGTTGTTGAGGTGATGTCCTTTCCCTTGAAAAGATACACCTTGCCGCTCAGGATGTTCTGGCCTGACAATGTGGTTATGTCGGCCATGGGGGCCCCGACCGCGAAGTCGGGCTTCCCCCCGTCTCCGTCCACGTCTCCTATAGACGATATGGATGCTCCGAAACGGTTGAACAGACCGGCGCCGTTAATACGCACCAATAGGTCCGCCGGTGCAGTGTCAAGGGCTACCAGGCCTGTCGCCGAGCCCTTGACGATGAATACGCTGCCGGTATCCCGGAGGTTGTTAATCACCGCGTTCGGCGCGCCGATGGCAATTTCGTTCTTGCCGTCGCCGTCGAGATCGCCGATCACAGCAATAGCTTTGCCGAAACCGGCTGCTGTGCTCGTCAGGGTGATGTTCGGTGCATTGATCGCCGGCGCAAAGGCTGTTCCGCCGAAATACACAAGGACCTTTCCACTCGCGGCTATCAGCAGATCAGCAATGCCGTCGCCGTTCACATCGCCTGCTGCTACGCCGAGACCGAGAGCCTTGTTCGTTGTGGACGCGTAAAGCGCAACGCGCGTCGTAAAATCAGGCGCGAAATAGACATAGCCCGCGCCGCTCTGGTAGAGGGCAGGGTCATTGGTGTTGAACGGAGCGCTGACAATGATATCTGGCTTTCCGTCACCGTCGATGTCTCCGGCCGCAAGGGCATAGCCGAACTTGTCCATGGGTCCGTCGCCGCCGATCTTTTTGATGATCCGGCCGTTGCCGCCGCCTTTGTAGATCGTGACCGTGCCGGAGAGCGATGTGTCGCCCGCATCGTCGCCGCTCCCGTGGATCGCGCTGATCGCAAAATCTGCCTTACCGTCTCCGTCAACGTCTCCCAGGTTAACAAAGGAGTATCCGAAATTATCGTTTCCTGCCTTGAGAAGGTCTGTGTTGGACGAGCTGTACCCCGAAGTCATGCCTGAGTACACGAGAACGGCGCCGGTGGACGATGCGGATGCCGCATACGGAGCGCCCACGATCTTGTCCTCGATTCCGTCGCCGTCAACGTCCACGAATCCCACAGCGAGTCCCTGTTTGCTGCCCACAAGATTTACGGATTGACTTGTCATGCCGCTGCTATTACTGTTACTGCAGCCCAATGCCATGCCGAAAGCCGCGATGGAAACAGCAAGTAAGATCAACCGATTGCCCATGCCTGAGATACTCCTTTCATAATAATCATATTGAAATCGCTTCATTAAAATCTATATGCCATGCCGATGACCAGCCGGTAGCGGGTCACCAATTGAATGCCGTTCACGTCTTCCCAGACCGGGAACTGCACTTTCATTTCCACCATTGCGTTCTTGATCGGCAACACCTGTATCCCCGGAGACACCCAGAGGCTGTCTCCTCCGGTGTTCGCGGGATCGTCCATGAGGCTGTTCAAGTTCGTGTAGTTGCCGTCCCGGTCGCTGGCACTGCCTAAATGTAGATAGGTCATACCGGCGCACACATTGAACTCGCTCGACACGGCGTACGTTGCGCCGAGATTGACTGCGGTAGAATCACCGAACTCGTATCCTTGCCGGTTCCTTGTGGAGAACTGATGGGTCACATCCGCCCGAAGCAGAAACGGGTTTGCCATCTGCGTATAGAGGAGGGAAACGAGGGGGTCCCAGGAACCTGTGCCCGGCTGCATGTGAGCATGGATGTACTTCCCGCTCGATGTGGTTTCCGTTGATGAGCCTGTTGCTGTTTTCACGCCGATTCCCGCGGTCAGCGCCTTGTTCGGCCATATCTCGCTGTCCGTATATATCCGGTAGAGGCCCATGACGGTCGCATCGCCGGTAGCGGAAATAGGTTCCATGGTCATATCCATCCACCCCAGACCCACACCGTTGCTCATGGTCATGTTCATCGTGTTCCGGAGATAGGGGATGGAAACGAATCCCTTGAACCGGGAGGAGAAACCGTAGCCCGCGGTGAAGGTGTACTTGATCATGTCCATACTGACGGGGAGGGAGGTGTAGCTCGTCGAGGCGCTCGCCTCATCGAGCGACTTCGCGGACGTCCCTTGCTTCAGCTTGTCCATGCGGGTGAAACTGTAGGTAAATTGCACGGATATTTCCTCGGAAGCGGGAGCCGCAACGCCCGAAAGGCTCTCCTGGACGCCGCTGGAAAGCTGGCAGCAGAGACCGGCGGCAAATGACGATGAAGCAAGCAGTAGAGTTATGAGGACGGTGAAAAGGCTGATCGATATTTTCCGATATCTGCGAACCATGTTTCTCCCTTGTATTATTCAGCATTAAAAACGGGCGGGGCCGAAGCCCCGCCCGTTTCGAATTCAATTACTTCTTTGCAGTCGGCGCGGTCGGGATTTTCGTCGGATGGCATTCGGTGCAGTTCTGTTGCGCTGGTATACCGACGGTTGCACCCGCCTTCCATGTTGATTTTGGGACAAACTTACCATCTTTCCATGCATTGAGATCGACAACGAGCTTGTGGGCGACGCTTGCCGCGACGCGGGCACACCGGTCTTTCCGCTCAGCGCTGCCAAGGGCAAATCCGGACTTATCCATCCATTTGCCGACTGATACATGGCAAAGCGGGGATTCGCTCTTGGTCTGAATGATGGCGGTTTTCTGTTTGGGCTCCTTGGGGGAGAATGTGGGAAGCGCCGTATTGGAATACCAATCCATCATGTCCGCGCCGATCGTATGGCCGTGCTCACAGTCCGGGCCGCCGATACGGGGGCCGATGATCACATTACTAACGACATTGGCGCCTGCGTTGGAGCCGCAGACCGTTCCCCAACCTGCCATTCCTCCTTCAAGGAAAATGAATGAGTCGATGGGGAATGACTTGTAGGGTTCTCCCACTTTTTCCCGCAGCTGGCTGAAAACACTGTTGATGACCGCGGCGCCGCAGAAGACACGGTACCATTCCTTGTAGGCAATTTCAGCGGTCGTGTCCGGATCGAGCTTTACATAGGGCCAGGGCCACTTCTCCGATGATCCTCCGAGGGCGGTTGCTGCCTTTGCTGACAGGAAGCCTCCCGGAAGCACAGCCGCTGCGGCTGTCGCGCCGAGCGCGAGCTTGCCGGCATTGATGATCAGTTCTCTTCTTGAGATCGGTGTGGCTGACTTATTTTCTGAATCCATGATCGTTACCTCCCGGTGGTAAAGAATACACCTGATCAACAGGTGTTGTGCTTATGATATGGTTCAATAATGCCTTGATAGGTAAAAAGTGGCCCCACTTCGGGAATATCTTTATGAAAATTGGGATGATGGATACTCCCGAAGCGGAGCCGAGCGTAAAGGGAAGACACGTCCAATGAGCTTGCGCAACGGCTTGCAGGACGATGCGCGAACATACCTAGGACGTTGATGCACTGCGGTCAGCGCTTTCGGAAATACTGGGTATGAAGAGACTATGCCTTGGGGGGTTGTTCGTTAGGAGCGGTGAAGACAACTTCGGTGAATAGGGGATGGAACGTATCTGAGGCCGTTATAGTGAGGTAAAGCGGCAGTTGAGAAGTGTGTATACTTACGCAGGGCATTTCGCCGTTCGAAGAAAGGGCCGGGGCGGCAGAGTTGCAGACGTCCAGGTTCCCGAGGAGCGGCTGTTCCTGCCGGTCAAGGATGAGTGCGAACGGAGAAAGGGGTGCCAATACCGTGAATGCCAGAACAACAAGAAGGTTGATAGTTACCCATTTCATAGGCACACTTTAATTACTTCTCGCTGCCCTGTCAACATAAAGTTGTAATTTGAGGTCAGTGTGTGAACTTTTGCTTAGCCAAAAAGTAACGTGCTCCAGCAGCGTTTATGGCAACTCCTCATTGAAGCTTACTGCAGCAAGCTACGTGGAATGCGTTCGCTCCGGGATTCAGCGATCACCTGAATGCGACATCCCGGCAATGACCTGAGCGACAATATGCTGTGCAAATACCCAGGTGGTCGAATTTAAAAAAGACGGGGACTATCGTCCCCGTCTGTAAGATCAAAGCGTGCTGTGCGGATCGTTTTTCTATTTGATGGTCACGGTCTTGGTGGTCTCGAAGAAAAGGTACTTGCCTTTGTTCACCTCGACGGCCTTGTCGTCGCGGTGGTCGCCGCCGGCCGGCAGGTACCACAGCTTGACGGTAACCTCCATCTCCTTGGCCTTGATGTCGCGGACCTTCTTGCCGTCCTTCTCGACGTCCTCATAGGGGAACTTGATGTCGAAGTTCTCGGTCTTTGTCTTGCCGGGCTGGAGGCTCGTGTCGCGCAGCATGCCGGACTTCCGGAAGGGGCCGTACACCATCTTGTCACCCCTGCCGAACGCAGGGGACTGGGGCATGTAGATCTTGGAATCGTTGAATATCTCTTTTCCATCCTTGGTCTTTGCGGTCACATCCAGGACCACTCGATTGGGGGATGGTCAGCCATCGGGAATGCGGTGTCCCGCGTTGCTGGTCATTTTCACGACCACGACTGCCGTCGGGATGTGTTCGCCCGCCTTGTAGAGCACCTGGTAGCCCTTGGCGTCCACATCGACGTCCACGGCGGACTTGGCGATGGCGGGATCGCGGTAGCCGGGCATGAGGTGCCCCGTCTTGCCCTTATGCATGTGGCAATCCTGGCAGGTCTCGGGAGTTCCGTTCGTGCTCTGCACGTAATTGTGCAGGTAGCTGCCATAGAGCGTGGCGCACTGCGTGGGATTCGCAAGGTCGAAGTTGGGGCCCAGGCCGTGGCACTGGCCGCAGACGATGGATTCCTTCATGATGGGACTCTTCTTGAGGGCCGTGAACAGCTTGTCGCCGTGTGAGCCTTCCTTGTTCCCGTAGACCGCGTTCTTCTCCGGCTCGCCGTCCACCAGCTTGTGGATGAGCGCCTTCTCGTTATGGCAGATGATGCAGTTGATGCTGACCTTCTCCAGCGTGGCCGTATCGCCGTCGATCACCGCCTTGGCGATCTGCTGGGCAACTGCGTCCGTGGCGTTCTTGAGCTGGGGCAGGTGGCACTTCAGGCAGTGAAGCATGTGATCGACCTTGATGTCCTTCACGTCCTTGATGCCCGATTTCGCCCATTCCTTCATCATGCCGTCCTGGATGGCCGTCTTGATCGTGGCCATGGTCCGGCCGGTGCCGATGAGGGAGCGGGCATGGATGGACTTCTCCCATTCACCGTATTCCTTGGGATGACACTGCTTGCACGATGACACGTCATACATCTTGGCGAGCTCGTCGACGGTCGTCGCCTTCTTTTCCTGCGCTGCCGTCATCCCGGCCAGCAGAAGCGTTGCGAGGAAAAGTGCTGCTACAGCTTTCGTAACTCTCATGCGATTCCTCCTTTCAGTGATAGAGATCGTACCCGTGAGCTATTATAGCAAATTATCGGTGGTCAGGAAAAATGGCCCCGCTGCGGGATGCCGCCCGCTATGCAGCATTGTGCATCTACCTGTTTTGTTGCACAGGTTCGCATGAATGCTCAGCCAGAGGATCGCCGAAGCAGGGCCGAGCGCAAAGGGAAGAAACGTCCAATGAGTTTGCGCACCGGCTTGCAGGACGATGCGCGAACATACCAAGGACGGTGATGCACCGCGGTCAGCGCTTTCGGAAATACAGGTATGGAGAAGCTATGCCTTGGGGGGGTGTTCGTTTGGAGCAGTAAAGACAACTTCGGTGAACACGGGATGGAACGAATCCGAGGTCGTGATGGATAGGTAGATCGGCAGATCGGAAGAGTGTATGGTCACACAGGGCATTTCACCGTTCGAAGAAAGGGCCGGGGCGGCAGAGTTGCAGACGTCTAAATTTCCGAGGAGCGGCTGTTCCTGGCGGTCAATGATAAGCGCGAACGGAGAAAGGGGAGCAAACACCGTGAATGCGAGAACAACAAGAAGGATGCATGATACCCATTTCATGAAGGCACTATAGTGACACATGCGATTTCTGTCAATGTAAAATTCTAAATTTTAAATCACTGAGCGGTCCTTTTCATATCGAAAAGTAACGTGCGGACCTGGTTCTTGGCCTTTCAAAAGTTGATTTTCATCCATTCATGGACGATGGAACCGTGCCACTTCTTTATTGACACCTCACGGTAAATGCTGTAATTATAATCATGAACGGCATCATTCTCGCTGGTGGTGAGAACCGGCGCATGGGCAGGGACAAGGCCTTTCTCGATATCGACGGCAGGCCCATGATCGCCCATATCCTTGACGTTTTCTCGAAGTTGTTCGAGCGGATCATCGTTGTAACGAATATGCCTGACCGCTACAGAAACTACGATGTTGACGTGACGGGCGATGTCCTTGATATCCGCGGCCCCTTGACGGGGATATACTCGGGACTGCTCAGATCTACCGATGAGTACAATTTTGTCGCCGCCTGCGACATGCCCTTTCTAAATCCCCGGCTCATATCGTACATGGGGAAGATAGCTGCGGGGCAGGATGCCGTGGTCCCGCAGTTCAATGGCTTTCTGGAGCCGCTCCACGCGATCTACAGCAAACGGACCCTGTCGACGATCGAGTCCCATATTCGGAGCAATGAACGCAGGATATACCCGATATTCGACCATCTCGATGTCAGGTATCTTACGGAAGATGAGATCCACAGGTTCGATCCTGACAGGCGGTCATTAAAGAACATCAATACACCCGAGGAGTATAAGGAGGCAGTATGTTTGGACTAGGTATGCCGGAGCTGTTGGTCGTTCTCGTGATCGTTGTGATCATATTTGGCGCCAGCCGCCTCCCGCAGCTGGGCGAAGGGCTGGGGAAGGCGATCAAGGGATTCAAAAAAGGGATATCCGAATCCAACGAAGCGAACAAGGATTCTTCCAAGCCCGAGAACAAGTCATAGCCACGAGAGCAGGCGGCAAACAATGAAATGGGTACTCGCAGAACATGATGCGGGGGCCGTTTCGCGGCTCTCGGACCAAGCCGGCATCCACCCGCTCATCGCACGTCTGATGTTAGCCCGGGGGGTCGCCGACGCTGCCGCTGCGCTCTCATTTCTCAGCAGCGATCTTACCACTCTTTCCAATCCTCTTATTTTCCGCGGCATGGACACGGCGGTCGCACGGATCCATGAAGCGCTTTCCGCGCGCCAAAAGATCGTGGTCTTCGGGGATTATGATGTTGACGGCGTTACCGGAGCAGCGCTCCTGTACTTGATGCTTCGTGACCTCGGCGCCGATGTCGACTGCTACATTCCGGACCGCATGACCGAGGGATATGGCTTGAATACCGGCGCCCTCAGGAAGCTGCAGGGATCCGGCGCGCGCCTTGTCATTACCGTTGACTGCGGGATCAGTGCAGTCAACGAGGCGGAGGCGGCCAGGTCCCTGGGGATCGACCTCATCATCACGGACCACCACGAATCAGCTGCGGTCCAGGGGAACGGATCGGTCCCGGCCGGGGAACGGCTTCCCAACGCGCTCGCGGTCATTCACCCCCGGATTCTCCAGCCGGATACCACCGACGATATTAAAGTGAGCGTTGGCTGGCTTACGGGCGTGGGCGTTGCCTTCAAACTGGCGCAGGCATTGCTCGATGCACCGGCCGATGATGAACGTCTGAAAAAGTATCTCGACCTGGTCACCCTCGGAACGGTGGCAGACATGGGGCGGATCACGGGTGAGAACCGGGTCCTGGTGAGGCATGGCCTGGACATCCTTTCGTCCGATCCCGCCTCACTGCGTCCCGGCATCGCCGCTCTGAAACAGGTTGCCGGCCTGAACGGCAAGCGGGTGAATGTGGGGAACGTGGGCTTCAACCTCGCTCCGCGGATCAACGCGAGCGGCAGGCTTGAAAAGGCGGATACGGCATTCCGGCTCATGACCACCGATTCCCCCGATGAAGCGGCCCGTCTTGCTGTTCAACTGGACACGGTCAACCGGGAGAGGCAGGTCGTCGAAGAGGGCATCTGGGGAACGGCGCGCGAACTCTGCCTCCAGGCGGACCTGGCGAGCACCGGCGCGTTCATTCTGTCGTCCGAGGACTGGCACCCGGGCGTCATCGGCATCGTTGCGTCGCGGATCGTCGATGAGTTCTATCGGCCCGCGGCCCTCATATCCGTAAAGGATGGCGTGGGAAAAGGATCTGCGCGGAGCATTCCCGGCTTCGATCTCTATCAGGGGCTTACGGCGTGTTCGGACCTGCTGTTGGGTTTCGGCGGCCACAAATATGCGGCCGGTCTTTCCGTTGCGGCTGACCATATCCCCCGGTTCCGTGAACGGTTGAGCGCGGCGGTCCTTGATCAGTTCGGCGCAGCCGGCTTCGTGAGGACCATTACGATCGACTCGCCGGTAGGCTTTGATGAACTCACGTTCGACCTGATGCGTGATATCGAGCGGATGGCGCCATTCGGCCAGGGAAATCCGGAACCGCGGTTCGGCGCAAAAGGTCTCGAAGTCCAATCGATCCGGCCGGTAGGGAACAACAAACACTTGAAACTCCGGTTCCGGCAGCAGAACGGCCAATCCTTCGATGCGATCGCGTATAACAAAGGGGCTTCGATCGGAAGCTGGCTCATGAACGGCGCCCGGGTCGCAGCGGTGTTCACGCCCCGCATCAATACCTGGAATGGGATGACGAACATTGAACTGGATATAAAGGATATTAAAATAGAAAAAGAAAAAAATAAATAACAAATGACAAATAAATCACAAGCACCAATATCTAGACTACAACCATTTGACATTTGGCCATTGAAATTTAATGTTTGGAGCTTAATTGTGATTTGGTGCTTGCTATTTCGTGTTTGCGTGAAAATCTATGTCGAACGTCCGTCTTGAAGACATCGTAGAGCGGCTCCAGCACAACAATCCCGAGGCCGACGTGGACCTGGTGAGGCGCGCCTATATCTTCTCCGCAAGGGCGCATCAGGGACAGACGCGCCTTTCCGGAGAATCCTACCTGATCCATCCGCTCGATGTGGCAAAGATCCTGGCGGAGCTCAAGCTGGATGCCGCAACCGTGGCTGCCGGCATCCTCCACGACACCATCGAGGACACGACCTCGACCACGGAGGAGATCCAGTCCCTGTTCGGCGACGAGGTTGCCAAACTCGTGGACGGCATGACCAAACTGTCCCGCATCGAGCTCCAGAGCCGCGAGGAACGCGAGGCCCAGAACTTCCGCAAGATGATCGTTGCCATGTCCAACGACATTCGGGTGATCCTGATCAAGCTCGCTGACCGGCTGCACAATATGCGTACGTTGAAGTTCCTCTCCCCGGAAAAGCAGAAGCGAACCGCCCAGGAGACCCTCGATATCTATGCGCCCCTCGCCAATCGCCTCGGGATCGCGAAGATCAAGACCGAGCTCGAGGACCTTTCGTTCATGTACCTGCATCCCGAGGAATACCGGGAGATCGCCGACAAGGTCATCCAGAAACGCCTTGAACGCCAGGCCTACATCGATGAGCTGATCGAGATCGTGAAACGCCAGCTCGCGGAGCATGGGTACAAGGGTGACGTGAAGGGCAGGCCCAAGCATCTCTACGGCATCTGGCAGAAGATGCAGAAACAGGGCATATCCTTTGATGACGTCTACGATCTCATTGCCGTAAGGATCATTACCGACACGAAGGTCAACTGCTACGCCATTCTCGGCCTGATCCATTCGCTCTGGACCCCGGTCCCGGGCAGGTTCAAGGACTTCATCGGCGTTCCCAAGTCCAACCTCTATCAGTCGCTCCATACGACGGTCATCGGCCCCAAGGGCGAGCGTGTGGAGTTCCAGCTTCGCACCGAGGAGATGCACCGGCTCGCAGAAGAAGGCATCGCCGCGCACTGGCGGTATAAGGAAAAGACGGCCCTGAGCCAGCGCGAGGAACAGCAGTTCGCGTGGCTTCGCCAGCTCCTGGAGTGGCAATCCGACCTGACCGACGCCAAGGAGTTCATGGACACGGTCAAGGGCGACCTGTTCCCGGACGTGGTGTATGTATTCACACCGAAGGGTGATGTGCGTGAACTTCCCCAGGGGTCCACGCCCGTGGACTTCGCCTATGCCGTGCATACCGACATCGGCCACCAATGCGTGGGCGCCAAGATCAACGGCAAGATCGTTCCGATCAAATACGTTCTCCGCAACGGCGACCGCATCGAGGTCATCACGCAGACCGGCCATACTCCGAGCCGCGACTGGCTCAAGTTCGTCAAGACATCAAAGGCGCGAACCAGGATCAAGGCCTGGGTCAAGACGGAAGAACGGCGAAGGAGCATCCTTCTCGGGAAAGAACTGCTGGATAAGGACCTGCGGAAGCACGAACTCAGTCCTTCAAAGGTGTTCAAATCGAACGACATTCACCGCGTGGCCCATGAAATGTCGCATAATACGGTGGATGACATGCTCGCGGCCATAGGCTACGGCAAGGTATCGGCACACATGGTGGCGAACAAACTCGCGCCGGACCGTCCCCATACCGAGCCCCTGCCGAAAAAGCCGCTGAAGAAGCCCGCTCCGGAGAAGAAGGGCGCCGGCGGCGGCATGAAGATCGGCGGTATGGACCAGATGCTCTTTCATCTGTCCAAGTGCTGCAGCCCGGTGCCCGGCGACAAGGTCGTCGGTTTCATCACAAGGGGCCGCGGCATCTCGATCCACACATTGGATTGCCCGAACGTTGCGGACATGACCGTCGACAAGGAACGCATGGTGGAAGTGACGTGGGGTGAGTTCAAGTCGGGCGCACATGCGGTCAAGATCTCGGTCCTTACGCGGGATAAACCCGGCATCCTGGCAAGCGTATCGTCATCGATCAGCGCCGCCGAGGCGAACATTTCCCACGCCGAGGTCACCACCGGAGCGGACAAACAGGCTTCCTTGAATTTCACCATCGAGATCAGCGATGTTGAGCACCTGAACCGTATCATCAAGAGCATTGCATCCGTCGACGGCGTGATGGATGTAAGGCGGGTGAAAGCGGGATGATGATCAAGGAATGGGGTCAGGAGACAGTGGACAAAAGTCAGGAGAAGAAAGTTCAATTATGAAGAAGATCATTAGGACCACGGAAGCACCTCAGGCGATCGGCCCGTACTCCCAGGCGGTCGAGGCGAACGGATTCGTGTTCGTCTCGGGGCAGATACCGCTCGATCCGAAGACCGGAAATATCGTAACCGGTGACATCAGGGAACAGACGAAGCGGGTGATGGAGAACGGGAAGGCGATACTTTCAGCTGCAGGCTGCGCGATGTCCGATGTGGTCAAGTCAACGATCTATCTCAAGAATATCGGCGACTTCGCAGACGTGAATGAGATCTACGGAAGCTACTTTCCTGCGGACCCGCCTGCACGCGCAACCGTCGAGGTGTCGCGACTGCCGAAAGACGTTGCGGTGGAAATGGATTTTGTTGCTGTCAAAGTGTAACCGAACAGGCTGGAGTTCAGATCCTGAAAACTCATTGAACATCAATTCTCATTCAGCAGGCAGCCTGAAGCAGGCCTCGAACAGCGTGAACATGCGCATTGCGCTGCTTGTCCTCACAGTCACCCTCTCCGGATGCGGGCCAGGAATCAACGCGTCCATCACCGTCTACCACACACTCCCGGACAGTTCGGCACTGACCCGCTACGCATTCGTCCCCATGCAGGACCAGGATGAGAACAGTGAAAATACAGGCTATAAGAACGCCATCCGGCGGGAGCTCATGAGATACCGCTATATGGAGTCCGATGTGCCGAATGCGTCGCTGCTGCTCTCCTTCAGCTACGGGATCAACGAGGGCAGGGAGGCGGAGTCTCGGGGAGTATTTCTCAATTCATCGTATACTGAATACCGGCGGGGGCTGTGGATGTTCATGTTCAAGAAGGGGGCCGCCACGGAAGATGAAGCGAAGGTCGTTTATGAAGGAAGCGTGATGTGCGCCGGAACATTAACGCAGGTGTCCACGATACTGCCGGAAATGATCAGGGTGTTGTTCAGGGACTTCCCCGGGGAGTCGGGAACGACACGAAGAGAGTTCATTGGACCGTAATGCAGGGACCGTGGTGAAGGGTATGATCCCTGCCAGGCTCACTTCTTCCGGTGTTCATGGTTGTCGATGTGGTCCATGCAGTACCCCAGGCCGCCGCAGTCTGCACAGTAGCGGAACTCCATCTCGGGGTGGGTAAGGTCGGTCTTTGCGCAAGATGCGCACCGGTGGAACGCTTCTCGAGTTCCCGACAGGGACCGCGCCTGCTCAGCCATCTTCTTCTTCCCCGTCTTCATCTTCCACCAGATGTCCCTGCCGAAGAACAAGAGAAAATTGCCGATCGATGCAGTGACGAGCAGCCGCGTGGACCAGTCGCCGGAAATGAATGATATCCCGTACCCGATCCAGGCGAGGAGCGCCAGCCACTTGACCTTCACCGGGATGATGAAAAAGAGGTAGAACTGGAAATCAGGATAGAGCGCGGCGAATGCAAGGAACACCGATCCACCGACAAAGACGTTGCTTGCCGCGTGGTAAGGGAAGAGAAACGATACCGCCACGGTCATCACGTATCCGGTCAGCAGAAAGACGTTGTACCGGAACGCGCCCCAATGACCTTCCAGCGCGCCGCCCATGAGGTAGAAGGCATAGAGCGCGAAAAATATGAAGAACAGGCTCGAACCCGGCGGTATGAATGGGAAGGTAAGGAGCCGCCACCACTCTCCGGCGAGGACGAGTTTGGGGATCAGGAGCGCCCGGGTGATGTCCAATTGACCGGAATAGGAGAAGAGATACAGGAAGGCCTGTCCGATCACGATCGCGAACGTGACGTTGGGTACCGCGTAGCGGCCGTATTTACGTTCGAGGTTGTCTAATAAAGCCATGGTCACGTCCTTATCTGATATTATTTACAAAGCTGGAGGAATAGGCATCTCATCATCAAAACGAACTCCAAAGGTGCGGCTACCTCATTATACTAGTTCGATCTGGTAGCCGTCCCGCTTTGCGGGGCGATACTACATCTTTACCGGTTTAAGTAGTACGATCGTTGCGCCCCAGCCGCCTGCCTGTTCATCACTGAGCCTGAACGAATCCACTTCCGGCATACCGGCGAGCAGCGCATGCACCGTTTCCCGGAGCGTCCCGATCCCTTTGCCGTGGATGATCCGTATCTGCAGAATGCCTTGTTTGCGGCATTCGGCGATATATTCCGGGACCAGGTCCTTCACGTCCTTCGGCTTGAAAGTGTGCAGGTCGAGCATTCCGCTAATCGGGATCTTTACGGGTCGTTCTTCGGTCACGGATCGGTTTCTTTCTGCGTGCCGCGGGTTTTCTCATGGCGACCGCGACCGCTTTATTCGCCCACTCCTTCAGCTGGTCCTCGTCCTCCAGAACATCCGCAGGCACCTCGTAGTAGCTCATCGCGTAGGTCTCAAAGGGTCTGAACGGACCGGATCCCGCTGCCTCATAATCGGCCCGGTTCCCGTCATCAACCTTGAAGTAGAGGACATCGTTCGCGACAAGGCCGAAGAAACCGTTCTGATGATAGAGGCCGGCGCCGCCGAACATGCGCTTCACGGTGACCGGACCAAACACCTTCAACTGGTCTATAATGTAGTCGAGATATTCCTTGCTGACAGGCATGATCAAAACTCAACGGGACCCCGGGCGTCTGAAAGGAAGTCCCTTGATGTGTCTTATGATGCTGGTGCAGGCTTTTTCTTCAGGAGCGAATGAAAGATCATATCAAGAACCGCTTTCTGGTCGACCTCGAACTTGTTGAGAACGCCAAGGCAACTTCCCATGGGAAATTTATTATGGAGGTAGTCTGCGTCCCGTCCGGAGAGGATGATGATCCTGTTCTTGTCAACTCCGATGGAGGTGGCGTAGGCAAGGATCTTGGACCCGTCCAGTCCCGGCATCTCGAGGTCGACCAGGAGCAGGTCAAGGTCCGTCGAGATGGAAGCCAGGCACTGAACCGGATCGTTGCACGTTGCCACGGAGAGCTCCGGGTACCGCTCGCGAAGGTATTTCCGGATCCGCTCTAGAAATCCGGCATCATCATCGATGATCAGTATGTTACTCATGGGCCTCTTGCCCCGTCACAGGGACGGGTGGTGGTTGATGCTGTCCGGGTCAGGATAGTGATTTGCCGTTTATCGTTATCACCCGTCCCGCACGGTCGAACATGGCAACGAACCGCTCGCCTCCTGCAAGTTCAGCGTTCACGGTATCGCCTGTGTCGGAGAAGGGGAGGTTTTTCATCGTGAAGTAGGAAAGCAGGGTATTCCGATGATCAAAATCATACCGGGATACGAGGTCGCTCAAAGCATGCACAAGGCCCATGCGGTCAAATACCGGAGGTTGGCCGTTGTCCGCGCCGTACAGCAGGATGAACAGCGTACCGCCATCATACGGATCCCGGTAATAACCGCTCGCCGCGCAGACCCCGGTAGCGATGAGCGAGAGTATGGACCCGTCAGCGCGGTTCAGATCGACCGCAGGAGTGGTGAACTCGGTCACACCTTCCCGTGCGCCCCACGCCTTCAGCTCCCGGGCGGACCTGAGGAGACCTTCAGAGACCTCGGGTTGCTCGTCAGCCCACGCCCAGAGCCAGGTGAGGGAATTATCCGACTCCGTACCCAGCAACTGGAAAGGGTATGCGATATCGGCGTTGAACCTCGCCATTCCCCTGTCATGGTCAAGCTCCAGGATATGTTCGCCGAGGCGTATGATCAGGCCGTTCTGCTTTTCAAGCGTGACAAGCGCGATCTTCTCGAAATAACTGATCAATTTGTTCATAGGTGTTTCGTGAGGACGATGCGAAATGGGGACACTATAACGCCATTAGGGGGATTTTGCAAGGGATCGGTGATGGGGATCGGTGATGGGGGAAGGAGCGGCCAGAGAGTGGTCTGCGAAGCCGGTTTCTGAAACATCTCCGGAACAGTCTTCGACGAACTGCCTTATGCTGATTCTACCCGGTTCCTTCCGTTCTTTTTTGCCTCGTACATGGCTAGGTCAGCCGCATGGATCATCTTGTCCTGGGAGTCGAGGGAGGGATCGGGGATGCCGGCGACGCCGATGCTGATGGTCACTTTTTTGGTCTCTGTTCGGGCGAATGCGTGGCCGGCTACTGCCTTCCGCAGCCGTTCAGCGGCCAACAGGGCCTTCTCTTTGTTCGTGTTCGGGCTCAGGACCACAAATTCTTCTCCGCCCCAGCGGGCAGGTGTGTCGACCTCGCGAATGGTGGACTGTATGATCCGTGCGATCTCCTTGAGCACGGCGTCGCCTTCCTGGTGGCCGTGGGCATCGTTGATCAACTTGAAATGGTCGATATCGATCATCATGCACGTGAGCGGGAGTTGATACCGCGAGGCCCGCTTGAACTCGTTGGTGAATATGCTCTCGAAGCGCCTGCGATTGTAGATCCCGGTCAGGGGGTCCATGATCGCGAGACTTTCGACCCGGGTGAGCATGTCCTCCAACTGGCGGTTCTTCTTCTTAAGCTCATCCTGGTGCGTCTTGGTCCTCAGGCGGGCAAAGATGCGGACGTTGAGCTCGGACTCATCGAAGGGTTTGGGAAGATAATCATCGGCGCCTGCCTCTAGTCCTGATATCTTGTCGGACATGGCCCCTTTGGCGGTCAGCATGATGATGGGGGTGTCGCGGGTGGATTGGTCAAGTTTGAGCCAGCGGCAGACCTCGCTGCCGTCCATATCAGGCAGGATGCGATCGAGGAGTATGATGTCTACCGCGCTCGTCTTGGCGGCCTTGAAGGCGGCCATGCCGTCCTCGACGCAGACAACATGATACCCGTTCTTTTCCAGGTAATTTTTGATGACCTTCGCCTGGGGCTTATTGTCTTCGACCAGCAGTATGTTGGCTTTTGTCACGATAGAACAGTCCTGACCATCGATCTGATCGGCTTCTCCGGCTCCCTGCAAATGGGAGAACGGGAAATGCAAAATACCTATAGTTAAATTTTGCAGATTATGTCACAGAGGCCCCAAAAAAACAAGAACAATTATGATGGTTTTGGGACACGCATTGGAAAACTGCGCTGCTCATCGATCATGATGCCCTGCAATGGTCAAGAATAGAGCCCGGTATTTACTTTTCTCAGTAGTTCTGGTAAATACCAGAGGTGTGAATTATAATCGCCCAGGAACAATGTACGCGGGCGAGGGAGGGAGGCAGCATGAGCATATTGGATACCATCATGCAGCGACGAAGCATACGGGATTTCACGGATCAGGATGTTCCGCAGGAGGCTGTCAACATGCTGGTAGAGGCGATCCGCTGGGCGCCGAGCGCGGGAAACATGCAGAGCCGAAAGTTCTATTTCATCTTTGATCAAGAGATCAGGAAGAAGCTCGCTGAGGCCGCGTTACATCAGAATTTCATCGCGCAGGCGCCTCTTGCCGTCGTGGCCTGCCTGGACCGGCGCATTGCCGCGAGGTATGGAGACCGGGGCGTCAATCTGTACAGCATTCAGGATGTTGCCGCCAGTATTATGAACCTGATGCTCGTGGCACAGGAACTGCGGCTCGGGACCTGCTGGGTGGGCGCGTTCAACGAGTTTGATGTAGTTGAGATCCTTGATCTGCCGGACCACCTGAGGCCGGTCGCGATCGTGCCCGTGGGCTATCCGGGAAAGGTCCCGGCGGGGCGTCAGAAGAGGATACCGACAGTGGAAGCGGTGCAGATGGTGCGGTAAGCCTGCGGCCTCATGGGCCGGCGATCCGACGGATAGAGCGATGGTTGAACGAAAACCGTTTGCATTTCAGGGCATGATATCGTAGTATCTGTCACAATACCATGAGCAATCGATACCTTCTCACTATCGTTTTCCTCTGCGTTCTCTCCCTGTTCGGGACGGGCTGTACGACGTTGTCGGGCAGCCAGGCGATGAAGACAGACCGGCCCGAGACTGAAATGTCCCTGTCCGCCGGGTCCTATGAAGCTACGCCGGTCGTTTCACTGCAGCAGAAAGATCCCGGGCTTCCCTCGGGCGAGGTTGTGCCCGGGGAGCCGGTGACGGAGGATGATGAAGATCCGGATGCCGATCAGGATGAAGAAAGCGTACTCGATGCCGCGCTGGAACTGATCGATTCCTCCCGGGAGCTCTGGTCCGCAGGGGACCGGGACCGGGCGATCGATGCGCTTGACCAGGCCTACGCCATCATCCTGAAGCTGCCCGCCGATGCGGACGCCAAGGCGGTCCAGCAAAAAGAGGACCTCCGGTTCGTGATCTCCCGGAGGCTGACGGAGATCTACACGTCCCGGTTCACATCGGTCAACGGCAACGGGAATGAGATCCCGCTCACTCTGAATGACCATGTGGAACGGGAGATCAGGCTCTTTCAGACCTACGAGCGCGATTTTTTCCTGGAGTCGTACGAGCGTTCCGGCAGGTACCGTCAGCAGTTCGCGAAAACGATACGCGATGCCGGAATGCCCGAGGACCTGGCCTGGCTGCCGCTCATCGAAAGCGGTTTCAAGGTCAAGGCATTGTCCCGGGCCCGGGCGCTCGGACTCTGGCAGTTCATACCGTCAACGGGTTACAAGTTCGGGCTCAAACGGAACGAATGGGTCGACGAACGGCTTGACCCGGAAAAAGCCACGATGGCCGCCATCGCCTACATGAAGGAGCTGCATCAGATCTTCGGCGACTGGGCGACGGTCCTTGCCGCATACAACTGCGGGGAGGGAAACGTCCTCAGGGTCATCAGGCAGCAAAAGATAAATTATCTCGACAACTTCTGGGACCTCTATGAGCGGCTCCCGCGGGAGACGGCCCGGTACTATCCCCGGTTCCTCGCGGTCCTGGCCATCGTGAAGGACCCGGCTAAATATGGGTTCACGCTCGGAGACACGGACAAACCGCTGCCCTATGAGACCGTGACGATCGAACGACCGGTCCATCTGCAGAAGCTCGCCGAGAAAGCCGGATGCGCATTCGAGGAGCTTGCGGCGCTGAACCCGGAGCTGCGGCATGCGGCCACGCCCGGCGCGTCCTACGTCCTGAAGGTCCCGCCGGGATCCCGGGAGAACATTCTGTCTGCCGCGGCGTCGCTGCCGAAATGGTCTCCGCCGAAGCAGTCCTTCGTCGTCCATCGCGTCCGGAGGGGAGAGACCTTGTCGACCATCGCGGTCCGGTATCGGACCAGCATCGGACGGATCATGGATGCGAACAACTTGCGAAGCGGCCGCATCATCCGCGCCGGCCAGAAATTGAAGATACCCCTTCGCGAATCAACGTAAACCTATCAAGCCGGAAACAAATGACCAAGGCGTCTCTCGCAAAGCCGCAAAGGACGCCAAGAACACCTCTAGTTCTTAAGTATAAACCGCCTTGATTTGCCTTCTTTGCGCGCTTGGCGACTTTGCGAGAAACAGTCTTTCCTGTATCTGCATGGATTCTGTTCTTTCTGAGTCCTCACTTCCGTCCTTCCACTTCCTACATTCATGCTGAAAAAAATACTTCTCCGCCCGGAACTCGATCATCCATAACGAGCTGACCATTCGCGCGTAGTCATATGATTTTAGGTTCTGATAGGTACGTCAGAGAAGGAGGTTGCAGGACGACTGCTTATGCCAATGACACCGAGCCCGCGCCGAGGACGGATTCGATCTCGCTGATGAGCTGGTCGGAAGGGGTCACGCGGATGTCCCTGCCCACGGAGATCAGCGACTCTTTGCGCGAGGGATTCTTCAGGCGGAGATAGACGGGGATATCGCCTTTGTATCTGAGAAGGATGTCTTTTACCTTTATAAGGTCGTCCTGGGTGAGGCCGGTGGCGTTCAGAAGAATGTCCATGCGGGTGGTGCCGCGTTTTTTTACGTCGGAGAGCAGGTGGATCCGAACGGCCTTGATCTTGTTTCCCTGTTCGCTCTTGTCGAGCTGGCCCGCCACGATGAGCGGCGTGTCGGTCAGGAGCATGTGGTTTGCCGTCGTGTAGAGGTCGGGGAAAACGATGACCTCAACGGTCCCGGCGAGGTCCTCGAGGTTGATGATGGCCATCTTGTCGCCCTTTTTGGTGATCTTCGGTTTCAGGCCGGCAATGATCCCGCAAATGGTCACCTCTTTCCCGTCCGCCGCCTGGTCCAGCGTTTCCGTGGTCACCGAGGCATAGCGTTTCATATCCGCCTGGTAGGCCGCAAGGGGATGGCCGGTGATGTAGAAGCCGATGCTTTCCTTTTCGAAGGCCAGCAGCTGGCTTTCCTTCCACTCCGGGATGTTCGGAAGCTCGGGTTCCTTCTTCTCCACGAGAGAATCGAATATATTGAACTGTCCGATGGCCTCCTGTTCCTGGTGCCGCGCTGCCTGGTCGATCATCATATCGATGGCTTCCATCATCTGGCTGCGCCGGCTGCCCGTGGCGTCAAAGGCGCCGGACTTGATGAGCGCCTCGACGACCCGCCGGTTCACCCGCCGCTGGTCCACCTTGGTGCAGAAATCGGCCAGTGAGGTGAAGGCCCCTTTGGCCTCGCGCGCTTCGATGATCGCTTCAATGGCGGAGAGACCGATGTTCTTGACCGCGGCAAGGCCGAAGCGGACGGACCCGATGGAACTGCCCGGCTCGACGGTATCGCGATCGTGCGCCTCGATGACCGTAAAGTCCCACCGGCTCTCATTCGCGTCAGGCGGAAGGACCGAGATCCCCATCTCGCGGGCCTCGTAGATGTACTTCACGACCTTGTCGGTATCCTGGACCTCGCTCGTGAGCAAGGCGGCCATGTATTCCACGGGGTAATGGGCCTTGAGGTACGCCGTCTGGTAGGAAATGAGGGCGTAGGCGGCGCTGTGCGACTTGTTGAAGCCGTAGTCGGCGAACTTGGCCATGAGATCGAATATCGACCCGGCCTTTCGGGGATCGATGCCGTTGTTCTTCGCGCCCTCCATGAACGTGTTGCGCTGGCGCGACATCTCGGCCTGGTCCTTCTTCCCCATGGCCCGCCGGAGAAGGTCCGCTCCGCCGAGCGAGTAGCCGGCCAGGGTGCGCGCCATCTGCATGACCTGTTCCTGGTACACGATGACGCCGTAGGTGTCCTTGAGGATCGGTTCGAGCGCCGGCAGTTCGTAGGTGATCTTGGTGGAGCCTTTCTTGCGCTTGATGAAATCGTCCACCATGCCGCTGTTGAGCGGTCCCGGACGGTACAGGGCCAGCAGGGCGATGATGTCCTCGAAGCACTGGGGCTTCATCTTGAGCACGAGGTCCCGCATGCCTGACGATTCGAGCTGGAAAATGCCCGCGGTAGCGCCCCGTCCCAGGAACTCGTAGGTCTTCGAGTCGTCCAGGGGGAGGCGGCTGACGGAAAAGCGGTCCGCCGAGGCGAGCGGCGCCTTCTGGAGGCGCTGATTGATCATGTCCTCGGCCTTGCGGATCACCGTGAGGTTCCGGAGGCCCAGAAAGTCGAACTTCACGAGGCCGATCTTCTCGACGCCCTTCATGTCGAACTGTGTCATCACCTCGTCCTTGGCGGTCTTGTAGAGCGGAAGGTATTCGGTCAGCGGCTCCTGGGAGATGACCACGCCGGCGGCGTGCTTGGACGCGTGGCGCACCTGGCCCTCGAGGTTCAGGGCGATCTCCATGAGCTCCGCCATGCGCGGTTCCTTCTTCGTCAGCTCCTTGAGCTTCGGCTCCTGCTCCATGGCCTTTTCCAGCGTGATGTTCAGGACGTTCGGCACGAGCTTGGCGACCCGGTCCACTTCGGCATAGGGGATGTCGAGGACCCTGCCCACGTCGCGGATCACGCCCTTGGCCATCATGGTGCCGTAGGTGATGATCTGGGTCACGTGGTCAGGGCCGTACTTATCCGTCACATATTTGATCACTTCGTCGCGGCGGTCCTGGCAGAAGTCCACGTCGATGTCCGGCATGCTGATGCGTTCGGGATTCAGGAACCGCTCGAACAGCAGGTTGTAGGGGATGGGGTCCAGGTCGGTGATCCGCAGGCTGTAGGCCACCAGGCTTCCTGCGGCGGACCCGCGGCCCGGCCCGACGGGGATGCCGTGCTCGCGGGCGTAGCGGATGAAGTCCCACACGATCAGCATGTATCCGGGGAACCCCATCTTCTCGATCATCAGGATCTCTGATTCGAGCCTTTTTTTGTATGCATCCCGGTCGATGCTGCCCGGCCCGCGCACCGCCTCGATCTCTGCAAAGCGCTCTTCGAGGCCCTTCCGCGCAAGCTCCGCCATATAGGTTTCGCGCGTGTAGCCTTCGGGGATGGGGAAATTAGGAAGGTGGTATTTACCGAGCTCGAGCTCGAGGTTGCAGCGCTCAGCGATCCTGATGGTGTTCGTAATGGCCTCGGGAATATAGGAGAAGGCCTTTTTCATCTCCTCGGGGGTCTTCATATAGAAGGTCTCCGAGGAGAACTTGAGGCGCTTTTCGTCCTTTACCAGCTTGCCCTGGTTGATGCAGAGCAGGGCATCATGGGACTTGTGGTCCTCCATGTTCAGGTAGTGGCAGTCGTTCGTGGCGACGACGGGGAGGCCCGTGTCCCGGCTCAGGCGTATGAGCTCTCGGTTCACCTGCTCCTGTTCGGGGATGCCGTTGTCCTGGAGCTCGAGGTAGAAATTGTCCTTGCCCATGATGTCCTGGTACTGGAGGGCGGCTTTTTTAGCTTCCTCGTAGCGGTTGCTGTTCAGGAGCGATGGGATCTCGCCGCCCAGGCAGGCGGAAAGTCCGATGAGACCTTCACTGCGCTGTCTCAGCAGCTCCTTGTCGATGCGGGGCTTGTAATAGAAGCCCTCCAGATACGCGGCGGTCACCAGCTTGACGAGGTTCTTGTAGCCCTGCTTGTTCCGGGAAAGAAGGATGAGATGATAGGAGGCTTCATCCTGGTGCCCGCCGGGGGTGGATTTTTCGAAACGCGAGCCCGGGGCGACGTAGATCTCGCAGCCGATGATCGGCTTGATGCCGGCCTTCATCGCTTTCTGATAGAAATCCAGGACGGAGAACAGGTTGCCGTGGTCCGTGACGGCCACGGCCGGCATCTTCAGTTCGATGGCCTTCTTGACGAGGTTGTCGATGCTGATGGCGCCGTCGAGCAGGCTGTATTCAGTATGAAGGTGAAGGTGGACGAACTCGGCGTGATGCATAGAGATAAGGCAAGCACCAAATCCCAAATGGCAAATTCCAAATAAGGATCAAATGCCAATGGTCAATTTCGAAACGTTCGGCGATTGGATCTTAGTGCTTGGAATGTATTTGTGATTTGAAATTTGAATTTTGAAAATTGCTTTCCCGCACGGCGGGAAAGAATGGAGGCGGCGATCGGATTTGAACCGATGAATGAAGGTTTTGCAGACCTCTGCCTTAGCCACTTGGCTACGCCGCCCTGAAAACAAACGCTGTGAAATCGCGGGTATGCGTTCTCCCGCGAATGCAGCACAGGCAATAAAATACGAGAAATAGGGGGGTAAGTCAAGCCCAAAAGAGGAAACAAAGAGGGGTAAGCCTGTTTCCGTCTTAATTGAGAGTCGCATTAAGGATCGACCGCATCTTACGTTCTTATCAATCCGAGACTTATGGCAAGCGCGCGTTCGACCTTCTTCATTGTTTCGGCAGAGATCATTCCAAGTTTTCTGCCCAATCGTTTTTTATCGATCGTCCGGATCTGATTGAGGAGAACAATAGAGTTCTTGGGCAATCCTCCCTCACCGGCAGGCAGGGATACTTCATAAGGGTATGTCTCTCGCGTCGTGGACGTGATCGCAGCTACGATCGTCGCAGGGGAGTGCGTATTGCCGACATCGTTCTGGATGATCAGGGCAGGTCGGGTCTTTCTGATCTCCACGCCAACAGTGGGGTCGAAGGAGACGTAGTAGACCTCACTTCTTTTTGGAAGGACCACCGGTCTTCCTCCTGTAGGCCTGTTTTGGTTCGTGTACACCGATGAGCGAATCGGCCTCTTCCTCGATTGTCCGCCATGTTTCCGCTGTTTCGGCATCCTTTGCCGCATTTGCCGCATAGCCCGCGATCATCTTCTCGTGCAACATCCTTTTTTTTTCGTCCTCGAGCTTTTCCCTCAGCGCTTTGACGATATATGCACTTCGCTTCCGCTCCGGCACAAGCGACTGGAGGTCTTTCAGTACAAGGTCCGGGATCGAGATGCCGATCCGTTTTACTGCACTGTACGGCATGGTATTCCCCCTTCAACTAGTATGATTTGTTACGCATAACAATAACACATACTATATATATGTCAACAAATAAGACCAGTCGGTGATGCCGTCCCAAAACAGCAGCAAATGATATGTCGACTGGTCTCCGCGAATATCCGCATCCAAATGTCTTTTTCAGGCTCACACCTTGATATGCAGCATCGGCAGTCCCAGCCGCTGACGCTTGTTCTCGCCCTTGAAGAGGTCGCCTTTCCGCACCGGCACGTCGCCCCGTGCGCCCTCGTGCTGCGCCTGGAGCTTCGTAGGCAGGCTGGCCCCGTGCTGGACCGCGTGCTTGCCGTATTTCCGGGACAGCTCGTCGATGCTCTCGTAGATCTTCGCCATCTTCGCGATCTTTGCGGTGTCCTCGAACAGGCCGTACTGGACGCCGCTCTCCGCGACCAGGCCGGAAAGGACAACGCCGGTCTGGCGGTAGGGGGTCGCTGGCAGGTACAGCTCCCGGAACCCTTCGCGCAGGAGCGGGTACAGCTCGGACGGGAATGCCGTGGGCCGGCTCAGCTTCAGCTCGGCGCCGGTGCTCTGGTAGTCCTGCTGACGGAGAAAGAGGACCACCCGGCTGGCGGCAAGGTGATAGCGCCGGGCCTTGATGCAGGCGTTCTCCAGGTTCTTGGACAACTGGGCGAAGACGAAGGCCTCGTCGCGCGACGGCGGAGTGAAGGTCTTTGCCTTGCTGATGGACTGGTAGGCGCTCTTCGTTTCGGTGGTGACCGGGTAGACGCTCCTGCCGTTCAGCTCGTGCCAGATCTCCCGGTAGGGCTTGGACAGGTATTTGGTCACGAACTCTTCGTCCTTCCGGGCGAACTCCAGGGCGGTCCTGATGCCGTGCTTGTTCAAGTAGGCCGCGGTGTTCGGCCCGATGCCCCAGACCTTCTCAACAGGAAGGTTTCCGAGGAACACGTGGATGTCCCTACCAGGGATCATGGTGAGGCCGTCCGGTTTCCTGTGTTTCGAACCGATCTTCGCAAGGACCTTGGAGAGGGAGACGCCGGCGGACACGGTGATGCCAAGTTCCTGTTTGATGGTGGCCCGCATCTTCTCGGCGATGGACTCGTACGAACCGTGGCAGGTCCTCCTGAGGCCGGTGAGGTCCACGAAGGCCTCGTCAATGGAGTACTCCTCCACGTCGGGGGAGAAGCGCCGCAATATCTCGAACATGCGCACGGAAAAAAGGCTGTAGGTCTCGTAGTCCGACGGCAGGATGACCGCGTCAGGGCAGAGCTTTTTCACGTCCGACAGCCGCACCCCGCGCGAAACTCCCCTGGCCTTGGCCTCGTAGGAGGCAGCAGCCACGATGCCGCGCTCCTTGCCCGTGATGACTGGACGGCCCTTCAACTCCGGGTGGATCGCCTGTTCGCAGGACGCGAAAAAGGCGTCGGCATCCAAATGGAGGATGGCCTGCGGCCAGGAGGAGATGATGAGGGGCTGGTTGGTCATAAGGCAGATCCGACAAGGAGACAAGGGGACATAATGAACATCGACACGGTGACACGGGGACGCGGAGACACGGTGAAGAATCAAGAGCAATTGGCCGAAAGTAGGCGCCTTTAGGCGACGCGGATCAAACGTGGGACAGAACCCGCTGCGAAGCGCCGAGCCAATTGTCCCGTTCGAGCTAATTACTTATTACAGGGAAACTGTATCTTTACTGTGGAATTACACAGGGATTGAGCAAATCCGGACAGGCGTTTGCAGCCCTCCAGGCCCGTGATCTGGGCCGCGCAGTTGGCCAGTGCGTCTCCGGGAGATTGGGATTGATTATATCCCCCCGAGGCCGGGGCCTGGGCCTGGGCCGGCTGTTGCTCTCCCGACGAATACATCTCGTCGCGCCTCATCTGAAGGGGGTAGCCTCCTGCCGGGGATGCGCCTCTGCCGCTGTTTCTCAAAAGCGCTTTTTCCGCGCGTTTTGCCTCGTGCGTGGACTCAAGCATCGCCTGGATGAGATCGACGGTCAACCCCATCTGTTTCAAGGTGTCGATCTCTTCATCCGTAAAATCCCTGTATATGCCCTTCCGCACGCGGACCTTCTCCAGGACCATTCCGGACTCTGCGCCGCTCCTGATGGACTCGAGGCAATCATGGACCCGCAGGCCTTCGGGACCTGTCAGCAGGAGACGTTGACGATACGGCACGAACGGCAATCCGTCCTCGAATTCGAGCACGAACTTCCTGTAGTCCTCATAGCCGCCCTTTTGTTCATCGATGAGCCGACACATCTGCGCGAGGATGTCCTGCCTTTTGGGCACGGAAGGACAGGTACGGAGGAAACCGGCGCATGCATCGAACGTGCCGAGCGGCTGCTCCTCCTGGCAGGGGTCCGTTCTCACCGGAGGCAGCGGCGCTTCGGCAGCAACGACCGGGACGGCCCCGGTTCTCTCCCTGTTCAAGGCGACCGACCCTGTGGTCGGAGGCAAGGGGGATTGTATGGAGGGGGAAGGGGTCGTAGCGCATCCGGTGAGGACCAGCAGGAGTGCCAGATGCAAACGCCCGTACGGGCCGGTCAAAAAGTTCGTCATTATTTTCCTCGGTGATATGGTGTCAGTTCGATTTTCGACCATTTGTCTGAAGAAGTGAACACGCGGCTGACGCGCCGCTTTGGGCGCGTCGCAGTCGAGCCGCATGTTAATACATTTTGATAGCTTTTAAGAAGTTGATAAATGGAAGAAATCTACGCCAGACCAACAAACTAAAAACTAAACCCCATATGATAAAAGCAGCTTCGCAAACAATTAAAAAAATGCCTGATGCACCGCCGCCTGGAGAGATTGTAGCAGCGACTCTCGGAAACGAATCTATGAGGTTAATGAAAGGGTAGCCTGGTATCAGAAATAAAAACGATGGCCAGTAGAGAGGCCACCAAGGTGATTTCATCCCTATGAATGAAGCTACCACCATTAATAATATTGAGGCTATACCGAAAAGCAGGCTTATCTTAAAACCAGTTAGCAAGTGGCGCATACGTTCTCGATTACGATAATTCGGGCATGAGGTTTTCTTACCGGGTACTATCAACGTTAAATCGGTTTTCCTGCCGCACAAAGTACACAGCCCATGTTTTCCTCTTGTAGTTAACGACGCGGGTCACGCGCCGCCTTCTGGCGCGTCGCCGTGGACCCGCCTCGTTATAATCTTAGTCAGAAAAGCGGGAGTTCTCGAGATAATCCTTAAAAGCTTTCTCAGACTCTTTTACCTGAGTTCGGAAAGTCTCGAGATCTTGCTTGCTGATTTTTCCAGCCTTCATCTTCAGTTCAGCTACCTCAAATTTTGCTTTGGCCAACTGCGCTTCAAGATAAAGAACATATCCTTCTATCCTTAATAAACTGTTGGGGTAGCCGACGTAAAATCGCGCCGAATCGACGATATCAGGGACGGTTTTTGAATTCCGAATAAAACCTTCTAGCTTTTCGAGATGCTCTATAGCTCTCTCATATTCTCCTCGGCTGACATCGGATTCATGTACTTGTAAAGTTTCGGGTATGTCAGTTTTAGCGGTCTTTCCAGATTGAGTGGTATGTCCTGTAGCAGTCATGAGAACAATAAACAAAATAGCCAACGTGCTCACGCTTAATTTCATTCAGACCTCCTCATATAATTCCTCATATAACCAGTTATTGACTATAAGGAAACTACTATCTACATATGATGGTCTCGTAAGAATAGTATTTGCATAATCAGCCAATAATAATCGCATGAAT
>CAKKRC010000053.1:0-61259 GCA_919902495.1 Nitrospiria bacterium
CACGTACGGTGGTGTGGGAGGACGGCGGGGGCGACCCCGCCTCCTACCCGATTCGCATACAGGAGTGCAGTGTACACGCAGGAGAAGAGAATGGAAGACTTTGGTAGACGGTGTTTGCTACACACTACTAGTGTGCAATCGCAGTCGATCGACAGAAGGTGCAGAATACTGGTAGATGCTTGTACAAGAACGCCGCCGTGAGGGGCGCGTTTTTCAGCGACCCTCTACGGCGTGGTTGGGCTATTTTAGCCGCCCTTTGCGTTTAAGCTCGATGAGCAACTTGGCCTTCTCCCAATCGCAACGCACGAACTCCTTTAGATCCTTGGATCCTCTTAAATCCTGACTTGCTCGCAACCGCTTGAGCCAGCCCCTGGGTTGTTGCTTGTTTAAATTGTCTGAAATCTCTTTTCTGAGCCATGCCTTATCAAAAGCGCCCCATTCTCCAGCTACCAAAGTAAGGTTCCAGCAACACACGGGGTGGACTTCTTCGTAAAATATTCGGTCCAGCTCCTCAACGGATAGTTCGGTGGAGGCTAATCTATCGGCGAGAACCATAAGGGTCCCGGCGTCTGTCTCCGTGTCTAGATAGAGATCCGATATGGCGTACCAGATATCGATTCGAGAAGCTGAGATGCCAGAGTCGGTCATGTGGTTTCTGTCCTTTGCGAGCCTGTGATTATCTAGCCGTATCCGGCTAGGAAAGAACGCAATATCGGTGTTTACAAGTTTAGCAAGAATTATGCCCTAACCATTCAATTGAATCTCACGCTCAATACTACAGGTTGTAAATTACAGCTCTAGACCTTGCTGCTGCTATCACATCTACAGGAAGAAGTCAGCGAGTTGTCCAATTGTGCAAGAATGCCGTATTCGCACTGGACTCTTTACGCCTTCTCTGCCACTTTCCCGCCCCATTCCGTGAGCTTCCGGCTAATGAAATCGATGATCTGCTGGTGCTCTGCTTCGCCGCGGCCGGTGATGGTCATGGGCTTGCCGAATGCGAACCAGACCTTTTTCGATATGTCCACCTTGCCGTAGTCCTTCAGGTACTTCCCGTTGCCCCAGGCGTCGGTCTTGAGGGCGATGGGGACCACGGGCACGTTCGCCTTCTTTGCCAGCTTGATGCCGATGGTGTTGAACTGAGAGGGATCGAAGACCCCGGTGCGCGTGGTCTGGGGGAAGATGACGATGGAGATGCCCGCTTTGAGCCGTTCCTCGCCGCCTTCGAACACGGCCTTGAGGTCGTCGCGGGGATTGGTGCGTCCCACGGTGATGGGGTCCCGGGCGCGCATGATGTGCTTGAAGACGGGGTAATCGACGAGGCTCTGCTTCACCACGAACGTGGAATCCTTGAATTGCGAGATGATGCACGGCAGGACCATGGTCTCCAGGGTGCTCATGTGGTTGCCGATGAAAACGCAGGGGCCGTTGAGGGTCCGGAAATGGTCAACGCCGTTTATCTCGATGGCGGCGCCGATCTCTTCGAGCGCGCGGAGCGTCTCCAGGCTGCTGGCGACCCAGTCGGCCGTGACGTAGCGCCCGTGCTTCGCTTTCGAACTTCCCCTCCAGACGGTGGAGAATAGGCGGGAGTAGAGCCTGACCTCGGGCAGGAACCTGCCCAACAGCGAACGCGGACCCGTACCGGTACGGTAGGAACCGTTAACATAAGTGATCGTATCCAACGGGGACTCCTTGGTCGTGAGATCGGTGTGAGAGACGGCCACAGTATATCATCAGGCAGGGGGGAAGGTAAAGGGTTGATAGTTCAATTCACATCAAACTATTTGCCAGATCGAAAGAATGTTTGCTGCAAAAAAGCGCAAGAGACGTAAAAAAGAATTGGTTTCTTTGTGTGTTTTGCGCCTCTTTGCGGCCAATAGATCATTGCACTCTTCGTGCCTTCGTGTCTTCGTGGCAGGTTTGGTTCCGGATTGTCTGGTTAAGAGCGTGGGGAGCGGGGTGGCCGGGAGTAAGAAAACTACGCCAGGTCCGGGGACGGTCGCTGGATATGGTAGCCCTGGGCGTAGTCTATGCCGGCAGAGTCGACATCGAGCATGATCGCTTCGCTCTCCACATACTCGGCAATGGTCTTGATGTTGAGGCGGGTGGCGAGCGCCGCTATGCTGGTGACGATCTCCCGCTCCATCGTGCCGTTCCCGCCCATGGTCCGGATGAACTCTCCGTCCACCTTGAGATAATCGACGGGGAAGTTCTTGAGATACTGGAACGACGAATAACCCGCCCCGAAGTCGTCAATAGCGAACCGGAAACCCTCATCCTTCAGCTTGCGGACGAAGGTCTCGAACAGGCGGATGTTCTTGACCGTGTCCCGCTCGGTGATCTCGAAGACCATGCTTCCCGGATCGATGGCGTAATCGCGGAACAGGGCGCGAATGGTGGGCATGAAGTCGCTGATCACCATGGCCTTGGGAGAGAGGTTCAGGAACAGCGTGCCGGTGTAGGTCTTCTCCTTCACCATGATGAACGCCTGTTCGATGAGCTGATAGTCGATCTTGCCGATGGCGCCCATGCTCTCCGCGGCCTCGATGAAGTCCGCCGCCGGGATCACTTGATCGCCCACGATGATCCTCGTCAGAACCTCGTAGGCCATGATGGACCTGTTCTTGACGTCGACGATGGGCTGGAAGTACGGAACGATATTTTTCTTCCGGTGCTGGAGCGCGTCGAGGATCATGATGTGCTTCTCGCTGAGGTGCCTGAGCATCTCCGCGTTGTCGCCGTCGCTCGGGAAGGCCATGTTGTCCTTGCCCGACGATTTTGCCTGGCCCAGCATGCTGTCCGCAAGAAGGAACAGGTCCTTCGCGTCTTGGGCATGACTCGGGAACACCGCAATACCGATGGAGATCGTTTCCTGTACGACGGCGCCGTCCGGGAGCGTGATCGAGTGGTTTCGCAGACTGTCCATCAGCCGCTTGGCGACGACATAGGCCTGTTCCTCGTCGCACACGGGCAGTATAGCGGTAAAATTATCGCCGGCGAAGCGGGCGGGGATGTCTCCCTTGCGGACCGCGGCCCTCAGGATGTCGGAAAAATCCTTCAGGAAACGGTCGCCCACCTCGTGACCGTACGTGTCGTTGATGATCTTGAAATTATCAACGTCTATGTGCAGGAGGGAAAACTTATACTTCTGGCGCATGGACCGCTGGGTCTCGTACTGGAGCAGGTCCCAGAAGGTGTGCTGGTTGTACAGGCCGGTCAGGGGGTCCCGCGTCGTGAAGCTTTCCGCTTCTTTTACGTACTTGGTCAGCGACCTGAGCAGGACGACCGTGCTCACAACGGGGAACGGAGAGATCGACAGGATCGTGATGGACATGGCGGTGAGAGCCGCGGACATCGCGGGACCATAGGCGATCAGAGCGACCGACGTCACCACCATCATGAGCGATACGATGGATGCTCCGACGAGGAGGAGAGCCTTGATTATTTGAGGATTATTTCCCATACCGGACAGCGGTCTGCAAATGATCGAAGTACATGTTTGAATTATTATTAGCATATACTGCCGGCATCATATTGTCAAGCAAGGGAAAAATATCTTGCTTTGACAGGGGAAAAAAACGAGAATGGCGCCATGAAAATCCCGATTTTGAGACACGCTGTCGCGCAGATGGTGATGCCGCGGATCGAGGGAAAACAGCTTCCCGACGCGGCGTACCGCAGTGCGATGGCTGCGTTTGCCGAGGAGGGCATCGGCGGTTTCATCCTTTTCGGCGGCGACATCGACAGCACGCCCCGTTATCTCGCGGAACTCCAGGCCCGGGCGGAATTCCCCCTTCTGATCTCCTCCGACGTGGAGCGCGGCCTTGGTCAGCAGCTGGAGGGGGGGACGCGCTTCCCGAGCCAGCGTGCCGTGGCATCGGCCATCGGGCGACGCTCGAAGAAGGACGTGGAACTTCTGGGACTGATGCTCGACGCGGTCCGCACGGAGAGCCGTGCCGCGGGCATCCATATCGTATTCTCTCCGATCATGGACGTGAACAACAATCCCGACAATCCCATCATCTGCACCCGTTCCTTCGGCGAGGACCCGGAGACGGTTGAGTGGTTCGGAAGGCACTATATCCGAGGTCTCCAGAAACCGGGGGCGGACGGGCACCGGGACCTCCTTGCCTGCGCCAAGCATTTTCCGGGTCACGGGGACACGGACCAGGATTCTCACTCGGTCCTGCCGGTCATTCGCGCAGATCGGGCGCGGCTCAATCGGGTGGAACTGCCGCCGTTCCGCGAGGCGGTGAAGGACGGGGTGGGCACGGTGATGATCGCCCATCTGCTGGTCCCCGCGCTGGACCCGGTGAAGCCGGTTACCTTTTCGAAGAAGGTCGTGACGGCTCTTCTGCGGGAGGGCATGGCGTTCGAGGGATTGATCGTCTCGGACGCGCTGGACATGGGCGCGCTTGCCGGAGAGTATCCCCAGGACGAAATCGCCATCCGGGCTGTCGAGGCGGGCATGGACATCCTGCTCCATCCCGTCGACGCCCGGGTCACCATCGACGCCGTGGTCAAGGCGGTGGAGCAGGGGCGGCTTACGGAAACGCGTATCCATGAGTCGGTGGACCGGATCATGGCTGCGAAAAAGCAGCTCGGGCTGTTCACGACCCCCCTCAGTCCCCCCTTGGCAAGGGGGGAATCGAAGGGGGGTGTCTTGCCAAGGGGGGAAGCGAAGGGGGGTCATGCCGAAAAGATCGATTACGAGAGGCACCGGAATACCGCGCGGGAACTCGGCAGGAAAGCGGTCACCCTGCTCAGGGGAGACAAAAAGAAGCTTCCTTTCGACAGCGGTAAGAGCGTCGCATGCTTTGTTCTGGATGACGATGGTCAGGGTATGGGCGTCTCCTTCACGCAAGGTCTCATGAAACAGTTCGGCACGGTGAGCAGCACTACCCTGACGCCCGATGTCTGCGACGCCAGCCTATCCTCCCACCTGGACCTGAGCGGTGCCGGCGCGGTCGTCATCGGCATCTTCTCCAGGATATCGGCATCCAAAGGACGATCAGGCATATCCCCGAAGCTTCGCGATGCGACCTTCGAGATCCTCCGGCGCGCCAAGGCCGCGGGAAAGCGCTCTGCCGTCATCTCGTTCGACAGTCCCTATATCCTCGATCAGTTCAAGGATGCCGACGTTCTGATCGCCGGTTACGACCGGATGGACGCGATACAGGAAGCGGCGGCGGAGATGATCGCAGGGAGAACATGATAATCAGCATTCAAGTTGATGTTTCGTTTTTTACTCTCCAAGGAAACAGATCGGCAATATCCCACGCAGTCAGGCAGTAGCGCCGGTATGACTCTCCTATATGGATTTCCAGCAGACGTTCCTCTTCCCTATTTCTCACAATTGTGGTGAATATGGCCACAGGAACAAGAGATGAAAGAATCCAAGAACCTCCCACGAGCGCCAGCCCCAACATTTCGAGCATAAGGCTGGTATGCAGCGGATGTCTCAGATACCTGTAGGGACCTGTATCGACGACCTGCTGTTCCTGGTGAACGGCGATATACGGATTATAATTCGACTTCAAGGCGTCGAAAGCCCAAATCCGTAAGAAAATGCCTACCCAGAGAACAAAATAGCCGCACCATCCTGCAAAGGTCAATGAGAATGCAAAGGCAATGTACGAAGCATATCCCAGGAGGACAAGATAGATTGCAGTCCAAATCCGCACACTCGGCACACCCCCCAAGAGAGTCATGTCGTTCCGCTGTTTCACCCTCAAGTGAAACGCCAAGCGGACACAAAAGGGAAGAGCGAGCAAAGCGCCAGAAATGTTCATGATGGTCACTCCCGTATTGAGATATTAACTATTTTCAATCTCACGCGAGTCTATCACAACAGAAATAGTAAATACAACAGATTGGCTGTCATTGCAGATCATTTCGGGCACTACCATTGAATCACCCTGATTGACCATACCCGGGGATTTCTTGACTCAAAAGTTTTCCTCCGATATACTTAGCCACTAAGTTGAAAGGAGACGTTGATGGAAAATTCCCGAGAGGCGCGATTCTGGCAACAGGCGAAGGATGCAAAACAGGTAAAGTGTCAGCTGTGCCCCCGCGGGTGCAGCCTGGACGACGGTGAACGCAGCTTTTGCGGCGTACGACAAAACGTGAGCGGAAGACTCCATACGCTTAACTACGGGCGATCGGTTCACGCCGCGGTGGAGACAATTGAAACAGAAGCGGTCTTCCATTTCCGTCCCGGTGCGCGTATTCTCAGTCTGGGGAACATCGGCTGTATGTTGAAGTGCTCTTACTGTCAGAACTGGGAAACATCACAGATCGTTAATCTGAATCAGAAAAACGTCCGGGAATACTCATCGGAGCGCGTTGTCGAAATGTCTCTGGCTCATGGCATTAATATACTGTCGTGGACGTACAATGATCCGGTCGTTTGGCAGGAGTTCGTTGTGGATACTGCGCGGCTGGCCAGTTCACATGGCATCAAGAACCTGTACAAATCCGCAGCGTATATAAATGAAAATCCATTTCTGGAGTTGTGCGATGTTATGGATGTTTTCAGCATCTCCCTGAAGTCAATGTCAAATGACTTCTATCTGAAAAACACAAAGGGCAGTCTGCTACCGGTGCTCAATGCAATCAAGGCGGCTCATGCCTCTGGAAAACATCTGGAGATCAGCAATCTGCTTGTGACTGATCTTAATGACAGTGAAGAAGATTGCCGCAATGTGGCGCGATGGGTTTTTGATACGGTTGGACCCGAGGTGCCGCTCCATTATGTGCGATTCCACCCCGCATGGCAGTACAATAGAGTGCCGCGAACTCCTGTTGAGCGGCTGATGCGCGCCCGCGATATCGCTCGCGAGGAGGGTATCGTCTATTGCTACATCGGCAACCTCTATGAGGCCGGCGTGAGCGATACCCATTGTCCTTCCTGCGGGAACCTGCTGGTCGAACGTTTCGGATTGACGGTTCACGCCTCAGGAGCAGATAATGAGAGCCGCTGCAAACGCTGCGGAAGGGATGTTCCCATAAAGGATCTTTTTGGTGGGAAAAAGCCAGGCGCCGAAAGCGGCGTGGTGAAGGCATACCCGAATAAAAAGGTTTTCCATTGGGATAAGGAGTATAACGGCCTTCATCTCGTGACGCCCGAGAATGAACATGAATTCGCGGAGATAATGGTTACTCACAAGCCCGCCGGGGATAGTGAGAGTATTCGGCTCGGACAAGGTATTTACCGAGCAAGCATCTCCAAGTCGAGACCGGACGAGACTGGCGTGGACATTAGTTGGGGGGCGAAGACAGATGTGAAAATATTCGGTCTCCTGGATCGTGCACATTATCCTGTAGAATTTGAAGGTGATCTCTGATTCGACCAATAAGACCGATGGGCGGAAATGGAGGATTATGGATCCGATAACAAGGTTATTGCATGCCCGGATTCGCAGCGATGACAACGCGAAATCTGCGGTCACTCCCCTTTACCAATGCAGCGGTTTCAGCGCGGGGTCTCCATATTTTTATACGCGAAATGACAATCCTAATATCGCAGAAGTCGAGGACGCTATCAGGGTATTAGAGGGATCCCAACATTGTTTGGCAGTGACCACCGGGATGACCGCAATATCTCTCGTCTTAAATCTGTTGCGGCCCGGCGACACGTTTGTCGTCAACAAAGACATATACGGTTGTTCTCTTAAATTGTTCCAGCGGATCAGTTCGCAACGGAACATCGGGCTGGAGATATTGGATCTTTCCCAAGAGGAAAATATCAAACAGATACCTGGTCGAACGCGGATGGTGATCTTTGAGACACCCACCAATCCCTTTCTGAAAACCATCAATATCCGGCGTGTTTCGGATCGTGTCAAGACTTTGAATCCGGAAGCGCTTGTTGTCGTGGATAATACGTGGGCCACGCCCCTTTTCCAGCAGCCATTGAAGCATGGGGCGGACATATCGCTTCACAGCGCAACTAAATTCCTCTCCGGCCACTCCGATGTGATGGGGGGGGTCTTATTGACCGAGCGGTCCGAGTTGCATAAAGAACTTCGCGAATCGCGGTTCTATGGAGGCGCCATTCTCGATCCGCATAGTGCATGGCTCTTGAGACGGAGCCTGCAGACCTTTGGACTCCGTATGGCTGCGCATAAAGAAGCGACGCTCGCGATGCATAGTTTTCTTGAAAAGTGTTCCCCCGTAGCCCGGGTATATTATCCTGATATTGATGGCAAGCAGTTGCTTGGGTACGGAGGAATCCTTTTTGTTCAGCTCAGAGATGATTTGGCCGATCGATATCCCGAGTTTATGAATGCCCTGAGGTTGTTCGACACCGGAACAGCAATGGCTTGCGTGACCTCCATGGTGGCACAGCCTTATACTGGCAGCCATGCTTCCTTGACGGAGGCGGAAAAGTCGTGCATGGGGTTGAAACCTAGCCTTGTGCGGCTTTGTTTTGGGCAGGAAAATGTGGAAGATCTCAAAAGCGATCTTGCCCAGGCCTTTGCAGTCCTCGAATCAGGCATATCGCACAATAAGGCCTGAAACCGGGAGGATCGTGTTATCCATCGCCCTGATCATCGGAATTATGTCGGTCCTTGTGATGCTAGCAAGGGCAAATCGTATTGCCTTGCGCAACCGAGTAAGGATGCGCGTACGTCTTGTCAGGCCAACGGGTCCACGCTCCACTCCCGTTATCTTCGTGCCGGGCGTTTTAGGCACTACGATGGTAGACGCCCAGCACGAGAATTTTCCCGTTTGGGGAAGTTATAAGGGGATCTTCTTCTACAGGGACTCGTACGAGGACATGGATCTCCCTTTGACCGAAAAGGGGGAGAACCACCTGCGGCCCGGCGAGGTGCTCTGGGATTTTCCCGTCGTACCCGGACTTATCAGTCTGCCGATATTTAGCGAGCTGGCGTCCAGCCTCGAGTCGGTTGGCTATGTACGCGATGAGGCCGCTCTCAACAACGGCAGTTGCCTCTTTTGGGGGCTCAACTATGACTGGCGACGGGGAGTCATAGAAGGTGCCAGGAGACTCGAAGAGGCAGTGCGAACTGTTAAAAACAGCACCGGGGCTGAGCGGATCCACATGATCGGCCACTCCTGGGGAAGCACGGTCATTCGCTACTATCTCCGCTACGGCGGGGTGGATATGTTGAATGGCGTTGATGAGCGACCGAGGCCCGGCGCGGGCAACATCAACACGTTTTTTGCTGTCGGTGCTCCCTTCGGCGGAACACTACGGGCGCTCCATGAGATCAACTGCGGTTTCGCGCCCGCCGGTCCGCTAGGGAGGTCTGTCATGCCGCATCACATGGCGTCGGCTCCAGTTGCCTATCAGCTCCTTCCTTTCAATGTGAATAAAGCGATAGACGATTCGGGTGCATCACGGAATCTTGACCTTGCTGAAGTGGAGACCTGGCGGCGCCATGGATGGGGTCCCTTCAGGCAAAAAACGTTCGAGGCGTTATTTCGCAGAGCTCGGAGACATGCGCCAGGACTGACAAGGATCGAAATGGAATCCATTGCTGATGGCTTTCTTCGAAAGTCGCTCGCCGCGGGACAGCGGTTATGGGAGTTAATGGGCGAAAGAAACAGTCTTGATAAGAATGTTCGCACGGTCGTCTATGCCTCCGACAACCGGCCGACTTTGACCCATGCGGTGATGCGCGGGTCTGAGGTGCTGGCAACGTCCGATCTGGTCCGGCGAAATGCACCCGGCATGTTCGATCGTGTTACGGAGCCTGGAGATGAGTATGTACCGTTCAGCCAGATCAAAGAATATTTCGACGGCTTTTCAATAATCAACGACCATCTGCATACCCCGGACGGCAGCTATATTTGCCTCGTGGACGCGCCCAGCCACCGCGACCTGCTGAAACAGGGCCCCCTGCTCGATAACCTGCTCCTGAACGTCTGCTCCGCAAGGAGGGGACGGTTGTGGATGTAAGAAAGTTATCGAAGATAATGAATGGACCCTTGTCGGAAGCTCATCCCTTCACGTGGAAGCTGCTCGGACAAAGTCCTCTCTATGAAATCGGCGAACTGAATGATGACATGTATGCAGCTGCAATGAAGGAAAACACGATCTGGCATTATGAAAAGAACGAGACCTATCGCGCTTATTGCTGCCATCTCAAATTCGATCCGAGGGACCTCTTGGAGAGCGCTGATATCGGTAGAATTCCAGCGCTTTCTGCCGACCTTTTTAAACACTTCGACCTATCCGGTCCACACGCTCCCGGAGCTCTCACCGTGAGCTCGAGTGGGACCTCGGGTCGTCCGACTACGCTTTCCTTGGACGAGGAAACGATTATCCGTATGTGGAAAATGGGCAGGGCAACGTTCGAGGCGGAGGGGCTTGTGAGTCTCTCGCCGGTCCACTATCTGATCTTCAGCGCGGACCCGAAAAGATCGCCACATTATGGAAATTCACTCTTTTTTTCTTCACTCGTGGAGTTTGCACCTGCGATGGATGTAACATACGCGGTCGAGCCGGCTTCCGATGGTGTTTTCCGGTTGAATCACACAAAAGCGATCGAGCTCTTGCAACGAGCTTCGGGGGCTGGTGAGCCGGTGCGCATAATTGGACTGCCGGCTTTGATTTCTTCTTTTGCTTTCGATGCTCCTCCTGGACAAGTGCGATTGAATCCAGAATCGCTGGTTTTGACCGGGGCCGGTTGGAAGACGAACATGCATACAGCCATGTCGAAAACCGAATTTCGGGATTTGCTCTGCCAGATATGGGGATTGTCGCACGATCGTGTCCGTGACCTCTATGGCATGACCGAACACGCTGTCCATTATCTCGATTGCCCAGAACATCACTTTCACGCACCGATTTTCTCCCGAGTGAGTATCATCGATCCGTTGACCTGCAGACCCGTGCGAGAAGGAGAGCCTGGAGTGATCCACCTTATGAATCCGGGTTTCACAAGCATGCCGCTGCAATCATTGAAGACTGCTGACGTTGGGCGGACTGTCCTTTGTGCCTGCGGTAGAAAAACACCCGCATTCGAGCTCATAGGCCGCGGCGGCAGATCACGATTTCGCGGATGTGCAGCGACGACATTGGACAGGGTGCGACATGCATAGTGCATTTCTTTTTGGAGATTGGGAGCAGAATTTTATCTTGTCCGAAGAGGGGATTCACCGTGTCATAGCTCTTGCGAGGGATCGCAGGGACACCCTGAGGAAGACGCCGGTGAAGAATATTTGCAGGGCGATCGAAAGGCTCTCACCGTTGTGGTCTGCCGAAGGCTCTTACCGGAAAGAGTACCTGATGACGGGGCCGGAGAAGACGCTCGGATTGAGCGTCCCGATGATCACTCTGGGTTTGGACATATTTGCGGCATCGCTGGATGAAGGGGAACTTGTGCATAGGCTGGACCAGCAACTTGGCGGGTATGGTTGCGTGGACGCATTTGTTGAACGGGGCGGGCGAAGTTATCGGGCGGAGCCGCTCGGTGTTGTTCTGCATGTGGCAGCTGGAAACATAATCTTCGGTCCTGCTGAATCGCTCTTTGCCGGGCTGCTTACGAAAAACGTAGGTATAATCAAGGCCCCTGCCGGTGGATGGGATTTCCTCAGACTTCTTGTCAAGTCCCTCAATGAAATAGCGCCGGACATTGCCCGTACTATTGGACTGTTGTATTGGCCCGGGGGAGAGGAGTCTACGGAGCGTGCCATGGTATCCGGTGTTGACGGGGTTCAGATCGCCAGCGGTGCTGAGGCCATCTCCGCCTACCGCCGATATGCTCTGCCTCATACGGCGTTGATCGAATTCGGCCCGCGCGCGAGCCTGGCCGTTATCTCCTCAGACGCGGCGGATCGTGTGGACATGGACGGACTTGCGCACGACGTCGCTCTCTGGGAACAGACTGCTTGTACTTCAGCTCAGTGCATCTATGTCGAAGGTGAAGAGAATGCAGCAAAGGTGGCTGATCGGCTCTCCGTCGCGCTCCGTGATCTTTCCGCCCGTCTCCCGGAAGGGAATGTCACGCTCGATGAACGAATAGATATTGCGCGTATGCGTGAACTATCGTCCTTTGGAACGATTCAGGGAAGATCGCGTCTCGTTTCTGCTTTTCCGGACAGCACGACTACCGTCGTTCTTGAGATGGATCCCGACTTTGAATTTTCCCCACTCCGCCGATGTGTGCGCGTAAAGTCCTATAAAACACCTGATGAACTTACAGGCGCTCTTGAGCCGTTACGAGGAATACTGCAAACAGTCGGTCTGGCCGTAGATGTGCGGGAATTCCCCGACTATAGGGACCGGCTCTGTGCTGCAGGAGTCCGGCGCATTTGCAGGATTGGACGGATGAATCAGCCCGGTACCCAAGCGATACGGGATGGTGTATTGGAACTGCAGCGCTTGGTGCGCTGGGTGGAGGTAGACGGGGCGTGAAAAAGCAGTTTAGCCAAATGAAAGTACGCGGCCTGGATGGTGGAGTCGTAATCCACTTCGATCATGTTGGGATGCCCCATATCAAGGCTGAATCTCAACGCGACGCATATTTCGCCCAAGGGTATGCGATGGCAGAGGCACGCCGTTGGCAGCTCGATCTCTACAGGCGCACTGCGGGGGGATTGCTGGCCGAATGTTTTGGAACTTCTGCGATGCAGGGCGATCGGTTCCAACGGAAACTCGCGCTACAGCGACTATCTGTGGAAAAGACGATTAAACTTGCAGACGCCGTCCGCGAACGGATCGAAGTGTATGCGCAAGGTATAAATTACTGGACGGATACCAACCCGCTGCCCGAGGAGTTCAATATCCTGGGTATATTGCCCATACCCTGGACCGTGTCCGATTCCATGCTCGTCGCCGAATTGCGATCTGTAATAAATGCATCCTGGAGAGCGGACCTGATTCTTCTCCAAGTCATGGCAAAAACCGACCCTGAAAAGGTCAAGGTCCTTTTCGCGAATTATCGCATGCCGGATTCCGGTGCAGAGACGCTCGCATTTCCCGGATTCGACAAAGGGGTATTTCAGGAATGCCTTAGCATAGTCAGCGATAGTGAAGATGCGCTCAAACTCCTTGGACTGCAGCACAGCGACAGCGGAACGAATACCTGGGTTGTGGATGGCAGGCGTACTCATCATAAGAAACCCCTCCTGGCAAATGATCCACATATGGGATATGTTGCGCCAAATCCCAATTTTCTCGTTCATCTGAAGGCCCCCGGATTGAATGTGAGGGGCATTTGTTTCCCTGGTATGCCCGGCGTGCTGGCCGGTCATAACGACCGCATCGCCTGGGGGGCTTCAGCTTTTATGGCTGACTCTCAGGATCTTTTCGTTGAGGAATTCAATAAAAGTGGAGACTGTTATAAGTTCAGGGACCAATGGCTTCCGGTGGATATTACCGAGGAGGTCATCCGTGTGCGGGGCGGGAAAGAAGAGGCCTTCAGGGTGAAACGGACCCATCATGGGGCTATTGTCTTCGAAGAAGGACAATGGGGTTTGGCCCTCTGTTGGGAGCGCTTGAACCTTCCACCCGGAGATCCGACTTTCCACAAAGTTAATACAGCTCGTGACTGGCACTCATTCCGTGAGGCTTTCCGCGACTACACCGGACCTTCAAATGACTTCTCCTTTGCGGACGTGGACGGCAACATCGGGATGCAGGCCGCGGGACGTGTCCCCATTCGTGCCGGCGGAGATGGAGCTCTTCCTGCACTAGGACGCGACGGGCACTATGAATGGATCGGATTTATCGAATTCGATGATCTTCCGACGTCATATAATCCTGATTGTGGATTTATCGTGAGATCAAATCAGGCCCATAGCGCCGGACACAGCCGGTTTCACTTTTCACACCGATGGCACCCACCCTATAGGGCAAGAAGGATCAAAAAACTCCTGGTCGATCCTACCCTTGACCACTCGGTCGAGGGGATGAATCGAATACAGAGGGATCGTTTCTCCTACCACGGCGAGTTTCTTTGCAGAAGGATATTGGACGCGATCAAAGAGGAACCCCTTGTCGGTATTTATGCCGAGGCGAGAAAGCTGATGATGCAATGGGATTACCTACTGCTTCCGGACAGTACAGCAAGCTCGATCATCAAGGAATGCGCCGCCGTGGTAAAGGCAAAATTGATAGTGCCGCCGCTGGGAAAACAGCTCTTTTTTGCCTATCAGCAGAGCTGGCCGAGTACCAATGCTGCGGTCGAAGGGATCCTCGGCTACCGGGATCCAAAATGGCTTCCTGATGGCTTGGCGGACTACGAAATGCTCTATCGAAACGTCTTTAAAACGGCCGTCGATAATCTCCAAAAATCATTCGGACCGGAGATCACGGAGGTCTGGGCCTGGGGCGCGCACTGTCGGGCAGGCTTTCCCCATCCGCTGGAATCGATGTCGGGGGATTGCTCACGGTTTGCCGTTCCCCTCGTGGAGGTCGGGTCTGATGGCGAATGTGTATTCTCATCGCGGAGCGTCGGCGACTATGTCTCAGCGCAGCAGTCCGTTATGATGGATCCCAAAAAAGGGCGCGTCGCTATCTTCGGTACATCGGCCCGTTTCATATATGATCTCGGCGATTGGGAGAATTCTTCGTTGCTTCTGAACCTGGGGCAGTCCGGAGGTCCCGGTAGCCCTCATTATCGTGACCAGCTCGAATTCTGGAGAACAGGCACGCCAATGAAACTGCCCTTCGCGTGGGACTCGGTTGAAAAGGCATCGGTGCGAACTGTCCTGCTTGTCAAAGATGGTGCCGCGGGGCCCTGAGAGGATGGACTTCGGTATGATAGACGTTCTTGGATCGATCGCAAATACCATTGTCGGGAATAAGAATGCAGGCCTATTTCTGCGAAGATTTCGATCCGAATATGGAACACGAAAACTGCTAGCGTTTCTGAAAAGGGCCGTTGTCGAAAATATGCTTATTGGGAGGCATCTTCGCTGGAAGGCCGAGCGAAACTACGGTTTCTCCCCCGGCCTGCAAATAACATTTACGCCTCTTTCAAAATGCAATCTTACGTGCGCAGGATGTTATGCAGAAACGTATTTCAACGATGAACAGCTCGATCCATCGGTCGTTTCACGGGTGATCGACGAAGGCAAGCGAATGGGAATACGCTCATTTGCGATACTTGGCGGTGAACCGTTCCTCTGGAACGGGTTGTTCGAAGTATTAACGTCAAATCCGGACGTCCTGATCACTATTGTTACGAACGGCACCTTGATCGACGATGAGGTGGCACAACAACTGGCAGAGGCCGAAAATGCCTTCCCTTTTTTAAGCATTGACGGCTTCAAAGACCGGAACGACGCTTGGCGCGGTGAAGGCGTATATGACAGGGTTGTGAGCGCAATGGCCAGCCTGAAAAGACACCGCGTCCTCTTCGGTTTTTCCGTGACCGTGACCACAGATAATTTTGATGAAGTGAGTTCAGCGGCGTTTGTAGACTTTCTCATCGAAAAGGGGGCCTACTACGGCGCCTATTCTCCATGGGGACCGGCAGGCCGCAATCCCGGATTTAAATACCTGCTGACCGATCGTCAGGTAGAAGATCTTTTCGAACGTCTTGGACTGCTGGAGAAGATCCGTCCGATCTTTTTTCATAAAGAAGGCCATTACGACGGAACTTCCCTGAATCGTGGCTGCGGGGCCGGTCGTGTGGTGAATATTATGCCGGATGGCTCCATAGCGCCCTGCAACGCGATACATTTTTCAACCGGTGATGTTCGAGTTCAATCGCTCGCCGATATCCTTAATCACCCGTTCTTAAAAGCGATCCGCACACATGCTGATTCCGACCCGCATCATCGTTGTGTCGGCCTTTTTCATGCGCAAGAAACGCTGGATATTGCGAGAGGCAGCGATGCCAAACCGACGAATCCTCAGGTCCCTTGCCGCATGCAGGATGTCGCAAACTACCTTAAGACCAGAAAGAACGCCGACAAAGAGACGGCTTGAATTCTTCATGCCGAAAAGAGGAAACGTGAAAAAAGATGCGCTGCAATACGCGAATTGCTGGGAGGATGCGGATATCCTTCTTTTGGCGCTGAACGTAAGAACGAACGGGACCTATCTATCCGTGTCATCAGCCGGGGACAATACCCTGAGCCTATTGACCCAAAGTCCGTCAATGGTGGTTGCCGTTGATATCAGCGGCGCGCAACTTGCGAGCCTCGAATTGCGTAAAGCTGCTTTTTCAAGGCTGTCCTATGAGATGCTGCTGCAATTCCTAGGGATAAAGAACGGTATAGACAGGTTAGAAGTCTATTCCGGCATTCGCAGCGAGATGTCTCAGGACTCGAAACGTTACTGGGATGGTCATAAAGCAGATTTGATGAATGGTCCTATCCATTCCGGCAAGCTGGAACGGTACTTTACTTTGCTCAGAACATACGTTTTGCCGTTAATCCACAACAGGAAAAGGGTGCTCAAGCTATTGACACCGAAAAGCGAGGATGATCGCCGTACCTATTATCATGAGCAATGGAATAATTCCCGCTGGCGCATGATGTTTCAATTGTTCCTTCATCGTGTTCCGATGCGATTTGTCAGCCCGAATCCCGATCTGTTTAAATCCAAGAACTGTGATTTTTCAAAGCAGATGTATTTGCGAGCGGAACATGCATTAAGCGTCCTGCCGGTGCATGCAAATGCATATCTGGAGTATATCCTTACGGGCAATTACCAACAGTCCCTCCCGTTCTATTTGCGCCACGAGAATTATGAACGTATCCGCAAAAACCTGGACAAGCTTGTCATCTTCAGGGGAGGCGTGCACAGCGCGTTGAAACATTATCAGCGGGTGGTCTTCGACGGGTTTAACTTGTCCAATATATTTGAGGATATGAGTTACGATCAGTACCAAAAGGAACTGCAGTTGATCCTGAATTCTTCGGGACGGGGAACTCGTTTGGTCTATTGGAACCAGATCGTCGACCGCCGATGTCCGGAACACCTGGTGGACAGGCTTTTGCCTGACAGGGCGCGAGCGCTTGAGCTTTTTGCGCAAAATCAGACGTTCTTTTACAAGGCGTTGATTATTGAAGAGGTGCTTGGTGGGTCAAGAACATCATTGCCAGGAGATAATCCGCAATCCCCTGCTCATTAATGGCATTAAGGTTTTATGCTGATATTAAACCGATCGGATCTGCTGGTGGCCTGCCTTGCTCCTGATAAAGGGACCTCTCTTTTCATCCCAATGATTAAAAACGCAGCCGCAGACAAGCTCGCCGTCGGGACTCATATGTTTTGTCGTGCAATAGGCCAGTCTTTGCTTATCCTGATAGTATTCACCCATGAATTGTTCGATCGCTACGATCAGGAGTGAATGCGATCCTCTCTGCGTAATGAAGCCAAACAGCATCCTTACCAATCTGGGGATCTTGGTAAATCGTACTGACCGTGAAAGGTATGACAGGAACAGCAATTTGCTTAGAAAAAAATTGGGTTTTGCCCGGGATCTGCTCGAGAGGCGGTACAGTTTATCGATATACAGGATGTTCTCTAATGGTTCGATGCCGTTGCCGGATACGGCCAGATATAATAGAGCGCCGCAGTCCGGATGAATGTTAAGCAGGTAAGGATCAAATCTGGGGTAGGGCCAAAAGTTTTTGTACGTAAGCCCGGGGACCACCCCGGAGTTAATGATGCTGTGAATAATATCTTCACGATGCACGAGGTCATCTTTCGGCAAATTGAAACGGCCTGCGGGAGCAGCCGCCTGGAATGTAACAAGAAACAGATCGGGGGCGAATCCAGCGGCATATTGCAAGATAAGACCGGCCTCATCAAGGTTGTCTCTGATGATAGTTGCTATTACCCCAAACCGGAGGCCGGACTTTTTCGCGTGCACGAGTGCCCTTTTTTTAACGCTTAAATCATCATTTCCTCTCAGCTTGAGGTGAGTAGCGCTGTTCAAGGTGTCGAATTGAACATAGAGGCAGCCTAGTCCGTTGGATTTCATCTCCTTTGGCAGATCCGGATTGTTTCCTATCATGAGGCCGTTCGTCGGCATATTGACAGTAAGGCCCATGCCAGACAAATGCCTAATAATATTCAGGAGTTGGGGATGCAGTGTCGGCTCACCGCCGGTAATGGTTATGCAGTGCAGCCCGTTTTTCTTCAAGAGAGAGGCCGATCTGACGATTTGATCGACGTCTAGATAGACAGGATTGCTCCGCCCCCCGGATGAGGCATAACAAACAGCACAGAAACTGTTGCAGTCGTCGGTAATCTCAAGCAGGTTGGACCAGCTATAGGAGCGATCGGGAGGTTTCGATATTTCCACACTGCTTTTGTTGCGGATCTCCATGAATATCGTCGCATCTTGCGAGATCACAATTGTTTTGCTGCCTTTGGGGCAGATTACTTCAAAAACAATCTTCCCGTCAATGGATCTGATGCAGGCCTTGTGGTCCATTCCGCAATCAGGGCAATATGATTCAGTATTGCTAATGAGTGTCGAATCGTTTGTTCTCAATTTGATATCTGTACTCCTCTCGGAATCGACGATCCTGCATTTTGCAGCCATGCCAGGATGACCGTGCAAATTCCTTGTGGCCTGACATTGAATCCCACAAGCGTGGAAGCGAACTATTTCTAATATTCCCTACGCTCATCGGATTGAAGTCACAGGGGCAAACGTCGCCATAAGGGCTGACATAAAAATAGCTGACGCCGCCTAAACAGCCGAGCCCCCTGGGGCTTTTTGCGTACGAATACGCATAGATGCCGGGATAGGAACTGTCCCGATTATATTTTTCGCTCAGCGCAATAAGGTCCTCAAGGTGCGGTTGATCTCCGATAAGATTCTGTCTGCACAGATACCCGCCGGTAGGGATGGCGTCGAAAACGATTATCTCATTTACCTTTAAGGACTTTCCCATTTCTATCAGGTTATCCAGATTGCCGTTGGCAATATCATCTTTCGTGACAACAGTCGAAATGCCAACCAATAATTTCAGTTTCTGTGCCGCCTTGATGCCTTTAATGGCCTTCGGGAACAGGCCCGTCAGCCCGCGTTTGGCATCGTGGACCTCCGGTCGGAAAGAGTCAATGCTGACTATTACCGATGTCAGTCCGGCTGCTTTCAGATCCGCAATTCGTTCTTCGAGGAAGTAGCCATTCGTAAACATGATCACCTGGCTCAGACGTTTATTGACATAGCCGACTAGTTCAACAATATCGTCTCGAAGAAGCGGCTCCCCGCCGAGAAAATTTACGCTTGCCACGCCCAATTGCTGGGCCTGTTTAACAACGCTCTTGACCTCTTCTGTGGTCAAAAGACGGTCCTCCTTTTTCATGGAAAGGAAACTGCAATGATGGCATGAACAATTGCACTCGTCGGTTACGGCAATATTTATGAGTTCAGGAAGGCTCCTCCATTGATAGAGACTTGCAAGCCTGGTTGATATGCCATTGGTCGATGCGCTGCTGAGAACAGGGGGCGTCAGCAATGAAAATGAGGGATATCCCTTATGCCATCCGATCACCTTTTCAGAATTATGACATCGAAGATTGGTCAGCCTGATCATATCCAAATTAGACTTTAGCCCTTTTGTAAGGAGAAGAAACAGCATCTTTATCAACGTTGTAATATTCATAGGAAATGGATGCCTCCGTGGAGAGCGGTATGTTCGTTGAGCGGGCAGGCTCTATGGCTTGGAATGAGCAGAAAGGACCTTGTCATCATCCCTTCGCTCTTCCAACATCTTCCTTACAGCCGCAATAACGGCAGCCTTGGGCGCGAAGCGTGACACGAGTGCTAACAACCGGTTCTTCCATCCGGGAACAGCGACAGTTTTTTGCTTCATCATTGCCCTGTAGCCGTACAAGGCGACATCTCTTGCCGAGTTCATCTTCTTCCCTGCAACAAGTTTCGACTTTTGCGTTCCCGCCCTTTCGTGAAAACCCGTATCAGTGAGGCCGGGGCATAGTGCAGTCACTGTTACACCCGTTTCTTTGAATTCATTGGCGATCGCTTCGGAAAAAGAAAGAACGTACGCCTTGGATGCATAGTAGACTGCCATGAGCGGGCCTGGCTGGAAAGCCGCGGTAGATGCTACATTGAGGATTCTTCCCCGGTTCCGCGCGGCCATATCTTTACCAAAAAGACTGCAAAAATACGTAAGGGTAGTAATGTTGATATTTATCATTTCCTCTGTCTTATGCCAATCTGTCTCCGAAAATAAACCGAACTTGCCGATCCCGGCATTATTAACGAGGACATCGATCGCGATGTTTTCTTTTTTAAGTTCATTGTAGATTTCACAAACTGATGCAATGTTGGACAGATCCTTTGCGACTACCTTGACGGTAATATCGGATTCTGCCTCCAGTGTTTTTTTTAAATCCTTAAGGATATTTTCATTCCTCGCTACTACGACGAGATTGTAATTCTCCTTCGCCAGGATTCGTGCGAATTCGTACCCTATGCCGCCAGATGCACCGGTTACCAGGGCTGTGAGTCTTTCCATCTTTGCTGATCCTTTCTTTAAAATACGATTAATACATTATCACGAATACCGTGTTTTTGTTCGCACAGAGCATAGGATGCTTCTTGCCTGTCAAATATATCATAATTTCGATATTACACATAGTATATTGAGACCGGAAGCCTTGAGGGGCTTACGCAGAAGGAACTGATCACGACCGGCGTTTACGGCATCGTGCGCCACCCGCTGTACGCTGCGGGGCTTGTCATCTTCACCTTCAGCCCGCATATCACCGTGAACGGGCTTGTGATCACCGTCCTGGCGGACCTCTATTTCCTGTTCGGCATGCTCATCGAAGAGCGGCGGTTCCTGAGGATATTCGGGGATCAGTACCGGGAGTATATGAAGAAGGTGCCGAGGATGGTGCCGCGATTTTCACACCGCTCACCCGTGTCCTGACAGGATCGGTGCTATACTTTCCTTAGTCCTTTCCGGCAAGGAGGTGGCGTCATGGACACGATCCATCGTTCGGTAGAGATCGTTGTGGTGGCGATCAGCATCATCGGGGCGCTGGTCACGATCTGGGGCGTCTTCGAGGCGGTCGCCGGTTTCCTGTCGCTGAAACTGTCCCGCAAGGGAAAGGACGAGATCGCCGTTAGCGAGTTCCTGCGCCAGAAGCTTGGCGCTCATCTGCTGCTCGGCCTCGAGATCTTCATTGCCGCAGACGTCATCAGCTCCGTGGTCAGCCCCACCTGGGACAAAGTGGGCCTCCTCGCGGCGATCGTGGCGATCAGGACGGTCCTGAGCTATTTCCTGAGGATGGAAGTACGCCAGACGCAGCAATGACCGTTTTCTGCATCATGCCACGGCGAACAAAGCCCTGAGCGCTTCCAGGTCCACCGACGTAGGATGGAACTCCCCCATCCATCGGGCGCAGCGGTTCGCGTTCAACGGGACGCCCACGACGGGGATGCCCATTCTCTCCCCGATGACGCAGTTCTACGTCAGTTCTTGATCAGTTCCTCCAAAGACTTCCATTTCCCCTCGACCCCTTTCACGGCCCAGAAGAGAGCTGCGACGAATCCCGGAGAGACCATGGCTGCGAACACGAATGCGACGGTGGTGATCGATCCGGTGGACTGATACACGCTCGTCAGGACCGGCGCAGCAATGACCCCGCCGATCCTGCCGAAGAAGGTTGCCCATCCGATCCCCGCGGCCCGAATATGCGTCGGAAAGATCTCGGACTTGATCACATACTCCGTGACCCATCCCCAAGTGTAGCAGAACTGCATGAAGCAGAGTGAGGCAAGCGCCGAGAAGGGCGTGGTCACGAAGAGCATGCTGAAGCCCGCAATGAGGTAGGAACCATACGAAATGACCCCGGTCGCCTTTCTTCCCACCGTATCGACCATGAACACGGAGGTGAGTCCGCCCAGGAAGGCGAACAGGAAGGCTATCATCATGAACAACGGAACGCTGTCCGGCGGAGTATCGGTCATCGGGAAAAGGACCAGGGAGGCGAACGCGATGGAGCCGTATCCCAGCGCCACCTGGCTGAAGTTCAGCGTAGCGCCGAGCGCCAGCCTCGCGAGATAGGTGCTGTAGAGCACCCGGGTCTCATGCCACACGCCGTGCTCGCCCTGCCGGAGCGTGATAGGAGGCGCCGCGGGAAGCTCCTTCAGGCCCTTGCTCTCCATAACCGCCTTCTCGGCCGCGGCAACGACCGCCTCCGCTTCTTCGAACCGGGAACGCTCCAGCAGCCAGCGGGGCGATTCGGGGAGGTGCCGCCGAATGAAGAGCGCGAACAGGGCCAGAACGAGGGCCAGCAGGAAACCGGCCCGCCACGCGATCTCGGGCGGGAACAGGGTCACTGCGAGCATCACAAGGGCTGCGGAGCAGACCGCGCCGACCGGCCAGAGCGACATGATGAAGGCATCGGTCCGGCCCCGCACGTTCTTCGGAACGAATTCGACTACTGCGGAACTGATGGCCGCATACTCGCCGCCGATGCCGACGGCAGCCATGAACCTCAGGAACAGGAAGACCCAGATGTTCGTGGAAAAGGCGCAGGCCAGGGTGAAGAGCCCGTACCAGAGGAGGGTGATGATGAAGATCTGCTTCCGGCCGTATCGGTCGGAAAGATACCCGAACACGACTGCGCCGACCATGATGCCGATGAGCCAGGCGCTGACGGTGAGGGAGCCCTGCAGAGGGGTGAACTTCCAGAGGCCCTTCAGGATGCCGAGCACGCTTCCGATGATGTTCGCCTCGAGCGAATCGAGCAGCCAGCCGAATCCCAATGCGGACACGACGCGGATATGCCACCGCGACCAGGGAAGCCGGTCGAGCCGGGGCAGAATGTCGCTTGTTATTTCGATGGGCTTGGACATTTTGGGAGAATAACGAATGTTTCTCCGCTGAAGCAGCCGTTTTCTTATATTATTAGTTTAACATACAACAGTCCGCGACGTCCACGCCTGTCGCGCCAAACGTTCACCCCGCTCCTTTCACGATCCGGCGCACTTCCTCCAGCTCCACCGACGTGGGATGGAACGCTCCCATCCATCGGGCGCAGCGGTTCGCGTTCAACGGGACGCCCACGACGGGGATGCACAGCTTCACGCACATCCGCATGCCCCGGACAAGCTCCGGTACGCAGGCAATGCCCATGACTCCCAGTCCGCCTTCCTCTTCTTTCAGTTTCCGGAACAGCGATTTCAGATTTGCCTGCATCCAGATATAGGGCTCGATGCCGTGCTGCCGCAGGAGCGTACTGACCGCGTTCAAGTTGCAGCGGTCCGAACAGCCCTTGCAGGCAATGTCGATATCGCGCATGGCTGCCCGGCAATCCGCTTCGAGGTCACGGAGGCAGTGGGGAAGGAAGGCAAGCTTGCGGTGCGCTTCCCGGAACGGATGGCGGTAGGCCCGATTCATCAGCTCGATCTCCAGCATGGCAAGATGGTACTGTTCCTCGGTGAAGGCGAGCACACCGTCGAAACGCTTGAAGAACGAGAGCTCGACCAGGTGATCCTTGACCGCTGCCGTGTAGGGTGACAGGTAAAGACGGGCATACTGGGCGATGGACCGGGGAAGGGAAGCGGTACCGGATGCCGAGAGTTTCCGCGCCAGCCGCGGACGCATCCCGAGCCTGCGGACCTCGGTGATAAGTGCAATGATGTCCGGCTGGAGCACCAGGCATATGTCGGCGAGATCGCTGACCGCCCGATAATATCCCTCTGTGTTGTCAGCGTTCCCGAAAAGGGAAAATGTTTTTCCCGGGACGGGCTTGGCGGTTTCGCGTACTGTCTTCATGGGATATTATACGACTTCCGGGGGGAAGGGTGAAGGAGCAAGGAAACAGCTGAAATCCTAAATTCGTCTCTCGCAAAGGCGCAAAGGTCGCAAAGACTGCGAAAACAAAAAGGCATATTGGTTAGATTTAAGTCGTAACGGCCTTCTTTGTGTGCTTGGCGGCTTTGCGAGATAATGCTGTTGCGTTGTTCCGCTTGTCCATTACTCTGTGTTCTTAAGTGTCGCGATGTACGGCAGGTTCCGGTACTTCTCTCCGCAGTCCATCCCGTAACCCACCACGAATTCATCCGGTATCTCGAAACCCCGGTAATCAAGACGGACATCAGCGGTCCTTCGGGAATGCTTGTCCAGCAGGACCGCGACCTTGATGCTCGCAGGTCCCCGCTTTCGATACTGTTCCAGAAGGTACTGCATGGTGTCGCCGGTGTCGATGATCCCGTCCACGAGCAGGACGTTCTTCCCGCGGATATCCATATCAATATCCTTCTTCACGGTGATGGTCCTGGAGGAGACCGTGGCGCTCCCGTAGCTTGATACGTGGACGAAATCGAGCCCGACCGGGATCGTCAGATGGCGGCTGAGATCCGCCGCGAATATGGCGGCACCCTTCAGGATGCAGACCAGGACCAGTTCCTTCCCCGCATAGTCATGGGATATCTGGCCGGCAAGCTCGGAGACTTTCTGCTCAATGGCCTGTTCGTCGAAGAGTATGTTCAGCGGATCGTCCATAGCGGTGAATTCAGGAGCTTCGATGCGCGCGGTCGCGAAGCAGGTCGTGCTGCTATTGTCCCGGTTGAGGCGGCCTGACCGGTTGGCCGGGAACGGCCGTGCCCGGGGGGCCGGTTGGGAGCGTGAACACGAACTTCCACTCATTGTATTTCTTCTTTCCCTCGAATTCCTTATAGGGATCTTCAAATCCCGCTGTTCTGAGCGGTTCCTTGTCGCTCCTGCTGTACACGCCGGTTATGCGGTTCCCCTTGGTCAGGTCCCTGATCACTTCAAAATCTTCATTGGTGATGGGGTCCTTGTACTTCTGTCGGAGATGGCGTTTGCCCGAAGCGGTACGGCTGTCCTTCAGAAGTACGTCGAGGTCCTGGGGATACTGGAGCCTGCCGGGGATCGCGATGTAATACCGCTCGATGGCAAGACGGTATTGCCCTCCCCGGAAAAGGAGCTCTTCCTCTCGTTCCCGCATCATCACATTCTGCCAGTACTTTCCCGCTGCCCCCAGGGATATTCCGATGATGACGATGGCCGTAAGCAGCGCGACGTAGGTGAAACCCCGCGAGCGGGGATTGCAAATTGTAAATTGCAAATTGCAAATTGTAAATATCATTCCACCTTCCCCTGGCTCACGAGCTTGCCGTCGCATTCCGAGAACACCTCGGAAGCGGTCTTGACCGCGGCCGGGTCCGCCGGCTGGAACAGGCAGACGATCCTCTGCGGTTCCGGTCCCGCGGTAAGTTCAAAGGTGAGGGCGCCGTTGCTGGACGCGCCCGCGATGTTCGTCCAGAGGACCTTCGCCCCGCGCGGAAGGGTCTCGATGATCTGCGCTCTGACCGGGCCGGAGGGCGACGAGACGAGCAGCTGTACCGACGCCACGCTGCCCGCTGCTTCCTGCGCGGGAGCGACGGCAAGAACGGCGGACCGGAGCAGAAGGCTGAACGGCGAGGTCGTGCCCGCGCTCAGGGCGGACTGTGTCAGCGAAAACGGTATCACGATGGTCTTGCCCTTGTCCACGACATCCAGCAGGACAGCGGGCCTGCCGTCCGGGAAGACCGCCACGGGCTGCGCTCCGCGCTTTCGGGGCGGCAGGACGCTCCCGCTGATGGGCATGGTGCCTGACAGGCCGAGACCCGTGGTGCCGGAAAAGGTTATGCCGGGGATATTGCCGCTCAGCGCGGGACCGAATTCAAAGCCCAGGGCTTCGGCAACGGCCCGGCTGCGTTCTCCCGATCCTGCCACCATCACGCCGTGGCCGCGTGCGAGACCGCTCCGGACCGCCTCGACGGTGTCCAGCATCCCGTTGATCTCGAAGAGCACATAGGTGTTGAACACACCGGTCAGCGCCTGGACCGCGAAGTCCTCTACCGTTGCGACGGTCTTCACATAGGCGCCTTCCTGCTCGAAAGATTCCTTGAGAAGCTTTTCCATGACAGCCTGCTCTATCGCGGTGCTGTTCTCCCCTCCGGCAAGGATGAGGATGCGGGGCATGAGCGCCGTGGACCGTTTGATCTCCACGGGTCCGGAGACGGTGAGGGGCTGCTCGGCGAGCAGAAAGTCGGCCGTCAGCGCCCGCGGCTGGTTCACCGCGGACGCCCGGAGACTGACCGTGTATGCCCCGCGGGGGAAGTCGATCTTCTCGATCCGGTGCGTTCTCGCGTCAAGCGAGAAGGGGAGCTGCTGCGCATAGACCAGCTGCTTCGTGGCGGAGGAGCGGACCTCGATCTTGAGAGATCCGTTCGTCGGCTGAACATTACCCGCGTCGCGAACGGCGTAGTGTACCGAAATGGGACGGCAGGGCGCTGCGGACAATGGCGTCCCTTCCAGCGTTCCGTTGAGCTGCAGGGTGGGAAGGATCACAACACCCAGGGAGTCCGCGGTGACCGGCTTCGTCGTGATCGCCTGGCCTGAAATGATATAGATCCCTTCCCGGGGGGCCGGGACGCCCAGGGTCCGGTCGATCTTCTGTTCCGCCCCGGGCGCGAAGTCCGGCATCGACAGGGTGTCCGTCGCGACCGTTTTTCCCGATGGATCGGCGGTCTGGAGCTTCACGGTCAGCGGTGAAAAGGTCTCCGTCGTGAAATTGACAACGTTGACCCGGTACCGCACCTGCTCGTCCGACCGGAAGGATGCCTTGTCCGGCACGAGGTTGAGCAGGACATCGGGTATCGTCAGGGAGAACAACGCGTTGTTGTTGCCCTTGTTCGTTTCCATGATCTGCGCGTCACGGTCCACGACGGCGACGAGCGAACGCGGTCCGGCCTTGCCGGCCAGGGGCCATTTGACAATGAACACGTACTGCTTGCCCGGGGCCAGGGGCGGGACCGGGACCTGCCTGATCAGCGTGCCCCCCGCGGCCGGGTCGCCTTCGTACAGCGCCGCCAGCACATGACCGGATGCCACTTTTCCCTGGTTGATGATCCCTACGCCGATCTCCAGGATCGGCGCGATCGTTTCGGAAGGTTTGATGGTTACCGTGAGGTCGGGGAGGCGGGCTCCGTAGATGAGCCGTATATCGCGGCCGCTTTCCAGAGCGTCACCTGACGCAGCGGCCCTGAGCGTATGGATGCCGAGCGAGAGGCCCGAGAGCGGCATCGTGAAGGACGTCACGCCCCGCGCTTCGATCGTTTCTTTCCGGATGCGCTTCCCGTCCAGGAACAGCTCGACCTTCGCCGGACCCGTTCCATAGGTTATGGCGGTCAGCGACACCTGCCCTGAGGCCTCGTAGTACAGCGGCCTGTCGGCGTACAGGGCGAGGAGGGCGGCGATGCCCGCATCGTGGAAGACCCGGCCGGACAGAAGCATGACCGGCTCCGGGGAGAAGCCGGGCCCTTCAGGCAGACGGGCCGTGAGCGTGTATCGAAATGACCAGATGCCCGCCCGGTCAGGTTCGAAGGGAACGGACAGATCGATGTCGGTGTCGCCCGCCGGGAGCGAAACCGAAGTTTCCCTGCCGGGAAGCAACCGGCCGTCCGGGCTGAACGGCTGCACATGCAGAACAGCCTGCTGTGCCTGGCTCGAGGAGAAACGGAATGATGCCGTGAACGAGGCGGAACTGCGGGGTGACTGCGATCTGACAGAAACGTCTTTGCACACCACCCGCGCACCTTGTATGGCCACGGAGAGCTCGCCTTCCTGGAGTGCGCCCGCGGTAGTCTGGAACGCCCAGGTGAGCGGATAGTTACCCGTGGGCAGGGTCTTGGGCACGGACAGTTCGTAGACCTTGTTCTTGCCTGTATGAGCGCGGACGACCGAACCGAAACCGGTGAGGGAAAGCTCCCCCGCTCCCATCCCTGTCACCGAGACCCGGACCTTCTCTCCGGGCCGGTACCAGGGCCGGTCAACGTGTATGCCGCTCTTCCGGGGAACGACGACGGGTACGCTTCCCCGGGAGAGGGACCTGCCGTTGGCGTGGTAGACCGCATAGGAGAGCCTGCTGCCTGCCGTGGGCAGCGGAACCTCGGCGGAGATCACGGCGCGATCACCGGTGATCTTGAAGGGCCGCTCCTGTCCTCCCAGACGTGCGAAGAGATCGTAGGCGCCTGCAGGGCCGGAGGTCCTACGGACCTCAAGCGAGATCTTGACCCGGTCGCCGAGATGCTCGATCGCCGGCTCTGCTGTGAATCCGGCCGGGAGGGCAGCCAGCGGCTTCGCCGTCCGGGCGATCGCTGTTGGCGGCGGTGACGACGGCATCACGGCGAACCAGCCGCCGCCGGCCTCGGCAGGCGCACTGAGCGGCCGCTTCTTCTCGTCCTGGAGAACGTACTCGACGTGGTAGATCCCCGGCTCCGCGTCAGAGGGTATCCCGTAGACGAAGGGCAGCGACGCCTCCTCAGAGGCCTTGAGGGGGAACGGGATGGTGCGCTCTTCCCTGGGCTTGTTCCGGAACGGCCCGATGACCTGGGTCCTGACCGATGACGCCTCGCCTTCCTCCGGCCCCCGGACCCGGAGGGTGGCGGTCAGCTGACCGACCGCCGCGAGCTGTACCGTCCTGCCCCCGGACTTTGCCCAGAGGACCATGCCGCGGACCAGCGCCCGTTCGTCGTCGGCAAGCAGCCCCTGCTCGAAGGACACGTCGCTCATGAGGGAGGTGACCGCGACCCAGCCTTTGCCGACGGCGTAGAGGACGAAGGTGGGAAAGCCGTCCTGCCGGGCGAGGAGCACGCGTCCGGATTCGGGGTACGTCGTCAGATAACCGTCGGTCTCAAGAGACGGTGTGGCTTTCCGTAATTCAGCGAGGATAGGGTGGGCGTCCTGGAGCGATGACGAACGGAAGAGGGGGCCGGAATCCTCGGCCCAACCCGCGCCGGACAGGACGGCCTTCGATCCCTCGGGAACGGGAAGGCTGGCATACGCTTCACCTTTCTGCTGGGCAAAGCAAAGGACGATCCCGCCGGAACGAACGTATTCGGCGAGCCCGGCCCGGAAGAAGCTCGACGCGGACAGCCCGGCGAGCCCGCCCGACGGGATGATGAGCAGGGGCTTGGTAGCGGCCAGGCCTGCAAGGTTGTCCGGGTCCACCAGCACGGCGGACTCGCGATACTCAGCCAGGAGCACGGTCCAGGCAGCATACGAACCGGTCCGGAGGACGGCCGCGTCAGGACCGGCGAAGGCCTCTTCCTCCAGCGACTGGTCCGTGACCCCTTTCCGGAAACCCGTACGAAGCGACCATGAGGGTTCCGTTTGTCTGAGCGCCGGTAACGCCGGAACGCCGCTCCAGACGCCGCCCGGCTGTTCGATGCCGGTGAGGACGGCATCAGCCGGTTCCGCCGCCGGAGCCATGTGAGTCGCAGGGGTGAACCCTGTCAATATAAAAAAAATGAATGCAAATAACGTTGATCGTTTCATAAAATAAGTTGGTATCCTTGCAGACGATGTTTAATGAAGGGATAAACGATCTCAACCGGGGGTGTTCTTCGACGTTACGTGATCTTTTTGTTTGCTGACTTCCGACTTCTGTCTTCTGTCTTCTGTATCCTGTCACTCAATGAACGTGACCCGGTTGATCTCCTTGAGCGTGGTGTCGCCGGCCAGTACCTTGGCGATGGCAGACTGGCGGAGGGTGGTCATTCCTTCGGCCATGGCGGCCTTCCGGAGCTCCGACGAGGGGCGCTTCTCGATGATCATCTCGCGGACGCGGTCAGACAGGTCCAGGAACTCGGTGATGGCCTTCCGGCCCCGGAACCCCGTGTAGTTGCAGTCCTTGCATCCCGCAGCGTCGGCGAAGGTATGGTTCTGGTAGCGCTCGACGTTCATGGCCGAGTCCTCGAGCTCTTTCGCCGAGATCCGCACCGGCTTCTTGCATTTCGGGCAGAGCATACGCACCAGGCGCTGGGCAAGGATGCAGTTGAGCGCCGAGACGAAGTTGTACGGTTCGATCCCCATGTTCAGGAACCGGCCGAGCACGTCGAAGGCGTTGTTCGCGTGCACTGTGGTGAACACGAGGTGGCCGGTGAGCGCGGACTGGACGGCGATCTGGGCCGTCTCGGCGTCGCGGATCTCGCCGACCATGATCTTGTCGGGATCGTGGCGCAGGATGGAACGGAGGCCGCGGGCGAAGGTGAGCCCTTTTTTCTCGTTCACCGGGATCTGGACCACGCCCCGGAGCTGGTATTCCACCGGGTCCTCGATGGTGATGATCTTGTCCTCGCCGGTGCTGATCTCGCTGATGGCGGCGTAGAGGCTCGTGGTCTTGCCGCTGCCCGTGGGGCCGGTGACCAGCACCATGCCGTAGGGTTCCCGGATGCTCTTGCGGAAGCGGCGGAGGTCGCTCTCGTCGAAGCCGAGGCTGTCGAGGCGGAGCGTGTTCACGCCGGACGAGATGGACTCCTTGTCCAGGATGCGGATCACGATGTCCTCGCCGAAGGCGCTGGGGAGGATCGAGACGCGGAAGTCGATGGTCTTGCCGCCGGTGCGGAGCTTGAAACGGCCGTCCTGGGGAACGCGGCGCTCGGCGATGTCCAGGTCGCTCATGACCTTGATGCGCGACACGATGGCGCTGTGGAACTTGATGTCGATGGGCTCCGTTGCGGGATAGAGAACGCCGTCGATGCGGTATTTGAAGACGACGTTCTTCTCCGTGGCCTCGATGTGGATGTCGCTGGCCCGGCGCTGGACCGCGTCGAAGACCGTGGTGTGCATGAGCTTGATGATGGGGCTCTCGTCCTTCTCGATGTTCTCGAGGGAGAGGACCTCCTCGCCGCCGTCGTCCTGTTCCTTCACGATGGAGAACTTGAAATCTTCGGACACCGTCTGGAGCGCGCGCTCCGAGGAACCGCTCCGCTTCAGGGCCTCCGCGATGCCCGAGGGGGTGCTGACGCAGACCTCGATCTGGCGCTGCAGCAGCAGCTCCATCTCATCGATGACCGGGATGTTCGTGGGGTCCGCCATGGTCACGATCAGCACTTCGCCGTTGTCCTCGATGGGCACGAACTGGTAGCGCTGCATGATCTCCAGGGGAGTCGTCTCGGCGAGCGCGGGAGCGAGGCGGAAGTCCGTGAGGTCCACGTAGCGGAGGTCCCGCTGCTCGGCGAGGGCCTGTGCAACATGCTCCTCGGTGATGACGCCTTCGGCAAGGAGGATCTCGCCGATGCGCTTCGCCCGGTTGTCGCCGCGCGCCAGGGCTTCGTTGATACGCGCCGCTGTAACGACTCCCTTGGCAGACAGTATCTCACCCAGCCGTTTTCTGCGGAATGACGTCATTTGAGTTTCGCCCCCATTTCAAAGATCGGCAGGTACAGCGCCACCACGATGAACGCGATCACGATGCCCATGGTCAGCATGAGGACCGGTTCGATCATTGTCGTGAGATCGGTAAGCTTGTTCTCCACTTCCTGCTCGTAGAAGTCGGCGACGTCCTCCAGCATCTGCGGAAGGTCTCCCGAGGACTCGCCCACCTCGATCATCCGGACCGTCATGTCCGGGGCAAGCTTCGTCCGTTCCATGGCGTCGGCAAGGCTTACGCCCTCGGTCAGGAGCTCCCGGCTCTCCAGAAGCCGCCGGGCGATGACCCGGTTGCCGATGACCCCGGCCGTGGTGTCCATGGCCTGCACCAGCGGGATGCCGCCCCGCAGCACGGTCGCCAGGGTGCGGGTGAGCTGTGCCATGTAATATTGGGTGAGGAGCGTCCGCACCAGCGGGATCCCGAGCGTGATCGCGTCCAGGACCTGCTGGCCCGCCGGGGTCCTGTGCCAGAACGAAAGCCCGACCACGCCGGCGACCAGTGCGATGAAGATGACGGGCGCGTAAGAGACGACGAACGCGGTGAACGACACGAGCATCGTGGTCAGTACCGGGAGGCGCGCCTGGTCGCTGTACATCTGCGTGAAGTTCGGGATGATATAAAGGAAAAAGACCGCGAGTACCGCGACGAGCATGATCACGAGAAAGACGGGGTAGATGACTGCGGACCGCACCTTCCGCCGCAGGGCGATCGTCCGCTTCTGATAGTCGATGTACCGTTTCAGGACGTCCACGAGGGCCCCGCTCTGTTCGCCTGCCCGCACGGTTGCCGTATAGAGGGGCGGGAAAAAGGCGGGATGGGCCGCCATGGCGTCCGACAGGGCGGTGCCGCCCTTGACTGCCTCGATGATGCCGCCCAGGGCCGAGCGGTATCCCGGCTTTTCCATCCGCTTGTGGAGGATCTCGAGGGCCTGCAGGATGGGGAGTCCCGCCTTGACGAGCGTCATGAACTCCTGGTTGAAGATGAGGAAGTCCTTCTGGCTCGCGCCGGCTCCCCGCAGGCCAACCTGCTTCTTCTGGATGTCCAGGACAAGATACCCCCGGACCTCCAGAGCCTGACGGACCTCTGCCGAGGTGGTCGCGGTGAACTCATCGGCAACGGAGGTCCCGTCCTCGCGCACGGCCCTGTAGGTGAAGATCGGCATACATATTGATAATACAGAGAAAAGAAGGGGAAGTCAATGAAGGGATGGGACATGAAGGGATGGGAAACGCCGCCGTGAGGGCGCGTTTCGTAGCGACCCTCTCGACGGTGAGGTTGAAACGATCAGGATGCTTTTTCAAGGCGCTCCGCCACCCAGACTTTGATGATCGACTGTCGGGGGACTCCCAGGCGTTTTGCCTCTTTGTCCAATAATTGAATCATCCATACAGGAAAATCGACGTTCACTCGTTTCTGTTCCTGCTCGGGTCTCTTTGCCTTTTTCACATCAAGGTGCTTCGAAATATCCACACCTCCATCGAATTTCTTGTCGAAATCACGCGCTTTCACTTTCATATATGTCCACCTCCTCTTTCCTTGATCGCCTCACGGATATGATCCTTACCTTATCGCCTCGATAGGTGATGACTCCCGACCAGTGTTTTCCCTCTATCGTTCCAATCACCAGATAACGCGGCTCATCAATGGTCTGAACGGGGATCTCAATTAGATCGGGATCGTCCCACAAAGCTCGTGCTTCATGGAAATCAAGCCCATGCTTTTGCTTGTTGCTGTCGCTTTTCCTGGGATCGAATTCGAACTGCATGGTATAGAAATTATACCTTAATTATACCGGCAGTCAAATGAATATTTTGGATTGTGAGGGGGAATAATCGGGGGTGCATCGCCTATTATTTGGAAAGAAACTAAAGCAAGAAAGCTTACCGCGGAGATCGCTGAGATCGCAGAGGATAACCAATGGCTGTTCTCCCTAATGTACTGAATAGCAATTCTCAGCGTGCTCTGTGTCCTCTGCGGTAAAACTATCTGTTCTTGTTCTTTATTTGAACCGCAAGTGCAGACTTTCTCAGCAGATTGTCAGGAGCGCTTTGGGCGCCAGGCCATTTTCATGTACCGGTCGCCGCGGGCGCGCTCATCGAGCATTTGGGCAAGCCGCCGTTGCCTGGTCGGTTCGAGCTTTGCCCGGGTTATCCAGCCAAGATAATCGTTCTGCTGGTACGCCGGCCGCAGGCGATAGGTCTCCATGACGCCGTTCTCGAGAAGGGCCATGCGAATGAAGGCGGGCATTCTGTGTATCGGACGGGTGAGTCGTGATTTTCTCCGTTCTTTCATAACGCGATCCTTCGCTACGGCCTGTTCGACAGCGCGATCATGACGCGGCCGACGAAAATATAGAAGACGTAGATGCCCGCGCCGATAATGCCTCCGTTCAGCGCGCCCATCACGACCGGACCGAAGCGGGGCGGCCGCTCCATGACCCGGAAGGACCCGGTCACCGACCGGAAAACAGGGGCGACCTCGGCGAATCCGCCCTCATCGGCAGTGTAACTGATCACATACGCACGTTTCCTGCCCGGGACCATGAGCTGTTCGGACCTGAGCGTAAAGGTCCTCATGACCGCCTGGGAGTGGCCGACCACGTGCTGCAGGCCGAACGCTCCTTTCTCGGACATGACGGGTTTGGACGGTTCGAGTATCACGGTGAGGGGCGCCGAACCCATGATCTGAAGGGACGCCAGGCCATCCACCTCGACGATGGACGACGATTCCATCGTGTAGTCCTTGATATGTTTTTTCAACTCCGTCGTGATGCTCTTCACCGCCTCATCCTTGTCCGCACCGGTCAGGGGCGGAAGGTTCTGTTTCATGGGGATGACCACGATATTGAGCGAAGGGGTAAATTCTTCCGGAGAGGCCGGGATCCTGACGAAGCTGACCTCGAATCCCGGTTTCGTGATCAGAGACCGGAGCTCTTTGGGAAAACGGTCCTTGTATTCCTCGATGAGCTGTTTGAAGTTCTCCGGCGTGAGCTGGAGCCATTCCCGGGGCGGGGTGAGCGCGAACTGGTGCCTGCTATTGACGTAGGAATCCGGGAATAGGCCGGAGGAGGACGGGAAATTGAGCCACCACGCCGCAGCCGCGGCGACGATCAGGAGCAGCCCGATCAGGGCGAGGGGGGCCGGTCTCTTTTCCGGTTCGGCCTCGGGGGAGGGTGTCGTTGCGGTGGACAGGGGCGCTGCTGCGGGAGGGGCCGGCGGCGCCGGCCGGGAGGCCGCCCGCATGGCTTTTGCCATGATGACCCCGCATTTTCCGCATTCAACCGTACCCTCAGGCTGCACAAAGCCGCATTTAGGACACTGCATGTCGTTGTCTCCTCGAACAAGCCCGTATTGCGAACAATTCTCAGCGGAGGACGCGGAATGCTTCAATCGCACCGGTCCGGGGATCCAGTTACCGTATGCTCTTCCAGTATTTCTTTTGATGGGCAATGATGCTTTTGATGACGCGCTCGGCCGCGGGAGCGTCCATGACGGGCACGGTCCAGCGGGGGCCGGTGAAGGCCTGGAGGACCGAGCGCACGCCTTCGCGCAGGCCGTCCGGGTTGTATCCGCCTTCCAGCGTTATCAGGACCTTCCCGCCGCAGGTGGCGTCGGCGATCTCCCGGACGATGGACGCAATGTTCCCGAAGCCGTCGCCGGTCACCGCCATGCCGCCGAGGGGGTCTTTGACATAGGGGTCGAAGCCTGCCGAGACGAGCACCAGCTCCGGCTGGTACTCCAGGGCGATGGGCTTGAGGATCCGGTCATAGACGGCGAGATATTCCGCGTCGCCGAAGCCCGGGGGGAAGGGGGCGTTCACGGTGAAACCTTCACCCTTGCCGCTGCCGACCTCGTCGAAATTACCGGTGCCGGGATAATGGGGATACTGGTGGGACGAAAAGAAGAGAACGTCCGGCCGGTCATAGAACGCCTTCTGGGTGCCGTTGCCATGGTGGAGGTCCCAGTCCACGATGAGGATGCGCTTCAATCCATGCTTCTCGATGGCGTATTCCGCGGCGACGGCGATGTTGTTGAACAGGCAGAAACCCATGCCCCGTCCGGGTTCGGCGTGATGGCCGGGAGGACGGACGAAGGCGAAAACCGATTGCGGATTTCGGATCGCGGATTGCGGATTGAGAATCCTGTCAACGGCCTCTAGCAGGCCGCCGGCTGCAAGGCGGGCGACGAGGTAGGAACGCGCGGAGACGCCGGTGTCCGCGTCAAGCCGGCTGAAGGTCCGCCCCTCGGTGTTCGCCACGGTCTGGATATAGAGGGGATCATGGACGGCGGCAAGTTCGTCTTCCGATGCAACGCGGGGCTCGATGAGGGGAAGGTCGCTGAACTCCTTCGCGATCAGATCGTGGATCACACGGAGCCGGTCCGGGCTCTCGGGATGGCCGTCGCCCGGATTGTGCTCCAGGTACCGGTCGTCTTTGATGATGGCAAGGGAACTCATAAGTCAGAAGGGGAGACGCGGGGACGCGGCGACGCGGAGAAAAATCCTACTTGCTGGTAAGCCGTGCTCCTTCTCCGTGTCTCAGTGTCGCCTAGAGGCGCCTACTTTTGGCCCCGCGTCAGATCTTCGTCTCCAGCGACTGGATGAACTTCTGGAGCTCCGCGGGATTCGGCAGCGTCTTCGGGACCGACGTGATCGGCGCGCATACGGTCAGGACCTTGGTCAGGAGGTCCCTGACGCCGTACTCCAGGATCTCCTTCGCGATCTTCGGGGTGACGTTGTCCAGGAGCATGCTCTCCCGGTACCAGCCCTCACCACGGGGCGAGATGGGCATGCATTGCCCGTAATTGAGCGGCCGCGATCGCGCGCCCTTCTTGAGCGCGATCGCCGAGATGTCCGCCCGCAGGAGCTGAAGCCCTTTGAACGCCGGATTGGAGCAGATCCCGCTTTTGCCCCGGCACAGTGCGTCAAACCGCATGATATCGATGCCGCAGCACAGGATGCAGGCCTTGGGTCCGTGCTCAGGCGATTGGCGGATGATGATGTAGAGATAGTCGTTCTTGTACTCGTAGGTAGCTACACGCGTGATGCTCATGGGTTCGTGCCTGCCTTTTAAGCTCCCTGCAGACGACTGCACGGAGCTTCGATCCTCAGGGAAGTGTGTTATTCTAATCGCTCGCTAAACCCGCAGCTAATCTGCGGGGTTTGCGCTCGCTCCTGGATTTAAGCTCCCTACAGACGACTGCACGGAGCTTCGATCCTCAGGGAAGTGTATTATTCCAAACGCTCGCTAAACCCGCAGCTAATCTGCGGGGTTTGCGCTCGCTCCTGGATTCAGGGTTGCGCAGCGTCATCGTATCTCAAGAGGCTAATCGGTATTTGATCTGATGATGTTCCTTTATTTTACCCCGTGTCACCCTGTCCCCGTGTCTCCGTGTCGGGTTTTCTGTTGCTTTGCGATCGGCGGCGGCGCGGCTTCCCGGTAATTTTTCACGTTGAGAGAGTCCAGGAACTTTTGCATGCCCGACGATGTCGGCAGCTTCGAAGGGACCCTGGCGTCAGGGGCGCAGACCGTCAGGAGCGTATTGACCAGGTCGCGCACACTGAAATCCAGGATCGTGCTGATCTCCATGGGGGATGCCTGATCGATCAGGAGGGGGGTCTCGCGGTACCAGCCGTCGCCGACGGGGGGTGTTATGAGGCCGCAGGGAAAGTGTTCCGCACTTCTCGTCTGCCTGCCCAGGGTCATGGCGAACGAGGAGACATCAGCCCGCAGCTGCTGGAGGCCTTTGAACGCCGGGTTCGAGCAAATGCCCGTCTTCCCCCAGCAGATGGGATCGAATCGCGTCATGTTGATGCCGCAGCAGAGAATGTAGGATCGGGGACCATGCTCCGGCGTTTGGCGCAAAACGATGTAGAAATAGTCGTTCTTGAACTCGTGGGTAGCAATGCGCTGCATGGCTGACATGGTCGGTACCGCCTTCCGGGAAGATGGACCGGCCTCAGGACAGGATGCCTCCCCAGGGTCCGGTGCTGGTCCTTGGGCCTCAGTTCGTCTTTGCTTTTTTCTTTTTCGGCGTGCTTTTCGCGGCTGGTTTCTTGGCCGCCGGTTTTGCCTTTGGTTTCGCCTTGCACTCTTCCAGGGCCTTCTTGTACTTTTCGCTCTCCTGGGTCCGTTCCTCCAGCCACTGGGACAGCTTGGCGTTGTCCTGCTTCAGGGCCTCGACCTCTTTGACGGCCGCATCCCGCTGGGTCCGCGCCTTGTTGCCTGACACATAGCTGAAAATGAGCAGGATCGTGACCACTGCCGCCAACGAGATGAAGATGAGCTTCGCTTTCTGTGCATCGTCGATCGTTCCGCGTTCCGGTCTGCTTTCCATGCCGTTTTTACTCCTCCTTGAATAAAGATTCAGATAATTCTTTGCCACCGAGGTCGCAGAGCTCACCGAGGGTAAAAGCCGCTCATACTGAAAAGAACTTGCCTCTCTCTGTGATCTCTGTGTGCTCTGTGGCTAAATGCACTTTGCCGTTCTGTTAATGATACCGCTTCACTTCGAACCGGAACAGGGTAACCGGCGTTCCCGGCGCGATGCCGGCCTTCTGCATGGCGATCCCGACCTGTTCCTCGGCCGTATCGACGCCTTCAAGGTCCGGGAGGAGCAGTCCCCTCCGGCGGCCTGCGTGGACGATGACCCCGTAGCGTTTGGGGTCGAGCTCCGTGAGGTCCTTTGCCGGCTCCGGCGCGGTCAATACATCCACGGAATATTCCAGGTCCGCAAGCTCATCGGGCCGGACGGCCGTGAACCTCGGGTCGCCGGTCGCCGCGCTGATGGCATTCCTGACGATCTCGTTCGCCACGTTCGGTTCGCAGGGCTCGAACGTCCCGATGCAGCCGCGCAGCATGCCCCTCATTTTGAGGGAAACGAAGACCCCGGCGCGCCCTTGCATCTCGGGAACCAGGTCCTCGTCCCGCGGCGTAAGGACCGTTCCCTCCCGCACAAACAGCTCGATGGTGTCCTTTGCCAGCCTGACGAGGGGATGCATCACATCTCCCGCTGCACCACGTAGTCCGCAAGCGCCATGAGCGCCTGGCGGGGCGGAGAATCGGGGAAGACGCCCAGCGAGGCCTTGGCATCATTGGAAAGATTCTGAGCTAACCGGAGCGCGTCTTCTACCGCGCCATGCTTCACCATGAGCCCCAGCGTATAGGTAAGATCGCCTTCGCTGACCGCATCGGCGTGCAGGATGCTCCTGAGGGCTTCTCGCTCCTCCGGCTCCGCTTTGCGCATAAGATAGATCAGCGGCAGGGTGACCTTGCCCTCGTCCAGGTCCTTGCCGAGTACCTTTCCGAGCTGCTTTTGGTCGGCGGCATAGTCGAGGGTGTCGTCGGTGATCTGGAAGGCGAGGCCCAGTTTTTTCCCGTAGGCCGCCAGGGCGTCCTCCTGGGACAGGGGGGCCTTGCAGATGATCGCGCCGAGCCGGCAGGACGCGGCGATGAGCACTCCGGTCTTGCATTCCACGAGTCGGAAGTAGTCCGTCTCGGTCATGTCGGCGTTCTGGATCTGCATGAGCTGGAGCACCTCTCCCTCCGACATGGTGGTGGTCGTTTCGGAGAGCACGTCCATGACCCGCTGGTTGTGCAGACGAACGGCGTGGTACAGCGCCTTGGAGTAGAGATAGTCGCCGACCAGAATGCTGGCCTGGTTGCCCCAGAGGGAGTTGGCCGAGGACCTGCCGCGCCGTATCTTCGCCTCGTCAACAACGTCGTCGTGCAGGAGCGATGCCGTGTGGATATATTCCACGATGCTGCCGAGGAGGTATTCGGCGTTATGTTCCCGGTAGCCGCACAGGCGCGCCGCAAGGAGGTGCAGCAGGGGCCGGAAGCGCTTGCCGCCGGCGCCGAGGATGTATTTGCTGACCTGCTGGATGAGCGGAACGTCGGTGCCCAGGCTCTCATGGATCCTGGACTCCATGCGTTCCATGTCGGACTTGTACTCTTTGAGGATGTCCTGAAGGGTCGTTATCATGGGGTTTCTTTCAGATCGGCTTCTTTTTGATAATAGGTGAGATGCCATGCAAAGTCAAGGATTTTGGGGTGTTTGAAATTGCGGAATGCGGAATGCGGATTGCGGAATGGAAGACACTGAAAAGTCGGTGATCGTCATTGCGAGGAGCGATTTTCGCGACGCGGCAATCTCGAAGTAATTGATCTCTTGGACTCGAGATCAGCTTTTCCGGCGGGCGACAAAAAAACGAGATTGCTTCGCTTTGCTCGCAATGACCTTATTTGCCGGTGCGATCCCCGAGCGTGCCGCATCCTTCACACTTCGTCGCCTACAGCTTCATCGCGTCCTGGACCCGGGCAAGGGTCTCCTTCGCGATGACGCGCGCTTTTGCAGAACCGGCAGCGATGATCTCGGCAACCTTTTTCGGATCGGCAATGAGCGCCTGCCGTCGTTCCTGCAGGGGCCGGAGATATTCGAGGAGGTGCTTCAGGAGTTCCCGTTTATCATCGACGCATCCGATGCCGGCCTTGGGACACTCGCGCTTCACGTGGGCGCACCATTCCTTCGGCGCGAAGATCTGGTCGAGCGTATAGAGCGGGCAGATATCGGGATTGCCCGGGTCCTGCCGGCGCACGCGGGCGGGATCGGTGATCATGGCCATGACCTTTTTCGTGATCTCTTCGGGCGTGTCCGAGAGATAGAGGCAGTTGTTGTAGCTCTTGCTCATCTTGCGGCCGTCGGTGCCGAGAAGCTTGGGGTACTGCGTGAGCAGGGGCTGCGGCTCGGGAAGGACGTCCCCGTAGAAGGCGTTGAACCTGCGTCCGATCTCGCGGGTCAGTTCCAGGTGGGGCAGCTGGTCGACGCCCACGGGCACATAGTCGGCCTTGTAAATGAGGATGTCGGCCGCCTGGAGCACGGGGTAGCCCAGGAACCCGTAGGTGTAGAGGTCCCGGTCGTCGATCTGCTCCAATTTCTCCTTGTAGGTCGGGACGCGTTCGAGCCAGGGAAGCGGCGTGATCATGGAGAACAGGACGTGCAGTACCGCGTGTTCGGGAAGCTGGGACTGCTGGAACAGAACGCACTTCTCCGGGTCGAGCCCCGCGGCGAGCCAGTCGATGACCATCTCGTGGACGTAGGTGCGCATCTTCGAGGTGTCGGCGTACTGGGTGGTGAGGGCATGCCAGTCGGCGATGAAGTAGTAGCACTCGTACTCGTCCTGGAGCTTCCGCCAGTTTTCCAGGGCGCCCATGAGGTTGCCGAGATGGAGCAGCCCGCTGGGCTGCATGCCGCTGAGAACTCTTTTTTTAGCCATGAAAGACCCTCTTAAGAACAGAACATCAACATCGTTATCACGAATCTCACGAATGGGACGAATGTCACGAATGAATAGAGTGCGGTGAAAATATTAGAACCCGCCATTGCCCAACAACAGCCCCAGCAGGGGGCGGATGAGCGGCGTCATGATCTTGCCGAGCACGCCGAGCATGATAAGACCCATGAGGATGAAGGTCCCGTATGGCTCCAGGCGGTAATACAGTGCCGCCTGCCGGTCCGGCAGGAGCCAGTACACGACGCGGCTGCCGTCGAGCGGCGGGATCGGGATCATATTCAGCACGGCCAGCACCACGTTGATGATGATCCCGTAACCCAGCATCAGCGTTACGGGTGTCGCAAACCAGCTCCAGACCGTTTCCGGTATCATTCCTTCAAGTCCTGCCATCACCACGCGCAGCAGGAAGGAGCATATGACAGCCATGACGATGTTCACGCCCGGGCCGGCCAGTGACGAAAGCGCCATGCCCTTTTTCGGGTCCTTGAAGTTATAAGGATTGATAGGCACGGGTTTGGCATAGCCGAACAGCATCCGCCCGTCGGTAAGCACGAAAAGCATTAACGGCATGATGATGGTCCCGATCAGGTCGATGTGCGGGATCGGATTCAGCGTGAGCCTCCCCAGGTCCCGGGCCGTGGGATCGCCAAGCCTGTTCGCGACCCAGCCGTGGGCTACCTCGTGGAACACGATGGCGAACACGAGCGGCATGGCCATGACGGCGATCTTCTGTATGGTTGAAAGTTCTTCCATTATGTTAGTCAGTTACGAATTAAATTCTACGCAAAATGGCAAGGAAATTATCGCCACGAAGGCACAACCAGAAGTAGGCGCTTCTAAGCGAGACACAAAGAACGTCTTAAATATTATCGAGTTAATCAAGCCCCAAAGACACTCAGGCATCTCTTCGTGCCTTCGTGTCTTCGCGGCAAATTTATTCCGGCTTGTCCGGGATAGGTGTCTCGGTGGTGTCGTTTGGAGCGAAGTTGATAGTAAAGGAAAGGGGGTGGATGTGTCAAGGGAAAAGGCCGGGGGAAGGCGTGCTATTCTTTCACGAGCGTGAACTTGCCGTCCTCGATCAGGATGAGGAAGAGCTTCTTCTGTGACTCGCCGCTTCCGGTGAACGAGGTCTGGCCGGAGATGCCGGGGAAATCCTTCAGGTTCAGGAGCCCTTCCTTGATCGCCGCGGGGGTGTCCTTTTTCGCCGCGAGGAGCGAGAGGACCATGGCAGCGGCGTCGTAGGCCTGGGCGGAAAGACTGTCAGGCTCATCCTGATACGCGGAGCGGTACGCGTCCACAACGGCTTTTACCGCGGGATCCGGATTCTCGGGATAAAAGCCGTCCACGATCACGGCGCCTTCGGCATGGCGGCCGGCGCGCTCGATGAGATCGGGCGTGTGCCAGTTGTTGGAACCGATGATCGGTTTTCCGGTTATGTTGTAGAACGCAAGCTGGGGGATCAACAGTCCCACTTTTTCCGCGTAGCCGGGCAGGTAGAGGGCATCGAAGGTCGGTACGTACGCCTGGAACAACTTCTTCCGTTCCTTGTCGTCGTCGGGAATGGGGATCTTCTGGGAGCGGAAGTCGATCTCGATGAGCTTCCGGATATACGGACCGAAGTCATTGGTCTCCGGCGGGTAGGTGATGGTCGCCAGGATCTCGGCTTTTCTGGCGAGTTCCTGGGTGAAGACGCGGGTCAGGTCCCTGCCGTAAGGATCTTCGGGAGCGAAGATCACGAACTTCCTGAGGTTCTGTTTGAGCCCGTATGCGGCGGCGGCGGCGGCCTGGCTCGCGTTCGTCAGGGCGTTCCGGAATATCCACGGACTCAGCTCGGTCAGACCCGCGCCCGGAGCGGTTGGCGTGAAGATGGGCAGTTGGACCTTCGCGAGCAACGGTGCCAGGGCCTCGACCTCACGGGAAAGAAGCGGCCCGATAACGGCCACGACGTTCTTTGCCGCAAGCTCGTTCAGTCCGGCAACGGCCTTGTCGGTCGAACCCTCAGTATCTTTCACGACGAGCTCGAGACGGTTCTCGGGGTTCTTGGTATTATAGGACAGGACCGCGAGCTGGATCCCCTTGAGCACCCGGTCGCCGAAGTAGGAGGCCGGTCCCGTCTGCGGGACCAGGACGCCGAGGCGGTACCGCGGAGCCGTGAGCCCGGCCGTGGCCTCGGCCAACAGCAGCTCAGCCCGTGTCTTTTCCGGATGGGCGGGGAACCGCTCCAGGAACGCTTTTGCTTCCTTGATGGCGTCCGTGAAGTTCCGCTGCTCGATCTGGAGGCCGGCAAGCCGCAGGTGCGCGATGTCCGAAGGATAGGTCGTACCGGCGGTGAGCGTTCTCAGCTCGGCTTCGACCAGGTTCTTCTCCACGATCTCGCGGACGCGGTCCCGGTAACCGGGCCGCTGCTTCTCGGGAGCGTTGTCGGTGAGGTAGACGAATTCCTTGATCGCTGCGGGATAGTTCTTTTTTTCAAGGTAGGCGGTGGAAAGCATTTCGGAGATGCGCCGGAGCTTTGCCGGCTCGGCGATCCTGCTCCGGTCCTCCAGGTTGTCGACGGCGGGGCCGTACTCCTTCAATTCGAAGTAGCACAGTCCGATCTTGTATTTCGCCTCGCCGATGAGCGAAGAAGCCGGATATCTCTCGATGAGCTTTGTGTAATAGTTGAGCGCCTGCTTGTAGTTCCGGGTGGTGAGCTGGATCTCTCCCATGAGGGAGAGTGCCCGGTCGGTATGCCTGCTCTCGGGGTAGGTGGTGAAGAAGCCCTCTATCGCCTTGCCTGCCTGTTCATACTGCTTTTTGGCGAAACGGGCTTCTGCGTGGTCGATGAGCGCCTGGGCATCCTTTTCCCATTGCGGCTCCGGGGCGAGCGCGGGGGCGCAGCCCAGCGAGGCGGTCAGGGCGATGAGCAGGAGCAACGCCGACAGGACGATGACTGGCCTCAACAGCATCAGGTTATTTCGCCTTTGTTGCCGCAGCCGCTGCTTTGGCCGCCTTGTTGCGCGTTCTCAGGGTCTCAGCTTTCCGTTTACGCCTGCGGCGCAATTCTCTCTCTCGTTCACGCACGGTATGGTTCTCCTTTTCATGAAAATCGCCGATGAAATCAGTCTGCACACTATAGCGAAGACGGGCTGATTTGTCAATACGTTCGAGACGGCAGGGGCCGGCTGCCAGGAGCCGGAAGCCAGAAGGGGAGCGCCGGGACTTTACTCCTGACTCCTGAATTCTGGCTCCTGTCTCCTGATTTGCTCTTTTTCCCTTGATTTATTCAGGCTGATAGATTAGATTATGTCCTGTCGTTCAGCCTGTATGGGCGAGTAGCTCAGCTGGGAGAGCGCCGCGTTCGCAATGCGGAGGCCGAGGGTTCGATCCCCTTCTCGTCCACCAATTTATACTGAAAAGAACAAAGCCCTGCAGGATGAACCATGCAGGGCTTTTTGTTTAGACTATAACAACGGAGCACATTGATCGCTTATTCAGCAGGATTGACCAGTCTCAGTTTTATGAGTTTTTTTGCCAGGTTGTAAATATCCGTACTACTTCCTTCCTTGCGGATCCCTACGGCGACAATATGAACAATGATCTTTTCGTTGAGTACGCGATAAACGATCCGGTAACGTTGCCCTGCGGCCCGCAGGCTCCGATATCCGGATAATTCAGCAACGAGCGGTTTTCCCTGCTTCTCCGGTTCTTCTGTGAGATCGTCGATTCGCTTGACAATTAGATCACGCACACGCCTGTCGGTAATGCCCATGAGCATCTTCAGTGCCGTCGGTGCAATGATGATCTTGTAGATCATGCCGCCAGTTCCCGCTTCGCCTTTTCCCAGGCAACTCCCTTTCCGGCGGCGATCTCTTCAATGCCTTTGTGCAGGGCTGCGGTCGTTTCCTCGTCACCGAGTATTTCCAGCGTTTCCATGATGGACTCGTAAAGGTCCCAGGGCATGACGGCAAGCACCGGCTTGCCCCGTCGCGTAATGGCTGCTGCGCCGTGCTGCTTCTCAAGCTTCTCAGGCATGGCGGTCAACGCGTTCCGAGCTTCGCTCATGGAATAGTTTTTCATCTCTTTCAGCATGGTTCATCCTCCTGTACTTATAATTGTACAGATGCATGTGCAGAATGTCAACACGAAAAGCAAGAAAGAGCCTTGCAGGATGCAAGGCTCTTTCTTAAGGAACGTATTTCCCTCCTGGGGCGTTCAGACGCGCTTTTATGGATTGATTAGAAACTCATCGCCGGCGGTCTTCCCGCCGGTGACTAGGACGCGCCTGCCTTCTACCTTCAATTTTCCTTCCGCATAAAGCTGGATGGCCCGGGAGTAGATCTTGTGCTCCTGCTTCAGGATGCGCGCGGAAAGGGAATCCTCGGTGTCATTGTCCAGGACCGGCACCACGGCCTGGATGATGATGGGGCCTGTATCCATGCCCTCATCCACGAAGTGCACGGTGCAGCCGGAGAACTTGGCGCCATGCTCCAGCGCGGTCTTCTGCACATGGAGGCCCGGGAAGGCGGGCAGCAGGGCGGGGTGGATGTTCATGACCCGGTTGGGGAATGCCTTGAGCAGGGTCGGCGTGATGATGCGCATGAAGCCTGCCAGGACAACAAGCTCCACGTTGTGCTTCTGCAGTTCCTTGACGAGCAAGGCATCATATCCGTCCCGCTTTCCCGTATAATCCTTGGCGCTCACATGGACAGCGGAAATGTTGTGCTTCTTCGCCCGTTCGAGGGAATAGGCATCCGCCTGGTCGCTTATGACCACGGCGAGCTCAGCGGAAAGCGAACCGCTCTCAATGTTATCGATGATGGCCTGGAGGTTGGAACCGCGGCCGGAGACGAGGACGCCCAGCTTGACTTTTTTCATGGAAGCCTTCTCAAGGACAGCGGGTCAAGGGGCAGGGGGCAAGGGTCAAGGAGATCCTGATCGCAAAGCCGGTCCATGACCCCTGACCCCTGACCCGTGACCCTATTTTTCCACATACTTCACGACCTGCCTGCCTTTCACGATCTCGCCGATGTGAAAGGCTTTCTCGCCCAGCTTCGCGGCTTTTTTGATGACGGCCTCCACCTGTTTCTTCGGCACGACGACGACCATGCCGATGCCCATGTTGAACGCGCGGTACATCTCTGCGTCGTCGACGCCGGATTTTTTCTGGAGGAGCTTGAAGATGGGAGGCATGTCCCAGGTCTTTTTCCGGATGAGGGCCTGGACGCCCTTGGGAAGCATGCGGGGTGTGTTCTCGGTGATGCCGCCGCCGGTGATGTGCGCCATGCCGCGGATATCGAAGTCCTTCAGGAGCGCCATGATCGTCTTTGCGTAGATCCTCGTGGGAGTGAGCAGCACTTCTCCGAGAGTGCCTTTCCCGAGCTCCGTCAGGGTATCGTCCACACCGTATCCGGCCCTCTCGAGCAGGACCTTTCTGACGAGCGAGTATCCGTTGCTGTGAAGCCCCGAGGACGCAAGGCCGATGAGCTGGTCGCCGGCCTTTATCCGCGACCCGTCAATGATGTTCTTCTTTTCCACCACGCCTACGGCGAAACCCGCGAGGTCGTATTCATCCTCTCCGTAGAACGACGGCATCTCGGCGGTCTCGCCGCCGATGAGCGCGCAGCCCGCCTGTTTGCAGCCGTCGGCGATGCCCTTAACGATCCCGGCGTGGTCCTCGGGTTTCAGCTTGCCCGTGGCGAAGTAGTCAAGGAAAAAGAGGGGCTCCGCTCCCTGGACGACGATATCGTTGACGCACATTGCCACCAGGTCGATGCCCACCGTGTCGTGCCTGTTCATCAGGAAGGCGATCTTGAGCTTGGTCCCCACCCCGTCGGTGCCCGATACGAGAACGGGGTTCTTGTACTTCTTCAGGGCGAAGAGACCGCCGAAACCGCCGATGTCCGTCAGGACCTCAGGCCGCATCGTGGATTTGACGAAGGGTTTGATCTTCTGGACAAAGAGGTCGCCGGCATCGATATCAACCCCGGCATCCTTATAGGTTATGGCCATTGCTCTCCCCTAACTGATTGAAATAAAATGACAAAATGCTATGTATCGCAGACCCGGTTTTTCGGCCAAAATCGGTACGATACTACCTGCAACCCCGCGGAATGTCAACAGGTTTTCGCTGAGACAGAAAGAAATGGGGTTTCGGGTGGTAAGGTTTATTTTGAAACTTTTTTCTGAATGTCACGTACGGTTGGATTGTGCAGCAGTTGGAGGAACTTGGGATTGGCCATGAGAGCTGCCGTATCGCCCGAGTTAACGGCGTTCATGATCTCCGGGTCTTCGAGGATCTTCGTGAACTGCGGATCATCCTTGAGCGACTGGATCATGCTCATGACGTCCTTGTCGCTCATCATCTTGTCCTGGAGGGACCGTGTGTCACTGCCCGGGGCGGAAAGCCGGGAGGATGATGTTGAACCTGGTGTGCGGATCGTACGGACCTTCGTGTCCTCGATCTTGAGCATACCAAGGGATCCCGTCCTGATGGTATAGACGCCGCTATTGAGCGATAGAACCTCGCCCGTGATGACGCTTCCGTCGGTCAGTTCGATCTCCTTGATCTCCCCGGCAAGGAGGCCGCCGGAAAGAGGGAGCATAAGCAGCATGACCATGATGACCGGGAATTTCATGACGGTACTATAGCCCATTTTACGCAGGGATGCAACGGCTGATCGTGCCCGGCTGGACCCGGGCGTCCGCCAGGACCTTCACGACCAGGCCGTATCGGACCTTGACCGCGTCGATATTCCCGCGCTTTTGGCCGATGACCGTGGAGAGGTCCGCGGGGTTCACATAGAGGGTGACCGTTCCGGCCTGATCGCGCGTGGAGAGGAGCGAACACATCTTTTTCAGGAACCGTGACGACTCTACGAGCTGGCGGAATGCCGGATGCCAGGGACCGGCGAGGATCGTGCCGGGACGTTCCAATTCCGCGGTCGGCTGGAGCCCGATCCGGATGACCTCGATACCAGCCTGCTCGAACCGATCCAGGGCTTGATGGCACTGCAGAACAGCGTCATCGAGGGACAGGGGAGCATATCTGCCGGTGCGATAGAGCCCTGCGAGGGGGGTGTCCCTGATCACGAGAGCCGGATATATCCGGACGAAGTCGGGTTTCAGAAAAATGACCTGCTCCACCGTTTGCTGGAACGCTTCTGGTGTATCGCCCGGGAGACCGGGCATGAGCTGGAGGCCGACGACGAAGTGGTGTTCTCTGAGCAGAGCAACGGCCTTCACCGTGTCCGCGGCAGAATGTCCCCGTCCGGAGAGCAGAAGTACCTCGTCGTCCATGGACTGCGCGCCGAGCTCGATGGTGGCAACGCCGTGCTGTTTCAGAACGTCAAGGATATCAGGTGTGATGGAGTCAGGCCGAGTCGACAGGCGGATGCTCTCGATGTTTCCCGACCTGATGAACGGCCGGACCGCCTCTAAATACGTCGTTTGCGCGGTAAGGGGAAGCGCGGTGAAGCTTCCGCCGTAGAACGCGACCTGGACAACTTCGTCATCCCGGTGCGCTTCGAGGTAGTGGCTGATGGAAGCGTGGATGGATGAAGCGTCAGGTGGCTCGTTCTTTCCCGTGATGTTCTTCTGGTTGCAGAACACGCACTGGTGCGGACAACCTGCGTGGGTGATGAAGAACGGGATGATCATGATCCAGAAGAAAGATGTCAGACATCAGACGTCAGACTAAGGCAACAGAAAACTGCGTGCGGCACCATAGTCTGTCATCTGTACTCTGTCATCTGTTGTCTGAGAGACGCTGAAGCGCTTCTCTTGCCGCTTTCTGTTCCGCTTCTTTTTTGCTCCTGCCGGTCCCGCGTCCGTAGACCTCGCCCTTGACGGAAAGTTCTACTTCGAACTGCTTCTGGTGGTCGGGGCCGGATTCCGATACGACCGTGTACTCCGGGAGGGTCTTGAGCCGCTCCTGACAGAGCTCCTGGACCTCCGTCTTGAAATCCGACGTGCCGCCGGTGGTCTGGGCCTTCTTGATCGTTTCGTCGAAGAACCGGGTGATGAACGCGCCAGCGGGCCCGATGCCGCCGTCAAGATAAAGCGATGCGACGAGGGCCTCGAGGCTGTCGGCGAGGAGCGAGTCCTTGTCCCGGCCGCCGGTCTGCTCTTCGCCTCTTCCCAGCAGCAGGTAATCGCCGAGGCCGATCTCCCGCGCCACGGCGGCAAGGGAGGGCTCGCTTACGACGGCGGCACGGATGCGGGACAGATCTCCCTCGGAGGAGACGGGAAGGGCGTTCATCAGATGCTCGCTCACCACGAGGTTCAGGACGGAGTCCCCGAGGAACTCCATCCGCTCATTGTGTTCGGAGAGGCGGTTCTCGTTCGCGTAGGACCGGTGGGTGAGGGCGCGCTCCAGCAGACCGGCGTTGCTGAACGTGTAGCCGATATGCTGCTGGAGCTCCGGGGCGGGCCGCATGTTACGACCGGTATTTTCTGAAGATGAGGGTGGCATTGGTGCCGCCGAACCCGAAGGAGTTCGACATGGCGATCTCTACCGATGTCTTCCGCGCCGTGTTGGGGATGTAGTCGAGGTCGCACTCGGGATCGGGGTTCTCCAGGTTGATCGTCGGCGGCAGGATGCCGTGCACCAGCGCGAGGATGCTGATGACCGCTTCGACGCCGCCGGCCGCGCCCAGGAGGTGTCCGGTCATGGATTTCGTGGAACTGACCGGGACCTTGCGGGCATGGTCTCCGAACACGGTCTTGATGGCCATGGTCTCGAGCTCATCGCCGTACTTGGTTGATGTGCCGTGAGCGTTGATATAGCCGACCTCGCCGGGCGAGATGCCCGCGTCCTTGATGGCCATGTTCATGCAACGGGCAGCGCCTTCGCCGTTCGGCGCCGGGGAGGTGATGTGGTAGGCGTCCCCCGAAAGTCCGTAGCCGATGACCTCGGCAAGAATGGTCGCCCCGCGTTTCCGCGCGGATTCCAGTTCCTCCAGGACGACGATGCCCGCGCCTTCGCCCATGACGAAGCCGTCGCGTTCCGCGTCAAAAGGGCGGCTCGCGCGGGCGGGTTCGCTGTTCCTGGTCGAGAGCGCTTTCATGGCATTGAACCCGCCGACACCCAGCGGGCAGACGCAGGATTCCGCGCCGCCGGCGAACATGGCATCGGCGTCTCCGCGCTGGATGATCTTGTAGGCGTCGCCGATGGAGTGCGTGCCCGTGGCGCATGCCGTGACCACGCTGACGTTCGGTCCCTTGGCGCCAAAGCGCATGGAGATGTGGCCGGCCATCTCATTGATGATCGACATGGGAATGAAAAAGGGCGTGATCCTCCGGTACCCTTTTTCCATGTAGGCCCGGTAGGACCGCTCGATGGCGGGGAGGCCGCCGATGCCCGCGCCGGCAATGACACCGACGCGCTCGGCGTTCTCCGGCGTGATCGGAAGCCGGGCGCTGTCCATCGCCAGCTGGCTGGCGGCGATCGCCAGGTGGATGAACCGGTCCATCTTCTTGATCTCTTTCGGCTCGATGTACTTGGCCGCTTCGAAACCCTTCACCTCACCCGCGATCTGGGTGGGGATCTCCTTGTCATCGAACTGGGTGATGGGGCCGATGCCGCTTCTGCCCGCGATCAAACCTTCCCAGCTCGTTTCCGTATCGAGTCCGACAGGGGTGACCATGCCGATACCGGTGACCACGACTCTGCGATTCAATGTAGACCTCCTGCTCATAAAATCCGAAAAGCCAAAAAACCCTCCTCACAGGACAGGGGAGCGGCTTTCTGGCTTTCGGAACGTGCTGAAATCAACGACGGGGACAATGCCTCGCCGTTATTTTGCTTTTGCCTTGATGTAATCGATGGCGTTCTGGACCGTCGCGATCTTCTCGGCGTCCTCATCGGGGATCTCGACGCTGAATTCCTCTTCGAGGGCCATCACCAGTTCCACGGTGTCCAGGGAATCTGCGCCAAGGTCGTTGACGAAGGAAGCCTCGGGCTTCACATCGCTCTCCGGTACACCGAGCTGCTCGGATATGATCTTTTTCACTTTTGCTTCTACATCAGCCATAGTCCACCTCCTCTGATTGTGTTCTTCCGCGAATCGCGAACGTTGAAATTTGGTTAACGGATATTGGTTACATGTACATCCCGCCGTTCACATGGATCACCTGGCCGGTGATGTATGCGGCGGAAGGCGATGCCAGGAAACGGACGGCGTTCGCCACGTCTTCGGACGACCCGAGCCTTCCCAGGGGGATCTGTTTTGCCAGGTCGGTCCGGACCTGCTCCGTGAGGGCCTGGGTCATTGCGGTGTCGATGAACCCCGGTGCCACGGCATTCGCCGTGACGTTCCGGTTGGCATACTCCCGGGCGATGGTCTTGGTGAGACCGATAAGGCCGGCCTTGGATGCGACATAATTTGCCTGGCCGGCATTGCCCATGGCGCCGACGATGGACGCTATGTTGATGATGGTGCCCGAGCGCTGCTTGGTCATGTACTTGAGCGCCGACTTCGTGCAGAGAAACGAGCCCTTGAGGTTGATGGACAGCACCAGGTCCCAGTCCTCGTCCTTCATCCTGAGGATGAGGCCGTCCCGGGTGATGCCGGCGTTGTTCACCAGGATATCGATCCTGCCGAACGTTTCGATCACCTGGTCGATCATGGCGGTCACGTCGGCTGACGACGCCACGTTCGCCTTGAGGGCCAGGGACTTCCGGCCCATTGCCTCGATATCGACGGCTGTCTTCTGGGCCGCTTCAAGATTGACATCGCAGATGGCGACGTCGGCACCGTCCTTCGCAAGACCCAGGGCGATGTCCCTGCCGATGCCCTGCGCTGCGCCGGTGACCAGTGCTATTTTGCCGTTCAAGCTCATGTCTGTTCCTTACATCCCGAGAGCAGTGAGCGTTTCTGTCATGCTCTTTTGATCTTCAACGTTCAGGACCTTTGCGTCCTTGGCGATCCGCTTCACGAGGCCCGAGAGGACCTTGCCGGGGCCAATCTCAATGAAGGTGTCGAATCCGTCCGCCGTCAACCGGTTGATCGAATCTTCCCAGTAGAGCGGGGAACTGATCTGCCGCACGAGCGACGGTTTGAGCTCTGCCGCGGTCCGCAGGAACTTCGCATCGGCGTTGTTCACGATGGGGAAGCGAACATCGCTGATGCTCACCGTATCCAATTCCAGGGCAAGACGTTCGCCCGCCTGTTTCATCAGAGAGCAATGGGACGGCACACTTACCATGAGCGGTACGACTTTCTTCGCGCCCGCGGCCTTTGCCAGTTCCATGGCCTTTTCCACGGCCATTTTCTCGCCCGCAATGACGATCTGGCCCGGTGAGTTGTAATTTGCAGGGGCAACTATACCATTTTTGGCCGCGTCAAGGCAAGTTTTTTCTAGGGCGGTCCGGTCCATGCCGAGAATTGCGGCCATGAGTCCCGCTCCTTCAGGCACCGCCTCCTGCATATACCTGCCGCGCTTCTGGACAAGGGCGACGACGTCCTTCAACTCGAAGCCGCCTGCCGCGGTGATCGCCGTGTACTCGCCCAGGCTGTGGCCGGCTGCGGCCACTGCGGAGAGACCCCGCCTCTCCAGGGGGCGGAGGATCGCAATGCTTGCCGCGAGAATGGCCGGCTGGGTGTTCTCCGTTCTGTTCAGCGTCTCCGACGGGCCATGCATGCAGAGCTGCGCGAGGTCGGATCCCAGAGCGGCGCTGGCAATGTCGAATACCTCTTTGGACTCAGCGAAGTTCTCGATGAATTCTTTGGCCATGCCGACATATTGTGAACCCTGGCCGGGAAAGATGAATGCAACTTTCAAGGTAAACTCCTGATGTTCGTATGGTATTGAGCAACGGCGATGCACGCTGCATCAAGTCCGTCAACGTCTAACGGTTACGGTCACGAAGTCCGTTTCGTCGCTCGGTTGCGTCGTCCGTCCTATGACGTAGCCCATGAACGATTACCGTTACGGGCCTCGTTGCCGACGAGCGAAGGTACATCATCCCCGTATCTCCCGGAACTTCTTGATCATGGCCGTTAGTACCTCGGTCACATCACCTACGATGCCATAAGTCGCCACGTTGAAGATGGGCGCGTCGGGGTCCTTGTTGATGGCAATGATGGTCTCGGACGACTGCATGCCTGCTACATGCTGGATGGCGCCGGAGATCCCGGCGGCGATGTAGAGCTTCGGGCAGACGGTCTTGCCTGTCTGGCCGACCTGGTGTGAATAGGGGATCCATCCTTCGTCCACGGCGCCCCGTGTCGCGGCTACGGCGCCCCCGAGCACTTTTGCCAGTTCCTCGAGCAGCAGGAAGTTCTTTTGGCTGCCCAGTCCGCGGCCGCCCGCCACGATGATGTCGGCTTCGCAGATGTTCACGGTCTCGGTCAGTTCGTCGACGGTCTTGAGGACCTTTGTGCGGACGGCTCCCGCCTGGGTGAACTTCACGTCGATGATCTCGCCCTTTCGCGCGACATTTCGCAGCGCCGGCTTCATGACCTTGTGACGCACCGTGGCCATCTGGGGCCGGTGGTTGGGCGTGACGATCGTGGCCATGATGTTCCCGCCGAAGGCGGGACGGGTCTGGTGCAGATTGCCCGTGGCACTGTCGATATCGAGCACCGTGCAGTCGGCGGTGAGGCCGGCGTACAATGTCGAGGCGACCTTGGGGAAGAAGGACCGGCCGATCGCGGTCGCGCCGGCAAGGATGATCTCGGGCTTGTGCTGGGTCGCGAGCATGGTCAGGACCGCAGCGTAGGAATCGTCGTTAAAGTCCTTGAGGACAGGATCGTCGGCGACGTACACGGTGTCCGCGCCGTAGGCGATCAGGTCCTTTGCTTTGTCCTTGATGCCGGAACCGATGAACACGGCAGAGAGCTTGGAGCCCCGCTTGTCGGCAAGCTTGCGGCCCTCTCCCAGGAGCTCCAGCGAAACGCTCGCGATCTCGCCCTTGTGCTGTTCGGCAAAGACCCATACACCTTTGTAGGCCGAGAGGTCCTTGGCGGGGCCGGCATCTTCGATGTCCTTCTCGATGGCCTTGAACTCGCATGCCTCGACGCAGGCGCCGCACAGGGTGCAGGCGTCGGTGATGAACGCCTTGCCGTCCTTCATCTCGATGGCGCCGAAGGGGCAGACCGATACGCAGGATTCGCAGCCGGTGCAGATATCGGGTTTTACTTTCACGCTCACTTCTTGCTCCTTTTGAGAACCAGGAAGGTGAGAAGGTGGGAAGATGGGAAGGTAGGCGGTTTTTCTCACCCTCGCAACTTCTCAACCTCTCACCATCGTGTTTATATCAGCGACTGTGCTTTCAGCTTCTTTGCCAGGTGTGCGACCTGCTCCTCGACGCTGCCCGAGAGGATCTCTCGCTGGCCGCGGGGCGAGGGCGGGAATATCCGGACGACCTGGGTGGGCGAGCCCCGCAGGCCGATCTTGTTCTCGTCGGCGCCGATGTCGGCTGCCGACCAGGCGGCGACCTTGAGACTTTTGGCTTTCATTTTTCCCTTGAGGGACGGGACGCGGGGTTCGTTGATCTCCTTGACGACGGTGATGAGGGCGGGGAGGGAGGTCTCGACCACGTCGTAGCCCTCGTCCATGAGCCGTTCCGCCACCATCTTTTTGCCCTCGACCTGCTCGATCTTCCTTATATATGCCACGAAGGGGATGCCGAGCATGTCGGCCGTTTCGGGGCCCACCTGGGCCGTGTCCCCGTCGATGGCCTGCTTGCCCGCGATCACGAGATCGAAATCGCCGATCTTCCTGATCCCTTGCGACAACGCATACGAGGTCGCCCAGGTATCAGCACCGGCAAAGGCGCGGTCCGACAGCAGGACGACATCATCGACGCCGAGCGAGACAGCTTCTTTCAACGCTTCGACCGCCTGGGGAGGACCCATCGTGACAGCGGTCACCTTTCCGCCATGTTTCTCGCGGAGCCTGAGGGCCTCCTCAATGGCGTACCGGTCATAGGGATTGATGATGCTGGGCACACCGTCCCGGATGAGGGTGTTCGTCTCCCGGTTGATCTTGACCTCGGAGGTGTCCGGGACCTGTTTAACCAATACGATGATATTCATGCAATTACTCCCTGCACAGATGCTCAGGACAACAGACAGCAGACTTGCAGACAACAGACCGGATCTTGCTTCAGTCTGACATCTGTCCTCTGAAAGTCTGTCTTCTGAATTATTTCGCCCTCGTCGCTTCCCGGACCATGTCCAGGGCGATGACGTTCCGCTGGATCTGGTTCGCGCCTTCGAAGATCTGGAGGATCTTGGCGTCGCGCATCATTTTCTCTGCGGGATATTCCTTCATATAGCCCGAGCCGCCCATGATCTGGACCGCGTCGGTCGTCACCTTCATGGAGACATCGGTGCCGAAGAGCTTTGCCATGGCGGAGGCGCGGGAGAAGTCCTTGGCGCCGCTGTCAATAAAGCGTGCGACGGAATAGACCAGGGCGCGCGCCGCCTCGGTCTGGGTCTGCATGTCCGCGAACATATGCTGGATGGCCTGGAAGGAGGTGATGGGCTGTCCGAACTGGACGCGGTTCTTGGCGAAGGAGATCGACTCGTCGATGGCGCCCTGTGCCACGCCCACGCCCATGGCCCCCACACCCGTGCGGGAACTGTCGAGGGTCTTCATGGCGATGATGAAGCCCATGCCCTGCTTGGAGATAAGGTTCTCCTTGGGGATCCGGCAGTTGTTGAAGATAAGCTCGGTGGTGGATGAGGCCCGGATGCCCATCTTGTTCTCTTTCTTGCCGAAGGTGAATCCCGGGGTGCCTTTCTCCACAATGAAGGCCGAGGCCCCGCGGGGGCCCTTGGACTTGTCGGTGATGGCGATGATCGTGTAGAGCTCCGCCTCGCCGCCGTTGGTGATCCACTGCTTCGTGCCGTTGAGCACGTATTCATTGCCCTCGAGCTTCGCGGTGGTCTGGATGCCGCTGGCGTCGCTGCCCGCGTTGGCCTCGGTGAGGCCGAAGGCCACGAGGCTCTTGCCCGAGGCAACGTCGGGGAGGAACTTTTTCTTCTGCTCCTCGGACCCGTAGAGCAGGATGGGATAGGTCCCCAGGGCGCTCGAGGCATAGGTCGTCGCGACGCCCAGGCAGGCCTTGGACAGTTCCTCAACGACGATGCAGAGCTCAAGGCTCTTCTTTCCCAGGCCGCCGTACGCTTCGGGGATGAAAAGGGCGTAGAGATCGGCCTGCGCGATCGACTTCATGATGTCCCGGGGGAACTTGTTCTGCTCATCCAGTTCGGCGCGGACGGGAACGATCTTTTCCACCGCGATCTGACGCGCCAGGTCGCGGATCATTATCTGTTCTTCTGTCAGCAGGTAATCCATGAATCCTCCAGGAAAAGCAAATATCAAATTTCAGTCTTCAAATAACAAATAAATCTCAACACTTAAAATTTCAAATAGTGACGTCTGGAATTTGTGGTTTGGAGTTTATTTGTGCTTTGGTGCTTGTCATTCTACCAGCGTATCAGCGCCGAGGCCCAGGTGAGGCCGCCGCCGAAGGCCTCGAGCAGAATGAGCTTGTTCTCCTTCACCCGCCCGTCACGCACGGCTTCGTCGAGCGCCATAGGGATCGATGCCGCGGAAGTGTTCCCGTACTTGTGAATGGTAAGGATGACCTTCTCCATCGGCATGTTCAGCCGCTTGGCCATGGCCTGGATGATGCGGAGGTTTGCCTGGTGCGGTACGAGAAGATCGATGTCCTCGGCCTTCACCTTGTTATGGTCAAGGGCCTCCTGTACCACGTCCTCGAGGGCGCGCACGGCGATCTTGAACGTCTCGTTGCCCTTCATTTTGATGAAGTGCATCCGCTTGTCCACGGTATCGTGCGTCGCCGGGTGCGCTGCGCCTCCTCCGGGTATGTGCAGCACGTCGCCATAGGAACCGTCGGAGTGGAGGTGCGTCGAGAGGATGCCGCGTTTGCCGGCATGTCGCTGGACGACCGCGGCGCCGGCGCCATCGCCCCAGAGCACGCAAGTCGTGCGGTCCTCCCAGTCCGTGTAGCGGGACAGCGCTTCGGCACCGACAACCAGGATGGTCTCGTGCACACCGCTGCGGATGAAAGCGTCGGCAACGGAAAGGCCGTAGATGAATCCGGAGCAGGCAGCGTAGATATCGAAGGCCGCTGCTTTCTTTGCGTGGAGCTTGGCCTGGAGCACGCATCCGAGACTCGGCATCGCCGAGTCCGGTGTAAGCGTTCCCACAATGATCAGGTCGAGGTCCTGCGCCGTGATCCCGGCTGCTTTGATGGCCCGGTGGGCCGCTTCGTAAGCGAGGTCGGACGTGGTCTGGCCCTTTTCGCAGATCCGACGCTCCCGGATGCCGGTGCGTTCGAAGATCCACTCATCGCTCGTGTCGACCATCTTTTCGAGGTCATGGTTCGTGAGAACCTTTTTCGGGGCGAAGGACCCGGTGCCGGTGATGCGTGCGTGGATCATTTCGTTTTCGATAGCTCCATGTTCTTTACGATGTCTTCGTGAAGGTGCATGTTGACCTCGCTCCTGGCCAGTTCCGCCGCCACGCGGATGGCGTTCTTGATGGCTCGGTCCGACGAACGGCCGTGACTGATGATGCTGATGCCGTTGATGCCGATGAGCGGGGCGCCTCCGTACTCCGCGTAATCGATGCGCCGCTTGAGCGCGCGGAAGGCCGGTCGCATCATATAGTAGCCGAGCTTGCGGATCAGGTTGTCGCCGATGTTCTCCCGGATCATGAAGGCGATGGTGTCGGCGACCGCCTCGGACAGTTTGAGCACGACGTTGCCGATGAACCCGTCGCAGACGACGACGTCAGCCTTGCCGCTCATTACATCGCGGCCCTCGACATTCCCGATGAAGTTGAGCGAGGTCTCGGCCAGAAGCTTAAAAGCCTCCTTGGTGAGCTCGTTGCCCTTGGTCTCCTCCTCGCCGATGGACAGGAGACCCACCTTGGGATTCGGGTTCTTCAGGAGGTATTTCGCGTACACCTCGCCCATAATGGCGAACTGGAGCAGGTGGTTCGGCTTGCAGTCGACGTTGGCGCCCACATCGAGCACGATGCAGGTCCCCTTGACGGTCGGCATGAAGGTCGCGATGGCCGGGCGCTCGACCCCTTCGATCTTGCCCAGGACGAAGAGGGACGTTGCCATGGCCGCTCCGGTATGGCCGGCGCTGATAACGGCAACTGCATCGCCGCTCTTCACCAGATCATTGGCGACGCGGATCGAAGAGTCCTTCTTCCGCCGGAAGACCGTGGAGGGAGAGTCGAGCATATCGACGACCTCAGTGGCGTTCCGGACCTCGATAGGCAGGGACCTGGCGGTGGGGTGCTTCTTGAGCTCGGCCTGGATCGATTGCTCGATCCCGACGAGGATGATGCCGACGCCGTATTCCTTTGCAGCGTGCACAGCCCCGGCCACAATAGCCTGAGGCGCATAATCCCCACCCATGGCATCAACTGCGATCTTCATCAACGCGATTGCTCCCGGCAAGACAAAAGGCAAAGGGGAGACCCGCAGAGGGCGGGGTCCGTACTTTGCCTTCCTTGAATGTGCGTGGTTAGATCTGCTGGACGGTCACGACTTCCCGGCTATTGTAGGTGCCGCAGGACATGCAGGCATGGTGCGGCTTTTTGACCTCCTGGCACTGCGGGCAGAGCGTGAGGCTGGGTGCATTGAGGTGCTTGTGGGTGCGCCGCTTGTCCCTGCGGGACTTGGAATGTCTGCGTTTTGGATTAGGCATGGTAGTACTACTCCTTTTCTGGTTTAATGATCTTTTTGAGCACGGCGAACGGGTTTGTTCCGCCTTCTATTGCTTCGATCCGGCAGCCGCAGGTCGTTTCGTTCCGGTCGGCGCCGCATACCGGGCAGAGCCCCTTGCAGTCCGGATTGTGGACCGGCACCATGGGGATGCCGAGGAGCAGCTGCTCCCGGATGAACTCCTTGGGTTCGATCTCGTCGCCGCGGTAGAACTCGGTGTCCAGCTCGCCCCTGCCCAATTCGTGTTCCGCCGCCTGTCCCAGAGATCCCTCGGGGACCAGCTCGAAGTCCATGGCGGCTTCTTTGATGGGAAAGGAGAACCGTTCCAGGCACCGGCTGCATTCCAGTTCGGTCGTCGCTTCGACGGTCCCGTTCACATGGAATATCCCCGCGCCTTCCGGTTTGAAATTCACCGTCGCCGTGAACGGTGTGGTGGCGGTCCCTTCATCGAACAGGTCAAGCTTGTCCACGAGCTTGACCGTCAAACCTTCAGGAGGTATATCGTTGATCTTAAAGGCCATTTAAATACCTCCGAGGCCAAGAGTCACGAATTATATAAGGAAGCCCGCGTTTTGTCAAGGGAAAAGACCGGTGAAACGAGGATCAGGAGACAGAAGTCGGCAGACAGTAAACAGTAGACAGGAGACAGGAGGCAGATAGATTTGCGTATAACTAACCTCTTATGCTGTTCCTGACCCCTGACCCTGGACTTTGCGTTACATTCGGCCCCCCTCCGTTCACGCGCCTGAGCAGGATGAGTCCTATGACAAAGAAAGCGGCAATGGAGAGGATGGCCGGCCGCTGGCTCCCGAAGGCCGCGGATACCTGGCCGAAGACAAGAGGTCCGATAACTGCCGATGACTTCCCGACGAGGGAGTAGACCCCGAAATACTCGGCCTCCTTGCCTTCGGGGATGAACTGGGTAAAGAAGGCGCGCGTACTCGCCTGTACCGAGCCGAGCCCGAGGCCGGCGGTGCAGGCGACGGCCCAGAACTGGACCTTGCTCTGGACGAAGAACGCCGAAACGGCGACAAGCGACCAGAGCAGGAGCGAGACGGTCACGATCCTCTTCGGCCCCCACAGGTCCGTCGGTTTGGAGAGAAGAAAGGCTCCCGTAAGCGCAGTGACCTGCACGACGAGGAACAACCCGATGAGCTCGCCCTGGCCGAAGGCGAAGGTCGTTGCCGCCAGGCTGCTCGAGAACACGATCACCGTATTCACGCCGTCTTCATATATAAGGTAGGAAAGAAGGAACTTCCGCGGTTCCTTGCGGGACCATATTTCCCGCAGTGTCGCAACCGCGTTCCTGAAGCCCATGATCCCCGCCGACGAGGCCGTCACCCCCGTCCGGGTGTCCCGCGGCAGGACCAGGAACGCGGGGAGGGAGAAGAGGGCGAAGAATGCCGCCACCATGAACCAGATGCTTTCGTACCGGCCGGCGTTCGCAAGCGGGAGCGCGATCAGGAGCGACAGGATGGATCCCGCGTATCCGACACCGAAGCCCCATCCGGAGACACGGCCCTGGAACTCGATCGGGGCGATCCGGGGGAGAAAGGAATTGTAAAATACCAGCCCGCCCTCCATGCCGATGTTCGCGATGACGATGAGGATGAACCCGAAGAGGGCCTCGCCCGGCGTGAGGAGGGAGAATCCGGCCACGGCCAGGACGCATATATATGTATAGAAGGCAAGGAGCCGCTTCCGGAGCCCGGCGTAGTCGGCGATGCCGCCGAGGAAGGGGGAGGACAGGGAGACGAACAGCATGCTGGCAGAGATTGCCGCTCCCCACCAGAGATCGCCCTTGCTCCCGCTGTTGCCCACGATGCGGTTGATATAATACACCTGGAAGACCACGGCCGCGATGACCGCGGAATAGCTCGAGTTCGCGAAGTCGAAAAGGCACCAGGACAGGACCTGCTTCTTGTTCATGACGGCATTATGGGATAAACGGGGAGGGATTGCAAGAGGGGGATGTATGGACCGGTGAATGCGTTTTGCGTCCTCTAACTATCGACCGTCATCCCTGAGAGTTTCTATCGGGGAGCCAGAATGTCTAATGGCGAGGACTGGACTCTCGCTCAGAACCGCTGCGGGAATGACGATAGTGATGCCGCAACAATATGGATTCTGCAATGAGACCGTATTCAGTGGGCTTTCGGATGATAATTCCTTATGTCTAACCTACCCGAACGGGTAGTAGCATACCCGAAAAATACCCCGCAATTTCCCCGAATATCTGTTGATTTCGTGTTCGTCCAATGCTATTCTTTGCGCCACTGCATCACCGCATTCCAATAAATCACTTCGCTTCAATTCTTGACCCGTATTACAACTGAACACTTTAGGCCTCGGAGCAGCGCTTCGGAGTAAGTTCTGATCTGATAATTTCCAATGATTTAGAAAGGTGAGATTATGATCACCGCATCCTGGTTGAACGCTTTTTCTGTCCGCAGACGGAGCTATTGTTTATATCTCTTACCGCTAATCCTCTTAGCGGGGCTTTGCGGCAATGCCTGGGCGGTGGAGCCGCCTGATCTCATCATGACCACAATATCGGCCCCAGCCAGCGCGTCGACCGGCAGCACGTTTACGGTAGCGACCACGGCAAAGAACCAGGGGACAGGGTCGGCCGGTTATTTTGTTGTCGGCATCTATCTATCCACGGACAATGAGATCACGACCGGCGATACCTACCTTGGAGGCCGTGTCATCAGCAGCTTGGCTGCCGGTGCGGAAAGCTCCGTGAACACATCAGGAACCATCCCGGTGGGTATCGCACCCGGTACGTACTATATAGGGGCAATTGCTGATCTCAATAGCCAGGTGGCCGAATCCAACGAAACGAACAACGTCCTTGTGGGCAATCAGATCCCGGTGACGATAGGTGCCGATCTTGTGATGACCACAATATCGGCGCCAGCCAGCGCGTCGACCGGCAGCACGATCACGGTAGCGACCACGGCGAAGAACCAGGGGACAGGGTCGGCCGGTTACTTTGTTGTCGGCATCTATCTGTCCACGGACAATGTGATCACGACCAGCGATACCTACCTTGGAGCCCGTGCCATCAGCAGCTTGGCTGCCGGTGCGGAAAGCTCCGTGAACACATCAGGAACCATC
>CAKKRC010000053.1:61359-70781 GCA_919902495.1 Nitrospiria bacterium
CCGGTGGGTATCGCACCCGGTACGTACTATATAGGGGCAATTGCTGATTCCGCTGCACAGGTGTCCGAATCCAACGAAACGAACAACGCGCGTGCGGGAAATCAGATCTATATAGGCAATGATACAATACCACCTACGGGATCGGTCCTTATCAACGCAGGCGCCGAGGCGACGAACACCATTGCGGTCATGTTGACGCTGAGCGCAACTGATACTCAGAGCGGCGTCAGTCAAATGCAGTTCAGCGGCGACAATGTTACCTGGACCACCCCTGAGCCCTATGCAACCACAAAGAACTGGACGCTTCCGTCCGGGGACGGGAGCAAGTTTGTATGGGTCAAGTTCAAGGACGTTGTGGGGAACTGGTCGATAGCGTACAGCGACTCGATCGTACTCGACACCACACCTCCCATTGGGTCGATCGCTATCAACGCAGGCACCGAGGCGACAGATACAACTGTAGTAACATTGACCGTAAGCGCAGCGGATGCTCTGAGCGGTATAAGTCAAATGCAGTTTAGCGGCGACAACGTTACCTGGACCACCCCGGAACCTTATGCAACCACAAAGGACTGGACGCTATCAACCGGGGACGGGAGCAAAACTGTATGGGTCAAATTTCAGGATGCTGCCGATAACTGGTCGGATGCTTACAACGACTCGATCATGCTCAATACGGTGGTGATTGATACCACTTCCCCGGTTACTACCTTGCAGAGCAATCCGCCATCGCCAGACGGTATCAGTGGATGGTTTAGGACGGCTCCGTCCATTTCCCTCGTGAGCAATGAATCGGGAACCACATACTACCGTTTGGGTAGTGGATTCTATAATGTTTCACGACAGGCACCGCAGTGGATAGGCGGTGGAACGCCGCTTAATATCCGCGGTGATGATATCGGCAGTTGGTATGATCTGCCATTTTCCTTTACGTTCTACGGAACGGACTATACTCGTCTCTTCCTATCAAGCAATGGTTTGATCTCTCTAATATCGGAGAACTCGTCATATTACAATAACGCGAACGGATTGATCAATGACGTCGCAATTGCCCCGTTTTGGACCGATCTAAGAACGGACGCTAGGGCGGGCGATGATATCTATGTGTTTCAGCCTGATGTGGACGCGATCGGTTTCAGGTGGCAAGCAGTAACATACGGCGGCTCGCACGAAACGAATTTTGAAGTCATTTTTCATCGTAATGGGAATATAGAATTCAATTACGGCGTTTTTGGCGGCGATGCAGGACCGACAATCGGGATATCAAAGGGGGACGGAACAAATTACCAAATGCTGTATGAAGGTAATGTGATCGGTCCTATCAACACGGACACTGTTGTATATTCGGCAAGTAGCTATAGTGTCTATACAGGGCCTTTAAGTCTGGGCGATGGAGACAATCATCTGAGCTATTACTCGGCCGATAGCAGCGGTAATATCGAGGCAGCACAGAGCCGAGAGATCAAGACCGACACGACATCGCCCACGGGGAATCTCGTGATCAACGACGGCGCATTTACCAGCAATCCGACGGTGAATGTCTCGATAAACTGTGGGGATCCAACGAGCGGCTGCAGCCAAATGCAGTTCAGCTCTGATAATGTAACATGGACAAATCCAGAGCCCTACATCTCAAATCGGAGTTGGACGTTTAGTGCCGGCGATGGTCAGAAAACGCTTTATGCGAAACTTCGGGACGGGGCGGGGAACTGGTCGTCCGTCTATAGTTCGTCTATCATACTTAATACCAATAATGGCCTAACTCTCAACAACATTGCGATAAGCAATAATGCCATGAATACCGGCGCAGGGGAAACAAGCTCGATCTACTACGCGATCAACGGTCCTGCCTCTATTACACTCAGGGTCCTTCCTGAAAAGCAAGGGCCGGGCGGCACTCCGGTTCGCGTGTTATCGAAGAACTACCTGGTTGCGGCAACAGACTTTATAACCTGGGATGGGCTTGACAGCGCAGGAAATGTCGTGCCGGACGAGGCATATCTGTTTATTCTTGAGGCTTCAGATGGCGTCACGACCCATGTCTACAGCCCCGCTATGCCAGCCGGTACTGAAAGTATAAGTTGCTCGCAAGGCGCAAACTACGATCCTTATCGCAACGAAGCTCTTGCCATTAACTATAGTTTATCACAGCCTGGTAGGGTCGATATCAGCATTGGCTTGTCGGGAAGCCTGTTCAAGGTAATGGATGCTGTTTCCCACGCTTCCGGAAATTACACCTTTAATTGGGATGGGAGAAGTATGGATGGAACGATATTGGGCGGCGGCGGAATAGCTCAATGCGCGATCGCCTCCCGTCTGGGGGAAAACGTAATAATTACAAACGGAAGAGCTCCCAAGGTAACGTTCATAAAGACCGATCCCTTTGAGATCACACTTTCCTACGGTGAATTAACCCGAATTACCTATTCGTTATCTCGTGATGCGATCGTTACAGTGAAACTCATCCCGTCAACCGGCGCAACCATTACGCTTCTGAATAGCCAGGCTCAGACCGCTGGGCCACACGAGCTTCAATGGGACGGCATTGATCGATCTGATGTGTCAGGAATTAAGCTCTTAATGTCTCAAGAAGGAGACTCTACTGTTATCGTGGAGGCAGACGACCCGCTAACCGGCGCAAAATCCGTCGTCAAAGGCGCCTTGCGAATTTGGCGGTAGCATGGGCCCTCTGAATACTCCGTAGGCAGTGTGTATTGTCTTACTTGCATTCGCAGGGTCATTTTAAGCAAAGATCGGAAAGTACCTGGAGGAGACAAATGAGCATCGTCATTAGAACATTCTCAGCAATAGGAATCGCGTTGCTGATTTTTATGATCCCTATTGCCGGCTATGCGTCCTGTGGGTTATGGGATGAAGGCGCCCCGGTTTATGGTTACAGCTGTACGACTGCTAGTGAGTGCCAAGAAAAATCGTGCAATGATATTATTAATAATTATATGGGATGGACCACATGCGAACTCGTCCTTTCTTACACAAATCCTGGTAATGGTCATCCTATTTATATATATGGTCCAGAACCAGGCGTCTATGCAGTATATTGCAGCGTTCATCCGATGTGCATCGATGGCCAGATAGCGTTTGATTACACTGGGCCGTCAGCAACACGAGGCGTCGGCGTGTGTCGGTCTTCGACGTGGCTCTGTCAAAACGGTTCGATGGATAAAATCACGGATGAAGTGCTGCCAGGGCCGAGAATATGCAATGGACTCGATAATGATTGTGACGGTCATCCCGATTGTGAGTGTACGACCGGCGCGACAAAATCATGCTACGATGGCGGGTCATGGACGCAGAACATAGGCCTTTGCAAGGCCGGCACGCAAACCTGCGTAGGTGGACAGTGGAGTGATGCCTGTGTGGGGCAGGTCTTGCCAGAAATGGAATTATGCGATAACAAAGACAACGACTGTGACGGAGCCATTGACAACGGATTTGAGTGCAAGAAAGGTCAGTCGAGGGCCTGTTATACTGGTCTCCCTGCCGAGACAGAGGGTGTTGGAACATGTCATGGTGGCAAGCAAGCTTGCACAAACTGTCAGTGGAGCACCGAATGCGTTGGTCAAATATTGCCGGAGCAGGAGAAGTGTGACTGGAAAGACCACAACTGCAATGGCAAGAAGAATGAAGGCTGTGATGGGGCTTGCAAAGACAATAGCGGCAAAGGCACCGCTGGGAAAAACTAGCTTTTAAAAGTAAAAGTAATCGAATGAGGTTTCGATATTATCGAATGAACAATGTTGTAGAAGTACATTGCAGGCTTAATTGCTCGTGATCAGGGGGGGATATGTTTGAAGCTCCGATATGTGCTCAAAGCAACAATAAACAGAGACGCTTTATTGTAAATTGCTCTCTCGCAATGGTGTTTATTTTATTGTTGTTCGCTGTTTCAGCGCCGCAGCTTCACGCCTCTGATGTCAGCGTAAGAGACGATGACGGGCTTTGCTCGGACGGCTCATCGGACCATAGCGGTAAAAATATTGCTGGCAAACCCATCAATCTTCTCACAGGAACAGAAAGCCTGTATCGCACTGACCTTACCGTCGGTAACTTCTATCCCATAACAATTCAGCGACGCTTCAACAGCGGCTCGGTCTATGACAGCAATCTCGGCTACGGCTGGTCATTGAACTACGATAAACGGCTCTACCGTTATCCCGACGGTTCCGCGACCGTGCGCAAAGACTGCGGCCAGAAACTGAGGTACGTGTGGAATGGCTCGGGATTCATTTCCTCCTCGGAAGATAGCGGTTCCCTTGTCCGGAATGCAGACGATACCTATACCTACACGGATACAAACGGATCAAGAGAATTCTATGATGCTTTCGGCAGACTTACTTCCCTCGCGGACAATGCGGGTAACTCGCTCGTTCTAACCTACGAAGCAGACTGGCGGTTCGGCCTGACGGGTCTATCGATCTTCAGCAACCAGACGGCCCCCTTTATTGTGTCCTACGATTACCGCATACATAAGATAGAGGAAAAGGACGCCTCGGGAGCTCTCACCGGCGTATGGGTCACGTTCTCTTATGACACGACTACCGGCAGGCTTATCGGTATTTGGGACAGCACGGGCCGTGCCGTGAACTATGATCATGACGTTTGGGGCAACCTTTCCGGCGTCAGGTGGGGCACGGAAAGCGTGATTTACGGATACGGCGATCAATACAGCGTCCACCATCTCGTTAGCATCAACGAGGGCCAGGGTCCGTACGCCAATGAGTACGATGCCATGGGCCGGGTCAAGAAGCAGATACATGGCACGGGTACGCTCGCTATCGAGTATCTCATACCGAACCAGAAGGTCAAATTGACCACCACAGTGGCGGATCAGAACAGCAATGTGCTCAATACCCAGGTCCGCATCGTCGAATTCGATGGTAGTGGGATGGTGGTCAAAAACACCGACACCTTCGGACACGTCACGAACTATATTCGCGATTCTCAATCATCGAAGATAGCCCGCGAGGAATACTGGGAAAACACCGGCACCTTTGAATTGCCGAACATGGCGTTAAAGACCGCTACGGACTACACGTACGATGTCACGGGCAATATGCTAACCAAGACCGAGGCGCAGGGCACGCTGCAGGAGAAGACCACGACATATACCTACGATCCTGTTCTTTCCCTAGTGACGAGCGAGACTGTTACGAGCGTGGTTGATCCCGCTGCCCAAAAGATCACGACGAATGTCTACTATCCTAATGGCAAGCTTCAGTACTTAATTGAAGACGGCTTCCTTGGCGATGGGACGCCGTACACCTATACGACAACCAATGATTACTATACGAACGGCAAGCTCAAGAGCATCGATGGGCCGAGGACCGATGTCCAGGATATAACGAACTACGCGTATGATCCCACTACTGGATTTCTCACGACCATTACTCAGCCGCTTGTGGGCATGACAACGTATTCGAACTTTGACCCTCTCGGCAATCCGCAAACGGTCACTGATCCCAACGGGAATGCGACCACATATACATATGACACGACGGGGAGAGTCCTGACGGTAAGGTCCCCCGGCGACACCAACCCGACGCAGTACGTCTATGTTTCAGGCGGATGCACATCATGCGGTGGAGGCGGAAACAAGATAGACCACATAACCCTTCCTGAAGGGAACACAATTACCTATACCTACGATGCCCTGGGAAACATCGCCTCGATCAAGGACAGCCTGAACAACAGCATCAACTATACTTATGATTCGGAAGGAAACAAACTTTCCGAGGAGATAAAAGACGCCAGCGGTGTTCTCCAGAAGACGCTTGGCTACCAGTATACCGCTCTGAACCGGCTGAGCCAGGTAAAGAACCCCGACGGATCGTATGCTGAGTATGGCTATGATTTCCGTGGCAACCGAACGAGCGCCAAGGACCCGAAAAACAACTCCACAACCTATTCTTACGATGCCCTGAACCGGCTTACCTCGGTTGTTCAGCCGGGGATGGTCACAGCGGGTTACGGGTACGATACGAATAATAACCTGACGACCGTGACAGACGCTAACGGTAACGCAACAACCTACAAGTATGATGACAAGGGACGAGTTTACCAAGTCATCTCGCCGGATACGGGCACGACGACATATTCGTATGATTCTGCCGGGGACATGGTCAGCAAGAAGGACGCGAAGGGTGTGACGATCACGTACGTCTACGACGCATCCAACCGTCTCACCAAGATCGACTTTCCGACTGATACTGACATCGTTTATACATATGATGCTTGCCTGAACGGCAAAGGTCGGCTCTGCAACATGACTGATTCCTCGGGAACGACGAGCTATGAGTACACGCCCAAGGGCCAGGTAAAGAAGGAAATGAAGCTCATCGACAGCGTTAATTACGTCACGCAGTACACCTACGACCAGAACGGTAACATGAAGACCATGACATATCCATCCGGGAAAGTCATCACCTATAATTACACCAACGATAAGGCGATAAGCGTCCTGAACGGGGCGGCTAACATCGCTACAAGCATCGCTTACAAACCCTTCGGCGGCATGTCGTCCATCACATTCGGCAACAGCCTTGCCGGTACGATAAGCTATGACAACCAATACCGCGTCACCGGCATTACTTCCACAGGTGTCATGAACCTGAACTATCCCACCTATGACAACAACGGCAACATTCAGACCATCCAGGACCTGCTCAGTCCAGCTAAGAACCGCTCCTTTACCTATGATAGCCTTGACCGGCTTGGGACGGCAACAGGCACGTGGGGAAGCCTGGGATGGACCTATGACGGGGTCGGGAACAGACAGACCGAGAATGGGAGTACCTACATTTATGCCCCGAATACTAATAAGCTCGCGAGCGCGAACGGGATCTCGTTTAATTATGACAACAACGGCAACACGACGACAGAAGCAGCACGCGTCAATACCTACAATCAGAACCAGCGGCTCATCCAGGTTACGGACGGCGCCATGACTGCCGGTAACATTTACAACGGCAATGGACAGCGGGTGAAGAAGAACGTGAACGGCACTGTGACCATCTTCCATTACGGCCTTAATGGCCAGATCATCGCAGAGTCGAATAGCGCTGGAACTATCATTGCGGAATATGTATACTTGAATAGTCAACCGCTGACGAAGATGGAGGGGACGAACACTTACTACTATCACAACGATCATCTTGCCACTCCGCAGAAGATGACAGACTCAACCGGAGCGGTTGTATGGTCCGCTGACTACAAACCCTTTGGTGAAGCGACAATAACTGTATCAACGATCACGAACAATCTCCGTTTCCCCGGTCAGTATTACGACGTTGAGACGACGTTTATTTACAATTACTTTAGGAACTATAATCCTTCGATTGCAAGGTATGTGGAAGCTGATCCGATCGGGATCCGCAATGGGAGAAATCATCTTTATGTTTATGTGAAGAACAATCCAGTGAAGAACACGGATTCTACAGGCCTCCATATGGATTGTTTGCACGGTCCATGCAAGTTCCATTCGAGTTGTATTGACAACCACGAGCACCCAAACGGAGATGCCGAAGAAGGCAAATGTTTCAATTTTGATCCTGATCCAAAATTAGGGTGCAATTGGCCTGCACTTAATGGATGTATCGGCAATGAGTGTAGTGATATAGACCAATTAGCAGCATGTAAAGCGGTATGTGAGTGTCCTCTCCCGCAATGTAAGGTTGCTTGCACGGCATGCTTAGTCGGAAAAGGAATCCAAATTGGAATTTGCTTCTACGAAAACTGTAAATGGAAGGACTAATGAAGGACGTTAAATACGCGGGTTTTTGGGTGAGGATCCTCTCGGGTATTGTCGATGGAATTCTTTTGTTACCTTTGGAATTTACTCGGTTGAAGTTCTATCCGAATAGTTCGCGAGCTCTGCTGTTTGAATACTTTATAGTTGGTGTTTATTATGTGTTTTTTTGGAGAAGTTTTGGCGCAACAGTCGGAATGATGCTTTTTAAATTAAAGTTGATACCAAAAGACATGAAAGATCTTACGGTAACTAGAGCAATAGTAAGATATGTCGGATTGCAGATATCGGCGTTTACCATTATTGGAGGACTTTGGATGTTGTGGGATAAGCACAAACAGATGTGGCATGATAAATTTGCAAGAACATACGTAATAAAAAAATAACGCATGAGTAGATTAAAAAGGGCGGAAAGATCGAATATGAAAAAACATAGTAATATAAGCCGACTAAAAAAAATATGTTTGATCGCTATAATGATTATTTTGATATTGAGTAGTCAAGGCCATACTTCCACTAGCCAAAATTTGATTGATCAATGTATTCAGATAATTATAAGAGGACTTGAAGAAAATAAGGAAATAATACGCTTAGATTCAATTTCAAGCATTGAAAACAATAAGATTGCCAATCCTGCTCTTGAAGAAAAAATTGAAGAAATATTCTTAAATGATAATTCAGAGGTTGTGAGAGCTGCTGCAGCTCAAAGTCTTGCCAGGATGAAAGGTAAAGATGCGATACCTGTTCTGAGGCAGGCTTTAAAATATAAGGGTCGGCAAGAATATTTAATACACATATCTGTTTCGGCAGCTCTCTATAATTTAGGTGAGAAAGACGCAATAAGTTACATTGCAAAATATCTTAGTAGTGAAATAACGGCGGAATCAAGGGAAGCGGCCCTGACATCTGGTGGTTTGGTCGACAATCAAGTCATCCCTTTGTTGAAGGCAAGATTGCACACAAAGAATCCTTTGCTTAGAAATTCATTGCTTATATCTCTTGCAAAACAGGGCGATAAAATGCCGGAAACGGAAATCGATGTACTCATTAACAGCAAACAACTGGACAATCAGTGGACAGCGTTGAATTTAATTGATATTTTGAAGATTAAACGATTTAATAGCAGTTTAAAGAGAATGCTCGACGATAATAATCCTATAACACGGATAAGAGTGGCTAAGCTACTCACTGTTTTAGGCGATGAAGATATGAAGAATGTGATTGTTGAATATCTCATGTCTAATGAGGGAAAATACGGAGATATTTCTGGGCAAGATGTAAGGGTTGTTGCAATGTATGAGGGTCTCTCTGCAGTCGGTAGCACATCAGATTTGAATATATTGAAAAAATTTCTAACAAAAGACAACAGAGAACGCATAATTGCAGCTAGCACAATAATCGCTATATTAGGCAAACAATAGTAGAGCTTTAGGGTCACCCATTTAAACCTGAATCCGGCGTGAAAACGGTTAGATTTTCAGCCAAACTATAGACATAATGGTTGACAGTTGAAAATCAAGTGACCAGAACCTATAGGGTCAGGTCCTGCGGATTGACATTTTCCTTTTTCTTTGCTACTCTCCCTCCATGTCACGCCCACTTCGCATCGAATACCCCGGCGCAGTGTATCACGTCACCTCACGCGGTAACGAGAAGA
>CAKKRC010000054.1 GCA_919902495.1 Nitrospiria bacterium
TGCTCCTTGCAGACCCGGACGCACCGGCCGCAGAGGATGCAGTAGTTGTTGTCGATGGTGATGAAGGGGCTCCGGTCGTTCAGCGGGTAGTTGAAGCTTTTCCTACCGAACGAGGATTCCTGGATCTTCAGATCGGCCGCATAGCGCTGGAGGTCGCACGTGCCGGCCTTGGGGCAGGTCATGCAGTCCAGAGGATGGAAGGACAGGACCAGGTCGGTAACGAACTTCCGGATCTCCTCCACCTTGGGGGTCTTGGTCTGGACCTTCATGCCCTCCTTGGTGCGTGTCGTGCAGCCGGTGACCGGGGTCTTCAGACCCTCGATCTCCACCATGCACATGCGGCAGGCGCCCACGCCGCGGAGTTCCTTGATGTGGCAGAGGTTCGGGATGTGGACCCCCACCGTCGCCCCGGCGTCAACCAGCGTCATGCCCTCGGGCACCTGGTACGACTTGCCGTCGAATTCCATGTTCACCATCTTCTTCGTCATAGCAGCCTCCGGAAATTCTAAACTGAATTGTAAATTCTAAATTGGAAATTGGAAATTTGATATTTACAACTTGCAATTTGCAATGATCCCTGCACTTACTTCCCCGGCGAAATGGTCTCCGCCATATCATGAATGGAACAGGCGGCCTCTTTGCCGGTGACCTTGCCGCTCACATCGCAGGAGCAGACCAGGGTCCGCACGGGCTCCTTCACGTCCTGTTCCCGCGCCTTTTCCACCACGATCACCGCGCCTTCGGGGCAGACCTTGATGCACTCGCCGCAGTGGGTGCAGCGGCGCTGCCGGATGCGATAGGGCGTGAACCCTCCCTTGAATGCCACCGCCTTCTGACCTTCGATCGCAAAATCCTTGCAGACCTCGCGGCACTTGTCGCACATGGTGCATTTGTCGGCGTCGATCTCGTAGGTCACGAGGCCCGCGCATTCGCGGTGCGAGCAGATGCCCGAAACATGGCGGAGCAGGTCGTCCTTGTGCTGGGTGAGGAACGCGGCCAGGATGTCGGCGTGGTCCTTGCCCTTCTTGCACATGCCGCCGTCCTTCACGTCCCTGGCGATGCGCTCCAGGAGCGCGACATGCCTCGGTGCGCCCTGGCCGGTCTGGATCGCCTCGATGATCTTGATGGCATCGAATACGCCGATCTTGCACGGGTGGCACTTGGAACACATGCCGTCCTTGGAGGGATCATTATAGAAGAACGCGAGCTTGAGCCGGGTGCTGTTTACGGGGCACTTACTTTCCTGCTTTGACATGGGCCCCTCCTTTTTCGACGACAATGGCCTGCGTGGGGCAGACGCCGTAGCACGCCTTGCACTTGGTGCAGTAGTCCTGGTCGATGTAGAACCGGTCGCGGAGCTCGACGACCGCGTCGAAGGCGCAGGCCGTCTTGCAGAGGCCGCAGAGGATGCAGTGCTCGGGCAGGATGCGGAAGATGCCCAGGCCCTGGCACCGCTTGGCGCGGCAGAACTTGTCGCGCACGTGTTCCTCGTATTCTTCGCGGAAGTACTTGATGGTGGAGAGCACGGGATTCGGCGCGCTGTTCCCGAGGCCGCAGAGCGACCCGGCGACGATCAGCTTGCCCAATTTCTCGAGCTTATCGATGTCCCCCTCCTCGCCTCCGCCCGACGTGATCTTGTCGAGAAGCTCGTACATCTGCCAGGTGCCGACGCGGCAGGGCGGGCACTTGCCGCAGGACTCGCTCTTGGTGAAGGAGAGGAAGTACTTGGCCACGTCCACCATGCAGTCGTCCTCGTCCATGACGACCATGCCGCCGGAGCCCATGATGGAGCCCACGGTCGCCAGTGTGTCGAAGTCCACCTTCAGGTCGAGGAACTGCGCCGGGATGCAGCCGCCCGACGGGCCGCCGGTCTGGACCGCCTTGAACTCCTTCTCGGGGTTCAGCATGCCGCCGCCGATATCGAAGATGATCTCCCGGAGCGTGATGCCCATGGGGACCTCGATGAGTCCGGTGTTCTTGATCTTTCCGGTCAGGGCGAAGACCTTCGTGCCCTTCGATTTTTCCGTGCCGATGGAGAGGTAGTAATCAAGGCCCTTGGTGAAGATGGTCGGGACGTTCGCGAAGGTCTCGACGTTGTTCAGGTTCGTAGGCATTCCCCAGAGGCCGCCTGCCGCTTCGGAGAGGCGCGGAGGACGGGGGCGCGGCATGCCGCGCTGGCCCTCGATGGACGCCACGAGCGCCGTGGACTCGCCGCAGACGAAAGCGCCGGCGCCTTCCTTGATCTCGCAGTCGAAATCGAGGCCGCTGCCCAGGATGTTCTTGCCCAGGAGGCCGAGGGCCCGGGCCTGCTCGATGGCTATGCCCAGGTTCTTCACGGCCAGGGGATACTCGTGCCGCACATAGAGATAGCCGTGCTGGGCGCCGATTGCGTAGGCGTTGATGATCATGCCCTCGAGCACGGAATGGGGATCGCCTTCCATAAGCGAGCGGTCCATGAACGCGCCCGGGTCTCCTTCGTCACCGTTGCAGACGACGGCCTTGACCTTGGCGCCCGATTTCTTCGTGTGCTCCCACTTGAGCCCGGCGGGGAATCCCGCGCCGCCGCGGCCCCGGAGGCCCGACTTCTTGACGATATCGATGACCTCGTCGGGTTTATGGTCGGTCAGGACCTTTGCCAGACCCTCGTAGCCTTCCTCGCGGACCGCGTCGTAGATGTTGCAGGGGTCCACCACGCCGTTCCTATGGAGCGCCAGGCGCTTCTGCTTCTTATAGAAGGGGATGTCGCCCACGGCCACATTGGGATCGGCAAGGGAGTCTTCGCGGTAGAGCTGCTTGCGGTAGGGCAACCCCCGGAGCACCGACTCCGAGAAAATACCCGCCACGTCGGGGACCTTCACCTTCTGGTAGAAGGTCTCCTGGGGGTCCTGGATCACCACCGGGCCGCGCTGGCAAAAGCCCTGGCAGCCCGTCTTCACGATCTCGAGGGGAACCTGCTTCTTCTTGGCCTCCGCCTCGAACTCCTTGATCAGCTTGTTGGAGCCCGTTGCCTGGCAGGCCGTGCCGCAGCAGACACGGACGCGGTGCGCATCGTTCTCCTGATGTTCTTTCTTGAGCTTTTCCCTGAGGGCCCTGAGTTCCTTGACGTTCTCGAGCCGCTTAAACGTGAGTTCCATGTTCGCTCCTCACCGAGGCAATGATATCGTCCACCATCTTGGGGGTCAGTTCGCCGTACAGCTCCTGGTCGTTGACCGTGAGCACCGGTGCCAGCGCGCAGCAGCCGACGCATCCCACGGTCTCGAGGGTCACTGCCCGGTCCGCGGTGGTCTCGCCCTCTTTGATGCCGAGCTTGTGCTCCATCTCGGTCAGCACGGCCTTGCCGCCGCGCACATGGCACGCCGTCCCGGCGCATACCTTCACGATCTTCTTGCCGCGGGGCTTGAAGTGGAAGTGCTTGTAAAAAGAGGCGACGCCGTACACCTGGGACAGGGAAAGCTTGAGCTCCCCGGCGATCATCGTCATGGCGTCCTCGGGAAGGTAGCCGATCTTTTCCTGGGCCCGCTGAAGCACCGCGATAAGGATCCCTCGCTGGCCCTTCACATCATTCAAAATAGTATCTAAGGACTTGATCTCTTCCTGCTGAAGCACGGTAGGAACCTCCCTCTCTCCCTGTTCGAGCAATACGTATGCCGTCCTGCCGGCAGAGAGCATGTTGCTCTGATTGTAATTAAGGTAAGGCGAACTAGTATGAGATGCTGGAAACTACGGCAAGAACAGAAACCCCTTTTGAACGGCCAGGCTTAATCAATGGATTACGAAACTACATATACAGAGTTACTAAACCACTCAACAGCAATGCCCTCCAGGGCTTTATAGCGTGGAGAATAGTAACAATTACCTTTTTAAAAATCAAGCAAAATTATATTAATTTTTCGGGTTGGAATTGCATAGTTTCGCTGATGGGGTGAAAACGTCACGTTATCCGTTCAGGGAAGCTCCCGGATTCAGCACTTCACTTCTCGCTTTATATCATGGTATATTGAACAATTAGAGACCAACGCTATGTTCAAAGTCCTTATTATAGAAGACAATGAGAAGCTTGCGATCATCATCCGGCACTACCTGCTGAACAAGGGGCTTGCTGCTGATATTGCCGCGGACGGCAAAACCGCCCTCGAAGCCTTTTCGCGCACTGCCTACGACCTCCTCCTCGTCGATCTCCGGCTTCCCGGAATGAACGGCGACGAGGTCTGCAGGCGGATCCGGGAAAGCGCCTCGGGCAGGGACATCCCCATCATCCTGATGAGCGGCGTCGTCAAGGACGCGGACGAGATCGAGATGCTGAAGCGAGAACTTCAGGTACGCACCTTCCTGACAAAGCCCTTCCCTCCAGAGATCCTTTACGTGCAGATCATGACCACGCTGCAGGCCCGGGCGGCCTTGCGCGCATCGGCACCGCCGCCCGCCGCGGAACCCCGGCCTGCCGCCGCCTCCCCGCCCGCGACCGCTCCGCCGCCGGAGGCGTCAAGCGCCCCAAAACTGCCGCCGGCCATCAAGGGAGAGCTGGAAAAGACCCCTTTTGAGCAGATCCTTCTGTATCTTATGCTCAAGCGGGGGACGGGATTTCTGACGGTGGCCCGGGGTCCTGCGAAACGGCGGTTCTCCTTCATCGACGGCGCGGCTGTCGAGCTGGAGCTTCCTCCCGCTGATGACGACTTCGGCCACTACCTCGCAAGCAAGAACCTCGTCAACACGGTTGAACTGAAGGCGTACGAGGAGCGAAGGAGCAGGACCGGACAGGACCCTCGCGACCTGTTCATCAAGATGGGGTGCCTGACGCCCCATCGGTTCCAGGATGAGAACAGGAACTTCCTGCACGACCGGCTGATCGAGTGCTTCTCCTGGCGGACGGGACCGGTGCTTTTTGAATGGGGACCTTCCGTCGCCAGGACCATCCCGGCCGCTGAAGCCTTCATGCCCTCGCTCTTTTTCCAGGGATTCAGGGCCCACCTGCCCCCCGACCGGCTCAACGCTTTCCTTAAGGAAAAAGGATCCCTCTACGCCAGCAAGAACGCGGAATTCTACGAATACCAGAACCATCTTGTGGACGATTTCCGGGGGACCGAGCTGTTCGATCTGATCAACAGTCTGTCGACCTGCTCCGGCATCATAAGCGCCTTTGATACCGATGATGCGGCCGTCGTGCTGTACACGCTGGACTATCTGAGGCTCCTGTCCTACAGCACCGAGCCGAAACGGTCGGACCTCGCGCCGCCCTTCCCCATCCGCGAACGCAAGCAGCGGCAGCCGGAGCGGGAAGCTGAGACCTTCGAGGACCTGGGCGGCGAACTGAGCGAGCTTGCCGAAGAGATCGAACATCTGGAGATCCTGTCGGAGCCCCAGGCGGCCGCTGTTGGGACGGGAGGGCTCTCCGACCTTGAGGAGCAGCTGAAGGACCGGTGGGAAACGATCAAGGACAAGAACTACTACGAGATGTTCGGGATGACGGCGAAGACCTTCTCCTTCGAAAAGCTGAAACAGGCCTATTTCGAGCTTGCCCGGACATACGGCCCGGAGAAGTTCTTCGCCAGCACCGGCGAGGTCATGGAGCTTGCCGAAGAGTTCCTGTCCCGCATCTCGAACGCCTACACCACCTTGTCCGACGTCGTCTCCAAGGAAAACTACGACGACATCCTCGCCTCGAAGGTCCCGACCGGGGAAGAAGAGAAGAAGTTCTTCGAAAAGGTCCAGTACCAGTCCGGTAAGGTCCTGCTGGAAAAGGGCCAGTATGACAGCGCGGAAAAGACCTTCACGACCTGCGTCAACCTCAATCCCGACAAGGCTGAATACCAGGTATACCTGGCCATCGCTCTCTATCACAATCCCGCCAACAAGGGGAATGGACCGGCCATTAAAAAGGCGAAGGACCTGATCAACCGGTCCCTGCAGTGGGAGAAACTTGCAATTGCCTATGCGCTCAAGGGCCAGATGCTGCTCGATGAAGGGCTCGTGAACCTCGCGGAGTCGGAGTTCAACAAGGCCCTGCGGCTGAACCCGAAGAACCGGACATCGCTCAACGGCCTGGAATTCATCAAACAGAAGCGGGAAGAGGAAGAGAAGAAAGGCGGCCTGTTCCAGAGGATGTTCAAGTAGGAACACTGTAAAGCGGTCATGTTGTCACGAACATGCACCCCGGTCCGATTCCCCGCTGCGCCACAGCCTGATCCCTTACGCCTGATCCTGCCTTTCCCTGGTAGCTCCGGATAAAAACGTCCCCTTCGCGGCACGTCCACTGCGATTATTTCCGTTCTTCGCAGTAAACGGAAATGCCGGGAGCGGTGTCTCATATATGCGTTGTGATCTCGAATCTGTCCAGGGGGCCTTCTATGCGTTCGAATAAATACCTGATGCTTCTGGTTTTCCTGATGTTTCCCATGGCGGTCCTTGCCAGCGACATGGGCCTGATGCGGGTAAGCCTCATCGAGGGAGACGTGCAGGTCCTGATCAAGGACACCACGGATTGGACCGACGCAGCAACCAACATCCCCCTGAACGAAGGGGACCGGCTGTGGGTCCCCGATGGAGGCAAGGCGGAGTTCCAGATCCGCGGCGGGGTTTTCGTGCGGGGCGACGGCAATACGGCGCTGGACATCCTGAGCGCGGACCCCGCATCAGCACAGTTCTATCTCGACCGCGGCCATGCCTACATCAACAACCGGCGGGGCGGGATCAAGATCGTCCAGATCGATACCCCGCTATCGTCGGTCCGCAGCTACGACAACTCCGTCATGATGCTCGATGTCTCCGAGGATGGCGTCACCGAGCTCTCGGTTCTCAAGGGGTATGTGACCGTCGAGAGCAGGGCGGGGGCCACACGCGTAGGCGCGGGACGGACATTGACGGTCCGGGGTGAAAAGGACGCCGAACTCGCGCCGATCGACGCCCCCGACGAATGGGAGCGCTGGAACACGGACCGCGACCGCAAGGTCACGACCTGGGGCGAGAGCGCCCGCTATCTCCCCGACGAGCTGCATGAGTATTCCGCCGATTTTGACGATAATGGCAGATGGGACTATACGGGTGACTACGGCTACGTCTGGGTCCCCGCGGTGACCGTGGCCGACTGGGCCCCCTACACACTGGGGCGCTGGGTCTGGATCAGGGGAAACTACGTCTGGATCGCCTACGATCCCTGGGGCTGGGCGCCCTACCACTATGGTCGCTGGGTATTTGCCGCGTCCCGCGGCTGGTGCTGGGTGCCGCCCGTTGCCGGCGGCGTATACTGGAGCCCGGGATTCGTGGGTTGGATCGTGACGCCGGGCTACGTGGCCTGGGTGCCGCTTGCGCCCGGTGAGGTCTATTACGGTTACGGCTACTACGGTCCCGGGAGCGTGAACATCACGACGATCAACATCAGCACCGTTGTGGTAAACCGGACCTACGTGAACGCCCGGCATGGCCACGCCGTTACCGTCGTGAAACGCGACACCTTCGGGACCGGCCGGCGGGAATTTGTCAGGACCGAAGGGAACCCGTTCCTGCAAGCGCACCGGGAGCACGAACAGGACATCGTCGTCGCGCCGCCGCAGGTGCGGCCGACGCGTCCTATCGTTCTGGTGCCGCCTGAGGCGAGGGACCAGGCGCGCCAGCGGCAGCGCCCACCCGAGCGGGAGCACGTACGGCAGGAGATCCCTGCGACCCGCCACGAGCCGCCGCCGAGCATGAGGACCGAACAGCCGCCCAGGACGCCTGCTGTGCCGCCGGCCGTGCGGACGGAGCGGCAGCGGGAAACGCCGCCGATGGTGCAGCAGCGGCACGTACCGCCCGAACGGGTCCAAAAGAACCGCCCTGACGTGCTGAAGAGCGAACGGAGGCTGGTGAAGGAGCGGGAGGGGTCGGTGTTCAGGCAGCAGGCGCCGGAGAACCTGCCGGTGAAGCGGTCGAACGAACCCAAGGTCATCATCAGAAATCCCGCCAAACAGCAGGGCGAACAGACGAACAAGAAGAATGACGGCGAGAGGCGGGACCGGCGAGAAGGCCGTTGACGCGGGAAGGATCCGCCCAGGGCGATCCAGGACAGCTGCTGAAATAAACAGACGCCGACAGGTTCGATATCCTGTCGGCGTTCTCGTGCGCCTTGCCGCGCGTACTGCGGGAAGGAACGTTCATCTATGATGTCGGCGTCAACGCTGATACGTATTGATCTCAGCCGTATTCACACTCACTGCCCGAGCTACTTCTTCTTGCTCTTCGGTTTCTTGACTTCTTTTTTTGCACCCTGCCGTGATTGTGCCATGTGTCATCACCCCTTTCGTTCCCGTTCTCAAGATCACGCACCGATGTGCTCGGCGGGAATCACAATCCCCGCCGCATCATTCGCCCTGTTTCGCCTCCCCCGTTTCCGGGGACTGCCCGGGAGCCTGTGCCTGGTCCTCCGCGGGTTTCTCGGCGCTCTTCTCCAGCTTGCGCTGGCGCTTTTCCTCGTTCTTCTTCTGCTTCGCTATTTCTCGCTGTCGTTTTTGAAAATTGAAATTCGGTTTTGCCAAGGGACTGCTCCTTCATATAAGATTTTTCCGGGCATGTGGCCGCCGGTGATCCGAAGACGCTTGCCAGCCCCCGGCCCGTGCCTGCCTGAACGACTGGTGCATTATACTAGGATGCGGGCTTGATGTACACACTTTTGATCGAACGGTCCATGACCCCCCGGTGGTCATACCTTCCCACCCCGCTTCAGCCGACCTCCACCTGCCGGAGCTGGAGCCGTTTGTAATAGAAGTTCTGGCCATAGAGGACGCTCACCGGGTTGTGTCCTGTCACCCGGTCCTTCACCACGATCGTCGTTACCGGAGCCTCGGAGTATTTCGTGAAGAGCATGTCATGGCCCACGCAGAGGCCGACGATGCAGTTCATATCGGTCCCTGCCCGGTTCAGGAGCTTTGCCTGTGCCACGGGATTGCACGCGGGCTCGAAGGTCCCGGGCCGCACCTTGTCGGTCTCCTTCAGGCCGAGCTCCAGCTTGTCGATGCTCCCTGTCTTGCAGCATACGCTGATCGGCGTGAACCCCTGGGCCTTCAGGATAAGGGCGAGGCGGTTCGTTTCGTCCAGCAGCCCTATGCACGTGGCGATCCCGACCTTGCGATAGCCCATGAGCTTCGCAAAGGCGATCGTGTCCTCGACGCGCGTCCACCGGGCGTTCACCGCGTCGCTGCCCGGGACCGGCTGATAGCACAGGCCCTCGACCTTCGCCGCCACCTTCGCCATCTTCGCATCCCGGCTGTCTCCCCGGTACAGGTCGAAGCATTCGCGGATCACTTCCTCGTGGTCCTGGGTCGGGCAGTATCCGGGCTTTGCCGGCCGCTTCGATGGATCAGCGCTCCAGCAGTTCGTCGCGCCCGTCTTCTGCCATACCCCGCCGCAGAGACCGCAGGAGAATTCCGTCCTGTTCGTCATCGGTTCTTCCCTCCTTCAGTGACAATAGGGTCCAGGACCGATCCCGAGGGTATCGGTCCTGTGCTTTGTACGGGAAATTTCTCGTGTCTGCCCATTGCTTTTTTTCGTTTCTCCTGCGCCTCTCCAAACACCCGCGGGACCTACCGCACGCGCAACTGCTCGGCAAAGGACTGACGCGCCAGGTCCTCTCTACCCAACTGCTGATACGTAAGGCCAAGGTTCTTGTGGACGTCAGGATTGTTCGGATTCAACTCGCGGGCCTTCAGGAAGTGCTCCAGGGCGCGGTCATATTGCTGGTATTCCTTGTAGTACAGCAGTCCGAGGTTGAAGTGCGCGAACGGATTGGCCGCACCCAGCGAAAGGGACCGCTCGAACATCTCCCGTGCATTCTCCCGCTGCTGCAGTCGGGCGTATGCGATGCCGAGGCTGACGTAGGATTCCGCACGGTAAGGCTCCAGCTCGAGGGACTTCCGGAGAAGCGCGACAGCGCCGTGCAGATCGTCCTGCGCAAGCGCGGCAAGACCCCGGTTGTGAACGCTCCTGGCTTTGACCGATGACTTGCTCGCAGCATCGATGAAAAGTCTGACCTCGGATTCCCAGACAGCATTACGCTGGAAGGTTACAAGAGAGAGGACCAGCAGAATACCAGCAATAATACCCGTTCGCATCAGTGTTCGCTTTCGCGCTATTCCGCAGTTTTATTCGTACCACATCAGGACTAAACGGACAAGGGGTCAGCAAACCGTTCAGGGATGTCACTTCTGAGGTCTGACTCGCGGCGATCGGATGGACATCGTCCTCAGTTCATCTTACTCTCAGCGGCAATAGGGTCATGGGCCAAACAGGGCATATGGTCTCCGCGCTCTGCGATCCGCGAGAATCCAGAAACAGTTGCCTCCGCGTTCTAGTGAACGCCGACCCGTGTCCGAAGCTGCTCGATCAGTTGTTTTGCCGCCGTCGCATCCTTGACCCGCAGCGCGCCGATGAGATGACGCCCCGCCTGTTCGACAAGCACGGTTCCGTACAGCGGATCGGCCGCCTCCAGCAGTATCCGGCCCTTCGTTTCGGTCACGCGGCCGTCGCTCCCCGATCCGGCAAGATAGGCGCGGTATCGATCAATGGTCTTGCGGGCCGCGTCCGGCGTTCGCTCCGGCACAAGGAAGACCTGCAGCTGCGCACCGTTCACGATCGCATCGGCAATAAGGCCCGCGTGGAAAAAATCGTACCCCAGCAGGCTTTGCGCGATGTACCGCTCGGTCTTCTTCACAACCGCGGGGACCATGAAGGCATCGAGCTCGTTGGGTCGGCCCCTGTTCTCCGGAAGATTTCGTGCTATGGCACGGGCGCAGGCGAGGAACACATCCGGCGAAAGGGTCGTCGCGCCGGTGACCTGCAGCCTCACAAGGTAACGGTCCTGATAGAACAGCAGTTGGGAAGGAGTGATCGTCCCCTCTGCACCGACGCCGGCATCGGCTGCGTCCTTCCTGCGGTAATTGGCGAACATCCCGAAGGCGTCGAGCAGCGAGCCCATCACGTACACGTCCGCATCGATGGCGATCGACCGATCCTTCCTGTTCTCATATCGTCCGTAGGCGAGCACTTCGAAGCCGTAGGGGAAGTACAGTTCCGATTCTCCGTTGATGCGGTCGAACAGGCCGTCCTTGTCGAAGAGCGCCGCCTTCCCATCCATGACCCAGCCTTCTGCGCACGCCTGGCCGGGCAGCGCCATCTCCGCCGGATGCCCGGCGGCCTGTCCGGGGGTCAATGCGATCAGGGAGAGCAGGAACGCGATGACGATTATATTGGAAGGGAGCATAGGATTCCTCAGAAATTTTCGCGGGCCGGCCGTATTACGCCAGCACCGCCCGGGCCCGCTCCATCTTCGAAGCGATGTTCAGCCCCTTGGCGCACTGCGCAGTACAGACGGGACACTCGAGGCAGGCATCGGCCGACGCCGTGACCGGAAGCTCCCGGTTCGTGAACAGAGCGAGCCCGCGGTCCCCGTATCCTTCGGCATACATGAGCGAACGGTTGACCGTACTGATCTCCACGCCCCGGGGGCAGGTCCCCTCGCAGGTCCCGCAAAGGTCGCAGTAGAAGCCGGCCACCGCCGCGTGATACCGCCGCAGGATCCGCTCGTCGGCATACTGGAAGGGCATGCCCATGACCGCGATGTCCTCCCGGAGCTGGGCGAGGTCCTTCATGCCCGGGATGGCCATGGTGACGTTCGGATTCTGGAGCGCCCACTTGAGCGCCGCCTGGTGCGGGCTCATCCTGCCGAGCGCCTCGGTCTTGTAGCCGCCCGCCTGGGTCTTCATGGCGATGATGCCCACACCCGCCCCTGCCGCGCGGCCGATCGCCTCGCCCACGTCCTTGGAGCTCTCGAAATTATAGCCCACCAGGCAGGTGTCGAAGAACCTGTCCTTGTCGTCCACCAGGGCGTTCAGCACCTCGGGCTGGTTCTTGTGCGTTGTCACCCCGCAAAAGCGGACCTTCCCTTCCTTCTTGAGCCTGGCCAGCGCCTCGCGGGTCTCGGGAATGAAGATCCGGTCCTTGTCGGTGAGGTTATGGAGCTGGATCACGTCAATGTGGTCGGTCTCGAGCGTCCGGAGGCTCGTCTCCACGTCACGTATGATATCGTCCTGCGAGCGCGAGCCCGGCAGGGTCTTGGTCGCCACGTACACCTTGTCGCGCCTGCCCTTGAGCGCCTTCGCCACGATCTCCTCGTTCTTGCCGTCCATGTATTTCCGCGCCGTGTCCACGTAGTTCACACCGTTGTCGAAAGCGATCTTGAGCACCTCGGGCTCGGGCGTCAGCATGGCGCCGAAGCTCACAACGGAGATCTTCAGGCCTGTCCTGCCCAGTGTCCGGAAGACCGGCTGGGGAAAGACAAAGGGGGCTGATTGGGCATAGCGCACCGCTGCCTCGGCGAGGGCGCTCCCGCCAAGCGCAGCCGAGGCCGTGCCGGCCAGGCCCGCCTTCAGGAACTGCCGCCTGCCCATTCCCCCTGATCCCGTTCCTTTAGTATCCATGCCATCCTCCTTATACCGAAGACGTCCCTGGGTTCCGGAGTTGTCGTTTCGTAGCGTTAAAAGCGTACAATAAGTTATCCTGAAATGCAAGAAGGATGATTTAGCTGGGAAAGGGGCCTGAGCCGCTTGTGAGCGGATGTTCCCTGGACAATACGGTGTGGTCCGAACGCTGGAAGCAGATTTTTTTTGTCCGCGAAATACCCTGGAACATGCACGGTAACGTCCTCCGTTCGGCTTTCCGTTCACGATGTCACGGCTGGTCCGCGACGTTCTGCATTCTCGATGCAGGCTCAGCGCCGCTCGCCGAATATCTTCGCATCGAGAGAAAGCCTTCCCGGTCCCACCACGAGGAGAAGAACAGCGACGCACAAGTAGGCTGCCGCCAGCTCGCAGGAACGCCCACCGGTCAGATTCACAAAAGGATCATGCAGCACAAATGCGTGCATGGAGACGGCTACCGTCATCGTACATCCGATCCCGAGTGACGCGAGCGGGACCAGGAGCCCGATGATCCAGGCGAACCCCCCGCCGAACTCCGAGAACGCGGCGAGAAGCTGAAGGAAACCGGGAACAGGAGATTGGGGGCCCATCCACGCGAAAGGGTTCTGGATCTTTGGCCAGCCATGGATGATGAACGCAGTTCCGACTACCAGGCGCATCACCAAAAGGACGGCAGACGCCGGGGCCGGATGATGAACTGGCTGCAGCAAGCGCTTGATTTTCTCTCTCATCGTGACCCTCCCCGTGCATGCCTTCAGAAAGAAACACCTTCCGATCCGTGGATCACCTGATCGGTCCCTGGGATCACCCCAGGATTTCAGCCAGCTTGTCGAAGGACTCCTTCCAGCCGGTCTCGCATAGATCGCGCATCTGGCCCGCCGGAACTCCTGCGTGCCGCAGGTTCATTATTGTCTTGCCGCCAATATCCTCGAACGTCACCGTTATTTGCAATTCCAGCGGCCAGCCCCCCTCCATTCCATAGTGCGAGGCCGGGACCACGTTGCCGTTCGCGTCGGCAAAGCTATCGGTGCAGACGATCCGCGACAGCGGAACGATCTCCCGGTAGACGCCGGTGCTCCAGAATTCCTGGCCCTCGGGAGACCGCATGCTGCTCAGATATTTGCCTCCCACGCGCAGATCGATGGTACTGGCCGGTGCAGTGAAGCCTTTCGGCCCCCACCAGCGCTTCATCTGCTCGGGCTCGGTCCATGCCTTCCAGACCTGTTCGCGTGGTGCGTTGAAAACGCGTGAAATGACAAGCTCTTTTTCCACAGGTTTCGTGGCGGTTTTATGTAGTGTGACAGTGGCCATAGTAGTTCTCCTTTCCTGCCGGCTCGTTGCGCAGCAGAACGTTCCCGTCTTCGGCCCGGGCCGACCAGCCCTCTTCACCGGCAGACCGGGCCAAGAGATTAATCAGGGTAGATATTGTCTTATATGAATGATTATACCGGACCGGCAGACTGTCAAGACCGGTGATGGGGGAAAGTGGCAAGGGAAGGTGCATGCAGTACCCGGGAGGAATGGCTGTTTGGCGTGCCGCAGCGCCAGGGCAGGTACTACGGGGTCAGTCTGCCTTGTTTTTCAAGGTAACTGCGATCAGGAGGAGCTGCTCATCTGAGAGCGTAGAGAACTGCTTATGCTGATCCATGGTGCGGATGGCCGTGCGTATCCTGTTCATGCTTCTGCCGCCCTTTGCGGTCTCCGCAAGATCGCCGTGGCAGCCGGCACAATGCTTCTCGTACAATTTCCTGCCCTCGATACTGCTGACCGCCTCGTCGCTCCATGAGAAAGCGACCATGACCGCAAGAGCGACTGGCACCATCAGGACCCAGACCAATGAGCGTGACCGAACGAACTTGCTTCTCTCCATGAGTAAATGTAGCATTTTTTTACGGAATACTCAAGCGCGCGGACACGGGGAAAGATGCGGCCAGCGAAGTCATTGCGCACATTTTGTTCCTGATCTGTAATTTCCTGTTCTGTCCCCTTTTGACGTCGACAGGATCTCGGATCATGGTGCGAAAAGCAAAAGGCCCCCGCTCCCAAGGAGTGAGGGCCTTTTTCATGCGCTGGGCGGAAACGATCAGGCTTTCTGTGACGCCTTCGCGACCGTCGTTCCGTTGAGGATCTTGAAGAACTTCCGGAACTCATATTGCTTGCCCATGCCGGAGAAGCGGTTATCGGTCGAAACCAGGGCCTTGAGATCGCCTGTCGTCTTTCCCTGCGAGAAGGCGCTGTCCAGCATCATGCTGGCCAGCGACAGGTCGCCCGCGAGATAGCTGGCCTTGAACAGGAACCAGTCGAGGTCAGCTGACTTCCCGCGGGATACCTTCTTGGCCTCGTGCAGATATTCCTTGGCGCTCTTATAATTTCCCTGGTTGAAATCCGACTCGCCGAGGAGCACATAGGGAGCGGCATCCTGGGGTTTCGTCTCCACGAACCGTTTGAGGAATCCGTTGGCCTTGACCGTGTCGGTCCTGGCATGGATGAAATAGAGACCCATGTAGGCCGACGTCGCACCATACTCGAGGGCCTTGAGACAGAGTTGCTCCTCCTGCTGGGGCGTGTTGCCCTCCCGTCCGGCAGCCATCAGGTAGGCGTTGCCGATCAGCGCACGCGCCTCATCGGAGTAGGACCGCTTCGGGCTCGCCTTGTCGATGATCGCCTGGTACTTGCCCGCCGCGCTGAGGGCGGCGAACTCACGGCAGGCAGCGTCGCTTTTCGCACATGCACTTGTCCCGGCGAAACTATCCGAATACCCGGAAATGATAAGAACGAAAACAACGAATACTGATACGATAAGCTTCTTCATGATCCACCTCCGACCTGTGACGTGCGAATAGCTGTAACCTGAAAAGACTATAGCGCAAGGTCCGGAGAATGTCAACAAAATAAATAGCAATAACCAGTAAAAATAGTCGTCTTCACAAAACATGCAATATAACAATAAGTTATAATTAGCCGGGTATTGTCAAATACTGCAACATGCTGTAAATATACAGTTCTGCGTTTTTCCAGTCGGATGCTTCTTTTAGTTCCTTCTCTATTTATTTACCTCAGACGCACCGAAGGTCAGCATTACTTACATTGACCATCTTCCTGATCATCACGGGCTACGCGTTAAGATCGGGTGATAGACGGTGTACCAGGACGGCGTGCTCGATGAATGGGAGGGAACGATGTGCCCGGCCTCTTTTGAACTGACCGCGATACAGGGCAAGATACATGGCAGCAACTCCGGATCGTACGCGCCCGCGCCCTGGCCCAAAATGCAGAAAGGCCGGCGAGTGCATCTCTCCGGCCTTTGCTCGTTCGCGACCAACCTGCTTCTTCGTACGTCCCACACCTGTTACGCGGCATCGAGAAGGAACGACAACTCATCAGAGCGAACCCGCGCAAGGACCATCTACGCACCCGTTCACCTGAACAGCGCCTGAAGCAGCAGATGGGTAGGAACGTACGCCAGAAGCGGCAATCCGACCATCAGCAGACCCAGGTGGACAAGCGCCAGCATCCGCTTGCGTTGCCCGCCGTCCGTGCCGAACACCCAGTTCACGTTCATTGCCCTATCGGTCAGCCAATAGGTCAGCGGCAGCACGATCCAGGCAAGGACGGTCTGCGCGAACAACGCCTGCTGCGCATATCCGAGCCGGGCGACCATCCAGACCAGCAGGACGGGCAGGAACACATGGAACAGCGAGAGCGCCCGGAGATACAGCGGTTTTCTTTCGTCGAACATGTAATCCGTAAGGCCGGACAGCCGCTTCCCCGTACAGAGCCGTCCAAAGTAACTGATGTTCCAGAAGGCCTCCGGGATCAGGACGCCGACCGCGATCATGCTGGAGAGCAGGCCGCTCTCAAGCCACAGCGCGGGAACCGTAAGAACCAGCGCGATGTCCGAGAACCACAGGAAGTTGCCGGGCGGGTACTTGACGGCATACACCGCTGCCGTAATGACCGCAACGAGCGTATAGGAGATCTTGAGCCAGAGAGGGATCATATTGTTTGTTGCCGCCGAGGCCGATGCATCATGACCGCGCCACGTAGACGAAGATATCAGACAACGGGGAGGGTGTCAAATACGGGAGCCGGACAGCGGCACCCGCCTCAGGAAGACAGGTCCCGGCCATCGATCATCATGACGAGGTCGTACGGTACGAAGGGCTTCTGCACGAAATCGTTCGCACCGGCCCGCAGGAAGACCATGCCGTGGTCCCGACCGCTCATGCCGATGATGACGGCGGCGGGCAGGAGCCCCCGCAACCGCCGGGTAAGCTCGACGCCGTCCATCCCCGGCATATCATGGTCGGTGATGACAAATTCGCAGGGATCGGTCAAGGCCAGCAGCAACGCCTCGGTTGCGTTCTCGCAGGTCCGCACCTGGTAGCCGTAGGATTCAAGTCCGTAGGCCATGACACTCAGCACCTCCCGATCGTCATCCACGACCATGACCTTGACCGCTTTCTCCATCACTACGCTCCCCTCATCTGCGAACCTCATGGTACCCGTGTGCTATGGCTTGCCACCCGCGGCACAACGGCACGAAACAAATAAAACAGGCAATACCATATTTCATAGCATTTATATCGCAAGGCTCGATGCTTTGCAAGCTTTTCGATGGGGTATTTTAAGGGTATGAGGTCCCCTGGCCGCATGAGGGGGCAAATCGACACCGGGTGGAAACAAAAGGGACCAGGAGACGCAGACAGGAAAAAGGGGCCGGGATCAAGGAGCCCGGACGGCCGCACCAGACAGGTTTTATCGACAACCGGCAACAATTTACACCCGTTGCCCACGCATCGGTGCTATACTTCATACAGGATACGGGTTGTCCTGTATGGTGGAACGGGAGCCGGCATGGGAGAAGGAGTGATGAGCGCCATGCTCGGCGCATATTGATCCGACCAGCCGGTAATCAATAGAAAGCGGAAGTAAGCGAAACGGGAAGGAGACCTGATCATGAAGAGAATACCTGATACATGCAAGGATATAAATGCGGTTGGATCGTTCTGCGACTGCATAACCGATGCAGAGTCCGTGGATGTTGCCGCCCGGGGCTTCTGCCGGCAGGCAGCGGCAGGCAGCGTTACGGGCGTCACCGGTGAAGACCTGACGGAGCTGAAAAAGGCCCTGAAGGACCTGGATAGCGAGTGACCCCGTCAGGTTCGGGAATCCCGGGGATACGGGGGGGGCCTATAACGGCGGTTGACCAGGACCATGACGCCGCTATCGGTGAAGTGGACGTGGACATTGAACAGGGACATCAGACCGACTGCGATGAGCCGGAGCCCGGAAGGATACCGCGTGTCTGTGTCCCGATCATTTCGCTGCTATTGGCGCTGAATGAGGTCTATGTCTCCATCCGCCCTCTCAGGCAGCAGACTGAGATCAAACATTCTTGACACCTGGAAGTCCCGTCAATGGGATTGTATTGTGCGTGTTGCGGCACCCGCGATCGATTGGAACGACGCGTAAAAAAACGGCCGGAGAGGATGTCTCTCCGGCCTTCGATCGTTACGACTGACCGTTTCTTGGTATGTCCCCTGCATGCCGCAGGGAAACGAAGACGATCAACAGTGCGTCCGTTCAGGGCCGATCACCGTGATCTTATTCGTACTCTCTCGCGACCGCAGCCTTACTTGCCGTTGCCGCCTTTACGGCCCGGATCCCCGGGCATTCCGCCCAGCTCGTCATTCGACCGGCCCGGGTCACCCTGGTTCGAGTTGCCTGGATCGCAATTCTCGGGCCCATTGCCCACGCCCTGATTGCAGCGGCTCCGTACCACCGGCGGGCTGGCCGCGCATCCGGTGATCGTGGCTCCCGTCATCGTCACCGCGGCTTGCGCCATGGCGTCACCGTTGAAGGTCCCGCGCGTGATGGTGATGGCTGCCCCGGCGAGAATCGTTCCCTGGAACGCCGAATCCGTCATGGTCGCGGCCTGGGCAACCCACCAGTACACGCTGCACGGCAACACACCGTTCATGACCACCGAGAAGTTGGTGCCGGTGAGGGCGCCGGTCCCGCTGGTGCCGATCTTGAAGATGTAGGAGTCGCTCGAGGACCCGTTGAGCGTCAACACGCCGTCCGTCGTCGTCGACGCTGCGTCGACACAGTAGACGCCGGGCTGACTAAGCGTCATGCCTCCGAGGTTGCCCGAAATGATATAGTCGCACTTCATGATCGCGAGGGCGTTGTACGCGCTGAGGAAGTCGATGTACGCCTGCCTGGCGACCAGGTCCCCCGCGTGCAGTGTCCCGTTTACCGTGCAGTTGGTCTGCGTGATCGCGGTGCCGGGCCAGACGCCCACGTCTCCCGTGACCGTGGTATCGGTACAGGTCACGGCCGTGCCCGCCAGGACCGCGAAGCTCTCAGCTGAGCCCGGATCGAGCGCATTTTGCGCGAACGCCGCATGGAGCGGTATTGCGGAAAGAAGCACGGCGAGCAAGACGGTGATAGCAAGTCTTGCCGTATGTCCGTGGATAGTAGTAGCTGGTAGCGATCTCAGAAATGTCTTCATGGCAGTTTCTCCTTGATATCGGATATCGACGCTGACCTTTCGGTTCGTCGTTTACTTCGGACCCTCGACAATTCCTCCAGAGTGTCAATGTACAAATTCGTTTTGTTCATAATGCTTCTAATGATGCTTCGCACCGACATAAAGAAAGGAGGTCATGATGTCAAAACCCTCTCTTATCGGACCGAGCAGCAGAGCTATATAATACAAGTATCGTGCCAGAGGAGAGCGGTCGATCGCATGAGAACCAGCCATTGATTTAATGGAAGAAGTGGGCGCGTGAGTCGCAGAGGGAAAGAAAAAAGCCGTCAAGGATTGCGTCGCATTTAACAGAACTGTCACGGGGAATGGTTGTAAAAAAAGGACCGTGCGCGTTCTGTTCTGTATGATAGTGAACTTTTCTGTGTCTTCGGTACTATTCCCAAAGATAGTACTTGAGCATTTGCAGTTGCATGATTTAGAATTAATTCTGCCTGGTATAGAACACGCTATTCAAGGAGTTGCCTATGGGTATGGGATCTGCCTCGCCGCGTTCACGCGTGCATCTTTCTCTTGTCATGTTCATACTAGTGGTCCTGACCTGTACGGTGCGGACCGTCGCCTTCGCCGGCATGCCGGTCGCTGGCCAGCCGGCGCCGGATTTCGTCCTGCCGGGGCTGCTCGATGCGCAGACGCTTTCTCTCAAGGACCTCAAGGGGAATGTCGTGCTTCTGAACATCTGGGCAAGCTGGTGCACCTCATGCAAGGACGAGATGGAGGACCTGCTGGCGGTCCAGGAACAATACGGCCCCCGGGGCTTCTCGCTCGTGGCCGTCAATATCGACAACGCTCCCTCGTCAGCCGTCGATTTCATGAAACGCTTCGAGAACAGATCGAAAAAGAAACCGGGATTCATCCTCCTGTACGACAGGGACAAAAAGGTGCCGAAGGACTATTTTCAGCGCGGCATGCCCACGTCCTACCTCATTGACCGGGAGGGCATCCTGCGGAAGACATACCCCGGCAGTTTCTCGAAAAGCACGCTGGACACGCTGAAGACCGCGATCGAGGAGGCGCTCAAATGAACAGAACCGTACTCTGTCTTGGCCTGCTCTGCCTGATCGCTCTCACGGGATGCGCCGAAAAACTGATCATGGTCCAGCCGTACGAGATGGAGCATTTCGCGCAGGACAAGATGCGGTTCACGCCGCTCGATGCACGTGCCGCGTTCGAAGAGCACATCTACAGCATCCGCGAAGCATCCGCGGGAGGTTCAAGCGGATTTCAGGGAGGCTGCGGCTGCCGATGAGCAGAAAGGTCCTTGCCCTCTTCGTCGCGTGCATGCTGCTCCCCATCTGGCCGGTCTTTGCCGAAAAGCCCAGGGACGGGATCACCTACATCTTCGATCTGTACCTGGACAACGGCAACAACCGGGTGATCGCGCCGGCCGTGTCCCTCTCGAAGAAGCTATCGGACACCTTCTATCTCGGGACGAAGGTGGGCGTCGATGCGATCACCTCCGCCACCAAGGTCTCCCAGCCGGCCTCGCCAGCCGCGGGCGGAGAGGATGACTCCGAAGGCGGCAACATCAGCCTGCGGGTGCCCGTGTCCCTGTCGCTCACCTACGACAGGGACGACGACACCCTGACCGCGGGGGGCTACTATTCGTACGAACGGACGTACACCGGCAGGTCGCTGTTCGCCGCCTATACGAGGCGCATGAACCTGAACAATACTGCCCTCGGCATCGGGTTCTCCAAATCGTTCGACAACTGGATACCGGACCATCCGTTGTCGACCGACCGCCGCAGCGAGCGCTCGATGGACCTGACCGCCACCCAGCTGTTGTCGCCGAAAATGTCGGTCCAGTTCACCTACTCCGCCCTCCGCTCCGACGGGTTCCTCGCCCAGCCGACCGATCAGCTGGTCACGCCCGCGTTCACGGCCTACGCGCAATACCCGGACACCCGGAGGGGGAACGCCTATGCGGTCCGGCTCGTCACGCTCCTGAACGATCCCACGAGCCTCCACGTGAATTACCGGGACTACCGCGATGATTGGCACATACGATCCGACACGGTGAACCTTGAACTGTACCGCGACATTTCATCCTCCGTCGTTCTCGGCGGACGCTACCGCTACTACCGCCAGAGCAAGGCGTACTTCGCGAAGGACCTTGCCCTCTACACGCCGGGCGATCCGCTGATCGCCGTGGATTACCGCATGTACGCCTTCCAGAGCAACACGGTCGGCGTCATGGCCATACTGAAACCCTCGCGGAGCTTTCTGCGCAGGTTCGACGCCGACAAGGTCAAGCTGAAGCTGAGCGCGGATGTTTTCACCACGTCGAGGCACGAAAACATCCAGTACCAGTATCACACGGACCGGCTGACCGGCATGTTCACCACGATCGCGCTGGAGTATGATTTATGAGATGAACGGTCGCAGCAATGCTGATCTCAATAAGAATAGTGGGGTATTTTTGGGGCATGCTCGTTGCTATGAATAGAAACTACGGAGAGGGTCGCGTCATGACGATGCTGGCGGCAGATGCCCTTTTTAGTTTGTATCAACATCAAAGATCCGAACTCAATGCCGCTTTCGTGCACTACGTCATCACACACTCGATCGTTTTGCACTAAATGCATCTGGGTCCTCAAGTTGTCCCAGCGGGCAAGCGCAATAACTACAGAAGCAAGTCTGATAACAACCCACTGTACCCACTGGGAGCATCTATCTGTCACCTCCATTCTGATTTTTGCCAGGAACCCAAACAGGATACAGTAGATGCTCTCTTATTGAAAGAGCCGGCAACGCGTATTGTACGCCATCAAGCAACCAGGGAAACAACGTCACCAAAGACCAGAACGACTTGCCCCAGGATTACCGTGAGAAACCGTCGTCAATCGCTGACCAGGACCTGCGCTTTCAGGTCCCGCGCGATGCTCAGCATGGCTTTCTTATAGTCCGCCATGACCTGCGGAGTGCAGACGTTGGACGGCGTCTTGTCCTTCAGTTCGCGGCGCACTGTCAGCGTGTTCTTCGACTGCCGGTAGGTCGCCCGGTAGTCGATGAGAGCGCCGGCAAGTTCGTAATCCTTGGGGATGGCCACGATCTTCATGGTGTCCGGGAACTCCAGGACATACTCTTCCACGCTTTTCCCGCCGCTGCAGGCCTGCGGTTTCTTCGATTCCGGCCCATATGCGGACGCCAGGAAGTGTTCAATGGGGAAGAAGCTCCCGGCTACCGGTCTCACGGCCATTCCCGTGGCGGATCCGACGGTCACGTAATCCTGCAGACTGAACGACACGCTGAGCTTGTATGTGTCGATCAAAGGTTCCGGATCGTCCTTCTTCAGCGTTCCGCTGCCGTGCATTTTTTGAGATTCAAGCATCGACTTCACAACCAATTCCTCCTGTCCGCCCGGAACCTTGCGCATAACTGCCCTGGCGGTGATCGCCGGCATACCTTTGAGGCTCATCTCGGCATCCCCGGCTGCGGACCCGTCGGACTTTATCCGGATATGGGTCCGCATGGTCTGCTCATGCCCGTACTGGGCAGTCGACGGCGTCTTCATGCCTTCCCGGTAGTGCGATACCAGCAAGACCGGTTTCTCGCCGAGTTGCATCGGGAGCATGCCGAAGGGCGTGTCGGAAGAGGTCGAATCAAGAAAGAGGTTCATTCCCGGGATGTAGTTGATGACGTGGTTCACCGCTGAGACCACGGGCACGTCCGACAACTGGTAGCTCCCGCCCGCATTGATCAGGGCCTGCTCGCTCTCGATGTTCCGGGAAGCGAGGAGCGCCTGCAGCAGGGTCGCGTGGTCCTTGCAATCGCCCATCTTGTTGTCGAGCACAACGGAAAGATCGCGGGGAACAACAGCGCCGATCCCGATGCAGTTCCCGCCGTAGGAGATGTTCCTGGCGACCCAATCGTAGAGAGCGCGGGCCTGCAGCTCCGGGGTCTTCTTGTCACTAACGATCTCCGCTCCCAGCTTCTTCACCCGCTCGGTCACCGCGGCCTTGGGCGTGGCTCGTGCTCCGTACGCGTCAACGATCTCCTTGTAGCTGTTGAACGTCGACACATAGAGGGCCGGCCCGTCTCCGATGGTGTAAATGCCGTTGTCGGCAGGCGTCCATTTTTCAGGCGTCTTGTTCCGGTAGGTCCACCGCAGGACCTGCTTCCCCTGCTTCACGTCCGGCTTCCGCTCATCGAGAAAATAGGATCGAGTCTTCAAGTTCATTGTCGTGGGCGCGGTGATCTCAATGGAAGCGTCATCAAGCGCGCCGAAAGGCGAAAATTTGTGAGAAGTCGAGAAGTGGTTAGGGAACATGCCCTCCGAGTTGGTGACCCGGGAGGAAAAGACCGCCGTATCGCCTACAGCGAGGTCCGTGAAAACCACGGTTATGGTCGTTTGATCGGAGTACAAGGGAGAGGCCTTTTTATACCCGTCGCTGATATTGACCTGGTAGCTTTCCTTGGGGGCGTCGATCCGCTGCCCGGACTTCTTCACGGTATAGGCCTCCAGGATCTCCCCCTTCGCGACCGACGTGCTGAAGGTAACGTGAGCATCCTTCAACCCTGCAAGTGCGTTCTCTTTCAGGACCGTCCTGCTCCATTTCTCCGTTACAACGAAGGAACCGTCAGCGTTCACGTCATATTTGACATCCCAGGATAGATAGCGGTAGGGGATATCGGATTCCGGCATCGGCTCGGCGAGGGCAGGTGATGCGATGAAGAGAAGGAGCATTATCAGGGAAATGAATGATCTCATGGTGCCTCCATAGGGAACTCTAACGTTGATGTGTTTGATGCAGTTTACGCCCCTGCTCATTTCTACTATTCCGCCCTGCACATACCTCTTCTTCGATCACCTTGATCAGCCCGATCAGCGGCACGAGGGCGCTCGCCAGCCTACTGTTCCGCCTTCGGGAAGAGCCTGGCGATCACGATCATCAGGATCAGGGTCACGCCGCCGAGCACCGCATAGAGCCCCCAGCTCTTGTCCTCGAACGCTCCCACGAACGCGTTCTTGAACCCCGCGGAACTGACCGATTCGACCTTCCCCATCTCCACGGTCTTCGGAAGGACATCGGCCAGGTGGGCCTGGACCAAGGTCAGGTCGTACTTCGCCGCGCCGATCGTATCGTTCCCGCCGTAGAGCGCGAACTCCCCGGCAGCGGACGCGAGGAAGAGCAGCACCGGCGCGCCGTAGCTCGCCTGCGGCTTGCCAAGCTCGATGGGCCGGTTGTCGCCGTGCTCCATGGCGATGCGCAGCTTTGCAACATCAAGCGGCAGGCCGGCGAGCGGCACGCGCAGGACCGACGGGGTCTGGGTCGCGTTCTGCCAGCGCATCGTCCTCCACACCTGCCACCCCGCTCGCCCCTGGAGCGGCGCCTCGATTTGCACGACCCGGTCGAAGATCCCGGCGGACTCAACGCTCAGCTCCCTCAGGTCAGTTGACCGGTCCGGCAGCTCGACGGTCCAGGTGGTCCTGTTCTTCTTCTTGTCGTACTCAGGCGTTGCCGCAAGGGCGATCACCCGCTCCTCGCTCGGACCGGAAAAGTAAGGGACCTGGACGCCGTCCTTCACGATCCGGATCGTGCCGAATCCAGTGCGAAGGCTTGCCTCGCGGTTCAGCACCAGCCGGTAGTATCCCGCCTCCCCGACCGGGAGCCGCGACTGCCAGCGGAACCCCTTCCCGTCAAAGGGCCCTCCCGCGACAGCATACTTCTTGAGCAGGCTCTCGGGCTGCCACTGCGGATTCTCCTGCGCATCGGAGAAAGCGACGACAGCACTGATCTTCCGCTCCTTGTCCCCCGGCGTCTCCTGGATGGCCACCAGGCTCCCCAGGCCGGTCTGGGCCAGATATGAGCCGGCCTTGTCAGCGTAGAAGGTCATACGAGGAAGGTTCACCGTGATCGCCATGGACTTGATCGCGCCGACGTACGTCTTGCCCGGATCGAGCCGCAGCACGAGTGAGCGCGTAGCCCAGTAGCCAGCCACGGGGATCTCGAGCAGGCTGCCTTTTTTCCCAACTGTCGTGACACTTCCGGAGAGCAGCTTCTGGAACTGCAGCTTGCCGCCGGAGACCACCTCGGCGCCCAGCTCCCAGGCGCCCTGGAACTGCGCTTCGGTAGTAAGCGTAATGTGTTTGATCCAGAGCCCCGGGCCCGGCAGGGTTGTGGAGAGCACGCGCATATGCTCGTCGGTCTTGTCCGAGAACTTGAGCGGCACGGACAGCTGCGCGAAGTCCTGCGCGGCGTTCTTGCCCGAAAGGGTCACCGACGTCACCGGCAGGGTCGTCTCGCGGAACCGCTTGTCATAGCCCTTGAAGCCGAGCCGCAGCTTCTGGTAGATCCCTTGCTTGACGCTGATCTCGGCGGCAAAGCGGCCGCCGGACGCGTAGAGGGCAGCATTCTCCGCAAGCACGTGCCAGCCTTTTGCGTCCAAGCCCTCGATCTTCACCGTGCCCATGGTCTGCGGCGCGTCCACGTCGATCCGGACCGTCTCGACGAGCAGGTCCTTCGGCCCGTCGGCCTCCCAGACGAGCATGCGCTTCTTGTCGAAGAGCAGGCGGCTGGGCTTCAGCGCAACGCTGCGCGGTCCGGTGTCGCCCTTCCAGAAAAGCTCGAAGGAGCGCGGATTGCCGTCCGGCCCGACGAGGGTCAGGTCCAGCTGCGAGGTCCTGGCCGCGCCGTCCGTCCCGAAGAAGACCCCGGCAGGCAGCACTGTCTCGATCAGCCCCGGCTGGTCGACCTGCGCCGATGCCTGATAGTGCCATTGCTGGTCGAGCCCCACCTGCGGGAGCTGTTGGCTCCTCTTATCGACGCGAGATCCCGCAGCAGCAGGTTTCATTGACTCCGGCTGTCGCGAAGCGACGGCTGCAAAACTCCCCCGACTCCTGTCGGGGCCTGCTGCGGCCGCGGGGTCGGCAAAAGCGGGATGCGGCGATGAGAGGAGGATGAAAGTGACGATACTGAAAAACGCTGAAGTTTGGTACTGTTTCATGCAGGTCACCTTTCCGGGAGGCTCATCCCGTCGCCGCGGACGTTGCAGCAGCTCCAGAGTCTTGAAACGATAGCGGCAGCAGTCATCCGACAGCCTCATTCCATCTCTGTTTGTTATTGAATCTCCCTGCAGCAAGCTGCAGGGAATCTTCGATCCTCAAAGTAGTTTAAGTTATCCTAATCGCTCGCTAACCCCGCAGCAAGACTTCGGCGAGCTCAGTCGAGCCGCTACGGGGAATGCGCTCGCTCCTGGATTCATAGGGCACGCAATTCCTTGCCTCGCAGAATCTTCTTGATAAACGCGATCCGCTTTCTTACTTCAGACAGTTTGTTTCGATACAATGCCCGATCTTTCTTGACGGTCTCGTAATAGCGGACATCCTTGCCCATGAGCTTGCCTTTGTACTCGAATCGCACTTTTCCATTTTCCCGGGACAGGAGATAGCAATACTGTCGTCCCTTGACATACTTCTTCACCAGAACGCCGCGGGGCAGCCCGGCCAGGGACTTTTCATGGTCTTTCTCGGCAAGCACCGCCTTCTTGAGTTCGTCTTCCAGAACGCCTTTGATAATCTTCATAGGCACCTATGCCGTTACCATACAATAGCGCGATTATACTGAGATGTATGGTAACCGTCAAGGAAGTATCTGCGCTTTCGATTTTGAAAATGTCATCGTGAAAGGATCGACGAGTTCGCGAACCTTATCGGTCCTGCCGAAGAGCTCGTATACCTTTTCGACGGCATAATGGTACTTAAGCGCACCCATGGGAACGCGGTTGAGCATCATGTTCACCCTGAGCATGTCGGCCTTTTCCAGGCCGCCGGCCCGGCTGATGAGGAACTCGACCTGGTTCACGAGATCGTTCATGGAGCCGAGCACGCTTCGGTTCGATGTCGGCGCAACAGCTATTTCGCTGTACTCATCCAGCGCTTTGAGGATTTCCCCCTGCCTCAGGCCTTCTACGGCAAGTTGAGCATTCAGGTTCATGAGAAAGAGATCGTGAACATCATCCTTCTTCTTCACTCCCGGCACAAGGAACGAGTAGAGCGTGCGATCGTTCGTGAAGAGGATGCACTTTCTGCGTTCGATCCTGATCAGGTTCGCGTGCCAGGGGCCAAGAACACCGGCCGGATGCCCGGCCGGCATTTTGCTGCCGAGCGCCCCGAGCTCATTCAACAGTTTCTTCGTACAATGGATGATCTGCATGGCTTTTGCTGTTTCTACGGGATCGCAAGTAGGAACTTCTTGTACTCGCTGATGACCCCCCCCCCACCGCCTTGTCGATCGCCATTACGCAGCAACCCCGCTTCTTTCCTCAGACCTGAAGAAACAACCTTCGCGGTTACCATACAATATAGGCATTACTGCTCTCTGTATGGTAACGGCCAAGGAAGGTTTATACGTTCACTCCATGATGGAAACATGCGGGCCATTTGTAGTTCTCCGTCACCAGGCTCTATTACTTATATTGCGGCTTTGTGCTGTCATCGGAAAGCATTATGACGAATGACCCTAACGCTGTCTCTTCTTGCCTATCACCATTACGGGACACCCTCCTCACTTCACTACTCAGAGCTCAAGCGACAGCCTTCGCGGTTACCATACCATACACGTTGGCATTATTCGCAGTCTGTATGGTAACGGCCAAGAGATGTTTATCGGTTCGTATTTTCATCATTACGATGGTATTTCATTGGTTGACCCGGTCCGACCCCGATATGCTTGGCCTAGCAGATCTGAATCACCATGTGGACACAATCCTTATTCGGGAAGTTTCGGCAAGTTGTTCAACGTTTTGACGTACCGGTCGTGATTGAAGGGCTCGTCCCTTTTCAGAATATAATATGTCTCCGCGGCGATCGCGGCCCCTATCAAGTCTTTCGCCTCTGCTTCCGAATGCCCCTCCTGAAGCAGCCGTTCATAGGTCTGACGGGTCTCCGGCGGCTCGTTGTCGCGAAGCTGGTTCTCCACCGCTTCAAGGAATGCGGCGCGAAGGCGGGGATTGAACTTCTCAGGCATGGCATCCTCCGGAACTTCCCGGCCGGTTACCATACACGTAGGCATTATTCGCAGTCTGTATGGTAACGGCCAAGGGACACTTATCGGTCAGCATGTTCATCTTTTATGATCGTATATTAAGTGGTTGGCCTGGTCCGGCCCGACCAAGGTCAGGTCCAGCTGCGAGGTCCTGACCGCGCCGTCCGTCCCGAAGAAGACCCCGGCAGGCAGCACTGTCTCGATCAGCCCCGTCCGGGTGACCTGCGCCGATGCCTGGATGAACCTCCCCGCAATTACCATGTCGATCACCCATACGCAGCCCGGCTTCACTCCTCAGACCTGAAGAAACAGCCTTCTAACGCGGTTACCATACACACAAGCATTATTCGCTGTCTGTATGGTAACGGCCAAGGGAAGTCTATACGTTCGCTTCCGGGACCATCAGACCATGACTGATACTCGGGGAGCGCGAATTGAAACGTCCCTTCCTCGACCCTAGGAGGTCAACATCAAATCGCAAAATTCTATTTGCTCTCAGAGGTTAATCGCGCGTTTATTCTCTCCATAAACACGGCTGTTTCTGCTGGATGAGTAATTGCCAGCAAATGGCCTGCCTCTTCAACTATCTCGCATCCAGATGTCGGACACGGAATGACGTGATCTTTTTTTCCATGAAGACGAACTATCTTTTCAGCCGGACCGTGATAGCCATCCCATGAAGGCAGATACGCGCACATCGCCCTTATGAATTCAGGATCCGCGTCGGCAAACATGGTACTCACCAGACTTCGATGCTTTCCGACGAGAGCCTGAATTATCGCTACAGGCGCTGCGCTAGCGAGCGGAGACAGCAGCGAAAGCATCGGCTGAACTTCCTTTCGGTTTGCGGCACTGCCGAGCAGAACGACTGATTTAAGATTCAGCAGTTGGGCGATCTCAAGAGCAATCATGCCCCCGAGGGAAGATCCACCCACAACGTCATCAGCGCCGATATCGTTTTCATTGATGACTCTCCGGGCCACGTCTGCGTACGTTTTCTCACCGCGATATTCAGGCCAGTTGAGATAGTTGACTTTCAACCCCAACTTATGCTTCAGCCCGTTGTACATGGCATCTGTTGCGCCCATTCCGGGCAGTAAGAACCATCTCATGATGACTCAGCGTCCTTTTCCAACTCCGGCTTGGGTCAACTGCATGGAAAATTTCTCATCGTAAATCGAAAATTCAAGGGGAAAGACTTGACCCTATTGTTCCCTATTGTTCCTCTATTGTTCCTTTCTTCGAACCATATTGTGTTGTGATTGTGAGGAGCCACGTCTGCGAGCTTGCTCTGCACAATTGAAGCAGCGGAAGCAAACCCGCATCTAAAGCCTATAGAGTTAGATCAAACTCTTTATGGTTTCCCAAGCACGCTGCCAGGGAATACGCTCCTGTTCCAGCCGGACATAATCCCCCAACTTATTGCTCAAAATGCTTTCGTAGGCCTCTTGCTCTTCTGGTGCCAAGAGTGACAGTGTCGCCCGTTTAGGATCCTTATCGTGCGACCAGAGATCTTCGTGGTCAGTCAGCGTTTTCAAATCCATCAGAAAAGATTTTACATGGGGGTGATATGTCCGTAACCTGTTCAAAATGGCAAACCCGGCCGTATCCAGATCACCCCAGTAGAAACACGGAACATGTCTAAGCCACGAGATGTCTCTATAAATGTCCACCGCGTTGCCCATACGCATGAAAACAACCGCGCCAGGGATATCTCCAAAGGCCAATCCGTTCTGTAAATTTTCAACGATAAATACTGCTCTCAGAGAGAGCTCTAACGCGGCGAGGTCTTCTACGGGGGTCGCGATGTCTCTCAAACCACCAAAATTGGCTCTGATTAAAGTGTCCAGAATACACATACGAACCATTCGGGGCTGCTTCCGGACACCCATTATGTCGAACAGATCGGTTTTCTCGTCAATGGCGGCCCTGAGACCGCTGAGTAACCCGGTGACGATTGATCTCCTGTTTTCTATCCATTTTGTATCTATTCCGCGAATGGGCAGTTGGCGAATATATAGATGCGATTTCGGATTCTCGAACAACCAGGTGGTCACATTCAGGAGTCGGTCAAAGTCGGTGTCGGAATAGTCCGCGAGATCGTCGTAATACTTCGAGATCGAGTCGGTCAAAATAGGCCATTTGGTCAAAATCAGGTCTCGCCTTTTTGTTGCACTACTCCACCGCTCCGATTCGCCAATCCACGAGACGACCTGTTCCGGGTTGTGCATGACAATACGCTCCGGTACTTGTTGAGTGCCGAGAATCTGCCAATGTCTCTCTACCCAGATTACGTCCCCTGCTCCAGTCCACGTGTGCCAGAATAGCTGCCAAGCTTTAACGTCCTTTACTTGCTCTTGGGCCTCCTTCTCACTTGGAATGCCAAGGCGAAATGAGATGGGCCACTCCCCTTTGCCATCCAGCCATATCCGACGGCTGTTGTCATACTTCCGCCGCAACTTTTCGGAGATGTCTTTCTTATCGAGAAGGATATTCTTAGCCATGGATTAGAGTGCCTAACGGGACATCAAGCTTTTTCAGTTCTTCATTGTATGAAATCTGAAGCGCGCTAGAGTACTTCTGCTCCTCGATGTCGATGACTGTTGCTCCGCCAATATAGGGCTCAATGGTCATCACGCCCTTGCCAGGTGTTGCAAGGACAAGCTGGAAGCCAAATGTCATAAATATGTTGATGATTGCTTCCATGTAATTAGAGTCGGAATTGGCTAGAGCCTCATCAATGATTATCGGCGAATACATAGGTAGTTCGCTGTCCTCGCCACCAAGCTGGTAGCGAAGCGCCGCAGCGACGCAGGTAGCGGATAATTTCTCTCTCTGACCACCGGACTTGCCCGTGCCGGCGCGGTGAACTTGGATCTCCTGTTTAGTTGACAGGTCATATTCTTTACCGATGAATTCGACGTGTTGTCTCACGTCGAGGACCTGGTTTTTCCACAGGATGTCTGCTTTATCTTCGGACTTGAGGCGCGTGACCAGATTCTTGAAAATGAGGAAGCGTTTTTCAGCATCCTCCCGTGTAGTCAGCCAGCTCTTGTCCAACGCCTTTGATATTTCAGCCTGAAATTCCCTGATCTGCGGCAAATGGCGGTCGTTTACAACAATCTTCAAGTAGGTGTCGGGGTTGTAGGGCGCTGTTTCCAAAACCGAGTTCACCTCCTCCATCCGAACTCGGATAAGCTTTCGTCCCTCCTTAATGTGATTGCTCAGGGCAGAGATGTTATTTTCGCTCTGTTCCTCGAGCATCTTGAAGAATTTGTCCTCTACTTTCGGCAAACCATCCTTTCTGAGTTTGTCCAGAATGTTCATGAAGTCTGAGGCGTACCCGATTTCGGCTTTAAGATCACCGCGGAACCGGCTGAACTCCCGGAGAAAGTCGTTAAAAGACTTTTCCATGGCTCCTTTGAGTTCCGCCTGGTCCTCCGTAAGGGTCAGGATCTCATTCTTGATCTGTCCGCTGACCTTGCCGGTTACGTTGTCTAGCGTCGAAAGAGTCAGCCTATCACGAACAGCAGTGAACCGTTCGGCGAGAGCTTCTTCCTTATCTGCAGAGAGCGGCATTGCCGAGATATCGCTGACAACGCGCGTGAGTCGGATTTCTAGCGAGGCAAACTCTTTGGCGATCGCTATACGGCTGGCTTTGATATTATTCAGGTTTGTTTCCTCGCTGGCACGTTTCTCCTTTGACTGACGAATCTTATCCTCAAGTTCTTTGAGGGTCGTGCTAGAAGCAGCGCGCAGTTCATCTCGCGTTTGCATAAGGGCTCTCACGCGTTCGTACGAACTTATGATGTCCACTTCCTCCCAGGAGATGTTCACAAGTGCCTGACAGCCAAGGATTCGTTCCTGAAGGGTCTCCAAATTTCGCTTAAGCTGACCCTTCTGTTTGGCGAGATCAGCGATTTCCCGGTCGAGTGTTTTCAGCGCCCCTTCGTACAGCCTCTTCTTGCCCGTATTGTCTGAACCGAGAACCCATGCCAGCTGATCATCAATGCGTTTTCGGTCATCCTTGACATGTTTATTTTCACCCTGCTTTATCTGCCCTTCTTTAGTCAACGAATATTCGGCGGCGCGAAATTCGCTCATATCGGTTGCGCAGACATAGTCAAACCGTTTTGCGAGTTCCGACTTTAACCACGGCTTATGAATATTTTCCTTGATGGTCAACTTGCTTATGACAGACCTGCTGTCGAGTTCCCTTGAAAAAGTGACTCCATGGGAGAGCGCACGATAATAGACGATCTGACCGGCCAAGAACGTCCTATTGATGTAATCCGAAACCTTTCGATAGAGATCCTCGCTGACGAGGATGGATAAAGCAAAGCCCCTGAGCAGGCGTTCAATTGCCCCATGCCAATCGGCGGCTTCTTTCCGTACTTCAATCAGTTCGCCGATGAATGGCAGGCTATCCTCCGGGAGGTTGAGGGCGGCCACAATTTGGTCTCGGAGTCGCAGCACACGAGGGTCAATGTTTGACTGGGACCGTTTCAGGGCGTCAAGTTCTGAGATAATCCCTGAGCGTTCCTTCGTCTTTTCCGCCCATGTATTCATCACGGAGACGAGGGTCTCGTTGTCTTTGTCAAAAATGCTTTTTCTTGTGTCCAGCACCTCCTTCGCCTCGGCGATAAGCTGCGCATAGTCTTGGGAAGTATCTGGAAATTTCCGTCCGAACTTTACACAAGCTTCTTCGGCCTGTCGTTTTTTGATTGCGCGCTGGTCCCTCTCCTTTTCGGCATTCCTGATCGCCTGCTCGAGTTCTTGGATTTTGGCTCCACCCTTGGCACGGTGCTCTTCCTCGTAAAGAACAACCTGCCTGTAGATGTCATCGACGACCTGCTGCTGTTGAGCCTCCTGCCCTGCAAGCCCGGTGTCCTGGGTTTTCAGCTGCTCGATGCACTCTTCAATTAGCCGCTTTTCTTGGCGGACTTTATATGCGTCGGTTGCCGTTTCCAGCGAAGATAAACGTACGAGTTCCTGCTGGTTGTCGATATATTTACTGTAGGCATCTTCCGATGGGGTAAGATGCTCGATCTGTCGGCGGGCATCGACCACTTCGGTATGGGCGGACTCCAACTCCAAGAACCCATCTACGAGCCGTTCCGATACTTCGTACGTCTCTGGTTTATCGAGCATAAACTCCCGGAGGAATCCATTAAGGTCCTTTGCACCGAGGTCTTTAATGGCAGCGGCTTTCTGAAGCAGCTTAAGAGCATTTTCAGATCGTATACTGAACTTCTGCATAAAATGCTCAGAGTACTTGCTGAAGTCGTCGAACATCCGAACGTCAGCGAAAGACTGTTTCAGTTTGCGTACGTCCAGCTGCGGAGGAAAATCCTTGAGCTCCTGACCAATATCAAATGGTCTGTTGGCAACAAAATAGATGTGTCTGATATCCGTCTCGCGGAGCGATGCCCCCTTGATGACAAGAACGTGAATGAGGCTGACCGTCTTGCCTTGACGGTTGCTGTACTCGAGAGCGAGAGCTGACCAGGTAGTACTCGTACGCAGGTACTGTGTAGCAATCTCGCCCTCCTCATTCGATTGTTCGCCCCATGCCCCTCGAATGTAGGACACGAAACTTCTGTCGTGTTTCCCCTTCTCTCCCTTTATGGCTGCCGCGTTGAATTCCTGCCACTTTTTCGGAACAATAAGGGCTGTGATAGCATCCAGGAGGCTGCTTTTGCCAGAGCCTGACCGGCCGATTATAAGATGCCCTTTTTCAGAGATGGGGATTGTGTGGAGTCCTTCGAATGTGCCCCAGTTAAAAACCTGCAGTTTCCGCATCCGATATTGTGCGTCTCGCCAGGTTCTACTCATCTTCGCCCTCTCCGTCATCAACAGACTTATTGTCGGGCACCTGACCGTCTTTCAAGGCGCGATAAACTCGGATCATTGATTCTGCATTCTCTGGCGTGAAGAGCAATTTCAAAGTGGGCGATATTTCGTATCTGTCGTCGCTACCGCGAATAGCGCTCAATATGCTGAACTTTCTCATGGTATCAACAGCGCTGTTGATCTTTTTTTCGAACCCATGATGGTCAGTGTTCCCTGTCGGCTCGTACAGCTTCAGATGGTCCATCATATCTGTCTCTGAAGTAATCGCCGGCTCGCCTTTGGATGTGGCTTCGATCAGCAATCGCCTCAGGTAAAGAATAAGCACCGATTGTATAAATGTGATTTCTCTCCGGCGCAAAGTCGTTGGTGTATCTAAGTCCCCGGTGTCAGCCTTCTTTATAAATGCTACCCCCAACTCCCGATCAAGTTCGAGGGTGAGATATAGTTCCGAAAGCCTGCTGCGAATCTCGTCCTCGTATCGAAGAAGGGCTGGCCAGAGGTTGATATTGCGCTTGGCATCGATGGACGGCCCTGCCAGCAAGGCAGCTAATACCGATCGTCCGTCTTGAGGCAGCCGACCGGTGTCCCCGTGATAGAGTTCAGCGGTCTGGGGTTCGTTATCGCTTGCGTGCGTGTTTTTGTTTACCATTGAGACAGCCTTTCCTAAAATACACAAGTGGAATACGTGCTCTGCGTTTTTCTCCGTCGGCACCCGTCCAGGAGATAGTCTCTTCACCTTCTGGTGAAACTTCCCCGTGTCTTGTTGCTGTGAAGAGATAACCGACGATACTGCCGAGCCCCTGCTGGGCGGGATATTTGTTGAGGATATCTTTTATCGTCGTCTGACCAGTGAGGTCGGTCATAGCAACGATGTTCCGCTCGAGCTCCTTCATATTGATCTCGGAATTTGCAACCATAGAACCGACCGCGTCTAAAGATAGCTTTGGCAGCCTGCCCATGGTGATGCCTATGTCAACGTGGTGGTAGAACGGATCGTAGAGGAGCATTTGCGCTACAGAGGAAAACTTGACGCTGGTAAGGTCCAGGGTAAAGCCGATTTTGGCGTGCGGGCTGATATCATTTTTGATATCTCGCGCCAGCAGCTGCGCCTCCTTCAGCAACTCCGTGAAACGCCGGTGTTCAAGGTACTCGCGGTTCGTGACATATTGTTTAAGGCTCCGAGCAAAGAATTGTAGCGTTTCCTGAACCTCGGTTGCGCGGGCCAGAAGAACGCGGGTCATGCCAGAGAGAAACTTCCGCTCTTCACGCGTAAGAGACGGCGCAAACTCCCTTTCCATAATCTGCTCAATTGCATCGTCGAGGCCGGCGCTCTGCTTGATGTCCGTAAGCAGGACCCAAAACGCCTTGAATGTTTTTCCGGCTTCGCTTTCCGCTATGCGATCGACGCCAGCAAAAAGCTCTTCAAGCACTCCTCCCCTGCTCTCCTCTGACTCCAGGATCTCTTCTCGGAGCTGCTGGTTCAGACTATTGAACTTGTCCCGAACCTGCCGAAATTCGTTAGTAAGTTCGTAGACAAGGTTGAGAATCTCCCTGGTTCGTTCCAGGGATTTCTCTTTTGACAGTGGCTCATTATTACCGGACCTGATTTTATCGATCGTGTCCTGAATACGCCGTTGTTCTTCCAGAAGGGATTGAATACGCGAGTCCGGGTTAGGATCAGTATCGGAAGCCAACTGGGCGAGCTGCTGGATAACGATCGACAGACGACTTTCTGTAGCAACTGTCCTTTTTTGCGCGAGGTGGTCGATATAACTTACTGCTTGAAGTGCGCTAGCGCTTAGTTCATATACTTCCTCCCCTGTTGCACGATCGATGAAGCGCTCAAGGTAGCCATTAGTGACCCATTGGCGAATGAGCGGTCTCGCATCGTCTGTGGTTATGTCGGTAAAACCCTGCTCTTTCAGTAGCACTAGGTCATGCGTCACCCGTTCGTGAAGGATAGAGCTGGCAAGTCGGCGTTCTCCATCAAACAAGTGGTGCGACAAAAGCGCAACATATTCAGGAGCGAGATCGGCCGCGAGGAGCGACCACGCCGCTTCTTGCCGCAGCTGTTTGTTATAGGCAACCTTTTGAACGGTCTTCATAACTCATTCTCAATGGCAGAGAAGATTCAGGAAACGACATATGAAGCATTTCTTGCAAAGAACGCAAACATAGCTAAATATCTTAACCATGCTTTCTGCAAATGAGATTTGGCACCAAGTTTCCCCTTACACTACCGAGATAAAGATATCCGCTTGAATTCCTCACCAAGAAAATCGAATTTACGTTCAAACAATGCGGCAAGCTTGTCGTCTGCAGTAGCAAACAATATTTGCCTACTCTTATTTATGGCAATTTCCCTCAAATAATCCAAAAACGATAAAGCATTCATATCATCCACATGTGCAACCGGATCATCAAGAAGAATCAAAGGTGGAGCATTCTCCAGTTTCTCATTAAGACATAAGAATATTGACAAAGCAAGGGCCGCACGTTGTCCAGCGCTGATTTCCGACACCGAAACGCGGGATTCTTTGTCATTATATATCCTCACTAATTTCAACTCCCCGCTGAGATCGTTTCCTTTTTTCACATGCTCAATCCCTGCAAACTCGTGGGGCGCGTGAATTGACGTGAATATTTCACTAATTCTCTTTTGATTCCGAGATATAAATTCTGAAACTACGTTATCAATACTATGCTTATTAATTATTATTTCAAGAACAGACTTGACCGTCTTGCAGCGTTTGAAGCGGCCATCAGCCTCAACGCGGTCTTTTTCTAATACGCTAAGTTCCTCTGTCAACTGCTGAAGCTGAGTGCTGCGTTTCTTCTCATTTTCCTTTTCTTTAACAAACTCCTTCACAAGCCCCGCCACAACGTCAATTCCGCGCACTATCTTATTCAGCGAATCAACTTTATCGATTTGCGCAATATCGTGTATAGCGCGGTATTTTTCTTGGCAGTCCCTTATCAAAAATATTCTTTCGTTTATTATTATCACAGCCTCGTCTGCCGATACGACTTGCCTGCCAAGACTTTTAACTAATTCTTTAATAGCAATTAACAATTCCTTTCTTGTAGCCGATATCTTTTCTAATTCAGCTGATAGCTTTTGTAAGTCTTCCTCAACTTTAGATTGTTCTTTTTGCCACGTGGCTAAATTGAACGCTCGTCTACTTTGATTCTGTTTATCCACAGCACTGCGAAATTCATCAAGAAGCTCTGCATATTCTTCCTCACTATAACCATTTTCTGTCAGCCGCTTGAGGTACGCCCTTATCGCCTGCAGTTGACTTTGCTTATTATCCAGTTTCTTTACTTTATTTTTCGCTTCTTCAAGTAATTCGGAAATTGGAGTATTCTTTAGGAGACTTAGTTTGCCGGCAAGCTCATCTAAGCGCTGCATAATCACATTCATTTTTTTCAGCTCGCGAATTGTTTTCTTAATTACTGCTATCTTATCTACTAGTACAGCGTAAAATAAGTTCTTGCTAGTTAATGCTTTTCATGGCACACTCT